>NZ_JBLGBE010000001.1:0-167524 GCF_047617445.1 Congregibacter sp.
GGATCATCTGCCGACGTCGGATATTGTGATTACTTCTACCGCCAGCCAGTTGCCTATTATCGGGAAAGGTACGGTGGAGTCGGCACTCAAGGTGCGACGTCACCGGCCTATGTTGATGATAGACATCGCTGTACCACGAGATATCGAGCCGCAGGTGAGAGATCTGCGCGATGTGTATCTGTACAGCGTGGATGATCTTGGACAGATCGTCGACGGTAATTTGCGAGCCCGGCAAAAAGAGGTCAGCAAGGCCGACGAGATTATTGCTCTGGGTATCGCCAGCGTCGGTGAAGAACAGCGTTCTCTGGGTGCGGTAGATCTGGTCAAAGAGTACCGACAGTCTGCGGAGGCCCTGCGTCAGCGCGAGCTCGAGCGAGCCTTGACTTCTATTTCTCGCGGCGAGGACCCTCAGAAGGTGCTTGTGCAGCTTGCCCGGGCTATTACCAACAAACTGATACATGCGCCCACCACCGGTCTTAAAAAGGCTAGTGCGGAGGGGCGTCACGACGTACTGGGTCATGCCGCGCGTCTGCTGGGCTTGCGGGTCGATGACCTTGACGCGCAGCCTAATACAGCGCGTAGTCCATCAGGTAGTCCATCAGGTAGTCCATCAGATAAGACAGAGCAAAACACCGAGGCATCATCGAGTGAGTCAGCCGCAATATCGCCAATGTCACCAGTGACCAATGCTGCGCAAGCAAAGAGTGCCATCGAGAGCGAGAGTCCCCGGACACCCGGCCCGACGCTGCAGTGAAGCCATCGCTGCTGCTCAAGTTGGAGACGCTGTCTGAGCGTCACGAAGAAGTCTCTGCTCTGCTCAGCGATGCCGGGGTTATTTCTGATCAGGACCAGTTTCGTCGCCTGTCCCGGGAGTATTCTGAGTTAGAAGCCGTCGTCAAATCCTTTAGCCAATACCGTGAACTTCTTGGAGATATCGAGGCTGCTGAGTCGATGCTATCCGATGATGATGCGGATATGCAGGAGATGGCAAAAGCTGAGATAAACGAAGGGGAGGCTCGGCGTGAAGCGCTTGAGGCCGAGCTTCAGCTGCTCTTGCTCCCTCGGGACCCTCGGGACAGCCACAACATATTTCTCGAGATTCGCGCAGGCACCGGGGGCGATGAAGCGGCTATTTTTTCGGGTGACTTACAGCGTATGTATACGCGCTTTGCCGAGCGGCAGGGCTGGCGTATCGAGGTGTTGTCTGAACGCTCCGGCGAGCACGGTGGTTACAAAGAGGTCATTAGTCGCATCGAAGGCACGGATGTCTATGCGTATTTGAAGTTCGAATCTGGCGCGCATCGCGTTCAGCGCGTTCCCGAGACCGAATCTCAGGGACGTGTTCATACTTCGGCCTGTACGGTTGCGATTCTTGCGGAGCCTGAAGAGCTGGAAGCGATTGAGATCAATAAATCAGACCTGCGCGTGGATACCTATCGCGCTTCCGGGGCCGGCGGGCAGCACGTTAACAAAACAGATTCCGCGGTGCGTTTGACCCACTTACCCTCAGGCATAGTGGTTGAGTGTCAGGACGAGCGTTCTCAGCATAAGAACCGCGCCCGGGCGATGTCGTTACTGCAGGCCAAGCTCAACAATAGCGCTGAAGCTGCGCAGGCAAGTGAGCAAGCCGAGCAGCGGCGCAATCTTGTTGGTACCGGGGATCGCTCGGATCGGATACGCACCTACAACTTCCCTCAGGGGCGGGTCACAGATCACCGGATCAACCTTACCCTCTACAAACTTGATGAAGTGATGGGCGGTGATATGGTCTCGATTGTCGGGCCGCTTCGTCAGGAGCATCAGGCCGATCAATTGGCGGCTATGTCCGGGCAGTAATGAGCTGCGTTCGAGACTTGCTCGCCGAAAGCACCCTGCTGGGAGGAGATGAGGCGCGCCGAGAAGCCGAGGTCCTGCTTTGCGCGGCGCTCAACAAACCCCGCAGTTACCTCATGGCGTGGCCGGAAGCCGAAGTCGCCGAGACCCTCGTGCAACGTTACAGAGATTGGTTGCTGCAACGCTCTCAGGGTGTGCCCGTGGCTTACCTGCTAGGAGCACGGGATTTTTGGACGCTATCCCTTCAGGTTAACGAGTCGACCTTGATTCCCCGACCGGATACCGAGTTACTGATCGAGCAGGCTCTGGCGCTGAACTTGTCTGATTCCGCGACTGTGCTTGATTTGGGCACGGGGTCAGGTGCGATCGCTTTGGCGCTTGCTAGCGAGCGGCCGCGGTGGCGCATCGTGGCGGTGGAGCGCAGTACCAAAGCGCTGGAAGTCGCCATCGCTAATGCGAAGCAGCTGGGCTTGGAGCGGGTGCGGTGGCTGTCCGGCAACTGGTTCTCGGGGCTTGATGAACGTTTCGCACTCATTGTTAGTAATCCCCCTTACATTGCCGAGCACGATGCACACCTTGATACCGGCGACCTGCGCTTTGAGCCGCGCGCCGCACTGGTGTCTGGTGTCGACGGCTTAGATGATATTCGCAAGATCGTTAGTCAGGCTCCTCAGCATCTGGAACCTGAGGGTCAACTATTACTCGAACATGGATTTGAGCAAGGCAGCGCGGTGCGTGCTCTGCTGACGGCTACTGGATTCCTAAATGTGGCAAGCTATCAGGATCTTGCAGGTCATGAGCGCGTAAGTGGCGGTTCATGGCCGGGGATGGTGAGATAAAGCTAGCGGGTAATCTTGCCCAAGGGTACCAGGGAGTAGGCCAATGCTGAGCGATCGCGAGCTTGAGCAGTACAGTCGACAATTGATGTTGCCTGACTTCACGCTGGAGTATCAGGAACGGCTCAGGGATGCCTGGGTATTGGTTGTTGGCTGCGGTGGTTTGGGGAGCCCTTTGGCAATTTATCTTGCGGCAGCGGGCGTAGGGCGTTTGATTTTGGCTGATGGTGATACGGTCGAGCGGACGAACCTCCATAGACAGATATTGCACGGTGAGGCCGACATAGGCCGTTTCAAAGCCGCGTCTGCGGCGGCCTTGATCGGTGCGCACTATCCTGATTGTCGAGTTTCCCAATTCACCGAGCAACTGCAGGATGAGGCTTTGTTCCAAGCCGTGGCCAGCGTTGATTTAGTTGCCGACGGTACGGATAACTACCCCACGCGTTTCGCTTTGAATCGCGCCTGTATTCGCGCAGCTAAGCCATTGGTCTCTGCAGCAGCAGCTCGATCCGAGGGCCAGCTTGCCACCTTTGATGTGGCGAGCGGCGGGGCCTGCTACCGCTGCCTGTATCCTCAAGAGGGCGCCGACACTGCGCTGTCCTGTCGTGACAATGGCGTACTGGGTCCTGTAGTCGGGGTCCTCGGCACTCTTCAGGCTCTGGAAGTGATCAAAATACTGACCGGCTGGGGTGATTCACTGCGCTCCCGGATTTTGATGATGGATCTGCGCAGCTACGAGCAAAATATTGTGGACATAGCGCGTCGCGCCGATTGCCCCGATTGCAAAGATCTGACCTAGAGCCAGCTTGGGGCTTGGGCGTCCGGTAATAATTACGGGAACGGGACTCGATGTCCGTGGTCAGAACTATCAGAAGATACACAGTACGGTCTGATAGAAGGTACAGAGGACTAGATTAGTGGGTGCAGTGAGTTCGTTGGTTCATGGCTTTAGTCGCTTTCAGGAGGCGCTTTTCGGGCGTCTTGCTTATCTTGACGGACTCGCGCCGCTCGCGCTGCGTTTGTATCTTGTGCCTGTGTTCTGGATGGCCGGCACACAGAAAATCGGCGGTATGGAAAACACCATTGAATGGTTTGGCAACGCGGAGTACGGACTGGGTTTGCCGTTTCCTGCACTCCTGGCCTATCTCGCTGCTTATACAGAAGCTATCGGTGCTTTGCTGCTGCTGCTGGGCTTGGCAACACGCTGGATTTCGATCCCCCTGATCATCACCATGCTTGTGGCGATCTTTACCGTGCATTGGGGTTACGGATGGGAAGCCATTGCCGATTCCGGTGCGCCGGAAGTGGCTCAGCGTTTAGCTGCTGCCCGAGATTTGCTGCGCGAACACGGTAACTACAGCTGGCTTACGGAAAAAGGGAGCTTCGTGATCCTCAATAACGGCATTGAGTTTGCTGTGACTTATTTGCTCATGCTGCTGTCTTTACTTTTTACCGGCGGTGGCCGATATGTGAGTGTGGACTACTACCTTGGGCGTCTGATTAATCGTTGATCAATTATTCGCCAAAAATGCTAGACTTCGCGCCTTAAATTTAAGGCGGATGTCCCTTTGACCAGTTCCAATAATGTCCGCTCTTCCAAAAATGGTCGAGCAAAATCCGATAGCGCTGACTCCTCTTGGAGCGTCGATGAGTTCGACGTTGCACCCGAGGAAGGTAAGACCCGTTTCCACGATCTGGACCTGCACTCGACGCTGATGCACGGCATTGCTGAGATTGGTTTCGAGTACTGCTCGCCCATCCAAGCACAGGTATTACCCCATACGCTCCAGGGCCATGACGCCATCGGCAAGGCTCAGACCGGGACAGGCAAGACGGCGGCTTTCTTGATCACGATTTTTGAAGATCTTCTGAAAAACCCCCATGAAGGTGAGCGGTTTTTGGGCGAGCCTCGAGCGCTGGTCATTGCACCCACACGCGAGTTGGTCATGCAGATCGCGGCGGATGCGGCAGATCTTGGCAAGTATACCGGTTTGAATACCTGCACCCTCATCGGGGGTATGGATTATCAGAAGCAGTTGAATCAACTCGGCCGGGAGGTGGTGGATTTGGTTGTCGCGACTCCGGGCAGACTCATAGACTTTACCGGTCGTCGCGATCTGGTGCTTGATCAGGTCGAAGTGCTTGTATTGGATGAGGCCGATCGCATGCTCGACATGGGCTTTATCCCCCAGGTAAAGCGCATCGTGCGTCAGACCCCGCACAAGGACTATCGGCAGACGCTGTTGTTCTCTGCGACGTTCACCCAGGACATCATCAACTTGTCGGAGCAATGGACCACCGACGCTGTCACCGTTGATATTGAGCCGGATCATGTAGCGACGGACTCTGTGGATCAGCGCATTTACCTGGCCAGCAGCGAGGAGCGCTTCCGCATTTTGGTTAATCTTTTGCGCAGCGACGACGCGACGTCCGTTATTGTCTTTGCGAACCGCCGGGACCAGGTGCGTCGTTTGTACGAGCGACTGCGCAAAGCCAGTATTACCTGCGGCATGTTGAGCGGCGAGATCGCTCAGGCCAAACGCACCAAGACGCTCGATCAATTCAAGAAGGGTGAGATTTCAGTTCTTGTTGCCACCGACGTTGCGGGTCGCGGTATTCACGTTGATGGCGTTAGTCATGTCGTGAACTACAACCTCCCCGAAGACCCCGAAGACTACGTGCACCGTATCGGTCGTACGGGCCGTGCCGGTGCTAGTGGTACCTCTATCAGTTTTGCGAGTGAGGACGATGCGTTCCTTCTCCCGGATCTAGAGGCGCTGTTAGGTACACCTGTACGCTGTGAGCATCCGCCCGAGGAACTGCTGTCTCGTTGAGTCGGTGGGATTTAGCTGAGGTGGTTTGCGCTGTCGATCGCCACAGCCTGTTTGGGCTTGCGCGGATCGCCAAAAAGCGTCGTCCATGACAGGCTCGGCGCTCGCCATCCATGGCTCGCGACGTCCGCGCAAACCCAAACAGGCTGCGACGCTCGACGCTCGCACTCCGTAGTAGATCCGGCGCTTACCGAAGATCCTCGACATACAAAATCGTCGCACCCACCACCGCGGCGGGCACCACGAAAAAATTAACGATTGGTACGCTCGCCAGAGCCGCAACCATGCCACCGAAGCCGAGACTGGACAGGCGTCGATCCGCCACGGCAATGCGCACGTCTTTGAAGCTCGCCTGATGATTATCCATGGGGTAATCCACAAACTGCAGACTCATCATCCAGGCGCCAAGCAGTAACCAGAGGAAGGGGGCAACCGCATTGACCGCGGGTATAAAGCTGATGATTAGCACCATGAGTGCCATGGGGATGTAGTACATCAGTTTGGCGATTTCCCGAAATATCCCTCTAGGTACGCTCATCAATGCTGCGCCAAGACCCTCAAGGCCTTGAACGGGTTGACCGGTAATAAGCTCTTCGGCTTTCTCTGCCAGTAAGGCATTGAACGGGGACGCGATAATTAGCGCGACCGCAGTGAACATATAGCCGGTCACCAGGGCTACGGTGATACCGATGAGGGGCCAGAGGATCCATTCAAGAAACGACAGCCAATCGGGCAGCCACGCAAGCCAGCTATCTATCCAAGCTATGAAGTTACTGAGCCCCCATCCTATCAGTGAGCCAAAAATCAGCACATTGATAGTCAAAGGCACGATAACAAAGGGTCGTAACCTAGGGTGACTGAGCATCTTGCCGCCCCGAACGAGGCAGCCGGCACCGTATACAAGATCGCCTTCCAATTGTCATCCTGATCTGTGAGGGTGGTAGTTTGCGTAGTTTAACGCGAGCACAATAGCAATGCTGGGCTAACGATGATTCTCGCGTTAGACCGAGCTTGAGATGCGACGAGATTAAATCCTACGCTGATGTGTAGTTTGCGGCCACAACCACAAGGAGGCGCCCATGAGCAGTGATGACGACTTCCTGAGCGAGATGGGGGATGTGACGCCCATCAAAACCGAAGCGCGCGTTCGCCTAAAGCGTGAGGCCGCGGATAAAGCGGCGGCGCAGCTTCGTCGAGAGGCCGCCGTTACAGAGCGGGGTCGTGACAGCAACCCGCTGGCCGATGAAGGCGTAAAACCACTGGATCCGTGGTTTGTGCTGGAGTTCAAGCGTCCGGGCATTCAAAACGGCGTTTACCGCAAGCTCAAAAAGGGGCGTTACACGGCTGAGGCACGTTTGGATATGCACCGGATGAACGTGCAGCGGGGGCGGCGAGAAATCTACGGCTTTATCAGCGAGTGTCATGAATTGGGTCTGCGTAGCGTACTCATCGTGCACGGCAAGGGTGAGCGCAGTCCGAATAGTGAGGCCGTGGGAATACTCAAAGGCTTTGTGGATCACTGGTTGAGAGAGTTGCCCCCCGTACAGGCGTTCCATAGCGCACCCCCTAATCTTGGGGGTACGGGAGCGGTATTGGTGCTGCTGGCAAAGAGTGAAGAGAAGAAACGCGAAAATCGTGAACGTTTTATGCGGGGTCGGGTGTCCTACGAGCAGGGCACTTCTTGAGGGGTCGCTTCACCCCGCGCCGTGCGTCTTGAGTGTCTCGGCGTAGGCTGCCCCGTGATGATGTTCACCCACTTCTTCTAGCAAGGTCTTGCCTTCGCGCCCGGTGGCATTGATATCGCGACCGGCAGTGCAAAACAACGGTATAAAGCGCGCAAAATCGCTATCGCGCATGCTCTGATAGGCCCGTAGCAAGAGCTGAAAATCAGCGTTCTCACCATCGCCTGGCCGTGGCTCAAGAAAGCTCGCCACACGTTCGTCGTCCCACTGCTCATCAAGTACTTTGGCTTTGTCTTTGCGCATCTGTGATGTCCGCTAGTTGCTGTCGGCGTCCAGGCGAGTGACGAGCAAGTCGTTCACCATTTTTGGATTAGCCTGTCCTTTAGAAGCCTTCATGATTTGTCCCACGAAGAATCCGCTAAGCTTTTTACGCTTGGCGGGATCCGCAGCGCGGTACTGAGCCACCTGATCCGGATTGTCGGCGACCACCTGATCGACCATGGATTCCAGGGCGCCACTGTCGGAGACCTGTTTGAATCCTCGTGCCTCGATGATGGCATCTGCATCGCCTTCACCCTTCCACATGGCCTCGAAGACCTGCTTGGCAATCTTTCCAGAAATTGTTTGGTCTTTGATGCGCTCAATCAGTCCTGCGAGCTGCGATGCTTGCACGGGGCAGGCGCCTATCTGCATATCCTCGGCGTTGAGCGCGGCCAGCAGATCGCCCTGTATCCAGTTAGCCGCGAGCTTGGCATCGCCACTGGCTGCTGCTGTGAGTTCAAAATAGTCCGCCACCGCGCGCTCATCGGTGAGCACCCCGGCGTCGTATTCGGACAGGCCATAGGCTTCCTCAAATCGCGCTCTTCGCGCCTGGGGGAGCTCTGGTAGCGTGGCTGCAATCTCAGCGATATCGGCATCGCTGACGATTACAGGCAGTAGGTCCGGCTCGGGGAAGTAGCGGTAGTCGTTGGCGACTTCCTTACTGCGCATAGAGCGGGTTTCATCGCGGTCGGCGTCGTAGAGACGGGTTTCCTGAACGATGCTACCGCCGTCATCCAGGATGTCTTCCTGTCGCAGGCGTTCGCAGTGGATGGCTTTTTCCACAAAACGGAATGAATTAACGTTCTTGATTTCGGTTCGTGTGCCGAGGGCATCGCTACCCTTTGGGCGCAGTGACAGGTTTACATCGCAGCGCATCGAACCTTCGGCCATATTGCCGTCGGATATACCCAGGTAGGTCACCAGACTGTGAAGCGCCTTGAGAAAGGCTACGGCCTGCTCAGCGCTGCGAAAATCCGGATCCGTCACAATTTCCAAAAGCGGCGTTCCAGCACGGTTCAGATCGATGCCGGTCATGCCATGAAAATCTTCGTGCAATGACTTGCCGGCGTCCTCCTCGAGGTGGGCGCGGGTAATGCCCACTTCGCTTTGTGACCCATCGGGGAGGTTGAAGGCGAAGCGCCCCACGCCGACGATGGGCTCTGCGAACTGGCTGATCTGATAGCCCTTGGGCAGGTCCGGATAAAAGTAGTTTTTGCGATCAAAGACCGAGCGTTTGCCAATCTGTGCATCAATAGCCAGACCGAACATAACGGCATAGCGTACGGCCTGCACATTGAGCACCGGCAGCATGCCCGGCATCGCCAGATCTACCGCATTGGCCTGGGTGTTGGGTTCTGCGCCAAAGGTTGTCGCACTGCCGGAGAAAATCTTGGAGCGGGTCGCGAGCTGTAGGTGTACCTCCAGGCCGATGACCATTTCACGGCTCATGCTGACAGCTCCAATTTGGGCGTCTGACGATGCCAATCGCTGCGCTGCTGAAACTGATGAGCCGCCGCGAGGAGGCGTGCTTCGTCAAAATGTTGCCCGATGAGCTGTAATCCCACCGGTAGACCGCTGCTAAAGCCGGCCGGTAGGCTCATGGCGGGAAGTCCGGCTAGATTCACGGATAACGTGTAAATGTCCTCCAGATACATGGCCGTGGGGTCACTGGTCTTGGAGCCCAGTTCAAAGGCAACGCCGGGGGTCGTGGGGCCGGCAATAACATCCACAGAGTCGAAGGCGCTTGCAAAGTCACCTGCGATGAGTCGGCGCACCTGTTGGGCTTTTTTGTAATAGGCATCGTAATAGCCCGATGAGAGAGCGTAGGTGCCCACCAGAATCCGGCGCTGGACTTCGGCGCCAAAACCCTCTTCCCGACTGCGTGTGTATAGATCTTCAAGGTCTTTGGGGTTGTCACAGCGGTGGCCGTAGCGCACACCGTCATACCGCGAAAGATTGGTGGAGGCTTCCGCTGGGGCGATTACGTAGTACGCGGGTATCGACAGTGCTGTACGCGGCAGCGATATCTCGTGCAGCGTTGCGCCCATGGCTTCGTAATCTTTTAGCGCCGCTTCAATGACTGCTGCCACGTTGCTGTCCAAGCCATCACCGAAATACTCTTTGGGGATGCCAATTCGCAGTCCTTTCAGTGATTGCTGTAGATGGTCCTGATAGGCCTCGCCAGGGCGATTAACGGATGTTGAATCTCGGGGGTCATGTCCCGCCATCGCTTCTAGCAACAACGCACAGTCCTCAGCGCTGCGTGCCATGGGTCCACCTTGGTCGAGGCTGGAGGCATAGGCGATCATTCCCAATCGCGAGACCCGTCCGTACGTCGGTTTGAGGCCGGTGATTCCACAAAACGCTGCTGGCTGGCGTATGGATCCGCCGGTATCGGTGCCCGTGGCCGCGGCCACGAGTCCCGCTGCAACCGCCGCGGCAGAGCCACCCGATGAGCCGCCAGGTACCCGATTACGGTCCCAGGGGTTCTTGCAGGGACCGTAAAAGCTGTTCTCGGTGGAGGAGCCCATGGCGAACTCGTCCATATTGGTCTTGCCGATGAGGACGGCGCCAGCACTGCGCAAACGCTCGACCACGGTCGCGTCGTAGGGCGGTTTAAAGTCATCCAGCATTCGTGAGCCACAGCTCGTGCGCAGATTCCGGGTGCAAAAAATGTCTTTGTGCGCGATGGGAATGCCCGTCAAAGGCGCAGCATCGCCCCTCGCTATGCGGGCATCGGCCGCTTGAGCATCCTGCAAAGCTGTTTCGTGATCTACGCTGATAAAGCTGTTGAGTGCGCCATCAAGCGCATCAATACGTGCAAGCGCCGACTCCGTGAGGGCCAGGCTGCTCGTTTCGCCGCTCGCGAGGGCTTGGGCGAGTTCGGCAAGACTTCGTGTGTCGATTTCGAGACTCATGTCAGTCCACCACGCGTGGCACTAAATAGAGACCGTCTTCCGTGAGAGGTGCCACGGCTTGCAGCGCCTCGCGCTGGTTAGTCTCTGTCACCCGGTCTTCGCGCAGGAACTGACTAGCATCCAAAGGGTTCGCCATGGGCTCTACACCATCGGTAGGGGCGGCCTGAAGCTGCTCAAACAGCTCAAGAATTGCGTTGAAACTGATCGTCAAGGCAGGCAGTTCTTCATCTTCCACGTGCAAACGTGCAAGCTGTGCGATTTCTCGAATGGTGTCGCCGGATACAGACATTGCTTTAACTGGAGTTGATCCGTAGAAAGCGCCGCACCATACAACATTTGTTTCTTGCCCAACACCCCTGCGGTTGATAACCTTGCGCGGCACAGGAACGCTGGGTTGAGACCTAAAAAACAGATAAAACTGAGTTCGCTAATGCAATTGAGCAATACAGTTCTGCAACAGTTTCTCCGGCTTTCACCTTTACCTTCACTTTTACCTACATTCGGGTAACAGAATTTCATGCTGAAAAAATTGCGTGGCATGTTCTCAAACGATCTCTCCATCGATCTTGGAACAGCCAACACCCTGATTTACGTGCGCGGTCAGGGCATCGTGCTCGATGAGCCCTCCGTGGTCGCCATCCGTATCCACAATGGACATAAAACCATTGAGGCCGTGGGCACCGAGGCCAAGCGCATGCTTGGGCGCACCCCGGGTAATATCACGGCTATCCGTCCTTTGAAGGACGGCGTGATTGCGGATTTTCAGGTAACTGAGAAGATGCTCCAGCACTTTATCGCCAAGGTGCATGAGACGCGTTTTATTCGTCCTAGCCCCCGGGTGCTGGTGTGTGTCCCCTGTAAGTCCACCCAGGTTGAGCGCCGAGCGATTCGTGAATCTGCCCTGTCAGCAGGTGCCCGGGAAGTGCGTCTCATCGAAGAGCCTATGGCGGCTGCTATTGGCGCAGGCCTTCAAGTAGACGAAGCATCAGGCTGTATGGTCGTTGATGTCGGTGGAGGAACCACCGAAATCGCGATTATTTCTTTGAACGGTGTGGTGTACTCTGATTCTATTCGTCTGGGTGGTGATCGCTTTGATGAAGCCATCGTGGCGTATGTGCGACGACGCTATGGAACGCTCATTGGCGATTCCACGGCAGAAAAAATCAAGCAAGAAGTAGGTTGCGCCTTTGCAGGAAGCGAACTGCGCGAGATCGATGTGCGTGGCCGGAACCTCGCCGAAGGCGTTCCTCGTAGTTTCACGCTTAATAGCGACGAGATCCTGGAGGCTCTGCAGGATCCACTCTCGTCGATTGTTCAATCCGTGAGGTCAGCGCTTGAGCAGGCCCCCCCGGAGCTTGCAGCAGATATTGCTGAGAGCGGTATTGTGCTCACTGGTGGCGGCGCCTTACTTCGGGACCTAGATCGTCTTATCGCTTCAGAGACCGGTTTACCTGTGGTTGTAGCTGAAGACCCACTGACTTGCGTGGCTCGGGGTGGTGGTATGGCCATGGAACGTATGGACCGCCATACGATAGAATTACTCTCTTCCGAATAATTGCGCGCGGCATACGTATTGCCCGCCTTGGGTGCTGCCAATCAAGCCGCTGTTCATACAGGAATCAAATCTCGGCCTTAGGCTTTTTCTAGCGCTGTTGCTTGTGGCGGCGCTGCTATGGGCGGATCTTCGCTACAGCGGCCTGGCAACGGTACGTTCCGCCATAGATACCGCGCTCACACCCATTTATCTGATTGCCGATATTCCTTCGCTTATCGGTGATTGGCAGGACAATACCATTCGATCCCGGCAGCGATTGTTAGAGGACAACGATCGATTGCGGCGAGAGAATTTGGTGCTCCAGGCGCGATCACAGCAGCTGTCATCCATGCAGGCGGACAATGCTCGCCTTCGAACGCTACTGAATTCAACGGCACTGCTGCGCGACGATGTACTGGTGAGTGAGATCATTGGCGTGTCCCCGGACCCGGTGCGCCATCAACTGGTGCTTGATAAAGGCGCCGAGGCCGGTGTGTATTTGGGTCAGCCGCTAATCGACGCCCAGGGGCTGATTGGGCAGGTGGTGGGGGTTGGTATGACCACCTCTCGCGTACTGCTGGTGACGGATTCGACGCATTCCGTACCGGTGCAGGTTAATCGCAGTGGCGTGCGGGCCGTCGCCGAAGGCATGGGCTCCCTTGATCAACTGGCGGTGCACCACGTCACGGCGACTACGGATATTCAGGCCGGCGATCTCCTGGTCACGTCTGGGCTTGGCGGGCGTTTCCCCATTGGCTACCCGGTGGCCATTGTGTCCGCTGTAGAGCGAAGCCCCGGTGAAGCTTTTGCACGGATTATTGCAACACCCACCGCCGAGTTGGATCGTGCTCGGCATGTTCTATTGGTGTTTAGTCGATCACCGTACGTTGAGCCAGAGCTTAATTCCCGGGAAGATCCGGGTGAGTGAGCGTGTCAATGGCTACTGGATCATTGTTGCGTCGTTACTGCTTGCGGCAGTTCTTGCGGTCCTGCCGCTCACTCGATCACTCATTTGGTGGCGCCCTGAGTGGATCCTGCTGGTGCTCCTGTATTGGACCATAGCCCTGCCACATCGGGTGGGACTGGTCACGGCATTGGCCGTGGGCCTCTTGGTCGATGTTATGGAAGGCGCGGCGATAGGGCAGAACATGCTCTGTTTAGCGGTGGTCGTTACTCTCGCGCGGTTCATGTACCAGCGCGTGCGCGTGTTTTCTCCGCTCCAGCAAGCCTTGGTGATTTTTGTGCTCGCGGGACTGCATCAGCTGATTACCCAATGGTTGCAAAGCTTGCAGGGAGTCGGTGCCTCCGAGTTTGCGTTTCTCTTTCCGGCGCTAAGCACCGCCTTGCTCTGGCCGCTCGTGATGCCGGTATTGCGTGAATTACGCCGTAGCTACAAGGTCAATTGATGGACTCGAGGTCACCGGAACTGGTTTTGGGGTCGGCGAGTCCACGGCGCGCTGAATTACTCGCGCAGTTGGGTTTGAGTTTCTCGGTTATCGCGGCCGACATTGATGAAACGCCCGTTCGTGAAGAGACGCCCCGGGACTATGTGCAGCGCATGGCTCGCGAAAAAGCTGAGGCGCTGGTCGGAATCGGTTCAGCCTTATTGTTGACCGCAGATACGACTGTTGTGCTCGATGATGTGATCCAGGGCAAGCCCAGGGATAGAGCGGACGCCCAGCGAATATTGAAAGGCCTAAGCGACAGGTCCCATGACGTTTATACCGCGATTTGTGCGCGGCAAGGTTCGCGCAGCGAGACCGTACTCGTACGCACGGTTGTTGAGTTTGCAGCACTGACTCCAGCGTTGATCAACGCGTATCTGTCGACGGATGAGCCCTGGGATAAAGCCGGCGCCTATGCGATTCAGGGATTTGCGGGAAGTTTTGTTCGCCGTGTTGATGGCAGCGTCAGCAGCGTGATTGGCTTGCCATTGGTGGAAACTCGAGAGCTACTGGCGCGCTTTGGAATTGTCGCGCGTTTGCAGGGAAGTACGGCGTGAACGAAGAAATCCTCGTCAACGTCACTCCCATGGAGGCGCGGGTTGCGGTCGTAGAAAATGGCGCTGCGCAGGATATTTACATTGAGCGGCAATCGAGCCGCGGTACCGTCGGGAATATCTATGTGGGTCGCGTGCTCCGGGTGATGCCCGGCATGCAGGCGGCGTTCGTTGACTTTGGAGTTGAACGCAGTGGGTTTATCCATCTTACAGACGTTC
Organism: Congregibacter sp.; assembly: GCF_047617445.1. Lineage (GTDB taxonomy): Bacteria > Pseudomonadota > Gammaproteobacteria > Pseudomonadales > Halieaceae > Congregibacter. The sequence continues at coordinate 14,174 of NZ_JBLGBE010000001.1, forward strand.
TAGGTGTTGGCGCTGCGACAGAAGAGCGGATTGCAGATCACCTGCGCGAAGGACAGCTCATCACCGTTCAGGTGGCTAAGGACCCGATCAGCAAAAAGGGCGCACGGCTCACCAGTCAGTTGTCGGTGTCGACGCGGTATTTGGTCTTCATGCCTCAGAATGACCACGTCGGTGTGTCCCAGCGCATTGATGATGTCGAAGAGCGGGCGCGACTACAGCAAGTGTTGGCCGAATCTTTAGACAGCGAAGATAGGAGGGGTGGCGGCTACATATTGCGTACCGCAGCGGAAGGGGCGGGCGATAGCGAGATACGCGCGGACCTGAGATTCCTGAAACGGCTATGGGCGGTGGTATCGCGACGCGCAGCGGCTGCTCAGGCCCCGGAGCTACTCTACGAAGATTTGCCCCTGCAGCTTCGAGCAGTGCGTGATTTGGCGCGTCCAGGTATGCAGCGTATTTTGGTGGATAGTCATGACCACTACGCGGTGCTCAGCGAATTCTGTCTTAAGTACATGCCCGAGGTGGCAGGCCTTGTCGAGTTGTACGAGGGCGAACGACCGATTCTTGATCTCTACAGTGTGGAAGAGGATTTACAGCGTGCACTTGCACGTGTGGTACCGCTTAAAAGTGGTGGCCACTTGGTTATTGATCAGACCGAGGCAATGACCACGATTGATGTGAATACCGGGTCCTTCGTCGGGCGCCGCAATCAGGAGGAAACGCTGTTCAAGACCAATCTCGAGGCGGCCACGGTCCTCGCGCGCCAGCTCAGATTGCGCAATCTAGGCGGTATTGTGATCATTGATTTTATTGACATGCGAGACGCAGAGCATCGCCGTCAGGTGCACCGGGCTTTGGAAAAGGCTATGGCGCGTGATCCTGCGCGAAACAAAATCACCGGTGTTTCTGAGTTGGGCCTTGTGGAGATGACCCGCAAACGGACGCGGGAAAGTCTGGAACGAATCCTCTGTGCGGACTGTCCAACTTGTGACGGACGAGGTGTGCTCAAGACAGCCGAGACCGTATGTTACGAGATAATGCGGGAGATAATGCGAGATGCCCGCGCTTATGAAACGGGTGGTTTGATGGTGCTGGCCTCTCACACGGTGGTTGATCGATTGCTGGACGAGGAGTCCGCAAACGTTGCGGATCTGGAGTCATTTATCGGGCGCAGTATCAGTTTTCGCGCCGAGCCGGACTATACACAGGAGCAGTTTGATATTGTGTTGCTCTAAGGCCAGAAACAACTGGGGTCGTCGAGTATGAACGATCACAGGGCAGCAGAAAGCCTGCCGCTGCGAGGTCTGCATGCGCTGGCCCCCTGGGCCTGGCGCCTTCTTGTGGCTTTGATTGTGTTGCTGGCTGTGTATGTCGCCGCAGGCAGCTTTTTGATGAAGCAAATACCCGCGCTTCGAGACCCGGTGCTCGAACAGATCAATCGTCAGCTACCGTTTACCGTTACCGTAGCTAGTCTCACCGGAGGCTGGGACGCGTTCAGTCCCGAGCTGAGTTTCATGGACTTGCGGATCACTCAGACGGATGAGCAGCTCCCACCTATCGCTATCGGGCGTGGCTCTTTTCGGCTAGACGTCCCAGCCAGCCTGTTGGCGGGGAGCCTACAGTTGTCACGTATGGACGTGGCGGGGCTCGCACTTGACGCTGGACTGAGCGAGGACGGTGTCATCGAGATCGCGGGCTTCGCAGCCGGTGGTGGTAGGGAGTTCAAAGACTGGATTGAAGATTTTTTGCCGAACGTAGAGCGTGTGGCACTGTCAGAAAGCGCACTGCGTTTGGATACCCCCGGCGGCGCTATCAGCCTGTCGGTAGATTTGCTCTTGGAACGTGAGGGTAACGACCGGCGTCTTCACGGAATGGTCAAGGGTGACAGCATCGCACTGGAGGTCAACGCCGAGGGCGTGGGAAACCCCTTACGACCTTTGTCATGGACCGGGGATGTCTTTGTCGATGCCAAAAGCAGCGACCTTGCTGCGCTGAGTAACTTGTGGAGCATCCTGAATTTACCCTTTCGACTTGCAGGATCAGCCAGCGCACAGTTTTGGCTGACCCGCGCCGTGGGAAATTCCACGGCGACGATGCGTTGGGAGAGTGCTGCTTTACAGTTAGATGAGCTGGACGGTGCCTGGTCTCTGCCACTGGACGCCTTGTCGTTCGAAGCTGCTCTGGCGCAGCGCTCCCGTCATTGGAGTTTGCTCACCGAGGATTTTCACATAGAGCGCGCCGGACAAGCCTTGAATCTTGATCGGGCACAGTTTGATTGGTTGGGACAGGCGCTGCGTATTCGTGCCAGTGATTTGGGCTTGTCTGGCCTGCCTACTTTGCTCGCGGCGGCACCCGGGTTGCCCCAGGGCCTGCGGGACGTGTTGCCATCTCTGGCGCCGGAGGGAAAACTCAGTGTCCTGGAGTTGCGTCTGGATGATCTTTCGGATCCAGCTGGCAGTTGGCAGCTGCGTACCGCGATAGACGATTTGAGTGTGAGTAGCTGGCGGAACACCCCGGCGTTGACGGGCGTCACTGGTTATCTCGAGTTGGAGCCAGGTTCCGGGCGGTTAAAGCTCGATGCTCAAGATTTCAGCATGCACTATCCCTCGGTGCACCAGGAGCCTCTGCACTACACGGATGCGCTGGGTGACGTTTACTTAAATTGGGACAGCGCTGGCCTGCGAGTTGACAGTGGTCTCATGCGTCTGGTCAGTGATGAAGGTAAGGCGAGTGGTTTGTTTGCGGTGGATATTCCCTTTAGCGAACGGGTGACCGGTGTGGAATTAGAGTTGCTCATTGGTCTGCGGGATTCGCAGCTGCAGGAGCGCGCCAAGTATTTACCCTTCACGCTGCCGGATCCACTTCTGGGATGGCTAAATCGCAGTATTGTGGACGGCAAGGTCGACCGCGCGGGTTTTATCTGGCGCGGCAGTACCAGTCGTCGCAATTTCCCGCATATGACGGTGCAGTTGTTCCTCGATACGAGCGAGGCCACCCTGACATACGACCCGGCTTGGCCGACACTCACTGATGTCCATGCCACCATTTGGGTCGATGATAGACGAACTTGGGGGCGAGTACCGACGGCGCGCAGCGAGGGCGCTCAGCTAACGGATTTGATGGTTCGGGTCTTGCCTCAGGCGCCGGGGGTTTTACTGGATGTTGCCGGACACATCGAGGGGCCTGCGAGCGCTGCTGGCTTGCTGTTGCGTGACTCACCGCTGCGTGGGATTACCAACGATGTGTTCGCGGATTGGCGCTTTGCCGGGTCCCTGGAGGGCGACCTTGCGCTCACCTTGCCCATCGGTGGTGATGCGACCGGCCCCGATGTGGATCTGACCTTGCTGCTGCGAAAGGCCTCTGCAGAAATTGATCAGTTGGGGCTCACGGTTGATGGCATCGAGGGGCAGTTGCGTTATCGCACGCGAGAAGGTTTTACCGGCAGCGCTCTGCAAGGAGAGACCCTTGGCGGACTTGTGTCCTTAACTACGCTTGCGGAGGGTGAGGGTGGCGAAGGGGGCTTGGATCTGTCTCTTGAGGGTGAGCTCGACACAACAGCAATAGCTGCCTGGCTGTCTCAGCCGCTGCTGAACTTTGCCACAGGAACTAGCGGGTTTTCCGGCCAATTACTGCTCAGTGACAGGACTAATCCGCGTTTTCATCTGACGTCCGAATTAGTGGGTGTGACACTTGATGCACCTAGGCCATTTTCGAAGAGTCCCAAGCAGCCCTTAACGCTGAATCTGACTATACCCCTGGTCGCAGATCCCGTTATGGCTATCGAGTTGGGTGAGCGCTTGAGTATGCAGTTGGTTATGGCGGGAAACACGCTCGCTAAGCTTGCTGCGAGCGTGGGCGGGATTGAAGTAGATCTGCTGAGTTGTAAACAACGCCTGTGCCTTACCGGAACGCTATCTTCTTTAGATATCACGGAGTGGAGTGATTTCTACCGCCGTTACTCCAGCATGCCGAGCGAAACTTTATCGGCTGGCAATATGGGCTTTGATGCGAAGCAGTCAATGTTGCCGACGCCATTATCTGAGGCCGCTGTTCCTGACTTTGAGTCTGCCTTGAGTTATCAGATCGATTCTCTGGACGTTGGACATTTGAGTCTGGCGTCGCGGGACTTTGGTCGTGCACGGGTGGATCTTTGGGGTGTGGAGAACTTGTGGCAGGGAGCTATTGAGTCCGGGTCTTTGCAAGGGAGCCTTACCCGAAAGAATGGCCGACTACATTTGTTGCTTGAGTACCTTGATCTCGCGCGTTTCGGTGACGGAGACCCGCTAACTTTGGATCAAGTTCGGGCGACCGTACCGAGCATGCGTGTTGATGTACTGGAGTTGCGCAGTGGGGGTAGAGCCCTGGGTGGCCTGGGTTTCGATTTGGATACCCGTCAAACCGATGGCGCGCTGTACGCGACGGGCATCGGGGGAGAACTCTGGGGAATGCAGCTCGATGCGCCTCAGCCTGGAATGCTGCGATGGTTTAAAGGCGGTGATAGCGAGATAACGGCGCTGGAAATCGATGCGGCCTTCTCGGATTTGGGTGATGTGATGAGCGCTGCTGGCTTTGCACCGACTCTGGAGTCCGAAGCTGGATCCTTGTCTGTACGATTACATTGGCCAGGCCCCCCCACCGCTTTTTCTGCACTCGAAACGGATGGTTCTATCCAGTTGGATGCGCGCAATGGACGCTTGCTGGAGTCCGGCCCCGGAGCCTTGTCGATGATTAGTTTTCTGAACTTTGCAGAAATTTTACGCGGCCTGAGTTTGAGTCACATGTTTGAGTCCGGGATTCCTTTTGTGACTGCAAGTACCGAGCTGTACCTTCAAAGCGGAGTCATTGAGGTGGCGGACTTGCAGATCGATGGCGCTGCAAGTGCATTTGCGTTTACGGGTCTTAGCGATCTGGCCTTGGGGACTATCAATGGCGAGTTGCTTGTCACATTGCCGGTCGCCAACAACCTGCCTTGGGTGGCGGCTCTAGCGGCGGGCCCGGCCGTCGCAGCGGGAGTATTCGTTGTGAGTAAAGTGTTTGAGAAGCAGGTAAACCGTATGTCCTCGGCAGTCTACGAGGTCTCTGGTCCCATAGAGACACCCACGGTGAAGTTTCGTCGCCTCTTTGACGACAAGCTCACGCCAAGGACTGAAGTTCCCGAAGGTAGCGAAACAGACGCCGGCTAGCGGCGGGGGGCTTGTCTGCCGCGGCCTCTTTTTGAGCCTCGCGAATCAGCTGTCTTAGCTGTTGTCGATCAGCCTCCGGGTGTTTGTCGATCACCTGGCCCAGGGCTTGGTCGCCATCGCTAATCAACGTATCCCGTAGAACCTCAAGTTCCTGGAACAAGAGGGTTTTGTCTTTGCGAGACTGATAGAGCGCGTCAAGCGCCCGCTGCAGAGGTTCAGGGTCTATGCGCCGCATGAGTTTGCCGATGTACTGCCGGTGTCGACGCATCGCACTGTTCTGCCTGATGCGCGAGCTTTCCTCTATCGCCGCATGAAGATCCTCATCGTCGATGGGTATCTTTTTGAGCTCCCGGGGGCTGAGAGCACAAAGTGCTTCTCCCAGCTCCTGTAGAGCTGTCATTTCTCGCTTTCGAGCTGACTTACTGGGGCCTTCATCGAAGTCCATGTCCGGGTCGTCGCTTTTGGCGCGTTTTCCTCTAATTGGTTTAGGCATAGAACACCGTTGCAAGTCCCAGGAATGACATAAAGCCCACTACATCGGTGACTGTGGTCAACATCACGCCTCCAGCGAGGGCAGGGTCGATTTTCATGCGTTGAAGAGCGAGGGGCAGCACTGCACCAGTAACTCCAGCGGTAATAAGGTTGATGATGATCGCCAGGGCAATAACCAGGCCCAGGATGTTGTCGTCGAACCACAGGGATGCGGCAACGGCCACGACCATAGCCCAAAGAAGGCCGTTGATAGCCGCAGACGTCAACTCACGACTGACAAGCCAGCGGGCGTTGCGGCGATCGATCTGCCCTAGGGCTAACGCGCGCACAAGCACTGTTAGTGTTTGGGTACCGGCAATGCCGCCCATGGACGCAACGATGGGCATCAGCACTGCGAGCGCGACCACTTGCTCAATGGTGCCCTGAAACAGGTTGATTACCGATGAGGCAATGAAGGCGGTGAGTAGATTGATACCTAGCCACACGGCACGGCGCCTAGCCGTCTTGATGGCCGGAGCAAAGGTATCGTCGTCTTCATCCAGGCCGGCCATGGACATCAGGGAATGGTCCCCATCCTCTCGGATAACGTCCACCACATCGTCAATGGTGATCCGGCCGACAACGTATCCTTCGCTATCCACGACGGGTGAGGATACCCAGTCATTACGCTCAAACAAGCGTGCAACATCACTGTCGGGCATATCCGTATGAATGGGCTTACGCATGGTGAGCATGAGTTCGCGCACCGAGCTGCCCGGATCAGAAACCAGCAGTGTTCGTATAGGCAGCAGACCCACATAGTGATCGTCGCGACTCACCACGATTAAAGTGTCCGTCATCTCAGGGATTTCTTCATGACGCCTTAGAAAACGCAGTACCACGTCCAGGGTCACATCCGCGCGGATCGTGATGGTGTCGGTATTCATGAGACCACCGGCGGTGTCCTCGTCGTAGACCATTACCCGCTCGAGCCGCGACCTGTCCTGCTCGTCCATCGCTTGCAGTACTTGCTGGGTGAACGATTCGGGCAACTGCTGAAGGATGTCTGCGACATCATCATCGTCCAGCTCTTCGGTAATCTGTGCGACCTGGTCCGGGCCCATGGCCTGCAGGAAGTCGAGTTTAAGTTCCTCGCCGAGCTCGTTGAGTACCTCGGCTTCCTGGGAGCCTTCGAGTAGTTGCCATAACACGTGTCTATAACGCGGCGGAGAGGACTCGAGGATATGCGCTACTTCCCCGGGTTCCATTACGCGGATCAGGCGTCGAACGTCGAGCAGAGTTCCGCTCTCCAGAGCCCGAGAAACGCTATCGCGAGAGCGTTTCTGGTCTTCCTGGAGCGTGTTCACTGGCCTTCGCCAAAGAAGTCATTTACCAGCTCGTGAATCGCCGCAGTGGCTTCGTCTTCGTCACTGCCTTCTGCGCGGAGGTTCAAGGTGCTGCCTTTTCCCGCGGCGAGCATCATTACTGACATGATGCTCTTGCCGTTGACCCACTGCCCATCCTTAGCGACCTGGATTTGACTGCCAAAGCGACTCGCACAGCTGACAAACTTGGACGCAGCGCGAGCATGCAAGCCAAGTTCGTTGATGATAGTGAGTTCGCTTTCGATCACGGCGAGTCCTACTGAAGCTCGCGATGGCGAAGCTGGAGCTGGGTGAACTGTCCCTGAAAATAGGTATACAGGCGGTGGGCCATATACACCGAGCGGTGTTGCCCTCCCGTGCAACCCAGCGCGACCGTGAGATAACTGCGGCTACTTTTTTGATAGGCCGGAACCCATCGTTTAATGAAGCCTGCGATATCCTCAAAGAGTTGCCCGGTGATAGCGTGCTCTTCGAGATAGTGTGCGACCTCGGGGTCTACACCGGTCTTATTGCGCAGTTCGGGTGACCAGTGCGGGTTGGGTAGCATTCGCAGGTCAAAAATCAGGTCCGCATCCCCCGGGACACCGCGTTTAAAGCCAAAGGACTGAAAAAGAATAGCCATCTCTTCGGCTTCTGAGCCAACGAGTTTCTGCCTGATGGCATCTCGAAGCTCGTAGATCGTCATCGCCCGGGTATCGAGTGTGAGTGTCGCTGTGGCGGCCAGGGGTTCGAGTAGTTCACTTTCGTAGCGAATGGCTTCGGCCAGCGGCAGACTCTCAGTGGTCAGGGGGTGTCGACGACGGGTCTCACTGAATCTTTTAATTAAGGTCGCTTCATCGGCATCCAGATACAAAATTCTGCACTGTACCTCCGCGGAAAGTGATTCCAGCGTTGCGTTAAAGTCCTGAAGATCGCGAAAGGCATTCCTCGCATCGATACATACAGCGATGCCGCGAAAATGCTCTGGGAGCCCTGGGCCCGTGTCGCGCACCAATGCCGGGAGCAATGAGGCGGGAAGATTGTCGATAGCGTAGTAACCCTCGTCCTCCAACTGATGCAAGGCGGTACTTTTGCCCGAGCCCGAGCGTCCACTGATGATGATTAAGTCCACTACTGTGTGCCCGCAGCCCAGTTGATCACTGTGTTGAACAAGGCCTCGTTACTCTCACAGCTCCGTAAAGCATCACAAAACTCCGCCTGAGAGAAGAGTCTTGCCAGGTCAGCCAGCAGATTCAAATGGTCCTGCGTGGCCTCGCTCGGGACTACCAGCGCAAACAAAAGATCAACATTCTCGTCATCGGGTGCATCGAAGTCGGCTCCGCTGGACAGAGTCAGGATCACGCCGCAGGGCGAGTCGCAGTCGCTGAGACGACAGTGGGGTATTGCGATGCCGTTACCCAGGGCCGTGCTGCCGAGTTTTTCTCGCGCGAGCATGCCGGACACAAGTTCGTCCGGATGAAACTCCTCCCTATCGCTGCCAAGGACGTCCGCGATCAGCTCGAAAATACGTTTTTTTCCGCCGCCGGGTATCTGGCAGAGGCTGCGCGAGGGCGTCAGCAAATCACTGACGCTGGTCGCCGTTGTGGGTAGATCTTCGTTCATTGCTTGCATGCTGTGCTCAATGGGATTGGTGTTTTTCCTTATGCTTGATCAGTTGACGGTCAAGCTTGTCAGCCAGTGCGTCGATCGCTGCATACATGTCTTCGGAGTCTGCCGCGGCAAACAGATCTTTTCCCGCTATGTGCACGGTGGCTTCTGCTTTCTGTACCATTTTCTCTACAATTAAAGTGACGTCAGACTTGCTGATCTGGCTGTAGTGCCGCTGCAAACGTTCAAATTTGGCCTCTACATACTCTCTAAGAGCATCGGTGACTTCGACGTGGTGTCCGCTGATTACAATTTGCATGCGCTTCTCCTTGTTTTTACATTTAGCTACGTCATTGTCGATCTGTTCTTGCGCCTTGAAGCGCCGTTTCTTCTACACAAGCCGTTTGCGCTCGTTAGAAGGTGGAATATTCAGACTGTCCCGGTATTTCGCGATCGTTCGTCTTGCCACCTGAATACCCTGATCTTCCAGAAGAGCCGCAAGCTTGCTGTCGGACAACGGCTTGCGGGGGTTTTCAGCGGCGATGAGCTTGCGAATCAGGGCGCGTATCGCTGTTGACGAGCAGGCGCCGCCGCTCGTCGTTGCCACATGGCTCGAGAAAAAGTATTTGAGCTCAAAAATGCCCCGGGGTGTGTGCATATACTTGCGCGTAGTTACCCGGGAAATAGTCGATTCATGCATCTCAACGGCCTCTGCGATGTCGTGCAGAACCAGCGGTTTCATAGCCTCCTCGCCATATTCGAGGAAGTTACGCTGGCGTCGCACTATCTCTGTAGACACCTTCATCATCGTTTCGTTGCGACTTTGTAAACTTTTTAGGAACCATTTCGCTTCCTGAAGGTTGTCTCGAAGGTAGCTGTTGTCGGCGCTGTTGTCTGCGCGTTTGATCATGCCCGCATAATGGGTGTTGATGCGCAGTCTAGGAGCGGTATCAGGGTTTAGAGCGACCACCCAGCGGCCTTCCTTGCGACTTACAAAAACATCCGGGACGATGTACTCCGTCTCGTCATCGCCAAACTGTTTGCCCGGGAGGGGGTCTAAGGACTGCACAAGCCGGAGCGCGCCCCGCAGGCCATCCTCGGATAGCTTCATGCGGCGCATGATCTGCGCGTAGTCGCCGCTGCTCAGTTGATTAATGTGTCGGTTAATCAAAATCTTGGCCTGATCGAGAGAGGGAGTATCTCGATCCAATTGTTTCAGCTGTAACTGTAGACACTCCTGCAAGTCCCGGGCGAATACGCCCACGGGTTCAAATTGCTGGAGTGCATGCAGTACCGCGGTTATCTCTTCGCTCTCGATTTCTAATTCCGGGGGAAACAGTTCAATGAGGTCTTCGACAGTGCTGTTGAAGCGTCCGTTGGCATCTGTGGCATCGATGATGGCCAAAGCAACAATACGGTCATCATCGGACATCCGCGTCAGGTTTAGCTGCCAGCGCAAATGGTCCTGGAGGCTTTCACTGCCACGGTTCCGACTGTCAAAGTCGAAGTCTTCGCCGCCGCCGTCGGAGGGGGCCGGTGCACTGGAGGGCAGAATATCTTCCCATTGAGTATCAATGGGGAGATCGTCTGGCATGGTGGCTTCAAAGTCATTGTCGGCCGAAGAGTCGTCGGCGTTGCTGCTGCGCTCCGGGTTGTCCATCGGCCCTTCATGGGCACCGGACTCATTGGTAGTCATCTGTTCTGGCACGTCAGAATGCTCTTCTTCTATTTCGAGCATGGGGTTTTCTTCCAGCGCTTGCTCGATCTCCTGCTGTAAATCCAGGGTGCTCAGTTGCAGCAGGCGAATAGCCTGTTGCAGCTGCGGCGTCATGGTCAGCTGTTGTCCGAGCTTTAGGTGTAATCCTTGCTTCATCGCGCGATGTTTCCGCTGTGTTGCGCTGCGCTCCGGCGGTCTCATGCCACTTGCTGAAGGCGCGTTTTAGCGCGCACTCACCTTATCTGGGCGGGCGCGCTTCCCCTGATCGGGGGCGGTTCAATACCGTCCCCATGGGCGCAGTGTAGGCCCGCACTTATAGTCGTGCAACGTCTTGGCGCGCTTATTGCATTGTGCTAGCCGTCAGAAAGGCAGTTTGTGCTGGGGAGTTGCCCAGAGTGTGACCCGGCTCACAGGCGGAAGTTCTCTCCCAGGTAGACTTTTCGGACCTTCGCATTGTCCAGTACGTCCTGTGGGCTGCCCTGGGCAATAATGTGGCCTTCTCCCACGATGTATGCGGTTTCGCAGATATCCAGGGTTTCGCGCACGTTGTGGTCAGTAATCAGGACGCCGATACCACGAGTCTGCAGGTGCCTGATGATGTTCTTGATATCACCCACGGAGATCGGGTCGACGCCTGCAAAGGGTTCATCGAGCAAAATGAACTTGGGTTCCATGGCTAAAGCCCGGGCGATTTCTACCCGTCGACGTTCTCCGCCGGAGAGAGCCTGGCCGAGGCTTTCTTTGAGATGGCCGACGTGAAACTCCTCGAGCAACTCGTCCCGACGTTTGTTGCGTTCACCCCGGTTCAGGTCTTTTCGAGTTTCAAGGATTGCCAGGATGTTGTCACCGACGGTCATACGTCGAAAAATCGAAGCTTCTTGGGGTAAATAGCCAATGCCTCGACGGGCGCGTTCGTGCATCGGTAGCGCCGTTATGCTTTGTTCATCCACCAGAATGTCCCCGGCGTCTGATGCAACGATACCAACGATCATGTAAAAGCAGGTGGTCTTGCCAGCACCATTAGGGCCTAGAAGGCCTACCACCTGAGCACTTTGTACTTCAAGGCTGACATCGCGCACAACAGCGCGGCCACGATAAGCTTTGGCCAGATTACGCGCCGTTAGTGTTGCCATTGGCGTTTTCCTTACGGGTTTCGTTGGGCGGACTGGCCTCGTCATCTTTGGTTTCCGCCTCGATGACAGCGGCGGGAATAATCACCTGTACGCGGTCATTGGCATTTTCCGGGGCGGCGTCGGCGCGAACGCGCTGCTCGGCCATGAAGTAGTCAATGGACTCTCCACTCACTACCGCGCCGTCTTGTTCAATGACAGCGGACTCACGTAGCTGTACCCACTCCCGAGATTTCTCATACACGATACGACCGGCTCTGGCAGTGACAAAACCTTTATCGATCTCTGGTTGCTGTCGTAGGGTGGCGGGGTCGCCCACCGCAATAATGCGATCGGCAGCTTCGCTGTCGTGGAAAATGGTGATCTTGTCGGCCTCTATGTGCAGGCTGCCCTGCTGCATGATGACGTCGCCGCTGTACACCGTGAAACCCGCCCGCTCATCGCGCACGGCGCGTGTGGCGGTGATTTCGATGGACTGCAATCGGTCGTCGGGCAGGGCTGTGGCGATATCAGCGGTCAATAAGGCGGCGACTGTTGCGCAAAGGCCCGCGATTACCGACAGACCGCTGCGCAACTCAATTCTCCGGGACATAGACAGTCCTCACAGAGCCGCTAAGTGATGCTACCTGACGCCTGAGATTGATATAAATTTGATCGGCCAGGGTTTCGTTGCCCGCTTGCCAAATGCGTACGCTCGAGGTGCTTCTGGCGGCCTGTTTTGGCATATTGATGATCATGCTGTCGGTCAGAAACTGCACGCCCTCGTCGGCGTACTGAAGTCTGACCTCGCGGTCGAGAACCAGGACGTCGGTTTCCTCTCGAAGCTGGCCACTGCGCGCGCTTGCAAACCACTCGCCGTCTTCCGTGTAGCTGCGACGCCGGGGTTCATCCAGTTCAATAATACCTTCCCCAGGAAAGCGTCTCAGTGCTTCTGCTTCGGTACGTCCCAGCAAGACGCCGTCTTCGCTGAAGTCGTTTACCGACACATTCAGCGCATAGCTGTCTGGAGTTCGAGCGCTAATTGCAGGTGATGCGCTTTCCTTGATCAGGCGGGGAGTTGGCGCCAGCATGGTGTAGACCAACAGCATGGCACACAAGACTAAAGGAATAGAAAGACGCTTCCTGACATGACGAAAACCTTGAGTGCCCGTCACTTGAAGCTTGCTTCCAGGGCTTCGAGTTGGCCGCGCGCGTGCAAGAGGGTTTCGCAGGCTTCACGCACTGCACCGTCGCCACCACGCTGACTTGATCGCCAATCCGCGGTCGCTAAAAGTACGGGACTGGCATCTGCCACGGTCATACCTATACCGGCAGCACGAACCGCTGCAAGATCAGGTAAGTCATCGCCCATGTAGGCGCATTGGCTTAGCTGTAGTCCTCGGTCGTCACACAGTTCCTGCAACGCGCTCAGCTTGTCCTCACGACCCTGAATGATGGTTCCTATCCCCAGTTCCCTTGCGCGGCGTTCGACGATGTTCGATTGTCGTCCGGTGATGATAGTAACTTCGACCCCGGCGCGTTGCATAAGTTTGATGCCAAGTCCGTCTTTAATGTTGAAGGACTTCAGTTCTTCGCCATCATTGCCATAGGTGATGCGTCCGTCGGTCAAAACCCCGTCCACATCCAAAGCGAGGAGTTTGATGTCGCGAGCGGTGTCCGGATTCATGCGATACCTGCTTCAAGAAGTGCCAGGAGATTGACCACGCCGGCCGTCTCGCCTTTTTCGTTAAGAACGACCAGAGCACTGATGTGACGCTCCTCCATGATGCGCAGCGCTTCTGCGGCGAGTATGCCCGTGCGTGCTGTCGCAGGAGAGCGCGACATGATGTCGCCGATGCGCGTGGCTTTGATATCAACCTCTTCGTCTAGAGCGCGGCGCAGGTCACCATCGGTAAACACACCCAACAATTGGTCGCTTCCTGTGGCTACCACGGTGGTCATACCAAGGCCCTTGGCGCTGATTTCCAGCAGTGCGTCCGATAGCGGGGTGTCTTCGCTGACCCGGGGGATTCCGTCGCCCTGGCGCATGACATCGTCGACCTTGAGTAAGAGTTTGCGGCCCAGGGCTCCACCGGGGTGTGAAAAGGCGAAGTCTTCAGCGGTGAAGCCACGAGCTTCCAGTAGTGCGATGGCGAGTGCGTCACCCATTACCAGGGTGCTGGTCGTACTTGAGGTCGGGGCGAGACCCAGAGGGCAGGCTTCGACAGCTACCCCTGTGTTGATGTGAGCGTCGGATGCTTGCGCAAGTGCAGACTCTGGAGCCCCTGTCATGCTGATAAGCGGTATGCCGAGACGCTTTAGCAGTGGTACCAGCATCAATACTTCGGGTGTTGTACCGCTGTTGGACAGGGCGATAACGCAATCATCAGCGGTAATCATGCCCATATCGCCATGGCTGGCTTCACCGGGGTGAACAAAGAAAGCGGGCGTGCCGGTGCTTGCAAGGGTTGCTGCGATCTTTCCGCCTACATGGCCTGACTTACCCATGCCGGTTACGACGGTGCGTCCGGGTACCTGTAGTATGAGCTCACAGGCTCTTACGAATTCTTCACCGATGCGGGCTTCGAGTGCTGCAACGGCTTCCGCTTCCATGCGGATGGTGCGCTGCGCTGAGAGCAGGTAGCGTGCGGCTTCTGTCATGGCGGTCTACAGGGTGACGTAAAGCCAGTAATAGTACAGGGCATAACCGAGGCAGAACAGCGTGCCGACAGCTCTTCCCAGATACGAATGCCCGGGTTGGGCCCGCTTGTGGCGCAGCCCATGGTAGGCCGCCGCAGCCATGGCCAGCGTGGCGATGCACATGGCTCCGTAATCGCGCACCAGAAAATTCACCGGTAATTGCTCGGGTGCCAGCAGGCCGGGCATGGCCATTACTGCGAGGAGGTTAAACAGGTTGGAGCCAACGATATTGCCGATGGCGATTTCGGCATGACCTCTTAGGGCACTGGCAAGCGTGGCGGCCAGTTCCGGGAGGCTTGTGCCTACGGCCACAATGGTCAATCCGATAACAAGCTCTGGCACACCAAACTGCATGGCGATAGCGCTTGCGCCCCAGACAAGGGCTTTGGAACTGGCCAGAAGCAGTACCACGCCCACGCCGAGGAATGCCCAGGCTTTGGTGGTCGCGAGGTGGGGTAGCTCTTCATCACCAGCTTCTTCAGCGACATGGGGGTCGCGTACTTGGGATCGAACCATTTGGCCGAGAATGAGCACCAATGCCGTAATCATGAGGATCGCGTCGCTACGCTCTAATTCCACATCCAAAAGCAGTAGCCCGGTACCCGCAGTTACGACCAGCAGGGTGGGTAGCTCGGAGCGCATGCAACCCGGGTGCACCTGTATAGGAGTAACCAGTACAGTTATTCCCAGAACCAGACCGACGTTGGCGATGTTGGAGCCCACGGCATTGCCGATGGCCAGGCCGCCGGAGCCTGCGAGAGCGGCTGTTATCGAGACCAGGATTTCCGGAGCCGAGGTGCCCAGAGATACGATCGTCAGACCAATGATCACCGGTGACATGCCAAGATTTCCGGCGATTGACGCGGCGCCGGCGACAAACATGTCGGCACTCCACATTAACAGGGCAAAAGCGATGAGTATTGTCAGCAGTGGGATTAGCATGGCTACTTGGGACTCATCTCACGGGGTATCGACTCTGGTCGCTCGCGAAGAATTCGGGCGGCGCTCTCAGAGTAAGTCGCTGTTGTAAATTGTATCTGAATACTGTCAATGCGGTCATACGAGTCTTAGGCAAAAGCGTGTACACTTTTCGCCCAATTTTTGCTCGGTCCAAGTTGAGGGTCGGCGAGTATAACCGCTCTAATGAAACAGACCAGCAGGCTAGAGGAAGGAAACATGCATTCGCACAGGGAATGGCGATATTCGATCACAGTGGCACTGCTGTTGATCACCGGACTTTTTTTGGGCTCTACGGCATCTGGGGTGAGTGCCCAGGAGGCTGCGGACTCCGAGGGCAAGAGCGCACGGGAGACGCTGCGCGAGACCACGGATAAGGTGTTGGTGGTTATCGATGCAGCGCGAGACTACGTGGATGACGATCCGGAGCGCTATTATTCTGCCGTGCACGAAGTGCTCGATCCCATCGTGGATTTTCGGGGTTTTGCACGCGGTGTAATGGGTGAGTATGCGACGGGAGACCGCTATCGTGGACTTGATGAAGCCGGACGAGATCAGCTTAAGGATCAGCTGGAGCGTTTTACCGAGACTATGCGTTTAGGTTTGGTGAGAACCTACAGCAAAGGACTTCTGGCGTTTGGTGGCTCTCGTGTAGAGCTGGACGACAGTGAGGACGCAGATGATTCAGCCAACAGAGCGACACTTCGACAGCTGATCTTCAGCGATGCGGCACAGCCCTACGTCGTGGTTTACCTCATGGCTAAAAATAAGTCTGGCGATTGGATGATGCGAAATTTGGTGGTTGAGAATGTTAACCTGGGACAGATTTATCGTAGCCAATTTGAGTCTGCCGCCCGACGCTATGACGGTGATCTCGATCAGGTGATAGCGAGCTGGACGGTTGAATCTGCGACGGATTGAGATCCAATCCTGGGATAGTCGCTGGCGGGGAAACTCGCCATTTTCCGCGCTTTTACTTACACTTTTACTGACATTTTGCCCTACACTCCCCCACCTTTAATTTTACCCGGGTCCCGGGAACAGGAGTACAGCTGTGGATGCCAAGACCGTAGAGGCCATGGTGAGCGACGCTATTGATGGCGCGACGGTGAGTGTCGAGGGCTCCGGCGCCAATTACGACATTACCGTTGTGAGTGACATATTTGCTGACCTGCGAGCCGTGCGCCGGCAGCAGACTGTATATGCGACCATCAACGAAGCCATCGCATCGGGCAGCATTCACGCCGTTAATATCCGTACGTTTACCGCTGATGAGTGGGAGGCACAGAGCGCCTGACCGCGCCGCTTAAGTATGGATAAACTTCTCATAAAAGGGGGTACGCGTCTCGACGGTGAGTTGCGTATTTCTGGCGCAAAAAACGCCGCTTTACCGATCCTCGCAGCGACTTTGCTGTCTGACGAGTTGGTGACTATTGGCAACCTGCCGCACTTGCACGACATCACAACGATGATCGAATTGCTTGGCTGCATGGGCGTCGGTCTTACCATCGACGAAAAAATGAGCATCGAAGTTGATGCCAGCAGCTTGAGCGACTGCTCGGCGCCTTACGAGTTGGTCAAGACCATGCGCGCATCGATTTTGGTGCTTGGGCCCATGGTGGCGCGCTTTGGTAAGGCGCGCGTGTCGTTTCCCGGCGGCTGCGCGATCGGCAGTCGTCCGGTGGATTTGCACCTCCGGGGGCTTGAGGCCATGGGCGCTACTATCCATGTAGAGGAGGGCTATATCAACGCTTCGGTGGAAGGGCGACTAAGCGGTGCCCACATCGTGATGGAAACTGTGACCGTTGGCGGTACGGAGAATTTGATGATGGCGGCGACGCTCGCCGAGGGGCGCACGGTGCTTGAAAATGCCGCGCGGGAGCCCGAAGTAGTCGATCTCGCACACTGTCTTATTGCTATGGGTGCGAAAATCACGGGGCATGGCACAGATCGCATGGTGATTGACGGGGTTGAGCGGCTCCACGGTTGTCGCTTCGAAGTCATGCCTGATCGCATCGAAGCGGGTACCTACCTGGTGGCGGCCGCCGCTACAGGCGGAAAGATCCACCTGCGCGAGGCCCGCTCTGAGCATCTGGAAGTGGTGCTGCAAAAGCTGGAGGAAGCGGGTGCTGATATCAGCTGCGGAGAAAACTGGATTACTTTGGATATGCACGGGCGCCGACCGAAAGCGGTGAGTATTCGCACCGCGCCATATCCGGGCTTTCCTACAGATATGCAGGCGCAGTTCACCGCGATGAATGCCATTGCCGAGGGTACGGCTACGGTCACCGAGACGGTATTTGAAAACCGCCTGATCCAAACCCATGAGATGAACAGAATGGGCGCAAAAATCACTACCGAGGGCAATACCGCGATTATCGTGGGGCAGGCAGTTATTGCTGGCGCACCAGTGATGGCAACAGATTTGCGAGCATCCGCTAGCCTGGTGATTGCCGGTTTAGTCGCGACGGGCGAAACCTTGATCGATCGGATTTATCACATTGATCGGGGTTACGAGTGCATAGAAGAAAAGTTGCAAGCCCTGGGTGCCGATATTCGACGGCTAGTGGACTAGCAGGGGCGACAGGCTGAGTTTATGGAAACGGGCAAACTAACCCTGGCTTTGACCAAGGGGCGTATTCTTAAAGAAACCTTGCCATTGTTGGCACGCGCTGGTGTCGAGCCTCTGGAAGACATGAGCAAAAGCCGCAAACTGGTGTTTCCAACCACGCGGGACGATGTGCAGCTGCTTGTGATGCGCGGGGTCGATGTGCCCGTATATGTGCGTCACGGCGCGGCAGATCTTGGCGTCGTAGGCAAAGACACGCTACTTGAGCAAGGCAGTGAGGGCGTGTACGAGCCCCTCGATCTGGGCATAGCCCCTTGCCGTCTTATGACGGCTGCCCCTCTGGGCTTTGATTGGCCTACGCGGCGTTTAAGAGTGGCTACTAAGTTCGTGAACGTAGCGCGAGATTATTTTGCCCGGCGGGGGGTTCAGGTAGAGCTCATTAAGCTTTATGGCGCCATGGAGCTCGCTCCGGTCATGCAGCTTGCAGATATGATCGTCGATATCGTCGACACCGGTAACACGCTGCGCGCCAATGATATGGAACCCTTGGATGAAATTGCCCGGGTAAGCTCGCGACTGATTGTAAACAAGGCTTCCCTCCGCTCTCGCCATGGAGCTATCAATCATCTGATCGACGCTATTGCCGCAGCCGTGGCGGAAGCTGAGTCGGTAGTCTGATGCGCCGTCTCGATAGTGATGCTAGCGATTTTGAGTCCGCACTAGCGGCGCTCGAGGTTCCCATGGACAGTGGTGACAGCGACGTCATATCGACCGTGGCTGCCATTATCGCTGACGTTGAACACCGGGGTGAGTCGGCGCTGCTGGAGTACACGAAGCGCTTTGATCAATTGGATGTGAGCGAGCTGTCAGAGCTCGAAGTGTCCCGAGAAGACCGGGATCGAGCGCTCTTTGAGCTTCCTGGTGAGCAGCGCGACGCCCTGAGTCAGGCAGCACAACGAATTGAAACCTTTCATCGCAATCAGCTGGGCGAAGACTGGAGCTATGAGGATGGCTTGGGCAACCGGCTTGGGCAGCGCCTTACTCCGCTGCAGCGAGTAGGCGTCTATGTGCCGGGAGGTAAGGCTAGTTATCCCTCGTCGGTATTGATGAATGCCGTACCTGCTCGCGTGGCTGGCGTAGCTGAGATTGTTATGGTTGCTCCAACCCCGGGAGGCTATCGAAACCCACTGGTGCTTGCTGCCGCAGCGCTTGCTGGTGTGGATCGGATGTTTTGTGTCGGTGGTGCGCAGGCGGTCGCGGCGCTCGCCTTGGGTACGACGGGCATTCCTCGCGTTGATAAGATCGTAGGCCCCGGCAATCGTTTTGTGGCCGAAGCAAAGCGCCAGGTATTCGGTCGTGTCGGGATCGACATGATCGCCGGCCCCTCAGAAATATTAATTATCGCCGACGGCAGTGCCGATCCGCAGTGGATGGCGATGGATTTGTTTTCCCAGGCGGAGCATGACGAAAGTGCTCAGGCACTGATGCTCTGTCCTGACGAGGCGTATATCGCTGCGGTGGATGCTGCAGTGGAGCGCTTGCTACCGGATATGGAGCGTTCAGAGATTATTCAGGCTTCGCTGGGTAAGCGAGGTGCACTGATTAAGACTCGCGATTTAGCCCATGCCGCGGCCATCAGCAATAGCCTCGCGCCAGAACATCTTGAGCTGGCTGTGGCGGATCCTGAGGCACTATTGCCACTGATTGATGCGGCTGGGGCCATTTTTATGGGGGTGTACAGTTGTGAGGCGCTGGGGGATTACTGTGCGGGCCCGAACCACGTACTACCGACGTCGGGGACAGCACGTTTCTTTTCCCCCCTGGGTGTTTACGACTTCCAAAAGCGCAGCTCAATCATTCACTGCAGCGCTGAGGGGGCGGTTCCTTTGGCGCGAATCGCCCAAGTGCTGGCCGAGGGTGAGTCGCTCACTGCCCACGCCCGAAGCGCAGCCATGCGTATTCCAAGCTAGAATTTAGCCCTGCAGCGCACAGGTCTGTGCGCTGCAGCTCAACGTTATTCGATGCCGATGTCTGGCTGTGTGCCGATGATGGCTGTGAGTTCTTCCGTTGCACTATCGCGAGATACGCTCATTCCAAGCTTATCCCCGGGTCTTAACAGGGATACCTCGTACATTGCCAGGCGAACGTCATCGATGGCGTCGTCATTGAAGTGCGTGATGATGTCGCCGGATTGAAGGCCCGCGCGATCGGCCGGTCCGTCGGGGGCAACGCCGCGAACGATCAAGCGTTGCTCGCCAAGAGTGTCACCGGGTAATTGCTCTACCTGCACGCCCAGCCAGCCTCGAATGACCCGCCCGAAGCGGATCAAATCATCCATAACGAATTCCGCAAAGCTGGACGGTATTGCCAGAGAAATCCCTATCCCGACCATGCCGCCGTTGCTGCCATCGGTGGAGGTGTAGATCAAACTATTGATGCCAACCAGTGCGCCGCTTGCGTCAACAAGCGCTCCTCCGGAGTTACCTGCATGTATCACCGCGTCGGTTTGAATAAAACCTTCGTAGGTGCCGGGGTTGAGTCCAAACCGACCAAGTCCCGACACAATGCCCTGAGTAACGGAGTGACCGAAACCGAGTGGGTTGCCGATGGCTAAAACCACGTCCCCCACGGAGAGCAGATCTGAATTGGCAATGGTCACCGCGCTGAGACCAGCGAGATCGACTTTGAGAGCGGCGAGGTCTGTGGCTCGATCTCGACCGACAACTTGGGCCGCAGCGGAGCGACCATCGCTGAGCAGAACTTGAATAGCATCCGCACCGTCGATCACGTGGTTGTTGGTCAGGATGTAGCCATCTTCGCGCATGATGACGCCGGAGCCGAGAGAGCGCTCTACGCGCTGTCGGGGTACACCCCGGGGAATGGGCATGAGTGGGTTATTGAGCATGCGACTGTCCCCCGTCGCGACGCGCTTCTCGGTGTAGATGTTGACGACAGAGGGTGTAGCGCTGGCGACAGCTTGACGAAAGCTATCGCGCACCACG
Organism: Congregibacter sp.; assembly: GCF_047617445.1. Lineage (GTDB taxonomy): Bacteria > Pseudomonadota > Gammaproteobacteria > Pseudomonadales > Halieaceae > Congregibacter. Next base: position 34,854 of record NZ_JBLGBE010000001.1, read on the forward strand.
GCGTCTCGGCCAGAATTCGCCGCAGGCCACACCCAATGCTCGAGGATGAGCAGGGCGCCAAGTAGCCCGGCAATAGCCGGCCACGTGAAGAACTTAAGGAAAGCGCGCATGCGCCCTCGCTAGCCAGAAAGAAAAGCGATTGTATATGATGCCCCCGCATCATACACATCACCGCGGGACACAACATGCCGGTACTACTTCGGGATTTGCTTAAACATTGCGATACCACGCTGGAATCTGCGCGCTTTAAAGACTATTGCCCTAACGGTCTACAAGTCGAAGGCAAGGGCAGTATTCGTCGTCTGGCGGCGGCGGTAACGGCGAATCAGTCCGTACTGGACGCGGCGGTGGCTTGGGGGGCGGATGCGTTGTTGGTTCATCATGGCTATTTTTGGCGGGGTGAGAGTGCAGAGATTGTTGGTATGAAGCGCCGACGTCTCGGTACTTTGCTAGCTGCGGACATGAGTCTACTGGCCTACCACTTGCCGTTGGATGCGCATCCCGTGCTGGGAAACAACGCTCAGTGGGGTCAGCGCATGGGCCTGCAGGGTTTTGAGGCGCTTGATAGCGAAGATCCTCAAGCGGTGGGAAACACGGGGGTGCTGGCTGTAGCGACGTCCTTGGGAGAGCTTGCGGCCCAGGTTCGGGATTTGACCGACCGCGATCCGATGATTATCGGCAACCTGCAGATGCAGGTGGAGAGGGTAGCTTGGTGCACCGGGGCGGCTCAGGGCTACATCGACAAAGCCGCTGCGGCGGGAGCTCAGCTGTATATATCGGGTGAAATCTCAGAGCCCACGGTTCACGCGGCTCGTGAACTGGGTATTGCCTACATGGCCGCTGGGCATCACGCGACTGAGCGCTACGGCGTGCAGGCGCTCGCTGCCGAAGTGGCAGAGACTTTTAGTCTTGAATGGACATTTATTGACTGCGATAACCCGGTGTAGCGACACCGGGCTTGTTCGGATCGACATGGCTGCGCACTCAGCTGCGAGTTGTCGAATCCTCTGGGGGCTTCTCCTCGCCGTCCAAACCAAAGCGCTCGTCAAGTACGCCGGGATCATTTGGCGAGGTCTTCACCGCATAGTCCCGAGGCGCTTCTACCACCACGCTGTCTGCGTCAACAGTGTCGTGCTCTGGCTCGTCTGGAGCCGCCAAAGACCTGAAGCGCGCGGAGTCATCATCCGAGCAGAGTTCCGAGGAGCCTTCGGCTATATGCTGGTACACGTCTCGGTAATTGGCCGTTAGAGTGTTGAGTTTGCTTGCGGTATCGGCGAAATGAGCATTCACCCGTTGCTCGTAGCGTTCTCGAGCCGACTCTGCCTGCTCCAGTTTTTCGCCTAACTCTCTGGCGGTTTCGCTGCCCGGCGCGGTACGCCGACCTGCCAAGTAGCCGATTATTAATCCAATGACGGCGCCAGCAATGGCGATGAAAAGAGGTTCATCCATCCCGGTGTTCACAAACAAGTCCTCAAAAGGTCGAAGTAGGGCAGTGAGTATAGCGTTGCAACGCAGCGGCGTGATAGCGAGATTGCCAAAAGTAGAGGTCCGCGAGTAAGGTAGCGCGCCCCGAAGACTCGATGAGAGGGTCGCGAGTGCTTGCTGCCCGCGACGACATTGTGCTGACACCCTGGCAGCGGTACCAAGAAGACCTGAAAAGCGATGACTTTAGTCATGATGCCGCTCAGGAAGCGGCTGTGCGTCGTTTGCAGGATCTCTATGACCGGGTCGTTGATCGGCATGCACAGAATAAGAGTCTCTCAGGTCGACTCGTCCGTCGTTTTCGCCGAACCGTGCAGCCCGAGCGAGGTCTCTACTTCTGGGGTGGGGTAGGGCGCGGCAAGACTTATCTCATGGACGCTTTTTACGAAAGCTTACCGTTTGAAAAAAAACTGCGGGTGCACTTCCATCGTTTTATGCAGCGTGTGCATCGCGAGCTCAGCGAGTTCGAGGGCGAAAAAAACCCCATAGAGCTTCTGGGTGAGCGCCTCGCAGCTGAAGCAGAAATTATTTGTTTTGACGAGTTTTTCGTCAGTGACATTGCAGATGCCATGATTCTTGCCAAATTTTTAGAGGCGATCTTTCAGCGAGGGATCACTCTGGTGGCAACGTCGAATATTGCCCCGGACGGCTTGTATGCCAATGGGCTACAGAGAGCGCGATTTTTGCCTGCTATTGCCCTGGTAAAACAGCATACCGAGGTGCTGACCGTAGATGCGGGCATTGATTATCGTTTGCGGACGCTCGAGCAGGCGCAGCTTTACCATCATCCTTTGGGGGATGCAGCTCATGCCAGTCTCGTCGACAGTTTTCAACGACTGGCTCCCGATGCCATCCAGCATTGGCAGCGTATCGAGATTAATGGCCGCTACCTTACCTGTCGTTGCCTTGCGGATGATGTTGCGTGGTTTGAGTTTTCTGAGCTTTGTGACGGGCCGCGCTCGCAAAATGACTATATTGAGTTGGCTCGGGAGTTCCATGCGGTCATTCTATCGGACGTGCCTAAGATGACTGCCGCGCAAGATGACCAGTGCCGACGATTTATTAATCTCGTAGACGAGTTCTATGATCGGAGCGTAAAACTCGTGATCGCCGCTGAAGTTCCTGCATCGGAGCTCTACAGCGGTACGCGTTTGACCTTCGAGTTTGCCCGCACCGAGTCGCGTTTGTTCGAAATGCAGTCCCATGATTACCTCGCTCTCGAGCATCGTCCGTGAATGCTGCCTCAGGGAGGCGAGCGCCCCGGTGGGTAGCGCGGAATATGGGGGACAAAACAAGCCGCTAATCTTATTGAAATTCTGGCTTGCCATACCTGTGGGGTTTAAGTAGTATTCGCGCTCTTTTTTTAGCTCTTTTCAGGCGAATCCAATGAAAACTTACAGTGCTAAAGTCGGCGAAATCAGTCACGACTGGTATGTCGTTGACGCAACTGACAAAACACTCGGTCGTTTGGCCAGTGAAATCGCCCTTCGGCTGCGTGGCAAGCACAAGGCCGAGTACACGCCGCACATCGATACCGGCGACTACATCGTCGTTATCAATGCGGAAAAGGTGCACGTCACCGGTGCCAAGCGCACTGATAAGATGTATCACCGTCACACGGGCTATCCCGGTGGCCTGAAGTCCATGTCTTTCGAAAAGTTGATCGACAAAGCACCGGAGCGTGTTCTCCAAGGTGCGGTTAAAGGCATGTTGCCCCGCAATCCGCTGGGTCGTGCAATGTTTAGTAAACTCAAGGTATACGCCGGCGAAGCACATCCGCACGCCGCGCAGCAGCCTCAGCCGCTGCAGGTCTAGGAGAAATAATGAGCGCAACTCAGTATTACGGAACCGGACGTCGCAAAACCTCTACAGCGCGAGTTTTTCTGCGCAATGGCGGCGGCGATATCACTGTTAATCAACGTCCTTTGGACCAGTACTTTGGTCGGGAAGTCGCTCGAATGATCGTGCGTCAACCGCTTGAGTTGGTTGATCTGATTGGCAAGTTTGACATCAAAGTCACTGTCGAGGGTGGCGGAAGCTTTGGTCAGGCCGGAGCGATTCGTCACGGAATTACCCGTGCACTCATGGAATACGATGAGGCTCTTCGCGGCACACTTCGTGGTGCAGGTTTCGTGACGCGTGATGCCCGTCAGGTTGAGCGTAAGAAAGTTGGCCTGCGTAAAGCTCGCAAGCGTCCACAGTTCTCCAAGCGTTAATTCGGCCTGCGGCAACGCCGCACTGCCAGGAAGGCCCGCTCGGAATATCCGGCCGGGCTTTTTTTATGCTATGAATTTGTCCAAGTTTTGAGATAAATCAAGGGTTTGTGGCGTAAAAATAGCCCGCTTTCCTTGTTTGAAACGCGTAAAGACTTTACCATTCGTGCGCCCGGAATATCGCTGCCTGCGCGACTTTGCTGTCCGGCTTTTGGTGAAGGTTTATTGGCCGTGGCCGCGTATTTTTACAAAAATCGTTAGGGTTTAGGTAAACAGGAGACCAATCGATATGTCCAATGTCACAACGACCAGCGAAAACACTGAGTCTAAGGTCGACAACAACCGTCGCCGTTTTCTGACGGTTGCCACAAGTGCGTTAGGTGCCGCGGGTGCTGTGGCAATTGCAGTGCCCTTTCTTGGTTCTTGGAATCCGTCCGCTAAAGCGAAAGCGGCGGGCGCGCCAGTTAAGGCCGATATTGGTAAACTGGAACCCGGGCAAATGGTGGTCGTAGAGTGGCGCGGTAAGCCCGTCTACGTTGTGCACCGTACGGCAGAGATGCTCTCGAATCTTGTTAAAGTCGATGGTGAGCTGAAAGACCCTGATTCGGCTATCTCCACGCAGCCTGCTTATATTTCCAACAAAGAGCGCAGCATACGGCCTGAATTGTTGGTGGTTGTAGGCTTATGTACTCACCTTGGCTGTGCTCCAAAGTACCGCCCGGAAGTGGCCGCAGCTGATCTGGGTGGCGATGCGTGGGTGGGTGGTTTCTTCTGCCCCTGTCATGGCTCCAAGTTTGATCTTGCCGGGCGTGTTTATTCAGGGGTCCCCGCTTCTGCGAACCTGGTGGTGCCCCCATACTCATTTGAATCACAAAGCGTCCTTGTTATTGGCGTTGATGCGGAGGCAGTCTGATGGCCAACATGCTGATCGGATTACGCGATTGGGTTGACGAGCGTCTGCCTATTACGCGCGCGTGGAATACGCACATGGGTGAGTATTACGCACCCAAAAACTTCAATTTCTGGTACTGCTTCGGTGTGTTCGCGCTGCTGATACTGGTCAATCAATTGCTCACAGGCATTTGGTTGACGATGAACTACACGCCCAGCGCAGAAGAAGCATTTGCCTCGGTCGAGTACATCATGCGCGATGTGGATTACGGTTGGCTCCTTCGTTACATGCACTCAACCGGCGCATCAGCGTTCTTTATCGTGATCTATATGCACATGTTCCGGGCTATGATTTACGGTTCATACAAGAAACCCCGAGAGTTGCTCTGGGTGTTCGGTATGTTGATCTTCGTGCTTCTGATGGCTGAAGCCTTTGTGGGCTATGTTTTGCCCTGGGGTCAAATGTCCTACTGGGGCGCGCAGGTGATTATCTCTCTGTTTGGCGCAATTCCGGTCGTGGGAGAGGGTATCGTCACCTGGATTCGCGGCGATTACCTGATCTCAGGCGTCACCCTGAACCGCTTCTTTGCACTCCATGTCGTAGCCCTGCCGATCGTGCTTTTGGCACTAGTTGTCTTGCACATTCTTGCGCTGCACGAAGTCGGTTCAAATAATCCCGATGGCGTTGAGATCAAGAAAAACAAGGGTCCGGATGGTATTCCTCTGGATGGCATTCGTTTCCACCCGTACTACAGCGTGCACGACGTGCAAGCGATCGCGGTGTTCTTGTTTGTTTTTTGCGCGATCATGTTCTTTATGCCAGAGATGGGTGGGTTCTTCCTGGAGTATGCCAACTTCGAAGAGGCGAACTCACTGAAGACCCCGGACCACATCGCACCGGTTTGGTACTTCACGCCCTTCTATTCGGTGTTACGCGCGGTTCCCGATAAGTTTTGGGGATTCATTGCCTTCGCGGCGAGCGTAGCGATTCCCTTTATGCTGCCATGGCTTGATCGGTCGCCAATCAAGTCCTGGCGATACCGTGGCAACCTGAACAAAGTCATGCTGGTGCTATTTGTTGCCTCCTTCCTGATTTTGGGTGTCCTTGGTGTTAGGGGTGTGACGCCGGAGCGAACGTTCCTGGCGCAGATCTGTTCGATCTTCTATTTTGGTTTCTTCCTGTTTATGCCTATCTGGTCGAGGATGGATAAAGCCAAGCCGGTACCTGAGCGGGTAACCATGGATGGTGGTATTGGGATCTTTGGGTCGCTTGCAGGCTTGATCTTGATTCTGGCGTTGACCGTTATCCCCCTCAAAGTCGTGGGTGCGGAATCCGCTTTCGATTGCGGCACAATGCCCTGTGACCGGGTTGAGCTGGATATCGAGAACAAAAGCTCCCTCCAGAGTGGTGCAAAGGTGTTTATGAACTACTGTATGGGGTGTCATTCCCTTCAGTACTCTCGCTACAACCGAGTGGCGACCGACCTGGGTATTCCCAACGACTTGATGCTGGGAAATATCATCGCCGACCCGGATGTGCAGGTGGGTTCGCTTATGGAAAACGCCATGGATATCGACCGCGCAAAAGTGTGGTTTGGTGCCGCGCCGCCGGATCTGACGCTCGTTGCCCGGGCACGGAATCCCAATTGGCTTTACACTTATCTTCGAACGTTCTATGAAGACCCCACCCGGCCTTACGGCGTAAACAATCGCGTGTTTCCGAATGTGGGTATGCCCCACGCGTTATTGGAGCTGCAGGGATTGATGACCTGTGCGCCCTCATCGCACGGTAAGATGGAGCCTCTGTCGGGGACCGAGATGGCGGATCACAGCGATCCTTGCGGTACTCTGGAAGTGCTTGAAGAAGGCCGGATGTCCGTGGAAGAATTTGACGAGACAATTTATGACCTTGTTAACTTTCTGGGTTATGTGGCCGAGCCTATGAAGGCGGAGCGCCAGCGCATGGGCATTTATTCACTGCTATTTATTGCGGTTTTCTTTGTATTTGCGTCGCTACTTAACCGCGAGTACTGGAAAGACGTACACTGACCGCGAGCTAACAGCGGCCAGAACACGAAGGAGCGGTGGTGCGCAGAGTAAAAACTCTGCCCCGCCATTTGTTTGTTTTGCTAACTTCTTAAAACGCACGTTAAAAGCATCATAAAGGCGTATTGACCCCCATGATTTTTTATTCTGATCCGACTTCACACTTCAGTCATCGCGTACGAATTGTACTGGCTGAAAAGGGCGTCACCGCCGACATCATCGATGTGGATCCTGCGCATCCACCGCGCGAGATGTCAGAGCACAACCCCTACAATTCTTTGCCAACACTGGTGGATCGCGAGCTGTCTCTCTACGAAACTCGCGTGATGATGGAGTATTTGGATGAGCGCTTTCCGCATCCTCCGCTACTTCCCGTGTATCCGGTGGCGCGCGCTGAGAGCCGTTTATTCATGCATCGCATCGAGCACGACTGGAGCACCTTGATTGACTCAATCCAGAATTCTCGCAGTGACAACGTTGTAAAGCGGTCGGTCAAGGAGTTGCGAGAGGGTGTTTTGGCAATTGCCCCGATTTTTGCCGAGAAGCCGTTCTTCATGAACGATGAGTTCACGCTGGTTGATTGCTGTATTGCTCCGATCCTTTGGCGTTTGCCAAAACTGGGCATCGATATTCGGCCTAGCAAGCAGTCCAAGCCTTTGTTTACCTATATGGACCAACTGTTCAAGCGGGAGTCCTTCCAGCAGAGCTTGACCGAGCAGGAACGCGAGATGCGCCTCTAGGCGCAGGCTTTATCAGTGAACTCAAGTCGACCTTATCTGCTGCGTGCTCTCTATGAGTGGATCGTCGACAATGACTGCACGCCACACGTAATAGTAGACGCGGCCGCGCCGGGTGTAGATGTGCCTGAGGCGTACGTCAAAGATGGTCAGATTGTTCTCAATCTTTCTCCCTCTGCTGTGATCGAGTTACAGCTCGCTGACGACTGTGTGAGCTTTAATGGCCGCTTTGGCGGCAAACCGACAGATGTCTTTATGCCTATGGCAGCGATTCTTGGCATTTATGCCAGGGAGAATGGTCAGGGCATGGCCTTCGAGCCAGAGGGCGACGATATCGATCCAGCTCCCGAGGGTGGCAATGCGCCCACGCCTTTTCGTCGTGCCGGAAAGCCAAGTCTCACTGTCGTTAAATAGACTGTATCGAAGGATTTTGTAGGCATTCCTTCGCACGGGCCGATTGCGTGTCTGCTATCGGCAATTCGCGCTCAGTCAATATACTCAAATAGGCGCACAACACGCTGAACACCGGAGGTATCGGCGGCTTCTTCTGCGACGCGATCGCCTTCTTCACGCGTGACCATTCCCAACAGGAACACCACGCCATCTTCGGCAACGACCTTGATGCGCAGCCCCGGTGTATCACTCCCTGTAAGCAGGAACGTTTTTACCTTGTTGGCGATCCAGCTATCTGACGCCCGGGTCATGGCGGAGCTTGCAGCGGCAACTTCCAACTCGTTATAGATTCGTCGGACATCCCGAATTTTGCGCACCACGTCATTCGCCTTTTGGCGGAGCGCTTCGTCCGGCACCTGTCCAGCAATGAGAACGTAACCGTTGTAGCTCTGGATGACGAGATGCGCCTGATCAAAGCGATCGTCCGCAGCGTGGAGGTTTACCACGGCTTTCGTTTCTATGGATTCGTCGGCGATACGCTGAGAAAAGGTGCGCTCACCCGGGTCGTCCTCTATAGCGCTGGACTCAAAGGTTGCCAAGATAGATCCACAGCCCTGCAATAGGGCGAGGCTAACAAGGATCAAGATTCTCAAGGTGGTCGCTGAAGATATGCGGCGCGACATGATCAGTTTATTCTCCTAGCAAGGTTTGTTTAATTTCTTCCTGCAGGCAGTGGCTAGCCATCAGGATGAGTTCACTGCGCAAATCCGGGTCTTTGGCCTGCAGTTCAATACAGGCGATACCGTTGATGCTTAACTTTTCAGACATCGCGATCACCACTAGGTTTCGTGTTTCGGCAAAATCCACGCAGCGATGTGCAAGCGCGGCTCCCGGGCCGCTATCTATACACAACAAAACATCACCATCCCGAGAGAGGGTGCGAAGATCTCGCCACAGTTGAGCGCCGCCGTCCTGGACATCGCTATGGAAAGCGAAAGCCGGAAGAGCGGGGCCCGGTTCCTTCGGTGTTCTGAGGGTGGCGGCCAGATGCGTCGCCAGCGTAGCGTCTTCCCCGCAGCCGCAGACCAAGACTTTGCGGTCCTCAAGCACAGCTTGAGTGAGCAGGGCTGTCGCTGCTTCCAGACCTGGGGCCATGTGGTCTACAGCGCTGGCGATTGCGTCGATGCGTCGATGGAAGCTGGCGGCAATGCGCTCGTAACTTTGGTCTGTCATTGTGGTGAAAATGCTCGGAAACGTGACAAGTCTGGCGTAAGCCACAACAGGGAAGTCAGGTGATAAACGCGGCCTGAATCCAGCGAGCCTCCAAGCCCCGCGCAGCGTGGCGTGGTTCCCAGGCGATGACATCGAAACGACAGGGCAGATGGCGCCATCGCGGATGTTGATTGAGGAAATAAGCTGCGCACCGGCTAATTCTACACTGCTTTGCTCTGTTCACCGAGGCTGCTGCGCCGCCATGGCTGCGATGACGTCGTGCGCGGACCTCGACAAACAGCAGTCGATGATCATCGAAGGCGATCAGGTCTATTTCGCCGGCTTTACAGCGATATTGTCTTGCCAGGATTCTCAGGCCATAGGTCTCTAACAGTGCTGCACTGCGCGCTTCAAACTCATCACCATCCAACACAGCTTGTGCCCCCGCCTAAATCGGCTGTATGTGCTCCCACGTGAGTGGACGCGTATAGGGGAGAGTCTAGGTTAGCGTGGGCGTAGTGCGCCTCGGTCAAATTCAGCCGTGTTCAACCGACGTCCAAGTGTGCCACCGGGAGACGCCTGGAGTTCTGCGGTGAGTCCAAAGTAGCTTGGAGCGGCAGCGCTGCGCATACGCCACCAGCGTCGTGATAAAGCGTATGCATCAGCGCCTAGAGCGTGCAATGCGGCTGAACTGCTTTTTGAGTCTCCACCCGGCAGCGTGGCCTCATTCATGCGCCATGGCATCGCCAATAAGCGCAAGCCTCCTAAATCGCGATTAAGGCTGCTGTTGCTGCTTCCGCTATCGGCAGTAGATAGGGCGTAGACAGGTAACTCACCTGCGTAATGGTAGTTAATAAGTGGTTTGAGCGCGCGAGCTTCATCGCCAGTCTTGCTAAGAAGGAACACAACGTCCAAGTCTTCGCGGCGTCGGCCGACTGTTTCGACTCGCTCGGAGAAGAGGCCGCGTAAGGCTGCGCTGCGCTGAGCGCTGTCCCCGAGTCCCAATGCATCGCGGATGGCAGTGGAGTGGGTGTCGGGTTTTCCATAGATTGCGGCAGTAGGTATATGCCCACCCAGTTGGCGCCAGTGTTCTGCGAGGGCGGCTTCCATACGCTCACCCCATTCACCTTCGGGACGGATCACGAGAGCACGGCGGGCTCCCCCTGCGTAAGCATCTCCTGCCAGTTGGCGAGCTTCGTCCTCGGGGGCAAGCGAAAATAACAGCACGCTAGGATTGTTACCCTCGTTAACCTCGGGTCGATTGAGAGCCAATACGGGAACGGCTAAGTCCGGCTGGGCAAGGAGCTCCGCTACCTGTCTCTTTCCAAGTGGTCCTACGATAACGTTTGCACCCTTCGCCTGTGCCTCTGCATAGGCATCGCCGATCCGCTCAAAGCGCCGGCTATCCAGGACATCGATACTGACATTGGCTTCTTGGTCGGCAAAGAATGCAGCGATAAATCCGCGGCTCACAGCCTCTCCAGCCTTTTCCAGGGGCCCTGACAGGGGAAGGATAAGGGTGAGTTTCGTGGTCTGGGCGTCGATGAGGGCGGCCTGACGCAGCGCAGTGGCATGGGGTTTGGCGAGGTGCTGCGGGTATTGTACTTCCCAGGCGGATAGCGCAGCGGCGCTACTCAGGGCGTTATCAAGAGCGTTTGCGATAGCTAGATCTAGCCAGCCCTGCTCGTTCGAATTCGTCGATGTCCGTGCTGTGCCGGCTGTCTCATGACTTGATCGCTGGGCTGCACTCCACACGGATTCACTGAATGGACGGTTTGAGTCGGCGTCCGCTGCGCTCAATGACAGTAAGTGCAGACTCAGCTGCAACTGAGCATTGCTGTCGTTGTTGCGGTTAGCGATGTTGAGTTCGTGAACGAGCAGCTCCCGACGAAGATCGTCCGGCAAGCGCTGGGACTTCAGCTCGATAAGTGCGGTTTCATAGCCTTGTATGTCGCCTCGTAGTAGTGCAATGCGCGCTGTGTAATAGCCTAGCCACAGTGAAGTCGTAGTGGATGCATCTAGATTGGCAGCAGGTGATACGGCCAGTGCAGTGTCAGCGCTCTCGATAGGATGATTGTTGATGGTGTCCATGTGTGGAAGTGCTAGATTGGCGGCGAGCCAGTCGCCGTCTTCAAGTGCGGCGCGTGTCGCTGCAAACAGCGCGAGATCCAAGGTGTTGACCGAGGTGTCAGACGCTGCGGTATTGTCTTCTGCTGCTGACGGCGTGATGTCCGGGGCGTTGGACTCTCCAGGAAATCCTGCTCGACTCGGAAGGCCTCCGGGCGTTGATCCGCAGGCGACCAGCAACCCGGCACATAGTGCGCAAATCAGACTTGTACGCCAGCAGTAGGGCGACCTCAGCATGCTATCCTCGATTCTTGGAGCACGGTATTTACCGTGCAGGCAATCACATTATAAGGAAGCCTGTCACACTTGGAACCGGCGTTATACATTGTCGCTACACCCATTGGTAATCTCGGTGATCTTTCTCGGCGCGCGCTGGAGGTACTCTCCGGTGTAAGCTGCGTCGCCGCCGAGGATACTCGACGTACCGGGCAGCTTCTGAGTATGGAGGGTATCAAGGCACGCATGATCGCCTACCACGAGCACAGTGCTCCCCATGTAGCTGAGCAGCTTGTCGCCCGGGTCGCCCGGGGCGAGTCTGTGGCATTGGTATCAGACGCCGGAACTCCCACCATTTCGGACCCGGGATATCGATTGGTTCGGGTTATGCAGGATGCGGGCTTGAAGGTGGTCCCTATACCGGGGCCCTGCGCAGCTATCGTGGCCTTGTCCGCGGCCGGCTTGCCTAGTGACCGTTTCGCTTTTGAGGGTTTTCTCCCTAACCGGGGTGAAGCAAGGCGGCGGCGCCTGGAGTTACTGGCCGGTGCTGAAGCCACACTAATTTTCTATGAAGCACCTCACCGTATTCTGGCGACGCTCGAAGATATGCAAACGGTGATGGGTGCCAATCGTGAGGCAGCCTTGGCTCGCGAGCTATCCAAAAGCTTTGAAACCATTCGTAGGGCATCGCTTTCGGAGCTCTGTGACTGGGTCCGGGAAGATGCAAATCAAAGCCGCGGCGAAATTGTGTTGCTCTTGTCGCCCGCTCGCGCTGAGCCCGGCGCGAGTATCGATCCTGCGCTGGGAGAATTACTGCGGGGTATGGCGGAGCATATGCCTGCCCGGCAGGCCGCAAAGCTCTTGTCAGCCTACTCCGGGGTGCGTAGCCGGCAGTTGTATGACTATTTGCTGGAGCATCGTCAGGCGTAATTTTTGAATCGGCGCTTTTTAGCGCTTGCGCGCTCACTAATGGGTCGCTAATCTGACCGCGGAGTTGGCCAGACGATCGCTGGATCGCGCATCTTTGATGCGCGGTACGGAGGAAAGTCCGGGCTCCATAGGGCAGGGTGCCAGGTAACGCCTGGGGGGCGCGAGCCCACGGAAAGTGCAGCAGAAAGGAAACCGCCGAGCTTAACTGTTCGGTAAGGGTGAAAGGGTGCGGTAAGAGCGCACCGCGCGGCTGGTAACAGGCGTGGCGATGGTAAACCCCACCTGGAGCAAGACCAAATAGGAATCCGTTAGCTGCGGCCCGCAGTGGATTCGGGTAGGTCGCTAGAGGCGAGCGGTGACGCTTGTCCCAGATGAATGATCGTTCTCGACAGAACCCGGCTTATCGGCCGACTCCTCTAATTTCAATAGCACTTCGTGAGTACTGCAGTGTTACTGCAGTACTCACGTGGAGGCTTTTCGTTCGTGTTTAGCAATACTTGTTTGGTGAGTGCTGCTCCGGGCGCTAGTTTGTATGATGCCAGGCGTCTCTGATCGGGATGTTTGAGGCCGCAACGGCGGTGCATCATCACGCTTGCCACTCTCTTGCCACTCTCTTGCCACTCTTTAGCCGCCTTGGAGCCACTCAAGTTACGACTATCGGTCGCCGTAGACTCTTTCTTTAGACGGAATTCGCCTAAAGCAGCCCGGCAAAATAAGCAAAAGAACTTTAAGTTAAAGTAAATACTTAGCTTAGTGCTTTAGAGCCCTGTTTTTGTGATTTTTTACCTAGTCTGAGCGAGACTGAAAACGTCTCAAAACCTACCTTGTTTGACGCCCAAACCCCTGAAATAACAGGCTTTTTTGTTGTTTCCAGCTTGACTTGAGCTTCGAGGCGCACCTATAGTGTCACCAAGTGGAGAGAAGTGGGAATTTCTGGTGATTTGTGGAAATCATCAGAGCGAAGGGGTTAATAACTAGTGTTCCGTGGTGTGCAGCACATCAATATGGATGCAAAGGGTCGCTTGGCGATCCCTGCGCGTCAGCGTGAGCCTCTGCTTGAGCAGTGTGCTGGCGAAATTGTTGTGACTATTGATACCCAGACCCCCTGTTTGTCGATATATCCGCTCCCAGCATGGGAGAGAATTGAGCACGACCTCCAAAAGCTACCCTCTCTCAACCCTGCCGTAAAACGATTTCAGCGCCTGATGCTGGGATACGCTACGGACGTTCAGCTTGATAGCAATGGCCGCATGCTGTTGCCACCGTCTCTTCGCGACTATGCCCAGCTCGACAAAAAACTCGTGCTTGTGGGTCAAGGCAATAAAATGGAGCTCTGGAGCGAAAGTCTCTGGATTATCGAGCGTGACAAGGCGCTAGAAGACGTCGGGGCGGATGAGCCATGGCCCGACGAGCTGATGAATCTGCCGCTTTAGATGGCAGCCCCCCATGAAACGGTATTGTTGCACGAAGCGGTTGACGCGCTGGTAAGCAGCCCCGCCGGCCTTTATGTCGATGGCACCTTTGGGCGTGGTGGGCACAGCCGCGAGATTCTTGGCAGGCTAGATACGCATGGCCATCTTTTTGCCTGCGACAAAGACGAAGAGGCGGAGCGCGATGCCATTGAGCTTGCAGCCCAGGATAGTCGTTTTAGTTTCGTGCGTGGCTCCTTTGCTGCATTGCCGGCACTGCTCGAAGCCCAGGGCCTGGGTTCCGTAGACGGGATCTTGCTGGACCTTGGGGTTTCCAGCCCACAGCTTGATCAGGCTGAGCGTGGCTTCAGTTTTCAGCAGGACGGCCCTTTGGACATGCGCATGGATCGCAGTCGAGGCGAGTCAGCTGCAGACTGGATCGCCAGCGCTTCGGAGCAGGAAATCATCGATGTGCTTCGAGAATACGGCGAAGAGCGATTTGCCCGTCGTATAGCTGGGGCAATTGTGAGGTCGCGATCAGAAGCGCCGCTAACGACCACCGCGCAATTGGCGACTATCGTGCGTGACGCGCATCCACGCTGGGAAAAGCACAAGCATCCGGCTACCCGAACTTTTCAGGCGATTCGGATTCGCGTCAATCGCGAACTCGATGATCTCGCGGAGCTGCTTTCAGTGGCCCTGTCAGTACTTACTGTCGGTGGTCGTCTGGTGGTTATCAGCTTTCACTCTTTGGAAGACCGTCTGGTTAAGCGTCATCTGCGCGATATGAGCCGCGGGCCTCAGCTCCCGCGCAATTTGCCGATACGCAATGTGGAGTCCGGTGCACAAATGCGTCTGTTGGGTAAGGCGCAGCGTGCCAGTGAAGAAGAGGTAGCGGGAAACCCGCGATCTCGTAGCGCCATCATGCGCTGTGCGGAGAAGCTCGCATGAGTGGCTTGGCACTGAATTCGCTTTGGGCGGGCGTTGCCCTGGTTCTGGTTTTGCTTAGCGCCTTTTCCATCATTGGTAGTACGCATGTCAGTCGCAGCTTTTACGCGCAGCTCCAGGATCTAGAGGCTCGGCGCTGGTATCTGGAGGAGGAGTACAGCCGGCTCCTTCTTGAGCAGAGTACTTTGGCATCGCACTTTCGCATTGAAAGCGAGGCGGGGAGTGCCTTGGGTCTTGTTGCGCCGGGGCACGATCAAACCCGTTTGGTGGCAAAGTGACTAAGGCTGCAAAAACCAAGGTGCAGCACTGGCGAGGTCACGTCGTGATTGCGCTTTTGGTGATGATGTTCCTCGCGCTGGTGGGGCGGGTACTGTCGCTGCAGGTTCTGGATATGGGGCGCGGCGTCGAGTTTCTGAAGAAGCAAGGCGACATGCGCATGCTGCGCACGGCCGAATTGCCAGCTTATCGTGGCCTCATAACCGATCGCAGGGGTGAGCCCCTCGCGGTGAGTACGCCGGTGATATCGCTCTGGGCGAACCCTCAAGTACTGACCGGTAGCGAGCGTCTACCGGAGCTTGCCGATGCGCTTGATGTAAGTGTCTTGGAGCTTGAAGAGCGTTTGGCTCGGTATTCCGGTCGCCAATTTATGTATCTGAGCCGGCACCTGGTGCCTGATCGTGCTCGGGATGTGTTAGCACTAAATATTCGTGGTGTGCGAGCCGAGCGCGAGTATCGTCGGTTTTATCCTGCGGGAGAGGTCGCTGCGCAGCTGGTTGGCATGACCAACGTCGACGGTGGAGGCGTAGCCGGACTGGAGCTGGCCTACGACGAGTGGCTGCGCGGACATCCGGGTAAGAAGCGTTACATCAAGGATCTCCATGGTGACGCGGTTCGAGATATCGGTGTTGTTGAAGCTGTTCGCCCCGGTCGAAATCTCCAGCTGTCCATAGATTTACGCCTGCAGTACCTGCTCCATCGTGAGCTCAGTCGTGCGGTCACCGTTACCGGTGCCGAGGCGGGCGTGATTGTCACCATTGATAGCCGTACCGGCGAGGTATTGGCTAGCGCGAGTTATCCCGACTTCAACCCCAATAATCGCACCACCGTGACCATGAGTCAGACGCGCAATCGCGCCGTAACCGACGTGTTTGAGCCAGGCTCAACGATGAAGCCATTCACCTTGGTCGCTGCATTGGAGTCAGGGCGCTACGAAACAACGACCATGATCGATACAAGTCCTGGGCGCATTCGTGTCGGACGTAAAGTGCTTCCTGATCCACGCAACTACGGTGAAATCAGTCTGTCCCAGGTGGTGGAGAAATCAAGTCAGGTTGGTATCACCAAAATCGCGCTGGATATTGGTCATGAACCTATTTGGGACGTGTTCAATCGTTTTGGCTTTGGTCAGTCGACGGCCACCGGCTTTCCGGGTGAGAGCTCGGGGCTACTTCCTCAGCGCCCGCGTTGGCGCCCCATCGAGGAGGTGACTCTGGCCTTTGGTTACGGCCTAACGGCGACACCATTGCAGCTAGCCCGGGCCTATGCGGTGTTTGCTAATGGCGGGATGCTTCTGGAGCTATCTCTTCTGCATAGAGAGGCCGCAGATTTGCGCAGTGAGCGCGTTGTGGATGCGCAGATGGCAGCCGATGTCCGCGAGGTGCTCCACGCAGTGACAGGCGATCAAGGCACCGCTCGCAAGGCGCGCGTGCCGGGTTATGAGGTGGGTGGTAAGACCGGTACTGTGCATAAGGTGGGCGCGGGTGGTTACTTGGATGATCAGTACGTAGCGCTGTTTGTGGGCATGGCTCCTATTGAAGACCCGCGGTTTGTAACCGTGGTGGTGCTAGATCGGCCTAAGGGTGACAACTACGGAGGCGGTGCCGCGGCAGCACCGGTGTTTGCCCGTGTGGCTGCCGAAACCCTGCGCTTGATGGGTGTCGCGCCGACCCTGGAAACACCCTCCGAGATGCTCGCCGCAACCGTAGCTGGAGGTGGCGCATGACTCCGGGTGTTACAAAGCTGTCTTGCTCCTTACCGGTTCTCCTGGAGGGTATTGTCGAGGGTGTTCCGGCACTTGATGTCGGGGCGCTGCGTTTAGACAGTCGGCAGATAGAAGAAGGCGATCTTTTTATCGCTTTACGCGGGCATGCGCACGATGGTCGGGGATTCCTTCACCAAGCTGCTTCGTTCGGCGCAGCAGCGGCGTTGGTAGAGGACGAGCTTCTCGCTATGCAGCCGCCGCTTCCGCTTCCGACTATTGTGATTCCGAACTTACGGCATCGACTTTGTGAAATTGCTGGGCGGTACTTTCGTGAACCCAGTCGCGAGATGCATGTTACGGCGGTCACGGGCACCAACGGTAAGACCACAGTGAGTCAGTTGTTTGCACAACTTGTGCGCAGCGCTGGCTACGACTGTGGTGTGATCGGAACTCTGGGCTCTTCTTTGGATGGGCGTGTTCATACTAGTGTGCACACTACGCCGGATTCTATCGCAGTACAGGAAATTCTGGCGGGTTGGGCGGGACAGGCGGTGCCATTTGTCAGCATGGAGGTCTCCTCTCATGCGCTGGATCAGGGTCGCTTGAATACTCTCGATATTGATTCAGCGATCTTCACGAATCTGAGCCGTGATCATCTGGACTATCACGGTGATATGCGCTCTTACGGTGAAGCAAAGGCCAGCTTGTTTGCCTTCGATTCGTTGCAGGCCGCGATTGTTAATGCGGATGACCCCTTTAGTCGAACCGTCGTGCAGAGCATTTCATCCGGAGTCTCTGTGCTGCGGTATGGCATTGAGGATGCTTCTGCTGACGTACGCCTGAGTAATCTGCAGCTGAGCAGTAGCGGGCTTGGTTTTCGCTTCGAAAGCCCCTGGGGTGATGCGACTATCAAGTGTCCACTCCTTGGGAAGTTTAATGCAGTGAACTTGTTAGCGGCATTGACCGCGGCCCTGCAAGCCGGCCTGCCATTCAATGCAGTGATGGCGGCCGTAGAGGGTCTGCAAGCTGTGCCTGGAAGAATGGAGCCTTTGCGGGTTGCCGGCGCACCGCTGGTAGTTGTCGATTACGCACATACTCCTGATGCATTGCGACAAGCGCTGGTTGCTCTGCGTGAGCAATGTAAGGGAAGCCTCGTGGCCGTGTTCGGTTGTGGTGGGGACCGGGACAAAGGTAAGCGGGTCTTAATGGCAGAGGCTGTATCAGCTACGGCCGACCGAGCTGTGATAACGAGCGATAACCCTCGAAGCGAGGATCCGGTCGCGATAATTGCTGACATAGAATCGTCCATGAGCGGTGAGTACCGCGTCTGCCCTGATCGTGCGGAGGCGATTCGAGTGGCGATAGAGTCCGCAGGGCCTAAAGACTGTGTACTGATTGCCGGTAAGGGTCACGAGGACTATCAAATTATTGGCGATGAGCGCCTGCCTTTTAGTGATGTTGAGGTTGCTCAGCAGGCACTGGCGAGGTTCGCGGCATGATGTCCGCGCTGACACTCTCAGTAATCGCCGAGCGATTAGGTGTGGCTTATACGGGGGCAGCGCTACAGTTCTCGGGGGTCGCTATAGACTCCCGGGAAGTTGGCCCCGGTGACCTGTTTGTTGCCTTGCCCGGAGAGCGCGTCGACGGCCACGATTTTGTCGATGCCGCTATTGCCCGAGGTGCTATTGCCGCTCTCGTAGAGCGGCCTGTGCAAACATCGGTTCCCTGCTTGCTGGTATCAAATTGCCTGGAGGCGCTCTCGGAGATTGGTCGCGCCAGCCGCGATTTTTCTACGAGCGTGGTCGTGGCGATCACCGGTAGCTGCGGCAAGACCACGGTTAAGAACCTGTGTCGGAGCATCTTCAGTGAAGCAGGATCTACCGTGGCAACCTCGGGCAATTACAACAATGAAATCGGCGTGCCCCTGACGCTCACGCGACTCAACGACGAGACGCGCTTCGCGATTGTAGAAATGGGTGCTACGCGACGTGGAGATATTGCGCATCTTTGTGCTCTGGCGCGACCGACCATCACTACGGTTTTGAATGCTATGGAAGCGCATCTCGAAGGCTTTGGCAGCGTGGCGGATGTGGCGGATATCAAGGCAGAGATCTACGATGGTCTTGGTGGCGACGGAATGGCCGTCCTGAATTCTGATCAACCCTGGGCGCCACTGTGGCGTGCCCGAATTGCTCATGCGGGTGCTGAGCTCTTGAGGTATTCGCTCGAAGACAGCAGCGCCGATATTAGCGTGTCGGGGTTGCGCGGCTACGGGCTGCAGGGCAGCGCTTTCACCCTTCACATTAAGGGGGAAAATCAAGAGCTTAATTTTCCTTTGCCAGGCAGTCACAATGTGGCTAACGCATTGGCCGCAGCCGCGCTAGCAACAGCAGCAGGACTGAGTCTGGATCAAATTGTTACTGGTCTTGAGCAGGCGCAGGCGGAGGTCGGTCGCTTGCGCAGTGAGCAGCTGGCTAACGGAAAGATCCTGATAGACGACAGCTACAACGCGAACCCCGGCTCTGTGCGCGCGGCAATCAGTCTGCTGGCCGCTACCGCTGGCGACAGTCTGCTCATTCTGGGCGAAATGCTGGAGCTCGGTGACGAAAGTCCTCAGCGTCATGCAGAAATGGGAGCGCTCGCGCGTGCTGAGGGAGTTACTCGCTTCGTCGGCGTCGGTGAAGCTCTGCGACCGGCGGTGGAGGCCTTTGGATCAGGAGCGCAATGGGTTTCATCGCGGGAGACCTTGAGTTCGCACTTGGGTGGCTTGCTGGAGCACAGTGACACGATCCTCGTGAAGGGCTCCAGGGGTGCGGCGATGGAGTCAGTGTTGTCGGCGCTTCGCGAGATTGCTCAGGAGGTGGCTCCATGCTGATGCTCTTGGCAGAGTACTTTGCGCAGTTCGAGTCGGGTTTCCGCGTATTTCAATACCTGACACTGCGGGGGATTTTGGCGGCGGGAACAGCACTGCTGATTTCTCTGCTTGTGGGTCCGGTGATGATTCGTCGCCTTAATTACCATCAGGTGGGGCAGGCCGTGCGCACAGATGGTCCCCAGACACACCTTGGTAAGTCGGGTACGCCCACCATGGGTGGTGCATTGATTCTTGTTGCGATTGCTATCAGCACCTTGCTTTGGGCAGATCTATCCAATGCCTACGTGTGGGTCGCGCTATTGGTGACGGCGGCCTTTGGCGCGGTTGGATGGGTGGACGACTATCGCAAAGTGGTTGAACGCGACCCCAGAGGACTGCCGGCGCGCTGGAAGTATTTATGGCAGTCCGTGGCGGGCCTGGCTGCAGCGATGTTTCTTTACCTAACGGCCGACAGCCCGGTGACCACACAGTTATACATTCCGTTTTTCAAAGATGTGGCCATTGGCATGGGTGCGTTTTTTGTCGTGCTGACCTACTTCGTGATTGTTGGCGCTAGCAACGCCGTCAACCTGACGGATGGTCTTGATGGGCTCGCTATTTTGCCCACGGTGCTTGTGGGAACCGCACTGGGCCTCATCGCTTATCTCACGGGTAACGTTAACTTCGCGAACTATTTGCAAATTCCTTACGTGGCGGGCAGCGGAGAGCTGTCGGTTTTTTGCGGCAGTATCGCGGGTGCAGGCTTGGGTTTCTTGTGGTTCAACACCTACCCTGCGCAGGTGTTCATGGGCGATGTGGGCGCGCTGGCGCTCGGGGCCGCTTTGGGTACCGTTGCGGTGATCACTCGTCACGAAATTGTATTTTTCATTATGGGCGGCATCTTCGTGTTGGAGACTGTGTCGGTGATTCTGCAGGTGGCGTCCTTTAAGTTAACGGGTCGCCGACTCTTCAGAATGGCGCCGATTCACCACCACTACGAACTCAAGGGCTGGCCGGAGCCTCGCGTGATTGTCCGCTTTTGGATCATAACCGTGATGCTGGTGTTATTCGGCCTCGCTACGCTGAAGCTACGGTGATGGGGGAGGTGACCAGAGATATGTCGTCCCTTATCAGCAGCACGCGACGCAAGGTTGTGGTGGGTCTCGGAGCTACAGGTTTGTCGGTTGCTCGTTACCTGGCTCGTCAGGGTGAAGAGTTCACGGTGGTAGATACGCGGGAGCAGCCTCCGGGTCTAGCGCAGTTGCAGGCTGAAATGCCAGAAGTCCCCGTAATGCTCGGTACTGACCTTCAAGACGTGTTGGATACCGCAGCGGAACTTATCGTCAGTCCCGGGATTTCGCCGGAAGAGCCCTGGCTGCAGCGAGCGGTCGAGGCGGGTGCAAAGCTGTGTGGCGACATCGATCTTTTTGTGGCGGCGGCAGCCGCACCGGTCATTGGCATAACAGGCTCAAATGCCAAGTCCACCGTCACCGAGATGCTTGGTGCAATGCTGAAGGCGGCGGGCCGGCGTGTGGCGGTGGGCGGAAACCTGGGTGTGCCTGCTTTGGACCTGCTTGCAGATGGCAACGAATTTTATGTACTGGAGCTGTCCAGCTTTCAGTTAGAGAGAGCTGGGCCGCTCGATCTTGAGGTCGCCACGGTGCTTAACCTCACGCCAGATCACCTTGACCGACACGGGAGCATGCCGCGCTATCACCAAGCCAAGCATCGAATCTTTAATGGATGCACTACGGTGGTCTTTAATGCGGGCGATCCACTGACGATTCCTCCTTTGGCAGCTGGTCGGCGGCACATTAGCTGGCGACTGGGGGAGCCTGACCTCCGAGGTTTTGGTCTGCGGATGATCGACGGCGAGCAGATGATCGTTGAAGGTTTTGACCCATTGATGAAGGCCGAAGAAGTTTTGTTGCCCGGGCGACACAACCTTGCCAATGCTCTTGCCGCTCTCGCTTTGGGCGCCGCGATAGATTTACCTCGGGACGCAATGCTGGACGTTCTGCGCAGCTTTCCCGGATTAGAACATCGTTGTGAGTTGGTTCTTGATCAGGATGGTGTGCGCTGGATCAATGATTCCAAAGCCACCAATGTGGGTGCTACTTTGGCGGCGGTAAACGGTCTGGGTGCCAAGCACCGTTTGATACTGATTGCCGGTGGACGGGACAAGGATGCGGACTTCCATCCTTTACGTCCTGCGGTCGCTGCTCACTGTGATGTTGTTTTGCTTATCGGTGAGGCCGCGGATTCAATTGCCCAAGCCCTGGCTGATAGCTGTGACAGCGTAGTTGCCGAGACGCTTGAGCACGCTGTGGAGCTTGCAGGAGAGCGCGCGCGATCTGGGGACATTGTGTTGCTGTCGCCGGCTTGTGCCAGTTTTGATCAGTTCGAGAGTTATGTCGCTCGTGGCGAGCGATTCAAGCAGCTGGTGCTCGCAAAGGTGGCGCAATGAGTACTGCGCGCGTGACAACGGCAGTAGCTGCGGGGCGGTTTCCGGATCTCATGTTGCTGGCTATCGCGGTTGCGCTATTGCTCATTGGTTTGATCGCGATCAGCTCGGCGTCAGTGGGCTATGCCGAAGCAACCTACGGCAATATGTGGCATCACAGTCTTCGGCATCTTGTGTATCTTGCCCTTGCGCTCACCAGCGGGTTCGTTTGCTATCAAGTGCCTATTGAATTTTGGTATCGCAGCGGTTGGCTGTTGCTGCTGCTTTCAAGTCTGTTGTTGATTCTGGTGCTGATTCCGGGTGTGGGCCGCAATGTGAACGGGAGTCAGCGGTGGCTGGCACTGGGGCCGCTGACACTGCAGCCCTCAGAGCTGGCCAAAGCATCGATGATTGTTTATTTGTCGGGGTATCTGCTCCGGCAGGGTAAAGCCTTGCAAGAAAGCTGGCAGGGCATTCTCAGGCCGCTGATGATTCTGGGTTTAGTCGCTGTGCTGTTGCTGGCCGAGCCTGATTTCGGGGCCGTAGTTATTATGTTGGCGACCGCTTTTGGGATGCTCTTTCTCGCGGGTATGCGACTCATGCATCTCAGTGTGATTGTCGTCGCTACGGGCTTTCTGGGGGCGCTGCTGATCCAGGCTGCGCCCTATCGGCTTCAGCGTCTTATTGCCTACACCGACCCCTGGGCAGATCCTTTCGGTTCGGGCTTCCAGCTCATTCAGTCACTCATCGCCTTTGGTCGTGGTGAGTGGTTTGGAGTGGGGCTTGGAAACAGCGTGCAGAAATTGTTTTACCTCCCCGAGGCGCATACGGATTTTGTGTTTTCAATCTGGGCGGAGGAAACAGGGTTTGTCGGTGCATTTTTACTGATCAGCTTGTTTCTTGCGCTGGTCCTCCGCATTTTTCATCTGGGCCGCCAGTCGCAGAAAGACGGGCAATTGTTCGCTGCTTATCTCTGTTTTGGCGTGTCGTTGATGTTATCCGGGCAGGCGTTCGTGAATATGGGTGTAAGCGCAGGGTTGCTTCCTACGAAGGGACTCACACTGCCCCTGATTAGTTATGGTGGCACCAGTCTTATCACTAGCTGCGTGCTGCTCAGTATGGTGCTTCGCGTTGCTTACGAGCGACAGCAGCCCAAACGAGGCCGCAAGCGATGAGTGCGCCTATGGCCATGATGCTTGCAGGAGGCACCGGGGGGCATGTATATCCGGCACTTGCCGTGGCTCTTGATCTTCGCGAGCGTGGGTTTCGTTTAGCCTGGGTTGGGACTCGTCGTGGACTTGAGGCACGGGTGGTTCCTGAAGCCGACATTACTCTGTATCAGTTGCCCATGCGCGGACTGCGGGGTAAAGGTCTTCTTCAGCAGTTGTTGGCAGTCTTGTTATTGGGTTTGTCCCTGCTCCAGTCGCTGTGGTTGATGTTGCGTTTGCGCCCGGCACTGGTTGTGGGAATGGGGGGCTACGCGTCGTTTCCTGCTGCATGTGCAGCGTGGTTAACCCGTCGCCCTTTATTGCTTCAGGAACAAAACGCCGTGGCGGGGAGCGCAAACCGCGCGCTGGCTCGTTTTGCCTCACAGATCGCGACAGGCTTTCCCGATGTGCTTCAGCAGTATCCGACGGCGACGTACCTGGGTAATCCTGTGCGCAAGGATCTGCTATCAGTCGCAGGGGATCATCCTTGGGATAGACCAGCCGGCGCACCGTTGCGTGTGCTGGTGCTCGGTGGCAGCCTGGGTGCGAAACCATTGAACGAGGCTATGCCCGCAGTCGCTGCCGTGCTCGGCGTCCAGTGTGAGTGGCGTCATCAGTGCGGTCCTGCGCATGCTGAAACGACGCGTGCTGATTATTCAGCGGTGAGCAATACCCAGTGGGCAGTCGAAGCCTACGTCGAAGATATGCCCGAGGCCTATGCCTGGGCACAGCTTGTCATCTGTCGCGCGGGTGCGTTGACCGTCGCGGAACTTGCAGTGACGGGTAGGCCATCGATACTCATTCCACTGCCCTATGCGATCGACGACCATCAGACCGCCAATGCGCGCTTTCTTTCGGAGGCCGGAGCAGCGGTGTTACTTCCTCAATCGGATCTTCATGAGCGTCTGGAAGCAACGCTGCGACGTTTACTTGCCGATGCTGGTCTATTGGCCGCAATGTCCGTTGCAGCGCTTGAATGCGCACGACCCGAAGCGACCGGCATGATTGCCGATCGTGCAGAGGCACTTATGCGATGACGGCCTTAGCAATGCCAGGAGCTTCCGAGATGCGTCGGGTGCGTCGTATCCATATGGTAGGCGTTGGCGGCAGCGGTATGAGTGGTATTGCTGAGGTGCTGGTTAACCTCGGTTTCTCTGTCAGTGGGTCTGATTTACTGGACGGCAGTGTTACCCAGCACCTTAGCCAGATTGGGGTCAAGGTCACTATAGGGCATCGTTCTGAGGCAGTCAGTGACGCTGATGTCGTGGTGATTTCCAGCGCCGTAAAAGCGAGTAACGCCGAGTTAGTGGCTGCGAGAGAGCAGCGAATTCCAGTAGTTCCCCGTGCTGAGATGCTTGCGGAACTTATGCGGCATCGCTACGGCATCGCTGTAGCGGGCACGCATGGAAAAACAACGACCACGAGTCTCATCGCTGCATTGTTTGCGGCGGCTGACCTCGATCCGACCTTTGTGATTGGTGGTCGCGTGAACAGCACTGGGACGCACGCGCAGTTAGGCGCAGGGCGTTTTTTGATTGCGGAAGCCGACGAGAGCGATGCATCGTTTTTGCATCTGCAGCCAATGGTCACCGTGGTCACCAATATCGAAGCGGATCATATGGAAACCTATGGCGGTGACTTCGCAAAGCTACGTCGTACTTTCGTTGAGTTCTTGCACAACCTTCCGTTTTACGGTCTTGCGGTGCTGTGTATTGATGATCCTGTGCTCGACGGCCTTGGTGAGGATCTCGGTCGACCAATGCTGAGTTATGGATTCAGTGAGTCGGCTGACTATCGCATCACGAATCTTGAGCCTGCAGGCCTACGCACACGTTTTACCGTTGAACGTCCAGATGCTTATCCGGATTTGCCGATTACGCTCAACATGCCAGGCTCTCATAACGTGCTCAACGCTACTGCTGCCGTAGCCGTGGCTACGGATCAGGGTATCGAAGACCGCGTTATCCAAGAAACGCTTGAGAGCTTTAGTGGTGTGGGGCGTCGATTCAGTGTCTATGAGGGGGTTCAGCTAGGTCAGCATCTAGTAACTCTTGTGGATGACTACGGGCATCATCCAACGGAAGTTGCCGCCACATTAGCTTCGGCGCGTCAGGCTTGGCCGGACCGTCGCATCGTCATGGTGTATCAGCCGCACCGGTTTACCCGTACCCGGGATCTTTACGATGATTTTGTCAGTGTTCTTTCAGATACGGATTTTCTGGTACTCCTTGAAGTCTATCCCGCCGGCGAAGAAGCCATTGCAGGCGCCGACAGTCGATCTTTGGCGCGCTCTATTCGACAGCGAGGGCAGTTGGATCCCCTGTATGCGGCCAACGCTCTGGAGGTGCCGGCTTTGCTGAGTGATGTGCTTGATGCGGGCGACGTGCTTGTGACCCAGGGAGCAGGTGATATCGCTCGCTTGGCGAACCAGCTGCGCGACGCGAAGGTCTTGTCATGAGTGCTGCGACACAGCTGCAGGGATTAAAAATCGCGGTGTTGTTCGGTGGGACCTCGGGTGAGCGAGAGGTTTCTCTTGCCAGCGCCGAGACGGTGCTGACCGCACTTCGCGAAGGAGGTTACGAGCCTCGCGCTTTGGATACCGGTGAGCCCGCCTGGTGGGTAGGACTGGAAGGTGTGGATATCGCTTTCAACATCCAGCACGGCGTTGGTGGAGAGGATGGTGTTACTCAAGGGCTGCTGCAGTCCATGGGTGTTGTGGGAACCGGTAGCAGTGTTCTGGGCTCGGCTTTGGCCATGGATAAGTTGCGGAGCAAGCAGATCTGGCGCGCGCTAGGGCTTCCTACGGCGGCCTTTGCCCTTGTAAATGCTGATACGGATGCGCAAGCCTTGCTGGCTGCTTGGGGCGCTGCGTTCATCAAGCCCTGCATGGAAGGCTCTAGTCTCGGTATGACCCGAGTTGATAGTCCCGAGAGCTTCTCTGTGGCATGTGAATCCGCCGCGGTGTTTGGTGATCAAATACTGGCGGAGCAATTTATTGATGGTCCCGAGTACACCGTGGCTATTTTGGGAGACCGAGCACTGCCACCGATTCATATTGAGGCAGCGCGAGAGTTCTACGATTACGAAGCAAAGTATAAGGCGAACACTACCCGCTACAACATACCTTGCGGTCTAAATGGAGATGACGAGAAGGCGCTGTGCGAGCTCGCTCTCGAGGCTTTTGCGGCGCTAGGCTGTTCCGTCTGGGGGCGCGTAGATTTAATGCGCGACAGTAACGGCGATTTTCAGCTTCTCGAAGTGAACACCGTGCCGGGTATGACCGATCACAGTCTCGTGCCTATGGCGGCGACTGCAGCAGGATTATCGCTTCTAACATTGCTTGAAGAAATATTGCTCTTGTCCTGGCAGGCCGGGCAATCGGGTTTGGGAGGTGCTGTCTGATGTTGGCTTCACGTCGCAATGCCCGTCGCCGAGCTCCCGAGTCCCTGGGTGAGCGCTTGAAGACGCTGATGCCCAGAATTCAGAGTGGCTTTAGTACTCTGCTTAGCGTATCCGCCATGCTCGCATTGGCTGCTGTTGTCTACCTTGGTGTTGAAGCTCTGCGTAAGCTGCCAGTTGAGCGCATCGTAGTCACAGGAAAGCTGGAGCACTTACGCCAGGATGCCCTGCGTGATGCAATGTCCGATGAACTGGATCAGGGGCTGTTGTTTCTCAGTCTTGCTGACCTGCAGGTGACGCTTGAAGCGCTGCCCTGGGTATACAGCGCAGAGTTGCGCCGCCGCTTCCCCGATACCTTGGAAGTTAGCGTGGTTGAGCAACTGCCGATCGCACGTTGGGGTGACGAAGCCTTTTTGAATCACGAAGCACGCATTATCGAAGTTACTGACAGGGAGCGCTGGAGGAGTCTTCCGGAAATTCGCGGTCCCATGGGGAGTGAGGCGCGCCTCATGAATCATTATCAGCGCTTGCTCGAGCGTTTGCGGCCCCTGGCACTGACACCCATTTCTTTGAGCGAAGACGATTACGGGCAACTCGTTGTAGGACTAGATAACGGAGTTCAGCTGCAGCTTGGGGACCATGACTTTTCGCTCCGCCTGCAGCGATTCTTGCAGCTGTGGAGTAGTGATCTTCAAGAGGCTGACCGAGTCGTACAGCGCGTAGACATGCGTTACGACGGCGGTGCAGCCGTGGCATTTGACCAGACTCCCCGGTTGGCGGGTCTGACCGAAAACACCCAGGGCAGGTAGAAAGCTAATGGCAGCGGTTAAAGACAGGCGAATGATTGTCGGACTGGATATCGGAACCTCCAAGGTCGTCGCTATTGTCGGTGAAGTGACGGCCGACGGGACTATGGAGGTCGTGGGGATTGGTTCGCATCCTTCTAAGGGGATGAAGAAGGGTGTCGTGGTCAATATTGAATCCACAGTGCAGTCTATTCAGCGTGCAGTGGATGAGGCGGAGCTCATGGCGGGCTGTCAAATTCATTCGGTGTATGTAGGCATTGCCGGCTCACACATTCGAAGCCTGAACTCCCACGGCATTGTTGCGATCAAAGAGCGGGAGGTCGTGGCGCAGGATCTTGAGCGAGTTATTGATGCTGCTCGAGCGGTGGCGATACCTGCAGATCAAAAGGTGTTGCATGTACTCCCTCAGGAGTACGTGATCGACAATCAGGAAGGCATCAAAGAGCCTCAGGGTATGTCCGGTGTGCGTCTCGAGGCCAAAGTGCATCTCGTGACCTGCGCTGTGAACGCGGCACAAAACATCGAAAAGTGTATTCGCAGGTGCGGCTTGGAGGTGGAGGACATTATCCTCGAGCAACTGGCCTCTTCTTACTCCGTATTGACCGACGACGAGCGCGAGTTGGGCGTGTGTCTTGTTGACATTGGTGGCGGCACTACAGACATCGCTATTTTCACCGAGGGTTCTATTCGGCATACCGGCGTCATACCGATCGCCGGGGATCAGGTGACTAACGACATCGCGATGGCATTGCGCACGCCCTCGCAGTACGCCGAAGAAATAAAAATTCGTTACGCATGTGCGCTCACACAACTTGCCGGGGCCGATCAGACTATCAAGGTTCCCAGTGTTGGCGATCGACCGCCTCGGGATCTCTCCCGACAGTCTCTCGCAGAAGTGGTAGAGCCGCGTTACGACGAGCTATTCACTTTGATTCAGGCTGAGCTGCGGCGATCGGGTTACGAAGACCTTATTCCCTCAGGCATCGTTCTTACTGGAGGCACCTCGAAGATGGAGGGCGCCTCAGAGCTTGCTGAAGAGATTTTTCATATGCCAGTACGCGTGGGCTATCCACAAAGCATCGACGGCCTTGCCGATATTGTTCGCAATCCCATTTATTCCACCGCAGTGGGGCTATTGCTTTACGGCAGCCGCCATGCTGGTGAAGTGCACAGCGGCCGTCGCGCGCCTTCTGAGGCCTGGTGGACGCGTTTAGCGCAGTGGGTCCGCGACAGTTTTTAGATCACGATTTTTTTGGGGAAGAAAGGTCGCCACTAGGTGACGTTATTTTAAGGGGAAGGAAGCTATGTTTGAACTCGTAGACAACGTACCGCAGAGCGCTGTCATCAAAGTGATCGGTGTCGGAGGCGGCGGCGGAAATGCCGTAAAACACATGATCAGCAATAACGTGGAAGGAGTGGATTTTATCTGCGCCAACACGGACGCACAGGCTCTATCAGATGTGGACTCGCCCACAGTGCTTCAGCTCGGTGGTGAGATCACCAAGGGTCTGGGCGCGGGCGCAAATCCAGAAATCGGCCGAGCCGCCGCTATGGAGGATCGAGAGCGAATTGCCGATGCCATCCGCGGTGCGGACATGATATTTATCACCGCAGGCATGGGCGGTGGTACGGGTACCGGTGGAGCGCCGGTAGTGGCTGCGGTGGCCCGGGAGATGGGGATTCTCACCGTCGCCGTGGTGACTCGGCCCTTCACTTTCGAGGGTAAAAAGCGCCTTTCAATTGCAGAAGCGGGTCTTGCGGAACTTCAGCAACATGTTGACTCTCTAATCACCATACCCAACGAAAAACTGCTGGAGGTTTTGGGGAAAAATACCAGTCTCTTGGATGCCTTCAAAGAAGCCAATGATGTATTGTTGGGCGCGGTTCAGGGTATTGCTGACCTCATTATTCGCCCAGGAATGATCAATGTCGACTTCGCGGATGTGAGAACGGTGATGTCCGAAATGGGCATGGCCATGATGGGCACGGGAAGCTCTCGCGGCGAGAACCGGGCGCGCGAGGCAGCCGAGCGCGCCATCAATAGCCCGCTGCTGGACGACATAGATCTGGAAGGCGCACGCGGGATTCTGGTCAATATTACTGCCGGGCTTGATTTGTCGCTCGGTGAGTTCTCTGAGGTGGGAGATACCATCGAGGAGTTTGCCTCTGACGAGGCCACCGTTGTAGTCGGGACGGTTATTGATCCCGAAATGAACGATGAATTGAGGGTTACGGTAGTCGCAACGGGGCTTGGCAATGCAGCGTCTCGTGCGAAGTTGCAGGTGGTCGAAACACCGCGCGCTGCGCGTTCTGAAGAGCCGCAAAGCGAGATGGACTCGCTGACAGCTCCTGACTATCGTGATTATGAAAAGCCGCCGGCTCGGCGCGCAGCAGCGCGAGGGGGTTCGGCAGCCGCCGCTACTGCGGAGAAACTGGGTGATGATTATTTCGATATCCCGGCTTTTCTGAGGCGACAAGCTGACTGATCGTACGACTGTCATCTTGTCGGCCACACGGCAGGCGCTAAAGCGTCTGGGTATGCCATTGGCATAGCGGGGCATTGACAAGGAGGTTGTATGATTCGACAGCGGACGTTGCGCAACGCCATTAAGGCGACTGGCGTTGGTTTGCATACCGGTGAAAAAGTGTACCTGACTCTGGCGCCTGCGCCGGTAGACAGCGGTATCATTTTTCGCCGTGTCGATCTCAACCCGATTGTTGAGATTCACGCCAAGGCGTCGAATGTGGGCGATACAACGCTGTCGACTACGCTGGTTCATGACGGACACCGTGTGTCCACCGTGGAGCATTTGTTGTCAGCGATGGCCGGTCTCGGCATTGATAACGCTTACGTCGATGTCAGTGCTAGTGAAGTGCCGATCATGGATGGTAGTGCCGGACCGTTTGTTTTTCTGATCCAGTCTGCGGGGATAGAAGAGCAGGCAGCGGCGAAGAAATTCATCCGTATCAAGCGCCCGGTGACGGTACAGGACGGAGACAAGGTAGCCAGCTTTCTTCCCTTTGATGGCTTCAAGGTCTCCTTCACTATCGATTTCGACCACCCGGTGTTTCGCGATCGCTCAGCACACGCCGAGATCGACTTTTCGTCCACGTCTTTTGTCCGAGAGATCAGCCGAGCTCGGACGTTCGGCTTTATGCATGAAATCGAGTACTTACGCTCAAAGGGCCTAGCCCGAGGCGGCAGCGTTGACAATGCCATTGTTGTTGACGAGTACCGTATTTTGAATCAGGACGGACTGCGCTACGAAGATGAATTCGTGAGACATAAGGTTCTCGATGCTATCGGGGACGTCTATTTGCTGGGTTACAGCCTTATCGGCGAGTTTCGTGCACATAAGTCAGGCCACGCACTGAACAACGCTTCATTGCGTGCTCTGATCGCACAACCCGACGCCTGGGAAATGGTGACCTTTGACGATCCTGAGAACGCGCCTATTTCTTACGTTTCCGCGCCATCAACAACTGCCGCCATTTAATCACGCCTTCGGGTTCCGGATGGAATAACGGGAGTGTCTGTGAGACACTTTCGCGCCAGTTTTTGGCCCGTATATCTCCCTGCAGGGCTTGATTCATGGGTAGTTAGCCCCCATGAACAACCTGCATGCTTTTTATTTTCCCGGGCACCTTACGAAGCAAGTCTTCAGGCGGTGTTCAAGACAACCAGGAGTATCGGCAATAGTCGACTTAGACAACTTAGACGACTTGCTGAGATCCACACACGGATGGACTGCGTGGGCTTATGGCCTATAGCGGCGAAATGAATGACTGAATGATTAACTCTGCTCTGAAAAAAGTTTTTGGTACGCGCAATGACCGCGAGCTCAAGCGTATGCGCAAGGTGGTGCGTCAGGTCAACGCCCTGGAAGAAGGTATGGGGGCGCTTGATGACCAAGCGCTGGCTGCCAAAACCGGGGAGTTTCGTGACCGTCTGAAATCCGGTGAAACCCTCGACAGGATTCTTCCGGAGGCGTTTGCTGTTGCTCGGGAAGCGGGCAAACGCGTGATGGAGATGCGTCACTTTGACGTGCAGCTCATTGGGGGTCTGACGCTCCATGAGGGACGCATCGCTGAGCAACGTACCGGTGAGGGAAAGACGCTGGTGGCGACTCTCGCGGCGTACTTGAATACGCTTACGGGTAATGCCGTGCATCTCATTACAGTCAATGACTATCTAGCCGGGCGAGATGCTCAGTGGATGTCACCGCTATATAACTTTTTGGGACTCAGTGTCGGCGTGGTTCGATCGGGCCAGACCCAGGAAGAGAAGCGCGAGGCCTATCAGTCGGACGTGATTTACGGCACCAACAATGAGTTTGGCTTTGATTACCTTCGCGACAACATGGCCTTTGCGCTTGAAGACAAAATGCAGGGTGAACTTAGCTTTGCCATCGTGGACGAAGTCGATTCAATTCTCATTGATGAGGCCCGTACGCCGCTCATTATCTCTGGCTCGGCTCAAGACAGTTCTGAACTCTACAAACGCATCAACAAGCTGGTACCCCTTCTGCAGCGCGACGAAGAAGCGCAGGAAGGGCATTACACCGTCGATGAAAAACTGCGGCAGGTGGAGCTCACTGAAGCTGGACATGAGTTTGTTGAAGAAATGTTGGTTCGTGAAGGTATGCTTGAGGAGGGCGACAGCCTTTATGCGTCCACGAACCTGTCTCTACTGCATCATGTGCACACAGGCTTACGATCCCATGTGATGTTTCATCGCGATGTCGAGTACATCGTACAGGACGGACAGGTAGTGCTGATTGATGAGCATACTGGACGCACCATGGCCGGGCGTCGACTGTCCGAAGGCTTGCACCAAGCTATCGAGGCGAAGGAAGGCGTAGCCATTCAGAGCGAGAGTCAAACGCTCGCGTCGACAACGTTCCAGAACTATTTTCGTCTGTACGACAAGCTGGCAGGCATGACCGGTACTGCGGATACCGAAGCCTTCGAATTTCGTCAAATCTATGGACTTGATGTGGTGGTTATTCCCACGAACAAGGACATGGTGCGTAAGGACATGAACGATCTTGTGTACCTTACGAGCGAAGAGAAGTTTGATGCGATCGTCGAAGACGTCAAGCATTGTATTGATATTGGTGCCCCGGCGCTGGTGGGCACAGCGTCTGTTGAAACCTCAGAGGAGTTGTCAGCGCGCTTTAAGCAATCCAATGTGCCGCACAAAGTCCTCAACGCCAAGTATCACGAGCAAGAAGCCGAAATCATCGCGCAGGCCGGGCGTCCGGGCGTTGTGACCATCGCCACCAACATGGCCGGTCGTGGCACGGATATTGTGCTGGGTGGAAATCTAGAAGCGGAACTGCGTCAGGCAGGTGACTTGAGTGATGAGCAGCGCGCAGCGATTCAGACTGACTGGGACGGTCGCCATACGGCGGTTCTTGAAGCCGGAGGACTGCATATTCTAGGCACCGAACGTCACGAATCTCGACGCATCGACAACCAGCTTCGAGGCCGTGCGGGTCGCCAGGGTGACCCTGGCGTGTCACGATTCTATCTGTCCTTGGAAGACAATCTGATGCGTATTTTTGCATCAGATCGTGTGAAGAACTTCATGCAGGCCCTGGGAATGGAGAAGGGTGAGGCGATTGAACATCGCATGGTGAGCAATGCTATTGAGAAGGCCCAGCGTAAGGTAGAAGGTCGAAACTTTGATATTCGTAAGCAGTTGCTTGAGTACGATGACGTCGCGAACGACCAGCGGCAGATCATTTACCAGCAGCGGAATGACCTGCTTACCGAGGCCGACATTTCTGAGACGATCAGTGCTATTCGTCAGGATGTCGTGAATCAGGCAATCGATAGTTACATTCCGCCCATGAGCGTGGAAGAGCAGTGGGATATCCCCGGTCTTGAGCGTCAGCTAGAGGCGGAATTTGCGATAACACTGCCTGTTCAGCAGTGGCTGGACGAGGATGACAAGCTTCACGAGGAAGCTATCCGCGAGCGCGTGTTGAGGGAAATTCAGGAAGCATACGATGCAAAGGGCGACAGTGTAGGCCCCGATATGCGGCGCATCGAAAAGCAGATCATGCTGCAGGTCCTCGATACACTCTGGAAGGAGCATCTTGCGACCATGGATCATTTGCGACAGGGCATCCATCTGCGGGCGTATGCGCAAAAGAATCCCAAGCAGGAATATAAGCGCGAGTCCTTTGAGTTGTTTCAGGAGTTGCTGACGAGCCTGAAGTACGAAGTTATAAAATTTCTCAGCCACGTGGAGATCAAGAAAAAGAACGAGGCTGAACTGATTGAGCAGCAACGTCGCAATGTGGCGGAGCAGGCTACGTTGGCGTTTCAGCACGCGCAAGCGTCTGGACTGGCACAGGATCCGGCTGAGACGCCGAGTCCCGAGCAAGTGGGGGTGCGCTCTGGGCAGCCGATGACTCGTAGTGAGCCTAAAGTGGGTCGGAATGATCCCTGTCCTTGCGGAAGTGGCAAGAAATACAAGCAATGCCACGGTGCGCTCTAGACTCGCTTATTTAATGTGATGACAGATTCTGCGAGGGAGGCAAGCACTGCACCGATGACGGCACTTCCGGTGCCGGGTGTGAGTGTTTCTGCGGTGGAGGCCGGCATTCGTTACGCGGATCGTAGCGATTTGGTTGCACTGATTTTTGACGAAGGCACCACCGCTGCGGCCGTCTTTACGCGAAACGCTTTTTGCGCGGCACCGGTAATTGTTGCCCGAGAGCATCTGCTTGAGTGTGGCCTGATGCCCCGGCTTCTCCTGATCAATACGGGTAATGCCAACGCGGGAACCGGCGACCCCGGGATGCTGGTGGCAAGACGCTGTTGTGAAGAGGCTGCGGTTGCTCTGGGTTTGAATGTAAATGAGGTTCTTCCGTTCTCTACCGGTGTGATTGGTGAGGACTTGCCGGCAGACCGCATAATCAATGCGCTACCCAAGCTATTTGCAGGAAGATCGCCTGATCTTTGGGAGCAAGCTGCTCGAGGAATCATGACGACTGACACGCGGCCCAAGCTGGGCTCCCGTCAGTTTGTTGTGGATGGCACAGCCTATGTTCTTACTGGCATCGCCAAGGGCGCAGGCATGTTGCGCCCTGATATGGCGACAATGCTGTCGTTTTTGGCAACCGATGCTGCAATCGCCCCTGAACTATTGGACACCTTGCTCCGTCGTGCGGTGGAAACCTCTTTTCATCGCATTACTGTCGATGGTGATACCTCGACTAACGATGCGGCACTGCTCGCGGCGACAGGGGTGAGCGGTAAGCAGCTTTGTGACGACCCGGACTCCGAGTTAGCGCAGGTATTTGCCGTAGCGCTGGAATCTCTTTGTCTTGAGCTCGCCCAAGGTCTGGTTCGCGATGGTGAGGGTGCGAGTAAGTTTGTTGAGATACAGGTGAGTGGGGGGGGCGACGAAGCAGAGTGTTTGGATGTGGCGTTCACCATTGCACACTCTCCGCTGGTAAAAACCGCGCTCTTTGCCGGGGATCCGAATTGGGGTCGCGTACTGGCCGCAATTGGTCGAGCAGGCCTAGCTGACCTTGATGTCACGGGGGTTCGCATCTTTATCAACGACTTAATTATTGCAGAAAACGGTGCCCGCGCTATCAACTATGTTGAAGCTGACGTGGCCGAACTCATGCGGGGCGAAGATCTGCGACTAGGTATTGAACTGGGTCGCGGAGACGCTCTAGTTTCCGTGTGGACCTCGGATTTTT
This sequence comes from Congregibacter sp., assembly GCF_047617445.1. Taxonomy (GTDB): domain Bacteria; phylum Pseudomonadota; class Gammaproteobacteria; order Pseudomonadales; family Halieaceae; genus Congregibacter. Next base: position 69,873 of record NZ_JBLGBE010000001.1, read on the forward strand.
CCTACGACTACGTGCGCATTAATGCCGAGTATCGGAGCTAGCGGCGTTATGCCTGGCGGCACCGGCCATAACGAGAACGAAGCGTCGGTAACGGTTCATGTTGCGGTCGCGGTTATTTTTGATGCAGATCAAAAAATACTTCTGACAAAGCGCCATGCTGATAGCCATCAAGGTGGGCTATGGGAGTTTCCCGGCGGTAAGGTAGAGCCTGGTGAGAGTCTTGCGAAGGCGCTGAAGCGAGAGCTTCAGGAAGAGCTGGGAATTGATATATTGACTCATCATAGCTTGCTGCGGATCGAACATGACTATGGTGACAAGCGGGTTTTGCTCGATGTTCACAGTGTCACTGCGTTTGCAGAGCAGCCGAAACCTCGTGAAGGACAGCCTATGCGCTGGGTGCGCATTTCGGAGCTTGTGGACTACGAGTTCCCTAAGGCTAATGGGGCGATCGTGAGTGCTCTCATTGAGGGTAAACGCTAGCCCGCTGCGGACAGACTTAAGAGTTTTTTATGCAGCGACGCGATCTGCTCATCCAGTGCTTCCAAAGCCCCACTGTTATCAATGACCGTGTCGGCCGAAGCCAGACGTGAATCTCGGGGCATTTGTGCAGCCATAATTGCGCGCACCAACTCTTCGTTGTTGTTGTCCCGTGTTGTGGTTCTCGCTACTTGCACTGACTCGGGTACGTCCACTACCACGATATGTTGAACAAAGTCGCGCTGGGAACCCTCCAGGAGTAAGGGCGAGCTCAATACTACATAGGGCGATGTTGCTGCCGCGAGTTGCTTAGCGATGCTTTCACCGATGAGTGGATGGGTCAGGTTTTCCAGCCACAGACGTTCCCTAGGGTCTGTAAAAACCACACGTCGCAGCGCTGCGCGATTCAGGCTTCCATCTTCACTGAGGATGTCGTCACCAAAATGCAGCGCTATTTTCTGCAGTGCTGGGCTCCCTGTTTCCACGACCTCCCGGGCAACGATATCGGCGTCTACAACTTCGATGTCCAGCGATTGCAGGCGCTGAGTGACTGCGCTCTTGCCGCTGCCGATGCCGCCGGTAACGCCTACCCGCAGTGGTTCGCTCATGCGGACCCTGCCAGCAGCATGGCTGAGAGAGTGCCTCCCCACAAAAGGCTGATCCAACCAGCGGTCGCTAGATACGGTCCAAAGGGCAGTGGGTGGGAGCGATCCTTGCCCCGCACTACGATGATCAGTATGCCGAGAACCGCTCCCACAGCGGATGACAACAAAATAATGATGGGGATACTCTGCCACCCAAGCCAAGCACCCAAGGCTGCGAGCAGCTTAAAGTCGCCATAGCCCATCCCGTCTTTGCCTGTAGCGAATTTGAACAGCCAGTAGATAGACCAGAGTAAAAGATACCCGGCTGCAGCACCCAAAATTGCATCGGCCGGTGAAATTGGACCCAGGAATAAGTTAAAGAGGAGTCCACCCCACAGCAGCGGCAGAGTGATGTCATCTGGCAGCAACTGTGTATCCATGTCGATGACCGCAAGTGTAATAAGTGACCAAGTCAGCAGCAGATACGGGAGCAGTGCGGGCTCCACACCGGTGTGGACGGCCACCGTCACAGACGCCACAGCCGTTGCTAGTTCGACAAGTGGGTATCGCCAGCTAATCGCGGTTGCGCAGCTTGCGCAGCGGCCACGCAACACCAGAAAACTGACTACCGGGATGTTCTCCCAGGGTTTGATCGCATGTTGGCAATGGGGGCAGTGCGAGCCAGGAAACGATAGCGAGAGTTTTTCTGCACCATCCCTCGCTTCATCGTCTTCTAGCTCCAGGAGGGCACGACAATCGCAGCGCCATTCCCTTTGCATCATTTCCGGCAGGCGGAGGATCACGACGTTTAAAAAGCTGCCTACAATTAAGCCCAGCGCGCCCACGAAGAGATAGAAATATAGGGGGTACTCAATCAGAAAGTCGCTGAGCATTGGGGAATCCGTCATTGTGATATCTCGTTAGGAGCCTGCTTTCGGCTCACAAACTGTCTAGATGACTGATCCCAGCATAAAGATAGGTAGGTACATGGCGATCATCAGACCGCCTACCAGTACCCCAAGAACAGACATGATGATCGGTTCCATGAGGGAGCTGAGGCTGTCTACGGAGTTGTCGACCGCTTCTTCATAGTGTGTGGCCACCTTGTCCAGCATTTCGTCTAGCTGACCAGATTCTTCTCCAATGGAGATCATCTGGAGTAGCATATTTGGAAATAGGCCGGTGCTCTTTACCGAGTTGTATAGCGTGGTGCCAGTGGTGACATCATCCCGAATCTGCAAGATTGCCTTGCTATACACCGCATTACCCGCCGCGCCCGCCGTGGACTCGAGGGCCTCAACTAAAGGCACGCCAGCGGCGAAAGTGGTGGCCAAGGTTCGAGAAAACCGCGCCACCACGGAATCCTGCACGATACCGCCAAAAAGCGGCAACTTTAGCATCAGTCGGTCGACACCATCGCTGAATGATTTGGATTTCAGGCGTAGTTCTTTGAATGCGTATACGAGCGCGACTATGCCTATGACAATGATGAACCACCAGGCCTGCATAAAGTCAGAAAGCCCCATGACCATCAGGGTGAACGCAGGCAAGTCAGCGCCGAAGCTAGAGAATGTCTCCGCAAATTGTGGGACAACCTTTACAAGCAAGATGCCCGATACCACCAGCGCCACAACGACAACCGCTATGGGATAAGTCATCGCTTTCTTAATCTTGGCTTTTAATTGCTCGGTCTTTTCTTTGTAGGTGGCAACGCGATCCAACATGACTTCGAGAGTACCGGAAGATTCGCCTGCGCCGACGAGGGAGCAAAATAGATCGTCGAAGTAGCGTGGAAACTTGGCAAGCGAAAGAGCCAGCCCACCGCCGGCTGAGACATCGTTCTTGATGCCATTTACCAAGTCCTTCATCGACCGATTCTCTAATCCATCACTTACAATATCGAAACTCTGTACGAGCGGAACGCCCGCTTTCATCATGGTTGCCATTTGCCGAGTAAAAATAGCGATGTCAGCGGGTTTAATCGGTTTCTTCCGCGCGGTGAACAAGGGTTTTGGCTTGCGTCGTACCGAGCGGGGGTTGATACCCTTCTGTCGGAGTTGCGCGCGCGCCATCGCTTGCGACGGTGCATTGATTTCGCCTTTGGTCTGGCGCCCGTTCTTGTCGGTGCCACTCCAGATAAACAGTTCGCTGGTAGCCGTCGTCGCCATGGTGTTTGGCTTATCTCCTGTCGTTTTCAGGCAACCTGAATAAATCAGGCCGGTTATCAGTCAATCGTAACTCGGTTTACTTCTTCAAGACTAACTAGACCTTGGGCACATTTTCGCAATGCCGATTTACGTAGATCCGCAAAACCATGCGCTCTGGCCTGCCGAGCAATCTCCAGAGAGTTCCCATTTTCCATAATAGTGTTAGCTATCCCCTGGGTTATTCGAACCACCTCATAGATACCAACCCGGCCTTTATAGCCATCCTTGCAAGCGTCGCAGCCGACAGCTTTCATGATGGTAGCTGAGGCAAGCATCTCCTCACTAAAGCCTTGTTCGAGCAAAGTTTCATGAGGGATTTCTGCCGGTGCGGCACACTCTTTACACAGGCGGCGACCCAGACGCTGGGCGATAATGAGACTCACAGAGGTCGCGACATTGAATGCGGGGACACCCATGTTAAGCAGGCGACTGATGGTTTCGGCGGCACTGTTGGTGTGCAGCGTCGAAAGCACAAGGTGGCCTGTTTGTGCTGCCTTAATGGCGATTTCGGCAGTCTCCAGGTCACGTATCTCGCCGACCATGATGACGTCGGGATCCTGACGCAGAAAAGAACGTAGGGCTTCGGCAAAGTTGAGGCCGACTTTGGCGTTCACATGAACCTGATTGATACCCGAGAGGTTGATCTCTACGGGGTCTTCCGCCGTGGAGATGTTCCGCTCGGGTTCGTTGAGTATGTTGAGGCCCGTATATAGCGACACGGTTTTACCAGAACCCGTGGGTCCCGTGACAAGAATCATGCCCTGAGGCTGCTTGAGCGCCTTCATAAACATTTCTTTTTGTTCCGGATCGTAGCCGAGCGCGTCGATACCCATTTGCGCACTCGTGGGATCCAGGATCCGCAGGACTATTTTTTCACCAAACAGCGTGGGCAGCGTGTTGACTCGAAAATCAATGGAACGGTTCCGAGACAGTTTCATCTGGATTCGACCGTCTTGGGGAAGTCGGCGCTCGGAGATATCCATTTGTGACATGACTTTTAGGCGCGCAGATAATCTCGGTGCCAGATTTCGAGGCGGACGAACGACCTCTCGCAATACGCCATCCGTACGAAAACGCACCCGGTAATCTTTTTCGTAGGGCTCAAAGTGAATATCCGATGCCCCCTGCTTGATTGCATCAACGAGCACCTTGTTAACGAATCGCACGATCGGTGTCTCGTCAACGCTGGCGTTGCCGTCATCTTCGGGAGCCACATCATTATCGACGGCGCCAATATCAATTTCGTCGAATTCGTCAGAATCAAGGTCGTCGAGACCACCGGTCATAGCATCCTGTGCGTCGGTCCATTGCGCTATCGCTTTTTGCAGGCTCTTCTCATCGACAAGAATGGCTTCGGTGTTCAGACCGGTGTGGAACTTTATTTCATCAAGTGCGGCAAGGTTGGTGGGGTCGGAGACCGCGATGAACAGACGCTTGCCCCGGCTGTATAGCGGCAGTGCATGATGCTTGGTGACCAGTTCGGCTTCTACTACGCCCTGGGGTAAGAACTGAGAGTCAAAGGCGCTAATATCGAAGCGAGCCGCACCAAATTCTTGGGAAGCGATCTCAGCCAATTTGTGACTATCGATTTTGACTTCGTCGACTAAATAGCGAACGAAAGGAATCCGCTCATTGGCGGCGGCGGCCTGAGCCTTGGACGCTTGCTCTGCATCCATGAGGCCCTCGCTTACAAGGCGGCCGGCTAGGCCGGAGGGTTTACCGCTGACTCGTTCGTTCATGCGTAGCTGCCCTTGATTAAGCGTCAGAGTATAGCGGTAGCGCTTGCGTGGCTGAAGTGCCTAATTGACATTGATAGCGGGGATTTTGCTAGGCGCTGACGGTTTTCTGTCGGGTGTACAGCTTCATAGCCCAGGAGATGTAGGTTCTGAACTGACAAAAAATGTCAGTTAGTGGGCAAACACGGCGAGATGTTTGTTTCATTGCCGCTGTTTAGCAGTAACGGGTGCTACCGGAAGTTATTTAACCAGTTGTATTTTATAGCTTTTTTATTTTTCTGGAGGTGTTGGCCCGTAAGCTGCTTTGTTTATCGTGGACTAAGTATGTTTGTGAGGCGCTGATACGCCTTCGGTTAACTGGAGAGAAACCATGAAGAAAGTAAATATGAAGCGGCAGCAGGGCTTTACGCTCATCGAATTGATGATCGTCATCGCGATTGTTGGTATTTTGGCTGCGATTGCGCTGCCTGCTTATCAGGATTACACCGTACGAGCACGTATGTCTGAGCCCTTGGCGCGTTTGGCTGAAGCTAAGACCACGATTGCTGAGTATTTAGTGTCAACAGGTGGGCTGCCAACATCAGCGCAGTCCGGTATTAATTCAGCTCCCACGCTTATTATTCAAGAGATCAGCTACGCCTCAACGGGCGGTCAGCCGATTTTACGGGCAGTTGTTTGGCAAAGCGTAATGCCTGGGGCGACGGCTAACTCGACTTTCGAGCTTATCGGCACGATAGACGTGAATACACGTGGTATTAGCTGGGTGTGCCGGCCCGGGACGCAGGGGGTAGCAGTAGAGATTCGTTATTTACCGGCCACTTGCCGGGGTTGATTTGAGTCTTTTTTGTCACCGAAAGCCCGGGCTGGTATGCCCGGGCTTTTTTTCGCCTGTATGATGCGTGCCGGGTAGGCGAAATATTGGTGATCAATAGAGTGGACGATGTGACTCAAGCAATATTTATGGGCACGGCAATTGATTCATAGGACTCTGCGTAACGAACTGACGGCACTCACGGTGCTGTTGTTGTTTACGGCGCTACTCTATTTCCCCGGTTTGTCAGGGCCATTTCTTTTTGATGACGCGTCCAATATCGTGGACAACAGTCGGCTCACAGGGACTAAAGAAACCTTACTCGACTGGTGGGGCGCTGCTCAGAGCTCTGGGGCGGGAACGTTGCGCCGACCAATTCCCATGCTTAGCTTTGCGGTGCAACTGCAAGACGGACCTCCATCCTCCGCGTTCTCACTAAAACTAGGTAACCTCGCGGTCCACCTCGTCTGCGGCGTTGCGCTGTTCGTATTGGCAAGCTATCTGTGCCGGGCTATGGGCTTGTCCGGGGATAGTCGTTATCGCTATTTTCCTTTGTTAGCTGCGGCCCTGTGGTTAACAAGTCCACTTTTGGCTTCAACCGTGCTTTATCCTGTTCAACGAATGGCGCAGTTCTCGGCGCTTTTTGTGATCAGTGGGCTGGCCTGCTACATGTATTACCGATCAAAGTGGGTCGAACGAGCGGCGACGCCGGATGAGGTCGCAGCGTTGGCGCTTTGGTTGGGCATCTTTACGTTTTTGGCTGTGTTTTCTAAAGAGAATGGCATTCTGCTGCCATGGCTCGTCGTTGTTTTGGAAGCGTGCCTGTTAGGTGGGCGGTGGGCGGGGCGGAGGTCACTCTTTGCAGTGCGCTGCGCCCGGGTGGCTGCACTGCTCCCAGTTCTAGCGGGGATGCTGTTTACTCTTTACCAATGGGATTGGGTTGTAGGCGATTACGCAAATAGAGATTTCACTATTACTGAAAGGCTGTTCACCGAGCTTCGACTATCTTGGGAGTATTTAGGTTGGTTCTTTCTGCCTCGGATAGGTGAGCTAGGCCTATACCATGACGACATCCTACTATCGTCTGGATTTTGGTCGCCAGTCACCACCGCGATCTCTTTGTTTGCATGGTGCCTAGTTATTGGTTTTGGAATTGCGATACGACTTAGGTTCCCCTGGCTACTTATGGCGGCGTTGTTTTTTCTGTCAGGTCATAGCATCGAGTCAGGGATTTTGCCGCTCGAGATTGTTTTTGAACATCGTAATTATTTGCCTTTGGTGGGGCCAGTACTGCTTTTGGCTGCAGTTCTCCATTCACTGGCTTTTGGGCTGAAGCGGTTGTCGCTGCATTTGGGACCTTGGCTTCCTGCAGTATTTGTGTTGATTCTGTTTAGTTCTTCGCTTGGATTGCGGGCGTCAGTGTGGTCATCTGATCTCGAACTGGCATCGGCGAGTTATGGCCGGCACCCGGATTCTCAGCGTTCGCGCCACTTCTACGCCAGTACACTTATTCGGCATCGGAATAATGCGACGGTGAGTGGCCGGGAGGCTGACGAGTATCTCTTGGTGGCGCGTCATGAGTTCGAAAGGAGCCATATAGACGACCCACTCGATTTGAGTGCCTTAGTCATGCTGTACACTATCGATTCGTTGCACGCGACTGAAGCTGCAGACCCAGAACGGTGGTTTGCGGGTATTGAACGCAGCGTGTCCAAGCTAAAACTTAGGGCTACGGAGTATGCTTCGATGCGCGTACTCGTCGCATGTGTAGCCGGAGGGGGATGTCAGCCAACTGAAAGTCGTATGGCTGAGGTAGTGCGTGTTTTTTCTGAAAGATTCCCTGGTCCGTATGCGGGAACCCAGTTGCGACTACAGCTACTTGAAGCGGTCGCTGCGTCATCCACCGAGCGGATTTCGTTGTTAGAATCTGCTTTAGAAGACTCGCCTCATCAACTGTCTCATTATTATCCATTGATTTCAGCGTGGCTGGATGAGGGTAACTTTTCGGCAGCACACTTAGTTATATTGGCTCTGATCGATGCCGATGAAGACTATCGGCATCTGTCGACCATCGCTGCTATGTTCAAAGGTGGCTCTTCGTGAGTTTAGCGCGAACAAACTTCAGCTTGATTGTAGTTGGGCTTGTTTCGACATTGCCGCTTGTTGTTCTTATGGGCTGGGCTTATGCGCCCGCGATGCCGCATGCTTATCCCTCCGTTGAGGAATTACTGCTGAATACTTATCATTCGGCGGCAGCGCCGATGTCGATTACCCACTTGTATCTAAGGCAGACACTGGTTCTTGTTTATGTGTTCGCAGTGGTTTTGTGCTTGTTACGCCGTACCGATACCTTTTTTGGTGCGGCATTAGCGGGTGTAATGGCCTCCTTTATCCTCACAATACCTGCAATCGTGCCAGCAGTGCTGGCTGGCGCAGGTGTCTTGAAAGCAGTGGTCTGGCTGCTAGCATTGGGTGCGTGTGCGGTCATCGTGCAAGGAGCGGCGGTTCGTATGCCGGCGGTTGTTGCGCCTTTAGCTGTTGCCTTTGTTTTGACTGGCTCTTACCTCAGCGTGAGAACTTCCGCGGAGGTTGTGATTCGTAGCAACCCGTCGCTTTTTGTACTTACGAATGCAGCACGTAATCCTACGCTACCCAGCGCACAGCTTGCGTTGGGAATGCACCTGTTGGCTATCGGGGGCGGTAGGGAGGTAGAACCCATTCTACGTGAAGCCGGCAGAGGGTTGGTGAAGAGGTTTCGAACGTCGGGCGATGACGATTTATTGCCCATAGCAATGCAAGTGGCCGCTTGGTCTTATATGCCAATTAGTCAAGATGTGATTGAAAAACCTAGTAAATCTAACGAGTAAGACATATTGAAAGTGTCAATTGTTATCCCAGCAAAGAATGAAGTATCTACGATTCAGGATTTGCTCGTGGCTTGCCAGAGTTACGATTCCGACTACGAACTGATTGTTGTGGACGACGGCTCTACCGACGGCACCGGCGAAATCGCCGCGGCCGCCGGGGCGAGGGTGATCACCCAGCCCTACAGCAAAGGAAACGGCGCCGCCATAAAACGCGGCGCCTTGGCAGCTACCGGGGACGTGCTGGTATTCATGGATGCTGATGGTCAACATGACCCGGCGGATGTTGAGCGCTTGCTCTATAAGTACGATGAGGGTTACGACCTTGTGGTGGGCGCTCGATCTGGGTTGGGTTCTCAGGCTAGCGTTGCACGCTGGGGGGCAAATAGCTTCTATAACAGTTTTGCAAGCTGGATGGTGGGGCAGCCTATTGATGACCTGACGTCGGGTTTCCGTGCCGTTAACCGTCGAAAATTTTTAAGCTTTCTGTACCTGTTGCCCAATGGCTTCAGCTACCCCACAACATCAACCATGGCGTTCTACCGCGCGGGCTACTCTGTGGCATTTCTCCCCATTAAGGTTGCCAAACGTCAGGGCAGTGGTCACATCAGTTTGCTACGGGACGGCCTGCGCTTCCTGCTGATTATTTTCAAGGTTGGGACACTCTATTCACCGCTCAAAGTGTACTTTCCCTTTTCTGTCATAGCGGCGGGATTGGGGGTCTTTAACTACTTTGCTACTGCGATAACGAGCGACTCCTGGCGCTTTACGAACATGTCCGCACTGTTGGTTTCCTCGGGTGTGATTATCTTCCTACTGGGCTTGCTATCTGAGCAGTTGACGAACCTGCAGTACAAAGACGTCAGGGTCGACGATGACTGACTGGCCACCCTAAAGAGGTAGCGCGTATTTGCTGCGGGGCAACTAATATGTGAGCCGTTCTCACAGTCTTCAGGAAGTAGTTCTCATGCTCATTGGTGTTCCCAAGGAAATCAAAAATCACGAGTATCGAATAGGCCTCACACCGGCAGGTGTGAGTGAGCTGGTGCACGCAGGACACGAGGTCCTCGTTGAGACTTGTGGTGGTGCATCCATCGGCTTTGATGATTCTCAATACGAAGCTGCGGGTGCCCGTATTGCTAGCGACGCAGCCTCGCTGTTCGCCGAGGCCGAGATGATCGTTAAGGTCAAGGAGCCCCAGCCGGCAGAGTGCCGAATGCTTCGTCCAGGGCAACTTTTGTTCACTTATCTTCATTTGGCGCCGGATCCCGAGCAGACGCGATTGCTTGTGGAGTCAGGTGCCACTGCGATTGCCTATGAGACGGTGACAAGTGCTCAGGGGGGCTTGCCATTGCTCGCGCCTATGAGCGAAGTGGCGGGGCGCATGGCCATTCAGGCGGGCTGTCATAGCTTGGAAAAAGCTCAGGGTGGAAGTGGGACTTTGTTAGGTGGTGTTCCCGGTGTTGAGCCAGCGCGAGTACTGGTGATCGGCGGCGGTGTTGTTGGTGTTAACGCAGCGCGCATGGCTATGGGACTTGGAGCAGATGTCACCATCGTTGATCGGTCGATCAGCCGGCTAAAAGAGCTAGACACTCTCTTTGAGGGTCGTATGAAGACCCTGTATTCCACCCGTGATGCCATAGAACGACATGCGCTGGAAGCCGATCTTGTGGTCGGGGCGGTGCTCATACCCGGAGCAGCCGCACCCAAGTTGGTTTCTGCGGACCTAGTCTCTCGCATGAAGCCAGGTTCTGTACTGGTGGACGTGGCCATTGATCAGGGTGGGTGTTTTGAAACCAGTCGACCGACTACGCATGAGGACCCGGTTTACATCGTTGACGACGTGGTGCATTACTGCGTGGCAAACATGCCCGGGGGGGTTGCCAGAACCGCTACTTTGGCTCTCACCAACGCAACGCTGCCCTATGTGCTCGCGCTTGCCAGTAAGGGCGTGAAAAAGGCGCTGGAGGACGACCGCTACCTGCGCGATGGTCTCAATGTGCACGCTGGGCAGGTTACGTATCAGGCGGTTTCCGAAGCCTTGGGTTACGAGTATGTCCCGCCGATTGAGGCTCTGGCTAATCTGAGCTAATAGACTCTGACTGTCTAAAGAGGACCTGGCCGCTGCGGGTGCGCACCGGCCAGGCCCTACCATTAACCGATGGCCTTCGCCTCCCGGCGTCGAGCATGCAGCACAGGTTCGGTGTACCCGCTGGGCTGTTCGGTACCAAGGAACACCAGGTCGCAGGCGGCGTGAAAGGCCACACTGTCATCAAAGCTGGGAGCCATGGGCTTATACAGAGGATCGGCGGCGTTTTGTTGATCGACTACGGCGGCCATGCGTTCTAGCGTTTCTCGTACCTGGCTTTCGCTGCAGACACCGTGGACCAGCCAGTTTGCAATGTGTTGAGAGGAAATTCGCAGCGTTGCGCGATCCTCCATGAGGCCAATATCGTTGATGTCCGGTACCTTGGAGCAGCCCACACCCTGATCAATCCAGCGTACGACATAACCTAAAATGCCCTGAGCGTTGTTGTCGAGCTCGCGTTGAATATCCTGGGGGCTCATGTCGGCAGCGCCGCGCAGTGGTATCGCAAGAATGTCGTCTACCGATGCGGGTGTACGTTCTTTGAGCAGCGCTTGCACATCCGCGACATTCACGTCGTGATAATGCGTGACATGCAGCGTAGCTGCTGTTGGTGAGGGAACCCATGCGGTGCTGGCGCCTGCTCGCGGATGACCAATTTTGGCTTCGAGCATGGCGGCCATCAAGTCCGGCATGGCCCACATACCTTTGCCAATTTGCGCGCGGCCCAGCAGTCCACAGGCCAGTCCAGCGTCTACGTTGTGATCCTCATAGGCGCTTATCCAGGGCTCGGACTTCATGTCGCCTTTGGGCGTCATCGCGGCGGCAGCCATGCTGGTGTGGATTTCGTCCCCGGTGCGATCGAGAAACCCTGTGTTGATGAACACAATACGTTCGCTGGCTCTGCGAATACACTCACGGAGATTTATCGTGGTGCGCCGCTCTTCGTCCATAATGCCAAGCTTTAGCGTGTTTCTGGGGAGGCCTAAAGCATCTTCGACACGACCGAACAAATCGACGGTAAAGCTGACCTCGTCGGGTCCATGCATCTTTGGCTTTACGATATAAACGCTGCCACAGCGTGAATTATGCAGATCGCTGTCGCCTTTCAGATCATGCATCGCAATCACCGCGGTGAACATGGCATCCATGATCCCCTCAGGAATTTCTTTTCCCGCGCTGTTGAGGATCGCTTCGTTGGTCATCAGGTGTCCGACATTACGTACGAACATCAGACTGCGCCCCGGTAGCACTAAATCACCGCCATCCAGCGCTGTGTAGTGACGATCAGGATTGAGTTTGCGTATCTGGGTGGCGCCACCTTTCTTAAACTCTTCGCTGAGATCGCCACGCATTAAACCTAGCCAATTGCTGTAGACCACTGCCTTGTCGTCGGCGTCTACGGCCGCCACAGAGTCCTCACAGTCCTGAATGGTGCTGATCGCAGACTCCAGGAGGAGGTCTTTGACGCTGGCTTTGTCCTCGGCGCCAATGGGGCTGCTTGCGTCGATCTGGATCTCTACGTGCAAGCCATTGTGCTTTAGGAGGATGGCAGTGGGAGCGTCGCGATCGCCGCGATATCCGCGCAATTGATCCGCTTGCGCTAATCCGCTGCTTTCATCGCTGGCTCCCAAACGCACACGTAAATCACCGTCGCCAAGGTGATAGCGGGTAGCGTCGTGATGGCTGCCGGTCTCAAGCGCAAAGTGCTTATCGAGGAAGTCCCGTGCCCAGGCAATCACCTTTGCGCCGCGCAGGGGATTGTAGCCGCCGGCCCGTTCTGCACCACCGTCCTCAGAGATCACGTCTGTGCCATACAAGGCATCGTAGAGACTCCCCCAGCGAGCATTCGCTGCGTTGAGCGCATAGCGTGCGTTCATTACGGGGACCACTAACTGAGGGCCCGCCAAGCTTGCAACTTCTGCGTCCACGTTTTCGGTGGTAATCGAAAAAGGCGCGGGTTCGGGAAGGAGGTAGCCTATCTCTTGAAGAAAGGCTTTGTAGGCACTTCGATCGTAGTCAGCCCCTGGATGTTCCCGGTGCCAGTTGTCGATTTGTTTTTGCAGATCTTCACGAATAGCCAAAAGCTCTTCGTTTCGAGGCTGCATTTCTTCGAGGATATCAGCGAGAGATGCCCAAAATTCACCGGGGTCGACACCGATACCCGGACAAATCTGCTCTTCCAGTAGTTCTGCGATGACCGGCGCAACCTGTAAGCCTGCTCGTGAAACCCGAGTTGTCATGATGAAGACTCCTTAAATTGAACCAATTGGTAGACGAATTCCCTGATTTTAATGCCGAGACAATGATTCCCAAAGCTAATAGATATGATCGCCATCATTTATTTGATGAATTTTGGTCCAAAGCTACGATTTGCCTCGCGGTGTCTACAATGAGCTTGCGGAGCCAGCGATTACCGGGGTTATGTTGGAGTAACGGGCTCCAGGCCATTTTTAGTTCAAGAGGCGGTATTTCCAGCGGGGGATCTCGGCGCACGAGACGGGGGTTGTCCCTTTTCAGGAGGGCCGCACGGGTAGGAAGAGTCACAATTAGATCGTTGTGTTCGGCAAGCGTCATTGCCGCCTGATAGTGGCGCGTAAAAACGCGAATTTGACGTTTTTTGCCCAAACGATTGAGTGCCGCATCCACCCAACCCAGGCGTTGAACATCGTCAGGGTTCACACCTACGCCCACCCCCATGCCGGTTTTACTCACCCACACGTGGTCTGACAGCAGGTATTTCTCCAAGGTGAAGTCATTGAGAATCGGGTGATTGGGGCTGAGAAGGCAGGAAAAGCTATCGTCCCAGAGAAGGATTTGGTGGAAAGACTGTGGCATGGAGTCAAAGCGGTTAATCACCATATCGACTTTGCCGCGCTCTACATCCAGAAAGCTGACATCGGAGGGCGTCATAATATCCAGAGTGACGCCGGGCGCCTGATTCCGCAGCTCTCCCAACACCTTGGGGAATAGCGTCGATTCCGCGTAGTCACTGGCCATGATGCGAAACACGCCTTGTGCCTCTTCCGGCCGGAATGCCGCGCGGGGCTGCACTGCCTGATCGATACGCGAGAGGGCTTCTCTGACAAGGGGTTCCAGTTCAAGTGCGCGCTCTGTGGGCGTCATACCCTCGGATGTGCGCACCAGCAGCGGATCGTCAAATAGCGTTCTGAGTCGACGCAAACCATTACTCATGGCGGGTTGTGACAGGTTTAGTTGCTGCGCGGCCTGGGTGACGTTGCGCTCGCGTAGGAGAACGTCGAGGTAGACCAGTAGGTTGAGATCAATGCGGTGCAGATTCATAGTGGCAGCCGAGTGCTTTTCGGACCGTGCAGTATCGCGATGATGCCGCCTTCCTGCCAAGCCTTTATACTTGCGTGCTTTGGCGTCTTATCTGCGCTCCTAATTTACAGCCGAACCACTAAGAGGTTTCTTTGCTATGTATCGTGCGCCCCTGGAAGATATGCGCTTTGTCATCGACGAGGTACTTTGTGCTGGCGAAACGCTGGGTAATTTACCCCGTTTTGAAGAGTTGGGCGTGGGCGAAGACTTGACCGCTGCACTCCTTGATGAGGCGGGTAAGCTTGCGGGAGATGTTCTTGGACCACTGCGGCGAGTGGGCGATATGCACCCGGCTCGCTGTGAGGACAAAAAGGTCGTAATTAGCCCTGGCTATGCCGATGCGATGAAGCAACTCGCTCAGGGCGGTTGGTTTGGGATATGTGCGGATGCCGATTTTGGTGGTCAGGGTCTTCCGGAGCTGTACGGAACAGCGGTCTCAGAAATGTGGAATGGCGCTGATATGGCCTTTGCTTTGGCACCGTTTCTCAGCAGCGGCGCAGCACTAGCGATTTCCTCGCACGGCAATGACGCACTGAAAGCGACCTACCTCGAAAAGCTGCATACCGGTGAGTGGACAGGAACCATGAACCTTACCGAATCCGGGGCGGGGTCCGATCTGGGTGTTATGAAAACTCGGGCGGTACCCAAGGGTGATTATTACTTGATTACGGGCCAGAAAATTTACATAACCTGGGGTGATCACGACGCGGTGGACAATATTGTGCACCTGGTTCTGGCTAAGCTGCCGGATGCACCCGAAGGTTCAAGTGGTATCTCATTGTTTCTTGTCCCGAAGTTTTTGGTTAATGCTGACGGCAGTCTTGGCGAACGCAATGATGTTTATCCGTTGTCTACGGAACACAAGCTGGGGATTCACGGAAGTCCTACCTGCGTGATGGCTTTTGGCGATGATGGCGGCGCGATTGGCTATTTGGTGGGCGAAGAAAACCGCGGACTCACCTGTATGTTTACCATGATGAACGAGGCTCGTCTGAAAGTAGGGCTCCAGGGTCTGGGGGCATCAGAGGGCGCTTATCAGCAGGCACTTGGCTACGCCAAGGAGCGGGTACAAGGCGGCGTTCCGATCATTCAGCATCCTGACGTGAAACGTATGCTTCTGACCATGAAGGCACTCAGTGAAGCCATGCGGGCGCTTGCTTATAGCGAAGCGGTGACTATGGATTTGGCGCATTACGGGGCTGATACTGAGCGTGCTGCGCAGCAAGCCCGCATCGACTTGATGATTCCGGTGATCAAAGGCTGGATGACCGAGGTGGGGGTGGAGCTCACCTCGCTGGGTGTACAAGTGCACGGGGGCATGGGTTACGTGGAGGAGACGGGTGCAGCGCAATACCTGCGCGATGTTCGGATCACGCCTATCTATGAGGGTACAAATGGTATTCAGGCCGCGGATCTGGTGGGGCGCAAGCTCGGTCGAGACGGCGGCTCAACTATGGCCTCCGTGCTAGATATGATTCGTGCTGATGCTCAAGGCTATGTAGACATTAGTGGGGAGCTTGCGATCATTGGCCGATGCCTGCTTAACGCTGTGGCACTGCAGAGTGCGTCAACGGAAGTGGTCCTACAGATGCTGTCGGAAAACCCTGAGGCAGCCGGGGCTGCTGCATTCGACTACATGATGCAGACTGGATTTTTGTTTGGTGCCTGGCAGCTCGCACGGGGTGCCCAGGTAGCGCAGGCTGCGCTTCAGGCAGGCAACGATAATGAGTTTTACGCCCGCAAAGTCGCTACCGCTACCTTCTTTGCACAAAGCGTGTTGCCGCGCTGCGAGGGCTATGCGGGCACCGTGGCGAATGCCGGTGGAGCCCTTCAGGACTATCCTGTGGGTTGGTTGTAATGACCGTTGTATTTACTACGCCGGATCTTGCCGACAGCGCCCCCGAGGCCCGGGCCCTACTGCACACCTGGCATGATTATGGCGCAGTGTCGTGCTTCAGTGGCGTTGCGCTCACAGTTAAGTGCTTTGAGGACAATTCTCTCGTAAAAGAACTGGTACAGCAGTCGGGGGACGGGCGAGTGATTGTCGTTGATGGTGGCTGTTCTTTACGGCGCGCCTTGTTGGGCGATCAACTGGCAGCGAAAGCTGTGGCAAACGGATGGTCGGGATTGGTGATTGCGGGCGCCGTTCGTGATGTGGAAATTCTCGAGACGCTTGAGCTGGGTGTTAAAGCTCTGGGTGCCTGTCCGCAAAAGACAGACAAGCGTGGTGAGGGACAGCTCAATGTTTCTATTGAAATTGGAGGCGCCACGGTCTGCAGTGGTGATTATATTTATGCCGATCGCAATGGGGTGATCGTAAGCGCTGAGGCTCTATTGCCTCTGTAAGCGCGATGGGGTTACCACGAACCCTCGCACTTTTGGTTGCCAGTTTTAAGTGAGACGCATAGACAGATCCAAGGGCTTGCAGTCCTTGGTAAGTGCTCCAATGGAAATGAAGTCAACGCCGGTCTTGGCGATCGAAAGTAAAGTCTCCAGCGTGACGTTACCGGATGCTTCAAGTTCGGCTCTGCCATTGGTGAGCTGAACCGCCTCCTGGAGCGTCTCAAGGTCGAAATTGTCCAGCATCACACGTTCGCAGCCCGCATCAATCGCTTGTAGCAGCTCATCGGTACTCTCCACTTCGACTTCTACCGGTTTTCCCGGGGCACTTTCTCGCGCACGAAGTACGGCCGCATGAATGCCGCCGCAAGCGAGAATATGATTTTCTTTGATGAGGAATGCATCGTAGAGGCCGATACGATGATTGTGGCATCCACCGCAAAGCACGGCATATTTTTGCGCCGCGCGAAGTCCCGGTAGCGTCTTTCGAGTGTCCAGTAAGCGTACCCCGGTACCTTCCACGCGCCGCGCGTAGTCTCGGCAGCGTGTCGCCGTGCCGGATAGCGTTTGCAGGAAATTCAGCGCGGTACGTTCTCCGGTCAGCAGACCGCGAGCAGGGCCCCGAAGTTGAAAGACTGTTTGTCCGGCTGTCAGGCTATCGCCGTCTGCCGCAGACCACTCAATGGCGATGCGATCGTCAATGCTGGCAAACACCGTTGTTACCCAGTGCTGGCCACACAGCACGCCGTCATCCCGGGTAATGACCTTGGCTTCGGCCATGCGATCGGCGGGCAGCAAATCAGCTGTGATGTCTCCGCTGCCGATATCCTCCGCTAGAGCGATTTCGACGTTGCTGTCGACAATGGTTTGGGGGACTCGAGTAAGGCTGAGACTCATACGGTTTTCCGGCTTGCGGGATAAGGGGACTTCGGGCGTCATGGTAGCAGCGCGGGCTTAGAGACGAAAAGCATCACCGAGCTTGCCGTGGACTGTGTTGATGAACACAATACACCGATGTTATCCCCAAAAACGTGGGATGGGTGGCTTGAAAGCGCCCGGCATTGCCCGTCCCCTAACTGTAACGCCCGACCGCCAGCTTGCCTGCCGGAAATGCTGGTTGTGCACAATATTTCACTCCCTCCCGGTTGTTTCGGTACCGGGGATGTCGAGGCGCTTTTTTGTAATACGCTCGACTGCTCCCTAAATCCTGCATTTACCGCCCTAGAGGGGCTTGAAGTGTCCGCACACTTTCTGATCGACCGTCAGGGTGAATTGACCCAATTCGTATCCTGTTTTGAGCGTGCCTGGCATGCGGGTGTCTCCTCCTGGTCCGGAAGGACCAATTGCAATGATTTTAGTATCGGCATCGAGGTAGAGGGTACGGACAGCAAGGCATACGAAGCCGCCCAGTACCGGGCGCTCAGTGAGTTGATTGTTGAGCTTCGCCGCTTTTTGCCCACGCTGGCGCCTGGGCCTGTAGTCGGGCACAGTGATATAGCGCCAGGTCGCAAGACTGATCCTGGTGAGGCTTTTGATTGGGCAATGCTTCGACGTTTGCTCCGGGCTACCACGAACCCAGCCGCTCACTCACTGATAGAGGAGTCCATAGCGCGATGACATTCCTTGCCATGATCATTGCATTGTCCTTGCAGCAGGTAATCCAGCCAGGCAATTTTTTACAGCGCGACCTATGGCTTTTTCAATGGGATAGTTTTGTGGCTGGGCGTTTGTCGGCACAGATGCTGCGTGTGGTGATTACGCTTGGCGTCATTGCGGTGTCCGTGTACTGGGCACTATCGACACTGGATGGATGGTTGTTTGGATTGGCCGAGTTGCTGGCGACCGCGGGCCTTTTTGTCTGGAGCTTAGGGCGCGATGACTTTCACACGGCACTTGAACGGTATGAAGCGCGGGCTTCTGATAATCCCCAGGCAGCCTGTGAGGCTGTACAGCAGCTGTGGGCGCCTCTGACGGGTGCGGATGAACGCGTTCAGGCAGGGGCCGACGCGGAGGAGCTTGAGGGTTCGCCGTCAGGTGATGCTGACGAAGTAGAGCGTGAAGACATCACTGCTGAGGAACAGGATCAAGCCTTACAGCGTCTGGTTTACTGTGGTTATGCTCGTTGGTTCGCGCCATTGTTCTATTTTGTTCTGGCTGGACCTATCGCTGCTGTGCTGTATCGCGCCTTAGCGTCTCTTGCGGCGGATGATCGCGGTCCGCAGTACTTACAAGTGCTGCGCTGGGCAGACTGGATCCCCGCACGTATTCTGGGACTGACCTTCGCATTGAGCGGCGACTTTATGGCGGTCAGCCAGCGCGCTCCATTGGCGCATTTCGCTGATGCCACGTCAGCACCACAGCTTTTGTGGGAGCTCGCAGGAGTTGCCTGTAATAAAGCATCCGGTGCGCGGATTTTCGGGGATATTCTTTATCGAAGCGCAGGTCTTTGGTTGCTGGGACTCTCAGCAGTCCTGATTCTGGGCTAAATCGATGGGTTAGGGCGTCGAGTCCCGGGCTGCTATGCTCAGAGCATCCGCCGGGGCGGAACCTTTGGATAACGTCCCAGTTACAGGGGGTTCAGGTGAGTGATCCGGACAGTGGCGACACGACTCGCTTAAGCGATGCGACAGATGAGACGCTTTGGGATTCAGTGATCGATCAGGGCATACATCAGGAACTGTGTGTTGTGATCGCTTTTCATCCCGACACCTCGCGTATTGGTGAGCTGTGCACGATTCCCTGGACGGACGACTTCCTGATTATCGGGAGACACTACCCTGAATTTGCCGCCTCGAGCGCCTCTGTAGCCAACGGCATCGACGACAGTTCTGTGAGTCGTGAGGCTTTTTTTCTGAAGCATGATGGCGGGCAGTGGCAGATTGGCCGAAAAGCGGGGCGCTCGCGATTACGCCTTAATTCGCAAGAGTTGTTTGAAGAAGCGCAGATTTCTCAGGAGTGCTTGCAACAGGGCCTGATTGTCACTCTGGCACAGCGCGTAGTCCTACATCTTAGATTGCAGTCTCCAGAGTCTTGCGAGCAAAACAGTTCACCGGAGTTAGCCTCTCTCGCGGGCGTGAGTCCTGCCATGCGACAGTTACGGCAGAGCACAGCTGTTGCCGCGACATCAGCGGATGATGTGTTGCTCATTGGACCGACCGGGAGTGGCAAGGAACGTATCGCTCGTGCCATTCACGCCTTAAGTAGCCGATCCTCAGGCCCCTGGGTTGCCGTGAATATGGCGGCGATGCCAGTCGAGATTGCTAGTGCGAGTCTGTTTGGCGCGCGCAAAGGTGCTTATACCGGCGCTGATGCAAACCGTTCTGGCTTCTTTCAGCAGGCTGATGGAGGCACATTGTTTCTGGATGAGGTGGGGGACACTCCGGCGGTGTTACAGCCTATGCTTCTGCGTGCATTGCAAGAGCGGGAAATCCAGGTGGTTGGTGGAAAAACCGAACGCGTGGATTTGCGTGTGATCGCCGCCATGGAGCAGGATCCGGATGAGTTGCGGGAGCACTTTCGTCCCGCACTACGCTACCGACTCGGTGCGCAGGAGATACGTTTGCCGGCGCTGGCCGAGCGGAGAGAGGATGTGGCGCTGCTGGCTGCAAATTTGTTTGGCGAACGAGGGCAAGTCGATGGTCACCCTTGGGATGTAGGTCCAAGCGAGACTAGTGTCAGGTCGTGGGCGCGATTGTTTGAGCAGCTCCTTGGTTACGCATGGCCTGGTAACATCCGTGAGTTACAGCATACTGTTGCGCAGATCAGCAGCTTTTCTAAGGCGGGCTTAGAGGTCCCAAAGGCGGTGAGAGCACGCCTCGCCACTACTCCGATCATTCCAGTAATATCCACCGAGGAAGAGCCGCATACTGAGGTGAAGGAGATGCCCGCTTTTCGGCTCGCCGAGCTATCGGATGCGGATTTTGTTGCGGCCTGGCGAGCTGCCAAGTACGAGGTGGCTAGCATCGCTCGCCAGTTGGGCGTGTCACGTTCCGCTATTTATCGACGGCTTCAGAACCTGCGAGAATGCCGGCTCGCGGCAGATGTACCCTTGGGTGAGATGCTATCAGCACTGGATGCTTGTCGGGGTGATTTGGCCTCCACAGCAGACCGTTTGGCTGTGTCTCGGCGCGGTCTACAGACGCGCCTGCGAGCCAGTGGTGTCAGCACCGCGGACTTGCCTGAGATTCTCGAGCCTTAGGGTTTCGGTTGATCGGTGATACGGGGGCTCTCACAGTATCGCTTGCTACGCAGACTGGGCGCCGGAGGGCAGGCAGAGGTTTATCTGGCCTTTGATACACGGCTCAAGCGCCGAGTCTGCATTAAGCTTTATCACCTCACGGGATCGCTCACTTCTCGCCGCCGGGCGGTTGTTGAGGCTCGGCATCTCATGCGGGTTGAAAGCCCGCAAACTATTACAATACACGACGTAGTCAGCGCAGGCGCCCGACTTGCCCTTGTGGTGCAGTACGTGCCTGGCTGCACCTTGAAGGAACTGCTGGCGCAAAATCACCGCCTTCATCCCCAAAACGCCGTGGCCTTAGTGACCGATATCGCTGCGGCTCTGGCAGCTCTTCGTCAAGCGGCTGTTGTTCATGGCGACATAAAGCCAGCAAACGTGCTCATTACTACTAGCGGACGCGCGGTATTGACGGATTTTGGTGCTTCTCAACTTGTGGGTGAGCAATGGTCGGCCTGCAGTCCTGAGGCCCTTTCTCCGGAGCAGTCTCGCGGCGACGCGGCGGCTATTGCGAGTGACTTCTTTTCCCTGGGGTTGCTGTTGTATCGCATGATTTATGGCGTGCACCCATTCTTTACGGGGGGTGAGCTTGATATCCGTCAGCTACGGGGAGGCTTGCGGGAGCTGCCAGCCACATCCGGTCTTGGTGCACCGGAAGACGCGGCCTTAAAGGAACTGCTACTGACGTTGCTGGCCCCTGAGCCAGATGATCGGCCCACCGGGACCTTTGAGCTTCGGGAGCGCTTGCGCCAGCTGCGTAGTCTGCTTCCCGCTGCGGATTTGACGGGAGTTCCGTTGAGCACTGAATCGCAAGCTGTTCCCAACGGCTTTTCTGTTGCGCGGCTTCCTCGGAAATTGGTGCGTGTGCCCATGTGGCAAAGCGCTAATGCATGGTTAATCGACTATTGGTCTCGGGGCAGCCTGGGAGCCCGGGGTCTCCTCGTCGCTTCAATGTTACTGCTTGGCGGCCTTCTGACTGTTTTTGTGACGATGCCCGGTCCGTGCGTCGCTATCGCGATGCCCCAGATCAATGTTCTGCAGGATACAAAAGCGCCTGCACAGAACGAGCAGGAGCTCCGCGTGCTTCTTAGTCTATTGCTCAAAGAGCGAGCTCAACAGGCTGTAGTGCTTGGTGCCGGCGTGGCCAGCGATAGCAGATATACACTAAGCGCTGCGGGTACACATAATGCCTGTATTGCGCAGCGTAAGTTGTATTTGCAGGTTGATTGCGAGTTCGGGAGATGCCTTTTACAGCTCCAAGGGTTCAGGGACTCTCAGATTCAGGAACGACAATTATCGGTGCCCCAGGGGGCTACGGCTCAGGAAGTGGAGCGGGCTCTCGCACAGCTGGTCAGCGAGCAACGAGCTTTCTTGATGGACTAGCGTAAGGCGCTTACCAGCGCCTGATTTAACGGTAGCTCAAACTCAAAATTTTCTGCCCGACGGAGGAGTTCACCATTGAGAAAGTCAATTTCCGTAGGGCGGCCAGCGAGTCGATCCTGCAACATAGAGGATTGGTTTTGTGCCGTGCTTTGGCACACGTTTGTCGCGGCGCTGAGTAAATCACTTTGCCTACTCCATAGTCCGAGTGCATTCAGTAGGGGCTCACTTTCTTCACACAGAGCCGTAAGTTCAGGGCCGGCTGCGCCGCTTTGTAGCAACTCACCATTGCGGCATTCAAGCTGTGCTGTGAGTGGGTTGATGACGCAATTGATCGAGAATTTTTCACCGATGGCCCCTTGCATATTCGACTCCCAGCGCCAGCCGTCAAG
Source organism: Congregibacter sp. (assembly GCF_047617445.1). GTDB lineage: Bacteria > Pseudomonadota > Gammaproteobacteria > Pseudomonadales > Halieaceae > Congregibacter. The sequence continues at coordinate 92,329 of NZ_JBLGBE010000001.1, forward strand.
AATTGCGAGGCTATCGCTAAACCACGTGGGAGGGGAGGCAGATGATTCTGGTAGTCCGATGCGGGTGATCCCATCAGAAACAATATGCACCACGGCGTCATGATCTCTGAAGGCCGCCGCCGTGCTGGTCGCGCGATGCAGACTGCGGCCGGGAAGTACTTCGGAAAAAGCCTGCTCAAACCCTAAGCCATTGGCGGTGCAAGCGATTACAGCGTCGTCTGACAGGTATGGAAGGGCTAACTTGAGAGCATCAACGAGTTGGCCAGCCTTGGTGGTGAGCAGTAGCCTGTCGATGCTTGCAGGAGCGAGTGCCCTTAAGGATTGAATGGGTAGTCGTGCTGTGGTTTTACCATCGAGTAGCAGTCCTGAGCTGCTGCTTTGGTGATGGTGCAGCAAGGTGCATGCGCAATTCGATTGCATCATGCGATGGGCGATGAGGCTTCCGATGGCCCCGGCGCCAAGGATGTGCCACTGACTCATCTTGAGGCACCGCGCAACAACATACGTTCGAGGTTTTTATGGGAGCGCCCCGTCTGATCAGAGTTGGCGTGGTAAATACTGAACCAACAGGCTTCGATGCAGGCGTAAATGAGGCATTGAGCGCTAAAACGTCTTTCTTCTGCCTGCGTCGGCCTGCGCTGTAGATAAAGCGCCAAAAGCTGAGTGGCTGCGGTTTGGCGCAGTTCAGACGCACACACCGCTAGATCAAACAAAGGATCTCCCGGTGCTGCATATTCCCAATCAAGCGCATACAAATGGCTCTTGCCCTGTAGGCGGTTCGCGCAAAGAAGATCGTTGTGACAAAGCACCCGGTCGACATTCCCATCCATAACGATGTCATTCATCGCCTTATCGATACGAGGGTTTTCAGCACTGACCAGTTCTGCCAATGGAGATTGCGGTGCTATCGCCGTTCGGTAGTCTTGCAGTACGTCGATAGACTCGACTGGCTTGCCACGTGGCCTTAGGACATGAATGTTTCGTAGAAGCTGTGCGAGTGCAGCGGGTCTGTTTTGCGTGTCCTGCTGTCCATCGATCCACTCCATGACCGTCACGCCGCTCTTGGGGTCACCGTAGTCTATTCGGGGGGCGATATTGTGGGCCGCTGCCTGCGTTTGGATTGCGAGTTCCAGTTCGCGTTGGGCATTATCGCGGGAACGCTTGTCGATGCGCAGTACCCAGCGCTGGGTTGATCCCTCGATCAACTGGACGTGGTGATTGTACCCGCCTTGAAGCATCTCGCCCGGTATCGGCGGGCATTGTAACTGCGGAGCCCAGCGGCTAAAGTTTCTGCAGACTTCTTCGACTATGTGCCGTCTCGAAGGCGCAAGCTGTTCCGCCACTGCTTCCATGCGATAAACGCCAATCCTGTGTAAACCAAGTAGAGCGCTGATGATGCCAGTAATCCCGCGTCTAAATATAGTCCAGCGGTAAGTACATCAATCCCGATCCAATAGAGCCATGCTTCAAGCTTCTTACGTGCCACCATCCAAGTGGCGAGGACGCCTCCCCAGCTGCTGCTTGTGTCGACGATTGACTGGGTGTCAGTCAGCGTATCGCGAGCTATGAGGGTCGCTGAACTCAGCGCAAGCAGGCTGATGATCACAAGGGCATGGTAACGCCAGGTGACGAGACTCACGCTGCTTGTAGTCTCGGAACCGTCTTTGCCCCAATGCCACCAGCCCAGCCCTGCCATCGCCAGGTAGAAGACTTGCAATAGCGCCTGCATGGGGAGTCCGGCTTGCCAAAATATCCCTCCAAAGATGATTGAGGCGAGGGCTCCGGCAATCCAGCAGCTGCGCTTTTCGCGAATCGCAAGGATCAGGTAGGCAAGTCCCAGTACAACTGCCAAGGCTTCCAATGCTGCATTCAAAGACGAAGCTCTAGTGAGAGACCCAACTGTCTGGGATCGGCAAATTGTCGATAAGCCTCGGTGACGTAGCCTTTACGGGGATCATTGCCGAAGCTTCCAAAGCCTCGGGTGAAGTAATCTTCATCTAGCAGGTTGCGGCCCCAGAATGCGAGTTCCCAATTCTCACGCTGATAGGCAACACGCAAATGTAGCAGCGTATAGGCGCCTGATTGTTCATCATGGCGGTCTGAGAAGTAAAAAGTGTCACGCCCTTCCCATTGAAGGTCAGCCTGCCAGTTTTTGCTCGGACGCCAGTTGAGACCTGCTGCGAACTGATAGCTCGGCGCGTGTGCCTGTTCACGACCTTCAAGGTCTCGGCCGTCGGCATTGATGTACTCGTCAAATTGCGCTCGCAGCAATCCAGTATTGAAGTAAACCTCCAATGTGTCGCTGGCTGCAGCGCGCAGCTCCCACTCCAGCCCCAGGTTGTACCCGGCGGCGGCATTGTCCGTATAGTCGACAAAAGCAGTGCTGCCATCCTCCCGGGGAATGACAATTGAGCCACGTACCTGTTGATCACTACGATCCATATAGAACAGTGCCACGGCGCTCTGCAGGCGACCATCGAGAAATTGTCCTTTGTGGCCGATTTCGAGATTGTAAAGCAGCTCTTCATCGAAAAAGCGCAAGCTTGCTAGCGTGTCTGACGCGTCACTGTCGTCAGCGGGAAACGCCAGAATACCGGCGTTCACTCCGCCTGCGCGGTAACCCCTGGAAACAGCGGCGTACAGCATTCCCAGTTCATCCGTTGCATATTTCAGAGCAATTTTTCCGCCCCATAAGTTGTTGTCCGGCTCACTGGATATTGCATTGGAGTCGTCGTACTGCATAGAACGATTGGCAAGACGAATCCCCGTGCTAAGCGTCCAGTTCTGAGTCAGCGCGAGATCCAGCTGGCCGTAGGCTGCGACGGTTTCAGCTTTGAATTGACTGCGAAAATCCTCGCTTAGAAATGTGTACTCTCGACGCAGGGACTCATCGTCTTGTAGTGCATAAATTCCTGCTGTCCAATCAATGGCGCCTACAGAAGTGATAAGCGGCTCGATTGATGAAAGTCTCAGCTGCGCGCTGTAGCTGTCTCTGTTTCGCAAGTAGCGGTCAAAAGATGAGTATTCGAGATCCGGGGCAATGCCTACAAAGCTCCAATCTTCGTCAAAGCTGTAGTCGGTGTCGGATGTAGCTGCGCTAGCCATGACTTCTGTCAGTATTTGGTCGCCTTCCCAGCGGTAATGAATCCCCGCAGTATCGCTCTGCTGGCGATCGTTGCCTGGCATATCCGATAGCGTCGTGCGTGTGTTATCCAAAGAGAACGCATCGTAGCCATTGTCCATGTCGATGTGAGCTAGTGTGATGTCTATGCTTTGGCGTGCGCTTGGAAGCCAGCGCAGGCGTCCGCGCAGAACCGTTTCGTCTCGTTCATTGTTGTCGCTGCGGTTGAGGAAGCTGTTATCCATGAACCCATCGCTGCGATGCTGGAACGCCGCGACACGAAAGAGGAGTGTGTCCCCGGCGAGGGGGCCGGTCACGCTGACGCCGAGCTCGCGGCGTCCGTAATCGCCAATGGTAGTTTGCAGTCGGGCGGCAAATTCCGACTCGGGAGCTGCGCTGCGCATATTGATCAGACCCGCCAGGGCATTAGCGCCATGGAGCGTTCCCTGTGGGCCGCGTAGAATTTCTACCTGCTCGATATCAAATAGGCTCGCGCCACTGCCAAGGCCGCTAAAATCGATCCCATCGATAAGCAGTCCTACAGAGGGATTCAGTGGGTCGACAAACTGACTGCGCTCTCCCACGCCGCGTATCTGATAAAAGCGCGCGCGGGAGCTTCCGCCCGCCAGATTCACATTCGGAGCAAGCTGCAGAAGGTTCTCCAGATGTATGGCGGTGCGCTCTTGGATTTGGGAGGCATCCATTATGCTGCTGCTGGAGGGTTGAGACAGCCAGGGTGTATCTCGAAATTCTGCGCTAACGATGATTTCTTCGAGAGCTGGAGCTGTTTCTGTCGGGCCAGCTTGGGCCTGGGCTTGCGCGCTTGTCGCGCCTCCCATAGCAAGTAGAGCAACCAGGAGCGAAGCTCGGGCGCCGGCTGCTGCCGACAGAGCCTGAACTACAGGCCTTGTAAGCGTCTGACTATTGTTGGTTTGTACAGGTATTGACTGTTTCATCATTGTTCCCTTAGACGCGGGAACGAAGAGCCTATGGCAAGAAGTCGATACACCAAAGCCACAACCATTCCTACGCCGGTATTGCCCGGATCAGGTTCAAAGGGTTCGCTGCGCTGCTTCACCGTCTCTTGGAGGAGTACAGTGAAGGGCAGGCGTCTCAGGCTTGAGCCACCCCTCGGTTTGCTGAGTGGAGTATAGTGGCCTTACATTGGTATATCAAACCGATTGCGTATCCAAAGAGTTCGCAGGAGATTGTCTCGTGGCGCATCAACAGATTAAGAACGGCTTAGCGTGAGCGACGAAAAAAATACAGAGCCTCAGGTCACCGACATCGAGATGACCGCGCTCCCGGTGGAGGCTGACGACGGTGAACGTGACGAGGTGGTCTTGTCCTTACACGTGCATGTGTTGCGTCAGCTGCGTCAGGCGCAGCGTACCTTACTGGCGGTTAAGAGCCTTTCAACGCTGGTCAAATATCTTTTGGAGGATTTTCCACAGGTGTTTGGCTCGACCCAGTCTGAGCTAAGGCTGTATGACCCCGAAGAGCAGATAGCCCGTCTATTACCCGTCCGCAAGTTGTTCGGTGCTTCCTTGTCACTCAAGTCCGATAACTATGCGCTTTACCAGCTTTATCCCGATGTGCCTGACGCTGTGATTATCGATCTTGATGATCGACGCATGTTCACCATTTTGTCTGGAGCATCAAAGGCAGCAGGGGCGGTCATGATGCCGCTCCTCGATGGCAATCGACTGGTCGGGAGCTATCACATTGCGCTCACCGAAAGCATGACGACTTATGGAGACTCGGAGCGCGAGCTTTTTGCGATGCTGGGTCAGTTGGTTGCTGCGGCGCTTTTACGCGTAGTCGAGTACCAGCGGGTGGATCAGTTGACTCTCCTGAATCCTGTGACCGAAGTGGGTAATCTGCGCGCCTTTCGCCGTGACATGTTGCGTGAGATCTACTGGGCTCGTCGTGTGAATCACTCCATGACCCTGCTGTACATCTCATTAGATGAATTAGCGGATATCTGTAAGAGCTACGGAGAGGTGGCCTGTCACTTTGTGCAGCGCCGGGTTTCCCAGCGACTGTGTTCTGAACTACGAGCCACGGATTACATTGCACATATCTCTACGACACACTTTTCTGTTTTGTTACCTGCCTGTAACGAACCTCACGCCCACGACATCGGTGAGCGTATGCGCCAGGACATCAATGAGTTTGCTATTGATGATGGCCGAGGAGCCGTACTGCACGTTTCACTGAGCGTAGGCTTGGTGTGCTGGGAGCCTTCCCGGCATCCCGTCGAGTCTAGTGAGCGCTTGGCGACGCAGATGGAGTCTGAGGCTGAGGCGGCCATGCAAAAAGCAGAGCGCGGGGGCGGCAACCGGATATCTGTGGCTCGCCTCGGCCTGCTGATGCTTTAGTCATGGAGGGGCTGAGAGAGCTTCTTGCGAATAACCGAGACTGGGCTGAGCGCGTCAGTACTAATAATCCGCAGTTTTTCCCTGAACTTGCGGCACAGCAATCACCCCGTTATCTGTGGATTGGTTGTTCGGATAGTAGGGTGCCGGCCAACGAAATAGTTGGCCTTAAACCCGGTGAGGTTTTTGTGCATCGCAACGTCGGCAACGTGGTCGCGCATGGAGATCTCAACTGCTTGTCGGTTCTGCAGTACGCGGTGGATATTCTTGAGGTGTCGCATGTCGTCGTGGTGGGGCATTACGGCTGCGGTGGGGTGGCTGCGGTGCTCGATCCCAAGCCCAGAGGTCTGATCGATAACTGGCTCAAGCATATCGAAGATGTGGCCATCGAAGCGCGTGACAAACTTGACGCGGAGCCCGATGAAACCACAAGGGTCAATATGCTCTGTGAGATGAATGTTCAACGTCAGGTTGAAAACGTGGCGAGAACCTCCGTAGTAGAGGCCGCTTGGGATCGCGGGCAGACTCTCGGTGTACACGGCTGGATTTATAGTCTGCATGATGGCCTGCTTAAGGACCTCAAGTGCAGCCGGTTTGAGCCAGGCTACACGGCCGATACTGAGACCTAGCACCCATTTTCGATCCTACCCACGGTAATACACCGTGATAAACTGCGGCGCCTTAAATCAACGCCTGTCAAGGAACCAACATGGCCGAGCAAAAAGCCACCAATGTGCACTGGCACGAGGGTGATATCACACGGGATCACCGTGCCAAGCTACTGGGACACCGGGGCGCCACTGTCTGGTTTACGGGATTGTCTGGCAGCGGCAAGAGTACCGTGGCAGTGGAACTTGAAGGTGTTTTAAGCGAGCGAGGTGTTCTGACCTATCGTTTGGATGGTGACAATGTCCGCATGGGGATTAATAAGAATCTCGGCTTTTCGGCCGAGGATCGTACCGAGAATATCCGCCGCATCGGTGAAGTAGCTAAGCTCTTTGCTGACAGTGGGGTTATCGCGCTGTCCAGCTTTATTAGTCCCTACGTGGCGGATCGCGACACGGTGCGTGAGTTGCACGCGGCGGCGGGTATCGACTTCATAGAGGTTTTCGTGGACTGCTCCTTAGAGGCGGCGGAAAGCCGTGATCCTAAGGGCCTGTATAAGAAGGCCCGGGCGGGTGAGATTAAAAACTTTACGGGTATTGATGATCCTTACGAAGCGCCGCCATCGGCGGAGATACACCTGCATTCTGATACGCAAACACTAGACGACGAGGTTGCACAGATTCTTCGCGAGTTGAGCGACCGCGGCATCATCGCCGCCTAAAGAGGAATTTGAAATGATCAAGCCCCACGGGTCTGCGCAGCTACGTCCTTTGTACGTTTATGACAATGACGCCCGAGCCGCTCTAGCAACCGAAGCTGAGTCCTTACCATCCATGCTGCTTAACTCTGCGGCGGCCGCTAATGCCGTTATGTTGGGGGCTGGCTACTTTAATCCTCTAACCGGTTATATGACGTTGGGTGACGCGCTGTCTGTTGCCGAACACCTTAAGACAGAAGCCGGCCTATTTTGGCCAGTGCCGATCCTGAACGTCACCAATGACCCCAGTGTTCAGGCCGGCACGCGAATCGCGTTGCGTGACCCCAATGTAGATGGCAACCCCGTGTTGGCAGTTATGGATGTGACGGCTGTGGACGAGGCCAGTGATGCCCAGCTTGAGCAGATCGCAAGCAAAGTGTTCCGCACACTGGATCCAGAGCACCCTGGCGTTGCCACATTCTTGAGCCTTGGGAGGAGAGTGGTCTCAGGCCCGATACAGGTGCTGAATTACTCATACTTTGCGAGCGAGTTTCCGGATACGTTTCGTACCGCGGTGGATATTCGCGCAGAAATTGTCGAGCGAGGTTGGGAGACGGTTGTCGCTTTTCAAACGCGTAACCCGATGCATCGCGCGCATGAAGAGCTGTGCCGCATGGCCATGGAGGATCTGGGTGCTGACGGCATTTTGATACACATGTTGCTTGGCAAGCTCAAGCCAGGGGACATCCCTGCCGAGGTGCGGGATGCGTCAATCCGTAAGATGGTTGACGTCTACTTTCCGCCGAATACGGTAATGATCACTGGCTACGGCTTTGACATGCTTTACGCCGGTCCCAGAGAAGCCGTGCTGCATGCGGTTTTTCGTCAGAATTGTGGTTGTACACACCTAATCGTTGGCCGCGATCATGCGGGTGTCGGCGATTATTATGGCGGTTTTGATGCGCAGACGGTGTTTGATGAAGAGGTTCCTGAGGGCGCTCTGGAGATTGCTATCTATCGTGCAGATCACACGGCCTACAGTCGTAAACTTGATCGTGTTGTGATGATGCGTGATGCACCGGATCACAGTAAGGAGGACTTCGTTTTATTGTCGGGTACTGCTGTGCGGGAAATGTTAGGTCAGGGTATTGCTCCCCCGCCAGAGTTCTCCCGTCCGGAGGTCGCAAAGATCCTCATGGATTACTATCACAGCCAGCAGTAAAAGACCCTGCGCGGCGCTGGCGAGACGGTCATATTAGTGTCACAATTTTGCCGTTAAGTGTCGTCTCCCCGAGAGGGTCATTGAAGTCACACAACGGGTAAAGCTGGGGGCAGCGGTGACAGCGCTTTGGCAGACACGGTTGGCTAGCTTCGCATCCCAGCTCACAAATCGGGCTGCGACGGCGTTTCGCTATTTTTCCCAGCCGACTAACTTACTTCTTTTGCAGCGTGTTCTTGCGCTGCTTTTGTGTGTCTGGCTCGGGCTGTCTGTGTGGACGGCGCTTTGGAGTTTCTTTCCTGAAGCACCTCCACTGCCAGCGGCAATAGTCATTAATCCTGTTTCGAGTGACACGGCAACGCGCGCCCGCGCTGCAGTCGACATAGACGCTCTTGTGGCAGCACAGCTCTTCGGTCAGCCCGGAGCGGTGGTAAGCCCGGAAACTCTTGCCGCGGCTACCGGCCGAGTGCCTGCTATGAGTGAGGCCGACGCTAGCGTGGCGCTGGCTGGCATTGAAGATGGCGCTCCAGATACCCGATTGCCCTTACTGTTGCGTGGTGTTTTGGCGGCGTCGGAGGCCGGTCTTGGTCATGCCGTAATCGAACACCGAAAGTTACAGGACCTGTATCAGGTAGGTGACGAATTGCCGGTAAACGGTGACGTGGTTTTGGCAAAGGTGCTGTCTAATCTCATTGTGTTGGATAATGGCGGTCGCTACGAGGTGTTGCGTTTGTTTGAAAACAGTGGACTAACTGCTTCGATTTCACTGCCGCCTTCCTCGACGAGCTCGCGTTTTACGCCGAGCGAGGCTAGCGAGACTGATTCTCCGTCGCGAAACGTATCAGCAGCGGGCGACGTCTCGGAAATTGCGGCGGACTATCGAGAGCGCCTTTATCGCGATCCCCGGTCTCTGGCAGAGGTGGTCCGGGTGGTAGCGGTGCGCGAGGGTTCTCAGTTGCAGGGTTATCGCATAAGCCCGGGAAGCGCTGCCAATGAGTTTTCTGCCTTGGGTTTTGAGTCTGGCGACTTGGTGACTGCGGTAAACGGAATGTCGCTTGCGGACCCAGCAAACACCGTGAGGCTGTATCAGGCGATGCGTTCAGCCAGCGATGCCAGTTTTGAGCTACAACGAAAGGGAGAGTCTGTGACGCTTAACGTAAGTCTTGGAGCATCCGCGAAGGAGGGTGATCTGTGATCGCCTCAGCTATCCTTTGGCGTCAGGGCCTTATGCGATCTGCGGTCATATTGCCGCTGCTTGTGGCTTTGATGGTGCTCCCCGCAAAGGCGCAGGATTTCACCGTTAACCTGAAAGACACGGATATCCAGGAACTCATCAAGTTTGTCTCGGAGGCCACCAACACCACCATTGTTGTCGATCCTTCAGTGAAGGGTAAGGTTAAGGTTGTGTCGTCCCGGCCGGTCAATGCCAGCGAGCTTTACGATCTCTTTCTTGCGATTCTTGACGTGCACGGTTACACCGCTGTGCGCTCCGGTGGCGTAGTACGGGTTATTCAGAACAAAGACGCACGCTCGGCATCGGTGCCCGTAGCTGATGTGGCCGGTGCTGGCGGTCAGTTGAACGACGAGTACGTTACCCAGGTTTTACGTCTGGAGAATATCTCTGCGTCGAAGCTCATCCCGGTGCTAAGACCTCTCGTTCCGCAGCAGGCACATATGGCAGCCTACGCGCCCAGCAATGCGATTATCATTTCTGATTCAGCGTCTAATATCAGCCGTATTCGCGACATTATTGAGCGTATGGATCAGTCTGCGGTACAGGAGACTGATGTTATTGCCATGCGCTATGCGGTGGCAGAAGATGTCGTGAGAATGCTTGAGACTCTCAATGCCACCGAGGCAAAAAACAACGGTGGCGAGATTGACGTGTTGCTAGTGCCAGACAAGCGTACCAATAGCCTACTGGTGTCGGGCGACGAGCTGCAGCGAGCCCGTATCCGTAAACTAGTTGCTTACGTAGATACGCCGCTTGAGCAGACGGGTAACGTTAAAGTGATCTACCTAGAGTACGCACAGGCTACGGCGATCGCCGATGTGCTTACCCGGGTTATGCAGAACATCAGCAAGCTCGACACGGGAGATGGAAAGGTCGCCCGTTCCTCCAGTAACACAGCAACCATCGAAGCTGATCAGGGTACCAACTCACTCATCATTACCGCTGATCCTGACGAAATGGCGGCGGTGGAATCTGTAATCACTCGCCTAGATATCCGGCGTGCGCAGGTGTTGGTGGAGGCCATCATCGTAGAGCTGGAAGTCACAGATGGACAGGATTTGGGCCTGCAGTGGTTGTTTGCCAATGACAAGGGATTTTATGGCAGCAGCATTAACGCCTCGGACGCTCGGGCCCGGAATATCGCAGGTGCGATACTGCCATCAGATGGTAATGCAAGCTCGGGCACTACTACGGGCGACTTCGATGTAGGCAATCTTGCGGGAGCGTTAGCGGGTTCTGCAGGGTTATCCCTGGGTTGGGGTGTAGTGGGCGAGGATCTGAGCATGACGGTTATTCTCAATGCTCTTGAGGAACAAAGTAACGCGAACATCTTATCTACGCCGAGCCTGCTTACCCTGGACAATGAAGAAGCCTTCATCACCGTGGGGCAACAGGTTCCCTTTATCACGGGCTCTTTTACCAATGCTGGTGGTAACAATGGCGCCCAGAACCCGTTTCAAACAATTGAGCGGCAGAATGTCGGTATTACGCTGACCGTGACGCCCCAGGTGAACGAGGGGGATTCGGTGGTGCTGGAGATCGAGCAGGAAGTGAACTCACTCACCGGCGCCACGCTCGTCGCATCCGCTGCGGCGGCCGATCTAATAACGAATGAGCGAAAAATCCGCACCAAGGTACTCGCAGAGGATGGTCGTATTGTAGTGCTCGGCGGATTGATAAAAGACGATGTGCAAAGCACCGAGAAGCGCATCCCTATTCTGGGCGACATACCCTATTTGGGAAGGCTCTTTCGTAACGATGCGGTTTCTGTGAGTAAAACGAACCTCATGATCTTTATCCGTCCCACGATCATTCGGGACGAGAAAGCGCTGGCGGGGGCTACCGCACTCAAGTATCGACACATTCGTGATCAACAGCGGGCCCAGCGAGAGCAAGGTTTGCTGTTCTTTGGGGAGGGTGAGGTACCTGTGCTGCCGGATTGGGAGCAGCAGATACTGCAGCTTGAAAAAATCCGCGATGATCTCCGTGCGCCTGTCCCGGAGTCGCCGTGATAGAGGCTCAGTCCGCTCTTGAGTTTGCGGAGGTTGTTCCCGGTAAGCTGCCGTTTACTTTTGCAACGGCCCATCGCGTTGTCATCGATCCTCAAGCAGGCCATCGTGTGTTTCATGATGGTGCCTTGAGTGTCAATGTCCTCCTGGAGCTTCGCCGTCGCATTGGCAAGGGGCTTGACCTGCAGAGGCTTTCCGCCACGGACTTTCAGACTCAGCTATCCCTTGCCTATCAGCGTGATAATAGTGAAGCGGTGCAAATGGCTGCGGATATCAGCTCAGATGTAGATTTGAGTCGTCTTGCAGAAGAGATTCCAGACACAGGTGATTTGATGGATGCGGAAGATGACGCGCCGATCATTCGTCTGATTAACGCTATTCTTTCTCAGGCCGTGCGTGAAAAAGCCTCAGATGTTCACATTGAGACTTTCGAAGAAAAGCTCAGTATTCGCTATCGCATTGATGGCGTACTCGCGGAGGTTTTGTCTCCCAAACGGATGTTAGGGCCTTTGCTCGTATCCCGACTGAAAGTAATGGCTCGTTTGGATATTGCTGAACGGCGTATTCCTCAGGACGGTCGGATATCTGTGCGCATAGCGGGTCACGCGGTGGATATTCGGATGTCCACAATACCGTCGGCCTACGGTGAACGCGTGGTTCTTCGTTTGCTGGATAAGCAGTCGGGTCAGTTACAGCTCGCTCAGCTGGCGATGCCCGAAGCCGTGTTTGACGGATTTAGAGGCGCGCTAACACGTCCCCACGGTATTATTTTGGTTACCGGACCGACGGGTTCGGGTAAGACCACCACCTTGTATGCCGGGCTATCTGAGATCAATGACGCCGCGCGCAACATCATGACGATCGAGGACCCTGTGGAATATATGCTGCCAGGTATTGGGCAGACGCAGGTCAATGCCAAGGTGGATATGACCTTTGCCCGGGGGCTGCGAGCGATTTTGCGTCAGGATCCGGATGTCGTGATGGTGGGGGAGATTCGGGATCTTGAGACGGCGGAGATAGCCGTACAAGCGTCCTTGACCGGCCACTTGGTCCTGTCGACCTTACACACCAACACCGCTATCGGTGCTGTGACGCGACTTCAGGATATGGGGGTTGAGTCCTTTTTACTGTCCTCGAGTCTGATTGCGGTAATGGCTCAGCGCCTCGTGAGATTACTCTGTCCCCAATGCCGTCAAGCGGCCGTGCCGACCAGCGCGGAAGCGGCGATGTTAAGACTTGAGAACGCAGACGTTGCGGGTACGACAATCTATCAACCCGGAGCTTGTGCGAGCTGTAACCACAGTGGATATCGTGGGCGCAGTGCGATCTATGAGCTTATTGAAGTGGATGATCAGTTGCGGACGCTCATTCACGACGGCGCCTCAGAGCAGGCTATGAACGAACACGCCCGGCGACATGCGGCAAGCATTGAAGATGATGGCAGACGACGAGTTCTCTCTGGTGATACAAGCCTGCAGGAAGTCCTGCGTGTCACCTCGGTGGTTTGAGGACACTGAGTTATGACAGCCTATCGCTATAGAGCCCTCAATCCAGGTGGCAAGGTGGTGCGGGGCGTGCTGGAGGCGGATTCCGAGCGTCATGTTCGAGTCCAGCTGCGCACACAGAAGCTTCGGCCCATCGAAGTACAAAATGCGGCTCGTTCTGAGGCAGCTAATAGCAGCCTGAGGCAGCGGTTTCTCCCGACGCGGATTAAAGGCGCGGATCTCGCACTTTTGACACGTCAACTGGCTACGCTGGTGCAATCAAACTTGCCTTTGGCCGATTGTCTTCAGGCGGCGGCAGAACAAACACGGCGACCTCGCGTCAAAGCCATGCTCCTGCAAATTCGGTCCCGGGTGAGTGAGGGCCACACACTCGCCTACGCGATGGCTGAGTTCCCCCTGGCGTTTAATGAAATGTACCGCGCTATGGTGACAGCGGGTGAGCACGCGGGCTTTTTGGGCTCCGTACTTGAGCAACTCGCGGATTACGCTGAGAGACGCCAGCACAGTGGCCAGCAATTGCGTATGGCGATGATCTATCCGTTTATTCTGCTGGCAGTGGCTGTTGCCGTGATCGTGGCGCTCATGGTGTTTGTGGTGCCAGAACTCATTGGTATTTTCTCCCAGAGTAATCGAGAGCTTCCTGCATTGACTGTGGCGTTGATTGCGGCCAGTGATTTCTTCGGTTCTTACAGTCTTTGGTTGTTGGTGGGTTTGGTGTTAGCGGGTATCGCTATGCGTCGACTGCTTCGCAATCCTAAATGGCGATTGGCCTGGCATGCTTTTTTGCTGCGCCTACCCGGTATCTCAGGGCTAATCATCGCACTGGATACTGCACGATTTGCTTCTACGCTCAGTATCCTGATGGCAAGCGGGGTTCCCTTGCTGGAAGCTCTGCGCATTGCCGGTCAGGTGTTAGTAAATCTCGTGTTGCGGGCAGAAAGTGAGGATGTTGCTCTGCGTGTACAGGAAGGCAGTAGTCTCAGCAGGGCGCTGGCCAGTGCGGGGCACTTCCCACCGATGATGGTGCATATGGTCGCCAGTGGTGAGAGCAGCGGCTCTTTGGAAGATATGCTCGAACGATCAGCCAATAATCAGGAGCGAGAGCTCGAAATGACTCTGGGCACGGTTATGGGTTTGTTTGAGCCGCTCATGGTTGTTTTCATGGGAGGGATGGTTCTGCTGATTGTGCTGGCCATACTTCTACCAATTTTTGATCTCAATACAATGGTGAGGTAAGCAGATGCAGCGCAGAGTTGGCACAGGTGGGCAGGGCGGTTTTTCTCTGGTGGAAATTCTGGTGGTACTGGTAATCATGGGATTGCTGATTAGCATTGTGGCACCTACGGTGCTCAATCGCGCAGATGATGCGCGTATCCAAAAGGCGCAGGCGGACTTTAAGGCCATTGAGACAGCGCTCAAAATCTATCGGCTGGACAACTATGTTTATCCGACAACTGAACAGGGGCTGGAAGCTTTGGTCAGCGCTAGCTCAATCGATCCGACACCCCGTAATTTCAAGGATAGCGGTTATCTGGCAGAGTTACCTCGCGACCCCTGGGGGCGGCCGTATTTGTATCTGAGCCCCGGGGAGAATGGCGAGATCGATATTTACACATTAGGCGCTGATGGTCTTTCTGGGGGTGAAGACCAGAACGCGGACATTGGTAACTGGAAAGAAGATCAGGGCTGACATGTCGATGCCCGATCGCGGATTTAGCTTGATCGAAATGCTGGTCGTGCTGTTTGTGATCGTATTGATGACCAGTCTTGTGACGCTGAATGTTAACTTCGGATCCAGTGATCGGCTTGTTCAGGAGCGCCTGGAAACGCTGATCGCGGTAGCGGGCTTTGCGCTGGATGAGGCGCAGTTTAGCGGCAGCGATTTCGGTGTTCTCTTTGTTAATAGCGTCAATGAACGTGGAAAGTCTACAGTGACCGCGCACTGGCGGCAGCGCCTCATACAGGGTTGGCGTGAGCCCCAGCAGTCCAGCGAAATTTTTGATTCTCTGGTGTTCCCTGCGAGCGTGCGTCTGCAGATTATGCTCGACGATGTGGAACTGGTGTTCGCCGCGAATGATGCCGTTGATCCCCTTGCGGGGGTGCTGCCTCAGTGGCTGATGTTCTCCAGCGGCGAGACTCAGACGGGGGAATTGCTGATCCGAGATCGAGACGACGATGTTTTACTCTGGCGCTTAAGCTGGGATGCATTGGGAAGGTTTGAGCAGTTTCGCGGCGAAGACGATGATGCGGTGGGCGAGTATGCGGCTGCCCGCTAAGCGCTCTGTAAACTCATCGGGCTTTACCTTGATTGAGGTGATGGTTGCTCTGGCAATCGTCGCGCTTGCTGTTCCCGCACTGCTTTTTACTATGGATCAACAGATCGATGGTACGGCCTATATTCGTGATCGTTCCCTCGCTCAGATAGTCGCCGGCAATCGGCTTGGGGAACTGCGTCTAGCGCTTCGCGGCGGTGGGCAAACACTTCGGGGGAGTAATACGGGGATCGAGGAGATGGCGGGTAGAGAGTGGCAATGGCGAATTCAGAGTCAAGCCACCGAAGTTCCGGATTTTTCCCGCGTGGAAATTCAGATACGAGCTAGCCAGAGCGATGATGGGCCGGCGCTCTATACACTGGTCGCCTTTCTAGCGGCACGTAGCGATGGAGTAGCCAGTGGTTGAGCCACGGGAGCGGGGATTTACTCTTGTTGAGGTGCTCATCGCCTTGGCGATAACCGTGTTCGTCGCCGCAGCCTCTTACAGTGGGATATCGACGACACTGACCGGGGCTGAGCAGCTGCGAGCTGCCAGTGAGCGTACTCGCGATCTGAACAGGACCCTGTCGTTGTTAAACAGAGACCTGCGACAGTTTAGCAATCGCTCTTTGCGAGACGAGTTTGGTGCCATGCAGCCCGCACTGTCTGGCGGACCCTTGGCGTTTTATCCGCTGTCGCTGACGCGGGAGGGTTGGTCTAATAGCCTCCAGCAGCCTCGCAGCGAACTTCAGCGAGTGTTTTACTACCTGGAAGATGACACGCTTTGGCGCGCGTACTACACCGTTTTGGATCGCGCAGTTGATGCCGAGCCCAAGCGAATGGCGCTGCTTCGTGGCGTAAACACCTTGGAGCTGCGTTTCCTTGATGCACTAGAAAACCTTGAGGTTGATGGTGATTTTGTGATCGATACTCGCGCCTGGTCGCGAAACTGGGTGGCTGATCCTGGCGCCGGAGCCTCCGTACCTCCACCGCCGGTGGCCCTCGAACTACGTCTGGAGCTAGATGATCTTGGCGAGTTGAGACGATTCTATGAGCTGCCTGCGCATTAGCTTAGGGGATATTCGTTCCCAAGACGGTGTCGCTCTGGTCGTGGCCTTGCTGGTATTCGCCATTTGTGCGGGGGTACTGGTGGCTCTGCAGCGTGACTTTGACTTGAGCTACCGTCGGGGACTCAATAGCTTTGTCGCTGAGCAAAGCTGGGCTTATCTTCGCGGGGCAGAAGATCTCGCCTCACTGGCTCTCACACTAGACTACGATGCCGATCTGGCCAGTGAGACATCCCGGGATGACCTCAATGAAATTTGGGCCCAGCAAGCCACGCCCTATGCTCTGGATGAGGGGGGGTGGATGTTCGGGAGCCTTACTGACCTTCAGGGACGTTTTAACCTCAATAGCCTTGGCGACCCTGCGGCTGCAGGCACTTCGAGTTACAGTCCAGCGCAACAGACCTTTATTCGCCTTCTGCAGGCGCTGGAATCTGCGGAGCTTGATCAATTCGCAGCAATTGCCGTTACTGAAGCTGTCGCCGATTGGATAGACGCCGATGACGAGCCTCGACTCAACGGCGCGGAGAGCGCGTATTACGTTAGCCTCCAGCCGTCCTATCGCCCGGGGAATCGCCCTATGATGAGTGTGAGCGAGTTGCTTGCCGTTGCCACAATGACGCCGGAGATCTTTCAAGCTCTTCGCCCTCATGTAACCGTCTGGCCCCAGGTGCCCGCCGCCATCAATATTCATACTGCTTCACAGTCGGTGCTGCAGGCTCTGAATGTTGATGGAAACCTCCAGCCCCTTTCGCGCAGTGAGGGAGAGTCCTTGGTGCAACTCCGGGAGGGCGCGGGTTTTACCAGTCTCGAGGAGTTTCTACAGCTGGCAGTTTTCTCCGGTGAGTCAAACTCTGGAATTGCAACTCTACTCACAGAGTCTTCATCGTATTTTTTGCTGGCTTCGCGAGTGGAGATTGCCGACCGTGAGCAGCGGTTGTACAGTGTGCTTCGCCGTCAGGCCCGTGAGATTGACGTACTGCAACGAATCAACGCAAGCCTATACGATATGCCGAACCCTGCTGCTGAGAATTCCCAGTGAGTGAAAATCTGAGCGTGATCTGCCTTCAGGATGAGGCCTTGTACTGGCTGGATGCCGGCGAGGTTCATGCCTTGAGCGTCGATGCGCCCATAATCATGGATCGCTTGCGGGAGACTCTGAAACAGAGCGAACACGGTGTTGTTTTTGCGGCCCCCGGTTCCGAAGCGCGCCTATTAGAACTCACCGTGACGCCGGAAGAGCGCAAGCATTTAGGCGCATCTTTGCCATTTATGCTCGAGGAATCGCTCACCGACAACATCGATGACGTACATTTTGCGCGTATGGCTCTGGATCGGGACCAATATGCGGTGGCCATGACGGATCGGCAGAGCATGCGGCGCTGGCAGGAAATTCTGGGTGAGTTCGCGAGTCTTGTTCCCTGGATGCCGGAGCCGCTGTTACTCCCCTGGTCGTCAGGGGAGTGGACCCTGGTGATAGAGAACGAATCTACCTTACTGCGTTATGGACGCAGCTCTGGCACTCGGATAGAGAACGACTTGCTACCGCTCCTACTTGAAACGTTGGCCGAAGAGTCGCCGCCGCTGCGTATTGTCGTTTATGGCGAGAATGAATCGCTAGATTTGAGTTTTCTAAGTCCTCTGGGCGCAGTAGCTACGCAGTGGCGCAAGGGCGGCGTTGCGGCAGCAATGCTGCTTCACGACTCTGGTGAAGCTATCGTTAATCTTTTGCAGGGGGATTTCGCTCCGCAGTTGCCCTATGCCCGATGGTGGAGTCAGTGGCGCAAAGTTGCTGCTTTAGTTCTTGTCGCTCTCAGTATTCATTTATTGTCCGCAGGGCTGGACTTAAGACGCCTGGCGCGTGAAAACCTGGTCCTGCGTACGGAAATTCAATCGGTGTATCGAGAAGTCAATCCGCAAGGGGCGGTTGTTGATGCACAAAAGCAGCTTCAGCGTCAGCTAGACGGTTTACGAGGGAGCGGGGGCGGGAGCACGTTTACGGGATTGCTGGCACCTCTAGGCGCGCTATTTTCGCCAGAGAGCGAATTGGTCTTGGCAAGCCTTAGTTATAGTCAACGAAATGCAGAGCTGAGGATCAATTTGTTAGCCGCGAACTTTGCAGATATTGAATCTCTCAGAGTTTCACTTGAGCGCGCGGGATATGTGGCAAGTTTGGAGAGCTCGTCGCGAAGTGGTGATCGAGTGCGGGCACGGCTGCGCATTGGAGAGAGTTCATGAGCGCCTGGTTTGACCGGTTTTCGCTGCGCGAGCAGGTGGCGCTCTTACTTATGTCAGCTGTGGTTCTTGTCTATGTGTTGGCATTGTTTGTGATTCGCCCATTGGGCCAGGCTCGGGATGAGCTCTCGGCCCGAAACGCGGCAACCGCCGCTGTGTTGCGCCGGGTGGATGCTATGGCAACAGAAATTCAATCGCTCCGGGGCGCACAGAGCGACAGCAAAGGCGCGTCTTCCGTGAACCTCAGTGCCTCTCTAAATCAGAGTGCCGGCCGTTATCAACTCAGGGTAAGCCGACTCCAACCAAACAGTCAGGGGTCAGTACAGTTGCGCTTTGAATCAGCTCCCTTGGATGCACTATTGCGTTGGATTTACGAGATAGAGACTCTCCAGGGGCTGCGAGTCGATGATTTGTCGCTGAGCCAAACCAGCACTGCTGGTGTCGTCAGCGCGACCCTTCGTGTAGCCGCCTTCCAATGAAACCCCGTTTTTGGCTTCCGATCCTGGTCGGCGCCGCGCTCTTCTTGTGCGTTCTCAGCTTGAGTATGCCCGCCCGATTGCTGCCGTATTTTCTCGACGCCGAAACGCTGCAAATTTCGGGTGTTTCTGGAACGCTCCGCGCCGGCACGGCATCACGAGCGCGATTGAAAGTCCCCGGCGGCTACTTTCATCTCGGAGAACTCACCTGGAACATGGCGCCATGGAGCCTGCTCCGGCTGGCGCCTACGGTTCAGGTCAGCAGCGTTTGGGGCGACCAAAGAGCCAGTTTGGAGCTTCGCCTGGAGGGAGAGAGCCTGCGGATTCGTGGATTAGATATGAATCTGGATGCGGGACTCCTCAAGCAAGTGCTGCCCGTCGAGTTAAAAGGGCGTCTGGGAATACTCTTTGATGAAATCCTGGTTTCCGCCGGCGATTTATTGCGCGCCGATGGTCGTCTTGTGTGGCAGGGGGCAGCCTGGCAGTCACCGGGAGGCCGGCGCGTACTCGGGAATTACGTAGCTACTTTCACGAGTCCTGCGAGTCAGCAGGTAAATGCGAGCATTGATACTTTGAGTGGCCCTGTTAAGGCAACCGGGACGGTGAGCCTGAGTCAGCGACGTTACGCTGTGGATTTATACATCGAAAGTTCGGGACAAGAGCTCGACGCTGCGCTAGCTCAAGCACTGTCACTCATTGCCAGCCCAGAAGAAAATGGCTACCGTCTGCGCCTCGATGGCGATCTGACGCCGGGCCCCTGAGCCTAGGTAGCAAATCTTAACCTTCAATTGTGGTATCCGGAGACCAAAGCACTATGAGTGAAAAGTCCTTTCGTAAGTTTGAATGTATTGTCTGTGGCTTGATTTACGATGAGGCCGAAGGCTGGCCTGATGACGGTATTCCCGCGGGAACGCTTTGGGATGACGTTCCGGAAGATTGGTTGTGCCCAGACTGTGGTGTGGGCAAAGAAGACTTTGAGCAGATCTAATTCATAACGAGGACGGTGAACGAAATGGCAGCAGCGGGTCAGAAAGCGAATCTCGAATCTTTACGCAAAGAGCTCGCATCCCGCGGTGTGGATGCTTTTTGCATACCGCGAGCGGACGAGTATCTCGGTGAGTATATTCCTGCGCACAACGAGCGTTTGCGCTGGCTCACTGACTTCACCGGCTCTGCGGGTATGGCTGTTGTCACAGCAAAGGCGGCCGCCATTTTTACTGATGGCCGCTATACGGTTCAGGTGCGTCGTCAGGTTGACGGCGAGCAGTATCAATATCGTCGGCTGATCGAAGAGCCGCCATTGTCCTGGTTAACGGTAGAACTGGACGCGGGCAGCAAAGTTCTTATTGATCCGCGAATGTGTACTTTGGATTGGTACCAGCAAGCTCGAGACGTTTTGGGAGGGGCCGGTATTGAGTTAGTCCTGAGTATTGATAACCCCATCGATCGATGCTGGAAAAGTCGCCCCGAGGCCATGGTCGCCGAAGCTTTGCTCTTGGAGGAGTCCTTCACTGGGGAAAGCAGTCTGTCCAAGCGTAAGCGCTTGGGCAAACATATAGCCGATCTTGGTGCTGATGCGGCCTTGATCTTCGCCCCTGATTCTGTGAGTTGGCTGTTAAACGTACGCGGGCGCGATGTACCGCGTCTGCCTGTGCTTTTAAGCTGTGCGGTGCTTGAAGCCACCGGCAACTTACATTTGTTGGTGGACAAGCGACGAGTGCCTCAGGGCTTACATGACCATACTGGCGACGGCGTTTCGATCGTTGATGAGGAAGATGCTAGTCGGCTCCTAGGCGCCTGGGCGGGCAAGACAGTACTTGCAGATCCGGCGACGGCAAATGCCTGGACGCAGCTAAGCCTAGGCGAAGGTGGTGCCAAGCTGATCGCCTGCGAAGACCCGGTCCTGCTCCCCAAGGCTTGTAAGAATTCCGTAGAGGTTGCCGGCGCCCAGGAAGCACACCGTCGCGACGCGGTCGCCGAGATACGCTTCCTTGCCTGGCTTGACGCTGAGATATCAGAAGGTCGATACCATGATGAGGCTCTGGTGTCCGATCGCCTAGGTGCGTTTCGTGCCGAGGGAGCACTGTTCCACGAGCTTTCTTTTGACACGATCTCTGCTTCCGCATCCAACGGCGCCATGTGTCATTACAACCATCAAGACAATACGCCGGCACCATTACTCCCTGACAGTTTGTACTTAGTCGACAGTGGTGGCCAATATTCTGATGGCACTACAGATATCACGCGGACCGTTGCTATTGGCGTGCCGACTCAAGAGATGCGCGAGTTGTTCACCTTGGTTCTCAAGGGGCATATAGCGCTGGACCGGGCGCGTTTCCCCAGTGGTACTACAGGTACGCACCTGGATGCACTGGCGCGGCAGTTCCTGTGGCAGACCGGTCGTGATTATGATCATGGAACCGGGCACGGAGTTGGTGCATTTTTGAGCGTGCACGAGGGCCCTCAGCGCATTGGCAAAGCCTGGAACGCAACGCCGCTGGCTCCGGGGATGATCGTCAGCAACGAGCCCGGCTATTATCGGGATGGCGACTTTGGTATCCGCTGTGAAAATCTTTGCGTGGTGCGTGAGGCCGATACGAGCTCACAAGAGACTCCGATGCTAGAGTTTGACGCCCTGACACTGGTGCCTTTCGATAAGCGCCTGATCGAAGTCGCCTTATTGAGCAGGCACGAGATTGACTGGATCGACACCTACCACGCTCGTGTAGTTCAGGAGATCATGGGGCGCTTGGAGAATCCCAGTGACCGCGACTGGCTTGCCGCTGCTACGACCTCTCTCGCTTAGAGACGGTACGCACTTTGGCTGAAGCGCTGGGCGCTTTTGTGTAGACTCCGAGACTGATTAATCCTTGGAGTTTCATTATGGCGTCTGCCGGCGGTGCGAATTCGCACTGGACCTCGCGCTTCGCATTCCTTATGGCCTCTGTAGGGTTCGCCGTTGGCCTTGGCAATATCTGGCGTTTTCCCTATGTAACGGGTGAGAACGGCGGCGCGGCCTTTGTGCTTATCTATCTTGGCTGTGCCTTCCTTATTGGCGTACCGATTCTCATGGCCGAGCTGATGATCGGGCGTCGAGGCGACGCCGCGCCGCCGATTGCGATGGCGAAGGTCGCCAAGGAGAGCAAACGCAGTGCTCATTGGCGCTGGGTTGGCGGTATGGGCTTGCTTGCGGCGTTCACGATCGAGATCGTGTATTCAGTGGTCGTGGGCTGGGTGCTTTGGTACCTCTTCAAAGCGATTACCACCGGTTTTGCCGGCGTGGATGCGCTTAATGCTGAAGCTCAATTCGCGGCCGTACTCGCCGATAACTGGGGCATGCTGTTTTGGACACTGGTGGGTTTGGCAATCACCGGTCTGATTGTTTTCGCCGGTGTCAAGAATGGAATCGAGCGGGCAGTCACGATCATGATGCCGCTGATGTTCATTTTGCTACTGGTACTGGCTGGATTCAACTTCTTTGCCGGAGGTTTTTGGGAGGCGGTTGCCTGGTTGTTTACACCGGACTTCAGTAAGGTCACTTTTGCTACGGTGCTTGCTGCTATAGGCCAGGCTTTTTTCTCAATCGGTGTTGGTATGGGTGGAATGATGACCTATGGATCCTATTTGCCCCGAAGCATTTCTATCACTCAATCAGTCCTGATTATTGTGGTTGCGGATACTGCTGTAGCCCTTTTAGCCGGTTTGGTGATCTTTCCCGCCGTATTTAACTTCGGGCTTGATCCCGCCGCGGGCGCTGGATTGATATTCCAAACCCTTCCCGTAGCCTTTGCGCAAATGCCTGGGGGATACGTCTTCGCTGTGCTGTTCTTCGTGATGTTGGCAGTAGCGGGAATCACCTCTATGGTAGGGCTGGTTGAATCCGTCAATGCCTGGATTGAGGAGCACTATGGTATGCCACGGCACGTCAGTGCTCTGGTCGTTGTGGGCTCTGTTGCGGTTCTCAGCGTTTTGAGCATTTTGTCGTATAACGTCATGGACGGTTTACGTTTGGGCGATAGGAACTTCAACGACGTTATGGACTACTTCTCCAATCAGATTCTTCTGCCTTTGGGTGGCTTGTTTATCGCGATCTTTGCTGGTTGGTTTATGCGTAAGGAACACTCTAAAGAGGAGTTCGCTGCGCTTAGTGCTCCAGGATATGCGATTTGGTACTTTCTTATTCGCTATGTCGTACCGCCGGCACTCTTGATCATCTTTATCTTGGGCGTCATTGAGTAGACGCGAGGAAGCACTATGCTGTCAGTGTTGAGTGACCTTCTGTGGAGCAAAGTACTTGTCGTAATGCTAGTGGGCATTGGTTTGTACTTTACTGTTGCCTCGCGCTTCGTGCAGTTTCGATACTTTGGACGCATGTTCGCTGTATTGGGAACAGCCTTACACCACGAAAAGGGGCACGTCAGCTCGTTTCAAGCCCTGGTGGTGAGTGTCGCGGGCCGGGTAGGTGGTGGCAACATTGCGGGCGTAGCGGTTGCGATCACTCTAGGAGGGCCAGGCGCAGTGTTCTGGATGTGGGTCATTGGCCTCATGGGAATGGCGACGAGTTTCTTTGAATGTTCTCTGGCTCAGTTGTACAAGAGCTACGAGCCCGATGGTAGTTTTCGCGGCGGTCCGGCCTACTATCTCACCCGCGGGATCAATCAGCGCGGACTCGCAATTGTTTATTCGCTACTGCTGTTGATCACTTTTGGTTTTGGTTTCAATGCGGTTCAGTCCTATGTTGTGGCCACTTCTCTGGATGTTTCTTTCGGAGTTCCAACCTGGGTGAGCGGTCTTGGGCTGGTGGCTTTTCTGGGTTTTGTGATTTTCGGTGGCATCCAGAGAATAGCCTCCGTGTCTGAGATTGTTGTACCCATCATGGCTGTCAGCTACTTCGCTTGCGCGCTTCTCGTGATTGGTCTGAATATTCAGGATGTCCCTGCGGCCTTTGCAAGCATTGTTAGCAGCGCTTTTGGTCTGGACCCCGCGTTGGGAGGTGGCATTGGTGTGGCGATCATGCAGGGCGTTAAGCGAGGCCTGTTTAGCAACGAGGCGGGCTTGGGTAGCGCACCTAACGTGGCGGCAGTCGCTTTTGTGCCGCATCCTGCCAATCAAGGTATTGTTCAGGCCTTCAGTGTCTTCATAGATACAATTGTGATGTGCAGCTGTACGGCTATGATCATTCTGCTGTCTGACGTTTATCAGCCTGGTGACGCGAGCATCTCCGGAGTGGCCTTGACTCAGAATGCCTTGGCAGACCATTTGGGCGCTTGGGGCGGTAGCTTTGTAAGCATCGCGCTGGTGATGTTTGCGTTCAGCTCCATCATGTACAACTACTACCTGGGTGAGAACGCGCTTAACTATTTTAGTGAAAATAATCGAACGCTGTTTTCGGTGTTTCGCGTAACTGTTTTGGCTCTGGTGTTCTGGGGTGCGGCACAGGATCTCGGCACGGTGTTCGGTTTTGCTGATCTGACCATGGGTCTCCTGGGCGTCGTGAACCTTATAGGCTTATTGTGGATGTCAAAGCTGGCCTTACGTATTTTGAAGGACTACGACCAACAGTTGGCCGACGGTAAGGAGCCTCGTTTGCGCGCTGATGATTATGCAGACCTCGATATTGACCGCCGTGCCTGGCCCGACTGAAGGCCGCTATAAAACCGGGGACATCAATCGGGCTGCTGCCGTGGCCAAAGGGAACCAGAAGGGTTTTCTTGCCAACTCATCGACGGTTACGAGACGAGATTGACTAAAGTCAGTGAGCAACATGGTCTCGACTTCATCGCAGAACGCTTCATCGTGAACAAGCGCAGTGATTTCAAAGTTGAGTCGAAAAGAACGGTTGTCAAAGTTTGCCGTCCCCACACCCGCCAGCTCCCTGTCCATCAGTAGCACCTTTTGATGCATGAACGCAGGCTCATAGCGATATACCGCTACGCCGGCGGGCAGTAGTTCTCGCGTGAACGACCAGTTCGCAAGCCCCACGACAGGGCCGTCCGCAGTATCTGGAATCATCACGCGAACATCGACCCCTCGCAGCGCCGCAAGTTGCAATGCCGCAATAATTCCCCGGTCGGGAACGAAGTAAGGGCTGGCTATCCATATGCGATCCCTGGCCTGAGTAATAACCTGATGAAACATCAGTCCGGCCTCATCGAATTCACTGGCAGGATCCGAAGGGAATAGCAGCACTGAGCAGTTGCCCGGTGTGTAGCGCTCCACTTGCCAATTGATATCGAGTTGTTCTCGACGTGCCCATAACCAATCAGTGGCAAAGGTGAGCTTGGCACCGATAACGGCAGGTCCCTCCACTTTTACATGAGTGTCCCGCCAAGGTCCGCGCTTTTTGCTCTCTCCCAGGTACTCGATACCCACGTTGTGTCCGCCTATCCAGGCACTGGTGCCATCTACCACTACGACTTTTCGATGGTTGCGAAAGTTGATCTGGAATCGGTTGCGCCAGCCTTGTCGGGTGTCGAAAGCGGCAAGCTGTACACCCGCCTTCTGGAGTGTCCTATGCAGCTGGCTGCTTCCAAAGCTTCGAGAGCCCACCTCATCGTAGAGGAGGTAAACGCGGAGTCCTGCTTGGGCTCTTTCTGCAAGGACTGCACCCAGGCGTTGGCCTAGTGCGTCGTCTCGCAGAATATAGAACTGAAACAAGATGTACTGCTTCGCACTCCTGAGTCCGGCTTCGATACTGTCAAAGGTGGCATAACCGTCGATCAACAGCGTAACAGCGTTACCTCGCACGGTGGGAAGGCGAGCGAGACTGTGCAGGCTGCGATAAAACGCTGCGGATGTGTCGCTTGCTTGGAAGTCGAGGAGTTCGCTGCGGGGGATTTGTAGCCTCGCCTCAGCCTGGGCTTCGATCTGCGCTCGTTCCCGGATATAGCCGTCAAACTTGTTGCGGCCAAACACCAAATACAAAGGCACGCTGATGTAGGGAACAGCCAGTAGTGAAACTACCCAGGCAATGGAGCCCTGTGCGGTGCGTCCTTGAAGAAGCGCATCGACGGCGCTGGCAATTGCCATCACGTAGATGAGCGCGAGAACAATTCCGATAATCTCGGGACTATAGTTAAATTCCATATATTTATTCTAGCAGCGCAATGAGGGGCCGTGGCTAATAGAACTTGCACAAGCGTTCATCTGGTCTAGGCTGAAATGAGTCACGTATTGCGTGATCAAGCCGTGACCGAGAGGACTATAACAATGAAAAAGATACTAGTCGCATTACTCTTCTGTGTTCCGATGCTCGTCAGCGCACAGGATAGCTATGAGCAGGGGTCTTACTGGGGGGTAGCCAGTGTAGACACTAAGTCCGGACAGTTTGATGCCTACATGGATGATCTTAGCAGTCTGTGGAAAAAACAAATGGAGATGATGCAGAAAGCGGGAAAGGTGAAGAGTTACAAAATCTTCTCAAATGTTCATGCCCGGGTCGGTGAGCCTGATTTGTGGTTGTTTGTGGAGTAGGCATCAGCCGGCGCGATGATGGACACCAGTATGGAGGAGTGGGAGACGATGACGAAGAAGCTCACGGGTTCCATGGATAAGAGTCGTGACCTGAGTATGAAGCGAGGCGAAATCCGGTCGATTATGAGTGACATTTTGTTGCGCGAGTTGAACTTTCGATAAACCCTTCTGCGCCAAAACGTCGTTTTAAGGTTCGCTACCCGGGGTCAGAAGCTCCGGGTCTTTTTGCGCCTCAGCGCCAAGCACACCCTTATCTTCCCGAGGATAAGCACGTCAGTGTGTCTCCGGCGTATTTGCAGCGTCGCCAGCAGGTCATTGCTGAACTGTAGGCTCCTGTGTTGACGGTGTGGTTTCGCCGGGAATAAATTGGATCACCCCCAACACCAATAAAAACAGGCTTAGAAGAAGCCATTTGATACCACCTTTCATTCAGGTATTCCCCTCGCTCCTACCGCGTAATGAATTAGATTAGCACGCGCCGAAGCGAAGCTGACTCCTTGGCTGCGGTATAATTGTTCATCATTTAAATCGGTTGTTGCTGTATGTTTACTCCGAGGTATGCCCAAATTACAGAGCGTCTTTCCTCAGAAGACAGCGATGTCTGGGCTGTGCATGAGAAGGCGCTGGAGATGCAACGCAATGGCGTGGACGTCATCTTGTTGTCCGTGGGCGATCCGGATTTTCGAACCCCCGAACCCATCATCGACAACGCGGTAAGCCATCTGCGCGTGGGACGGACTCACTACTCGGCGTCCCTGGGCGAAATTAAGTTGAGACGCGCTGTTGCAGACCTCGAGACTCAGAGTTCACCACACCCTTGCACAGCCGATGAGGTGGCGATTTTTCCAGGTGCTACGTCAGCTATTTACGCTGTTCTATCTTGCCTCCTGAATCCTGGGGACGAGATCGTTGCGCCAGAACCAATGTACGTTGGATATAAGCCGATTTTTAAGGGCCTGGACCTGCAGCTTCGAACCATGCCCTTGGACGTGGGGCATAATTTTTCTTTGAATATTGAAGCGTTGAAATCGACGCTCACGGACAGAACACGGGTGTTGTTTATCAACACCCCAGGTAACCCCACGGGAGCAATTATCCCCGCAGCCGATATACGCGAGCTCGCGGCCTATTGTCTGGAAAAAAACATCTGGCTGGTATGTGATGAGGTCTATTCGATGTTCTGCTACGAGGGGAAACACATGTCTGCTCGGGCGAGTGCCGAGTGTCTGGACAATATTGTGATGATTGATGGCTTGTCAAAGTCGCACGCTATGAGTGGTTGGCGTGTCGGCTGGGTAGTGGCGCCATCGACGCTTATTAAGCGGCTTGGTGAGTATGCGGGTGCGACGCTGTTTGGCAGTCCTCAGTTCATTCAGGACGCCAGCGCCTTTGCTCTGGAGAACGATCAGCAGTACGTGCGAGAAATGCGAGACGAATATCGCGAGCGCCGGGACTACGTTTTGGACAAATTGTCGAAAGTGAAAAACATTCACTGCAGTCGACCCCATGCAGGCATGTTCATTATGTGCGATGTATCCGGCACCGGGTTGAATGGCAAACAGTTTGCAGAGAAGTTGCTGGAAGAGCAGGGCGTGTCAGTTATTCCCGGCGATGCGTTTGGGCCATCCGCAGAGAACTTTGTGCGAATGGGCCTGGCGCAAAATCGTTCGGTACTTAAACGCGCCTGTAAACGTATCAAACATTTTTGCGCATCGCTTTAGCGAGGTAAAGGTCGTTCCGAGTTCATTGAGATTCGGTGAGTCTAACGTCCAGTTCCAGCTCCGCATCGCCGCGAAGGGCATGCACTGAGATAATGTCTCCGGCCTTATGGTCTTCCATAATGGTGAGGTAATCATCGTGGTTGTTGGTGGGTTTTCCATCTATCGCCATGATGATGTCACCGATCCTCAAGTCACCTCGAGAGCTGCGAGAAATGCCTCGTAGTCCCGCTTCGGCTGCAGGCAGGCCTGGGAACACCCGCACTACAGGCAGGCCTTCGATTCCGAAGCGGCGACGCCAGCGATCACTTGCCAGCTCGAGTCCCATAATGGGCCGCAGTATCCTGCCGTAGCTGATGAGCTGTGGCACAACCTCTTTAACCGTATTTACAGGAATAGCAAAACCAATGCCTGCGCTTGCGCCACTGGGACTATAGATCGCGGTGTTGACGCCGATAAGTTGTCCCAGAGAGTTAAGTAGTGGCCCGCCGGAGTTCCCCGGATTAATAGCGGCGTCTGTTTGTACGACGCCGCGTATCTGACGTCCGCTCGGTGCGCGAATTTCTCTTCCTAGCGCGCTGACAACGCCCGTCGTTAGCGTTGTATCCAAGCCAAAAGGGTTTCCTATGGCAAGCACTTTTCTACCGACGGAAAGTTCGGTGGAGTCGCCAAGGGGTAAAGTTGTCAGGTCTTTTGGGGGCTCCAGAAGCCGCAGTACTGCCAGATCTTTCTCCGGAGCACCGCCAATGAGCTCGGCTATATAGCTGCTGCCGTCTTGCAGGGTCACCCGCATGCGGTTCGCATCCGCTACCACATGGTAGTTAGTGACGATCAGGCCACTGGCATGCCATATAAAACCCGACCCCGACCCTTTGGGTATTTCCATGACGTCCAGAGAAAATCGACTACGTCGGCGCAGGGTGGTGGTGGTCACATAGACTACCGCTGGACTGGCCTTACTGAAAATCTCTGTGCTGTTGGCTTCGTCTTCGGTGGCAAAGCTCAGGTAGTCGGTTGTCTCAGGCGCAGCGCTTGCGCCGGGAGTCAGCAACAGCAGCGGAAGAATCGCCTTTAGCAAGGCAGCCCTCAGCGATTTAGAGCCTGACAATCCGAACAACATCAGAGTTAGCCCTCTGCAGCCGCCTGAAATTCAGACATAAAGCGGCGAATGCGATTAGCGTTCGCGCCCAGATCACTCACGCCAACTCGCGATACGGAGCGCATGTCAACCAGACTGCCTTCAGCGTTAGTACGCACGCGAACCACTACGTCGTCTTTAAAGTTCATGATCGATGTCGTGTCTACCGCTTCTATCACCCCAGCGTTGGCGTCTTCTGTCACGATTTCCCACCCCATGCCTCTGGCAGTAGTGAGTGCGATGTTATAGCTGCTGGCGTAGGAGCGAGGGCTCTGCAATGTCTGCAGGTCCGGGTATGCGGCGAGTTGCTGCTTGATCACTTCGTCTGTGAGGTCCAGCGGATTGCTGTTGTCGCCGCGAAGATTCACGATTTGCTCAAAAGCAGGAGGGTCTTGCAGGTCAGTAGCGATATCGTGAATCGGCGGCACGTCTCGAGCCTGCATGGCCATGAGCAAAAGCACAGCGCCGGGCACAGCGGGCAATGCACGTTTGAGCACGCTCATGCGCTCACCGCGCCAGCGGGGGATAAGGCTTTGTATGGCCATGACTACCAGGATAATCAGGCTCAGCAGGCAAGCAATGGCGTACAGCATGAGTCCCTGCTGCCAGTTGCCACTACGTACTACAAATACAGAAACTGCCAGCACCGCAAAGAAAAACAAGGCGATGTATCCAGGCCAACGTATCCACGCTGAAGTATTGTCACTCATGGTTCTTGCCTCTCGATAGTTAAACGGTGTGTTATTCGTAGTCTAGGCGCCGCTGCGCAGCGCCGCTATTCGTTGATCAAGGGGAGGGTGAGAGCTATACAAGGCTTTGATGCCTTGTTTTGCAGTCTCACTGATGCCAAAAGCAGTGAGCTCTCCCGGAAGATCCTGTGGCGTGTTTTGGTTTCCCTGTAGTCGCTCCAGTGCAGCGATCATATCGCCCCGACCTGCAAGGTTGGCGCCCGCCGCATCTGCGCGAAACTCCCGCCACCGAGAGAACTTGAAGACGATCATGCTCGCAAGCATCCCCAAAAGGATTTCTGCAACGATGCTGACCACGAAGTATCCAATACCGAAGCCACGCTCAGTCTTGAACACCACCCGATCTACGGTATGGCCGATGATTCGTGCAAAGAACATGACGAAGGTATTCACCACGCCCTGAACCAAGGTCAGTGTCACCATGTCGCCATTGGCGACGTGGCCGATTTCATGTCCGATGACGGCACGTATTTCGTTCGCAGGAAAGTGCTTCAGCATGCCGGCGCTAATAGCTACCAAAGCCGCGTTCTTGTTCCAACCGGTGGCAAAGGCATTAGGCCCCTCGGAGGGGAAGATACCCACTTCGGGCATACCTATTCCAGCTTCTTGCGCAAGCTCTGCCACGGTGTCAACCAACCATTTTTCGTCACGGTTACGCGGTGTTTCGATGATGTAGGTGCCGGTGCTGCGTTTGGCCATCCATTTTGACAGGAACAGCGATACTAGAGAGCCGCCCATGCCAAAAAGACCGCAAAACACCAAGAGGGCCTTAAGATCCAGATCCACGCCATTGTCTGCGAGAATGCCTTGAAAGCCGAGCATAGTGAAGACCGTGCCTACCAAGATAAGTACGGCAAAGTTAGTCGCAAGAAACAGCAGAATGCGCATGCTTAAGTACCTGTATCAAGCCTAAGGTGTTTCCTGATTCACAGGAGAACACTGGAATAACGGTCAGTCCGCAAACCAACCCACTAGGCAAAGTAGTGGGGGCGGCCAGCCGAGTTTCAAGTCACATATGCGAGCCGATGTCAGTACTTAGTAGCGGCTGTGGAAGATCAGACTGCGGTACTTATGGGGGGTTCCGTTACATCGCGGTCTGTTGCGCTGCTTCCTCAGCGCCTTCGTCGAGCCCGCCTTCGTTGGCGGCCGCAAGACGTGCTTCCTCAGCGCGTTTCGCGGCGGTCTTTTCGGCAAGCGTTGGTGTCAGGTGAGCGCTCGCCTCGACTGCGGGTTCTTTGCGAGCGTCTAAATCACAGGCAAAAACCTCTCCTCGAAGCTCAATATCCTTCGCGCTAAGTTCAACCAATTGATTGACGGCTTCATCGTGATGTTTGATTTTGAGCAGGCGCTGGGGTTCTCGGCCATCGACCCACTCTCCAGCTCGAGTCCAAAACTGGCCTAATTGATTTCGGATGACGAACACTCCATCACTCATGCTGCTGAATTTCCCTTGTATCGTGTTGTGTGAACGCGTCAGTCCTGGGTGAGCAGGTCTTTGGCTTGATTGATTTTAGCGGCGAGGTAGTCTGAGCCACCGCGGTCAGGGTGAAGCTTTTGCATGAGCTTGCGATGCGCATCGACGATCGCGTCGCGATCTGCGGCATCGTCTAAGCCCAGTATTTCGAGGGCTTCTTTTCGACTCATCCCGCCCGCGTCCGGGGGTACCTGAGCGCCGTCGTCTTGAGGCGCGTCCTGAAAACGTTGCTCGAGATAGCCTTCCAGAAGTTGCAGTGATTCAGAATCGTTGCTTTCGCAATATTGTCGCAGGGAATCGAGCTGCTCTCGATCCATTTCGTTTAGCAACCAGCCTTTGAACGGGCCATCAAGGACTTCACCCGACAGTGCACCGCTCTCGTGATTCAGATGCATACGCAGGAAGCGTGTCGTTACCGTGGATTGTTTAGCGGCGCCCGCGCCCTGAGACTTAAGTGAGGAGAGCATAGGGAAAAGACGAACAAGTATGGGTAGCGATTGCCTGGCTGCGACCAGAAGGCCTGTGATCGCAGCGCCGATCCAGTGCATTTTACCTGCAAGTGTCAGTAGAACCACGGCCACCACGGCTACGCCAAGACCGAGCTTGAAGTATTCGCCGCGCCGAAGGTGGGGAGGCATGGCGGCTACACGCCGGAGCAATATGTAAACAACCGCAGCAATGGCCAGCAGAAGTATCAGTTTAGGCATGAAGGTCTCGTTTTCCCTGAATCTAACGCTTTAGCTGCTTGAGAAGGCGCTGAGCACCTGCGGTCGGATTGCTTTCCAGAGCCTTCCGGCCCCCGGCGGCATAACGAGCGACGGCTCCGAGTAGGTCACGTAGCCGCTGCGCGCTTTGGTGGTCAAAATATTCATAAGCACCCCCGCTGATTTTCGCCATTTTTTCGAAACAATGCCGCGCGTCGAGAGCATTACCTTCTTGAAAAATAAACAACGGTAGAGATTGGAGCCGACATTGTCCGGCCAACTCTTGTAACACGGTGCCGTTTTCTTCGACGGCGTCGCCGATGAACACCAGTGCCTTGGCGTTCACAGCGGACTGTTGCTTTAACACCGCCCGCAGCAACCTCGCAATCTGCGTGCGCCCCGCGGCACATTGAACCTGACTCATACGTTTGGCAAGCGTTGGCGCGTCGCTTTGCCAGTCATCCAGATGTAGCTCGCCCAGACCCCGATAATACGCAAGCTGAATAGCCAGCGATGAAAGGTCTCCCGTGGCGCGAAACATGTCCGCCTGAAGCTCACAGGCCAAATCCCAGGTAGGTTGCCGGCTTGCCGTCGCGTCGATAGCAAACAGGAGTC
This sequence comes from Congregibacter sp., assembly GCF_047617445.1. Classification (GTDB taxonomy): domain Bacteria; phylum Pseudomonadota; class Gammaproteobacteria; order Pseudomonadales; family Halieaceae; genus Congregibacter. The sequence goes on from NZ_JBLGBE010000001.1 coordinate 124,996, forward strand.
TCGATCGTCCGGCACTAAAGCGCTGAACGCTCCGCGCGCGCTGTAAAAACGCACGAACTTCGCCGGAACTGGCTTGTTCAGCGGGAGGGCGAGGCATCGTTGAAGTGAACCGACATGATGTGAGAATGGTATACCCTTGTAGTCGAGGCTCCAAGCGAGTTTGCTGATTTCAGTACGCGGCCTCTATTCATGCAGATGGAGAATGTAGGTGAAACTGTTCGAATTGCGTAAGAAGCATGCTCTGCCCGACGCCCAGAGCGCGCTACCGGGAAGAGATACTCCGCTGGCGGTCGCCGAGCGTCATCAGGTCCTGGATGCCCCTATGCGAGGGCCCTTTCCTGCGCCGATGCAGCAGGTGGTTTTCGGAATGGGGTGTTTCTGGGGCGTTGAGCGCCTCTTTTGGCAGCGAGAAGGTGTGTTTACTACTGCCGCGGGCTACGCAGGAGGTCACACCCCCAACCCTGGCTACGATGAAGTGTGCTCAGGGCGAACTGGTCATACCGAAGTGGTCCTGGTGGTTTTTGATCCCGCACGCGTCGCCTTTGACGATCTATTGCGAATTTTTTGGGAAGGACACAATCCTACGCAGGGGATGCGTCAGGGTAACGATATGGGGACCCAGTATCGATCGGCTATCTATGTGAGCGATGAGACTCAGCTGACTGCGGCAAAGGACAGCATGGCGGCGTATCAGTCGCAGCTCGATGATTCGGGTTACGACGGTATTACGACTGACATTGATATGGCCGGCCCGTTCTACTATGCCGAGGATTACCATCAGCAGTATCTGCACAAAAATCCCGCCGGGTACTGCGGTCTAGGCGGCACCGGCGTGACCTGCCCCATTGGGCTTGGCGTGGCTTGAGCCTGACGGATGGCTAGAAGTCGTCTTCGGGTTCAACCATTTCAAGTTGTTCCATCAGGACGATAGCGACTTCAAGAAAGTCTGAGTCCGTAATAATGCCAACGAGTTCGTCGTCCCGCATGACGGGTAGGCATCCCAGGCGTTGTTTGCGTAAAAATCCTGCGACGCTGCGTAGTTCGGCATCTTCGTTGACGGTCTGTACCGGTGAACTCATTACCGCTGATAGCGCTACGTAGTTCTCTTTACCGCCAGCCAACATGTCTTCGTGTACCAATCGAGAGTCGCTCGCCGCTAGCAGGTCGCGATGAGACACCATGCCGATGACATTGCCATCATTGGACACGATGGGAATATGCCGGATGTGGTGCTCACGCATAAGAGAGGCGGCTTTTGTGAGGCTGTCGTCCGGCCTCAGGGTATAGGGTTGGGCGGTCATTACTTCTGCAACACTTAACATGGTGAATCCTCAGCCTCGTTGCGGGTTGCTCGCGGCATCCTTGGGCTCCTGAGAGCTAACAACCGTTTCCGGTACTTCAGGCGCCAAGTCTGGCGAGGGGGTCACCAAAATAGAGAATAGAGCGGGGGAGGGAATTGATCCGCGTCAAGGATCGGCGCTTTAACAGCGGTGAATGCTGCGGGACCTGCGCCTAATTCAGCAGTGTCAGATGTCGCCCGACAGCGCAGTGTAGGGCGGTCTCCACGCGGAGCATGCGCGGACCCAGCCCAACACATCGGGCGCCGGCTTGTTGGATCAATTCGCGTTCAAAAGGAATGAAACCACCTTCGGGGCCCACGACAAGCAAGCTTGGTGCTGAGGGGGCTTCGGGATAGCTGTCCTTGGCCCCAAGGTCCGCGAGTAAGGCATCTCGGCCCTGGCAAAGACCAGGCAGGCTGTCTTCGGCAAAGGGGCGAAACCTCCGGTGTAGACTCACCTTCGGCAGTGCTGTGTCCATGGCTTGCTCCAGACCAGCAATCAGAGCCTCATGGAGTGCTTCACTTTGCAAAAGAGGGCTCTGCCAGTAGCTTTTTTCAACGCGAAAACTGTTGATCAGATGGATTTCTTTGACGCCCGTCTCTGCAAGGCCACGCAAGATTCTACGCAGCATCTTCGGCCGCGGTAGGGCCAGCACCACGCTCAGCGGTAGAGGAGCGGGGGGGGCTTCGGTCAGAGAAATATCGATTATTGCCAGGCCGGAGTCTATGGATCTTACAATACCCAAGCCGACCTCACCCTGTAGTTCTCCGACTCGAACCTTGTCGCCGACCTGGAGTTTTAGGATCTTGTTCAGATGCTGGACACGACGGCCGCGCAGTTTCAACTGCTGATTGGAGTCCAGTTCATCCGTCTCAAAGATCAGCAGATTCACAGCGACTAATCGATCCAGAGGTCGTATTCATCGGCGTGGGATACTGTACCGCGCACCCAATCTCCGGGCCTTAAGTCAGAGGCGCCGAGGATGTGCACCCGCCCATCTATCTCCGGAGCATCAGCACTGGAGCGGCCGATGGCACCTTGATCGTCCACGGTGTCGATGAGGACTTCAATTTCGCGTCCCACGCGAGCCTGAAGCCGCTTTGCACTGATGGCCTGCTGGCGAAGCATAAATCTGTCATAGCGCTCTTGCTTGAGTTCTTCAGGAACGTGATCTGCAAGTTCATTCGCTGCGGCGCCCGTGACGGGGGAGTACTGGAAGCAGCCCACGCGATCCAGTTGCGCCTCGTCGAGAAAGCTCAGTAATTCTTCGAACTCTGCATCGGTCTCGCCGGGGAAGCCCACAATAAAGGTGCTGCGCAGTGTGATATCAGGACACTGTGTTCGCCAGTTGTTGATACGGTTAAGCACTTTTTCTGTAGCCGCGGGGCGCTTCATGCGTTTGAGAACGGCATGGCTAGCATGCTGAAAAGGGATATCCAGATAGGGAAGGATTTTGCCTTCCGCCATTAATGGGATCACTTTGTCCACATGGGGGTACGGATAGACATAGTGCAGGCGTACCCATACGCCGAGCTCGCCCAGTGCAGCGCAGAGACTCTCCATACGTGTCGACAAAGGGCGGCCCTGCCAGAATCCCGTGCGGTACTTCAGGTCCACGCCATAGGCACTGGTGTCCTGAGAGATTACTAGTAGTTCCCGAACGCCTGAGCGCACGAGTGCTTCGGCTTCATCCATGACGTCACCGATGGGCCGACTAACCAGGTCTCCGCGCATGGACGGAATGATGCAAAAGCTGCAGCGATGATTGCAGCCCTCGGAGATCTTCAGATAAGCGTAGTGACGCGGCGTCAGCCGCACTGCGGATGTGGGTATAAGGTCGGTGAATACATCCCGAGGTGGGGGCGCAGGCACGTATTGGTGAACCGCGGCGACCACCTCCTCATAGGCAGCCGGTCCCGTGACCGAAAGTACCTTTGGGTGTTCGGCACGAATGCGCTCGGCATCCGCGCCTTTGCCCATGCAGCCGGTAACAATGACGCGACCATTTTCGGAGATCGCTTCGCCGATAGCCTGAAGAGACTCTTCCTTGGCGCTGTCGATAAAGCCGCAGGTGTTGACCACGACGAGTTCCGCGTCAGCATAGCTTCCAACGATGTCATAACCGTCCAGCTTGAGTTGCGACAGAATCCGCTCGGAGTCCACCAATGCTTTTGGGCAGCCCAGGCTTATAAAACCTACCTTACTGTTACTCGCGCTGGGCTTGTTCACGTTGTTCTTTTCTTCGGCGCTGTTGGCCGAAATGTTGCCGGGATCAGAAGACATAAAATTGATCGATTCGCAAAAAGCGCGAAGGGTAGCATGGTCGGCACTGTGCGAAGTAACAGGAGTACCCCCTGATGTTGTCGAGTGACTTGTTTCCCCTAAGTCTCTACGGATCGAGTATTTCCTACTTTACGGGAAAGCTGGAGATGTACTTTCGGGTTCGGGGGATCCCCTATGTCTTAAAGCCGCGTACCGAAGGTGCGGTGGCGAACGAGATTATGGCGCAGTTGGGCTCCACGCAGATGCCCGCCGTGCAGCTTGCGGATGGACGCTGGATGAGCGACAGCACCGTAATCATTCAATCGCTTGAGCAAGAGTTCCCCCAGGGCGGTCTCTACCCGGATAACGCACTGTTGTTTTTCTAGTCTGCTTCTTGAGGATTATGCTGACGAGTGGCTATGGCGACCCGCGATGCACTATCGCTGGCACTACAGCCTGAGCGCGCATTATGCCGGACAGCTTCTTGCTGAGGAGTTGGTGGTCGGCTCCCTGTTGCCGTTGGCATTTCACCGGCGGTTGATTATTCAGCGCCAGCGATGCGGATACACCCGGGGCGATGGCATTGCCCCGAAGTCTGTGGAAGGCGTGGAGGCGATTTATTTAGACACACTCAAGCAGCTGCAGGCTATTCTCCATAAACAAGATTTTATTCTGAGCCCACGTCCCAGTCTCGTGGATATTGGCTTTAGTGGGCCGATGTTCAGACACTGCGGTCTGAATCCGGTGCCGGCCGAAATCATGCGCAGCCGCGCCCCGGCGGTTTATGCCTGGCTGGGCCGTCTCTGGGGTTATCGTGAGAGCGGCGATACACAGCCGTGCGCTTCGAATGCGAATGAACCGGTTCCGGCCGCTTGGCGAGCGATGCTCGAATCTGTTGGGGAATCGTATCTGCACTATTTAAATGCCAATGTAGATGCCGTCGCGGGGGGCAAGTCGGTGTTTGATGCAACGGTTGATGGCGTTAGCTATCACAGGGCACGCTCTTCGAAGTATCGCGTTTGGTGTCTGCGACGATTGCGTGAGGCCTATGCGGATTTGCCACACGGTGAGCAGGCTGCGGCGAGGGTGATTATGGAGAACTGCGGTATCTGGGAGCCACTCTGGGAAAAGCTTGAGTTGCCCATCGATGACGCGACCTGTAGCCAGTTACCGTTTTACGTCGATACCAAGATGATCGACGTGTAAAAATAGCCCAAAACAAATTCAGGAGCGAACGAGAATGACTGTGGTAGCAGAGAGTATTGGGCGAATTTTGCGGGTGACAATCAACCGTCCTGAAAGTCGCAATGCGGTAGATGGACCTACAGCAACGCTCCTTGCCGAGGCGTTTCGCGAGTTTGATACTGATGATTCAGTGGACGTGGCTATTTTGCAGGGCAGCGCGGGGACTTTCTGTGCCGGCGCTGACTTGAAGGCCGTGGCCAGCGGCGAAAATATGAACCGTATGCAGGCTTTTGGGAATGGCCCTATGGGTCCTTCGCGCATGCAATTATCCAAGCCGGTGATTGCCGCAGTAGAGGGGCATGCTGTTGCGGGAGGGCTTGAACTGGCTCTTTGGTGTGATCTGCGCGTCGCTGACCCTGCGGCAGTGTTTGGGGTTTTCTGCAGGCGTTGGGGCGTTCCTCTGATTGATGGAGGCACTGTGCGGCTGCCTCGGCTTATCGGTCAGTCCCGAGCAATGGATATGATACTCACCGGTCGACCTGTGGGAGCCGCAGAAGCGCTGGAGATGGGGCTGGTTAATCGATTGGCAGCGCCCGGTGAGGCCGGTTCTGAAGCGCTGGCGCTCGCCGAGCAAATAGCGGCTTTTCCTCAGGCTTGTATGCGAGCAGATCGCGCTAGCGCCTTGGCACAATGGTCACTTGGCGAGCAGTCTGCTCTTGCGAATGAGTATGCCGGGGGGGAGGCGGTTGTTGTAAGTGGTGAGACGCGTCGTGGTGCCGAACGCTTCAGCAGCGGCTTGGGACGTCACGGTGACTTTGAGGACATCTAAGTCCGAGCGTGAGCCCAGCGATTGTCGATCGCGGAGCGGCTCATATCTTCATACTACTGACCGGGCTGTGAGTTCGTACTAGCAGCTCTTTGCGAAGCAAGGCCATCAGTGACATACAGTCATCACGGTTTAGAAACTCGCCGACAACCACACTCTCTTCTGTGCCGTGGACAGTGAGTCCCGGACCTTCCCAGGGGTGTTTCTCGGGTGTGATCGCCAGGGCAACCTGATCTCTGGCAAAGCGCCAGCGGCGCTTGGGGGCGTAATAGCCTTTGTCTATGGAAACGGTTTGCTCGTTGAGGGTGATGACGTGGCGATACTCGAGTTTCCAGTTGACGTAATACAGCGCCGATGCCAGGGCGAGAAGCTCTGCACCGGCAAAAGGCAGGATCGGCCACGCCCCCAATGCTGTGAATCCAATAGCCGCTCCTAATGAGGGCACAGACACAGCCAGTAGGGCTAACTTATTGTTACGCCAGCTCGAGGAATGGTTAGGCTTGGCGATGATTACCAGCGAAGCATCGCTGCGACTGCTGCTGACCACTAGGTTCAATCCTTTTATGATGCGGCCTGAGTATAGTGCACATTAAACGGCGTACACATTGAGGCAACACAATGCCTGATGATTGTACGTGGAGCTTGTTTCAGGAGATCAGGATCATGACTGGCTTTCTTACGGTGGCTGAGTTGGATGCATTTTCCGGCGTGGTCGTCGACTGCAGGTTTTCTCTTGCGGATGAGACCACCGGAGCTAGGGAGTATTCCCTGGGACACATCCCGGATGCACGCTATTTGGGTCTCGCCGAGGACATGTCTGCTGAGGTGGCTGTTCATGGGGGACGTCATCCATTACCAAGCCCGCCTAAGTTCGCGTCCAAACTTGCGGCTCTGGGCATTGGGCCGGACACCGACGTCGCTCTTTACGATGATTCCCGTTTCGTTTTTGCCGCGCGGTGCTGGTGGATGATGCGCGCTCTTGGGTACCGCGAGCCGAGTCTGTTGAATGGTGGTTATGCGGCTTGGTTGGCCCAGGGTGGAACGCCTGATACGTCGTCTCCCGTTATACAGGCGTCGGCGCTTCCGGCAATTCCCGATGAATGGCCCGGCTGTTGTGGCCGCGAGCAGTTAGCGACGCTCCAGGGGCAGTCCGCCGTCTTGGTCGATGCTCGGGAGGGGCCGCGCTATCGGGGAGAGCATGAACCCATTGACCCTATCGCAGGACATATTCCGGGCGCGATCAATCTTCCCTGGCAGAGCTTTAGCACCCAAGACGGTATTTTCCTTGAGGTCGCAGCGCTGCGCGGATGTTGGGGAGCGACCTTGGAAGCTTCACCACTCGTGGTCTACTGCGGCTCTGGTGTATCAGCCTGTGTGAACCTGTTGTCTCTGGCCATGCTTGGGCGCGATGACGTGATCTTGTACGGCGGCAGCTGGAGTGACTGGTGTAGCTACCTGTAGATACGGTTTAAAAGGGCGCTGGGCAGTGCCCGACTATTTTTCGTCCGGTGAATGGATGCGCAAAGGCGATGCGCGTGGCATGCAGCATAAGCCTCGGTGCCGAGCCGAGTATCGCGGGAGGTGCATACATATCGCAGCCTAAAATGGGATGCCCCATCTCCCGGCAATGTATGCGCAACTGGTGTGTGCGCCCGGTGGCGGGTTGTAGCTCGAGCAGGCTATTGCCTTCTTCTCTGGCCAACACCTTGAAGTAGGTAAGAGATTTTTTGCCGGTTTCCTCGCAGATCTTTTGTAAAGGTCGATTTTCCCAGTCCCGGGCGATAGAGAATTCTACTTTGCCTTCGTCGGCGCTCACAGTGCCTGAAACCCATGCTCGGTAGTGCTTTTCAACCGCGCGCTCCTGAAAGAGTCGTGAGAGCGCGCCCTGGGATGCTTTTCCCCGAGCCACCATCATTAATCCAGAAGTGTCTAAATCCAGGCGATGAACTACCAATGCATCCGGGAATCGCTCCTGAAGGCGCGTGATCATGCAGTCGTAGTTCAGAGGATGGCGACCCGGGACCGAGAGCAGTAAATCGGGCTTGTGGATCAGCAGTAAATGGTCGTCGGCGTAGATGAGTCTGACGGGCTCGGGGCTGTGTGGAACAAGATAAGGTGGTAGCTCCAGGGGCTCCTGAGTATCAGATGATGCGGTCACCGGCCTGCCAGTACAGCCAGATAGGCTGCGACGGCAGCGGGCATACCCATACGCAGCGCGTCGACGGTGAGCGCATGACCGATGGACACCTCCATCAAGCCGGGCAACTCTCGAAAATAGGGTAGATTGTGAAGAGTGAGATCATGTCCCGCATTGATGCCTAAACCTGCTTCTCTTGCAGCTTCAGCGGTGTCCCGAAAGCGCTCGTAGCTTTGCGCAACCCCATCGCCCTGCGCGACGGCCATGGCAAAGGTCTCGGTATACAGTTCAATTCTATCGGCGCCTATCTCAGCAGCTAACGACATTTGTTCGGGAGAAGGATCCATGAAGAGGCTGCTGCGAATGCCCAGCTCCCGGAGCTCGGCGAGTATGGGCCTCAGTTCCTCGGCTTGACGACTCAGGTCAAAGCCGTGGTCGGAGGTGAGTTGCGCATCACCATCGGGCACCAGCGTGCATTGTGTGGGACGCAGCTCGCGAACCAGCTCCATAAATCCGGGATAGTCGTTCACGCCTTTGCGGTCACTAACGCGAGGGCCTGCAAAAGGATTGCCTTCGATATTAAATTCGACGTTGAGCATTGCCGCCAGATCCCGACAATCGTCGGCACGGATATGTCGTTGGTCCGGCCGCGGGTGCACTGTGATGCCATCAGCGCCGGCTTCTATGCACATTCTTGCGTGCTCCGGGACGCTGGGTATGACGGTATCCCTGGAGTTGCGAATCAGCGCGATTTTGTTGAGATTTACCGATAGAGCGATCATAGAAGGCTTTTACGCTCGATCTTGGTGATGATGATTGGGTCTGTGGGCACGTTGGCGTGCGGCCCAATCTGTGCCACGGGCGAAGTACTGATGTAGTCGACAATGCTCATCCCATCAACAACCTCGCCAAACACGGTGTAGCCTTCGGCACCCGGCTGCCAGTCCAGTCGAAGGTTCGTACGCTGATTGATAAACCATTGTGCAGTGGCTGAATCGGGATCTGATGTTCTAGCCATGGCTAGGGTGCCACGAATATTGTGTAGACGATTTTTTGATTCGTTGACGATGGGCTCGCCTACGGGCTTTTCCTGTAGGTCCGGGGTCATCCCGCCGCCCTGAATCATAAAGTTAGGAATGACGCGGTGGAATATTGTGCCGTCATAAAACCCCGCGTCCACGTAGGCAAGAAAATTTGCCACTGACACGGGTGCTTTGTCCCTGAACAAGCGAACGCTGATAGCACCCGCGTTTGTTGTGATCGTCACCTGGGGATTGGGCAGAGGCGTGGGCGTAGAGGATTGAGCCAGCGCTGCGCTGCTCAACGCGCTTAGCAGCAAGCCGCTGATTGCGACACGCAAAAGATGTCTAAATTTGTTCATGGTGTATCTCCTGTCTGGTTTGCGCATGGCGAGCGATCTTAGGCCCAGCTTGAACTGTTTTTGCGTTTCGGCCACAGGCGCGGCACTACGAGCGTGATGATGACGCCTAAAAAGACCGCGAATGCTCCATCCATGAATGCGCTGCTGCGCACGCGCTCTTGAAGACGCTGGTTATCGGCTTCGAGTGTGTCCAGAGTTGTCCGCATGGTCGCCGACTCTTCGACGAGTTGCCGATTGTTCTCTGCGGTCTCTACGGCGCTGCCGGATATCTGACGAAGTTGCGCGAGTTCCTCGCTCAGCTGTTGTAAATCGGTGTTGCTCTTCGTGAGTTGTGTATTGGCTTGGCCTTGACTGGCACGCAACTCTGCCAGACTGCTCCGTAAAGCTGCAGATTCCTGCTGAGCCTCTTCTAGCTGGCGTACGACAGCGGGCAGACGAACTTGAGCGGGCGGTTCTGTGGACAGATACTCGGCTTGCACCCAGCCCTCGGTGCCCCTGGAGGTGGCCACCTCGGCCCAGTTGCCATCGGTGGAGCGGCGTTTCTCAACTAACTGGGTCCCGGGTATGAGCTTGCCGAGCCAGCGATAGTTTGACCCAGGCCCCGCATGCAGCACGACGAACACTTCGTCACTGATGTAGCGGGATTCCTGAGCGAAAGCGGCGGAGCTCACGCTCAGCAGCAAGATCAGCAGAAGTCGAATCACGGATGGTCCTCGTTTAACGGTATCGATATACATAGTGTTGTTTAGGGAATGACTATCTTGAAAGGTTTAACCTCGACGTGGGAAAACACGCCAGAGGTGGTGTAGGGATCTTCACTGGCCCAGTGCTCCGCATCCTTTAATGAAGGAAACTCCGCGATAATGAGACTGCCGGTAAAACCACTCTCTCCAGGATCCTCACTGTCGATCGCCGGGTGAGGGCCACCCACGAGTACACGGCCTACATTGGCCAGCTCCTGGATGCGAGACAAGTGCTGCTCGCGGACCTGTTTACGCAGGGGCAAGCTGTTGGGAACGTCGTATCCGAATATCGCGTAATACATAGGTTTCTCGATAATTTTGGTTTAATCGCTATCCGCATCAGCTGCGGCCTCGGCGGCCTGCAGGTGAGGGCTAACTATTAATGCTGTGAGCACGGTGAGAAGCAGAGTGAAGCCTATGGCGGAATACAGCTTGTAGCTGACCCACGTGGACTCGCTGTACCCATAAGCCACATAGAGGTTAAGCCCGCCTACGATCAGAAAATTGCTAATCCAGAGCATATTGAGACGGGCCCAGATATCTTTCGGAAGTTCTAGCTGTGCGCCTAAGGTGCGCTCCAGAAGGTTGCGTTCCCCGATAAAGTGGAACACGCCAAAGGCAATGGCCAGGGCCCAGTTAAAGATGGTGGGCTTCCATTGGATAAACGTTTGGTCACGCAGAATCAGGGTGGCGCCTCCGAAGATGCCCACCGCCAGAAAAGTCCAAAGACCACGCTTGTCCCAGTATCCGCTGGCAATGCGCGAAATCACGACCTGTAGCGCGGTAGCGATGATGAGCACTGCCGTCGCGCTAAAGATGCCGTCGAATTCATGCTGCCAACTACCCAGACGGAGGGTCTCTCCGTCGAGTTGATAGACGACAAAGAATAGCGCTATGGGAATAAATTCTAAGAGTTGCTTCATACCAATCGCCAGATCGCCCGACAGTGCTAGAATGCCGCGCGGTGCTAAAAGGGCCGCATTGTAAAACAATTCACAGGGCAGCGCGGAGCGGACTTCCATGAGTCAGTTCTTCCAGATACATCCGGATAATCCTCAGGCACGCTTGGTTCGCCAGGCGGCTGATATTGTGCGTGGGGGCGGGGTAATCGTATACCCCACGGATTCGGCTTATGCATTGGGCTGTCACATCGGAGACAAAGCCGCGCTGGACCGCATTCGTCGTATACGCAAGCTCGACGATCGGCATAACTTTACGCTGGTCTGCCGGGATCTTTCGGAAATCGCAACTTATGCCCGCGTTGATAACGTGGTGTACAGGCTTCTTAAGCAGTACACGCCGGGGCCTTATACCTTCATCTTGCGGGCTACCACGGAAGTGCCGCGACGGCTGATGCAGTCAAAACGCCGTACCATCGGCCTGCGAGTGCCGGATAACGCAATAACGCAGGCCCTCCTTGCTGACCTGGGAGAGCCGCTGATGAGCGTTTCGCTCATTATGCCGGGGGAAGAGCTGCCACTGATTGACCCCTACGAAATTCGCGAAATACTGGAGCACGAGGTGGATTTGGTGCTGGACGGCGGATACTGCGGTATGGAAGCGACCACCGTGGTGGACCTTGCTGACGAAAAGCCTATGTTGCTCCGCGCGGGTAAGGGTGATCCAACGCCCTTTGAGGCTGCCTGAGGTATACTCGCCTCACTATCACTCGGTGTTTCTGTGACTAACGAAAATCAAAAAATGGCTGAGCCTAGCGTTTCGCTGCTCGGGCCGAAGCTGCCTTCTCAGGGAGAGATGCCCTTTGCTGTGGTGATGGGTAAAGCCGTTACCGAGTTGCCCAAGGATTTGTACATACCGCCACAGGCTCTGGAAGTGTTTTTGGAGGCCTTTGAGGGTCCGCTGGATCTGTTGCTCTACCTGATACGCCGCCAAAATCTGGATATTCTGGAAATTGACGTTTCTCGAATCACCGAGCAGTACATGCATTACGTCGATCTTATGGACGCCATGCAGTTCGAGTTGGCAGCTGAGTATTTACTGATGGCGGCAATGCTCGCCGAGATTAAGTCTCGAATGTTGTTACCCCGGGCTAAGGTCGAGGAAGACGACGAAGAAGATCCCCGGGCGCAGCTTATTCGTCGCTTGCAAGAGTACGAACGCTTTAAAAAAGCCGCGGAGGATATCGAAGATATGCCGCGTATGGAGCGCGATACCTGGATAGCAACGGTGGCACCTCCGCCGGTAGAGCAGGATCGCCCCGAGCCGGATGTCGATATGCGCGAGCTCTTGTTGGTGCTGTCTGACGTGCTCAAGCGCGCACAAATGTACGAGAGTCATCAGGTCCAGCGAGAGGCGCTGTCCACTCGGGAGCGAATGTCCCAGGTGCTAGAAAGGCTCCAGGGTAAGCAGTTTGTGCCCTTCGTTTCGTTGTTTTCCGCGGACGAGGGAAAGCTGGGCGTTGTGGTGACCTTTCTGGCCATCATGGAGCTGATCAAGGAGTCGTTGGTTGAGATCGTACAGACCGAGAGTTTTGGCCCAATTCATGTCAAGGGGCGTGCCGAATGAGTGAAAGCACAGGACTCGTACAAATTATCGAAGCCGCATTGCTCGCGGCGGGTAAGCCCTTGAGTGTGGCGCAACTGTCGGCCTTGTTCGAAGAGCGTGAGCGTCCGGCGAATGAGGATATCCGTGCCTCGCTAGAGGACGTTCGCGAGCGTTGTGACGGTCGAGGTTATGAGCTTGTTGATGTTGCCAGCGGTTTCCGTTTTCAGGTGAGAGAGCACATGAGCCCCTGGATCAGTCGTCTATGGCAGGAGCGTCCCCAGAAGTACTCCCGCGCGCTCCTCGAGACGCTGGCATTGGTAGCTTATAGGCAGCCCATTACCCGCGGTGAGATTGAAGAAATCCGCGGTGTGGCGGTGAGCACCAACATTATCCGTACCTTGCACGAGCGCGAATGGATTCGTGTTGTGGGCCATCGCGATGTACCCGGACGACCGTCTATGTACGCAACTACGCGTGATTTTCTTGACTACTTTAGTCTTAAGAGTCTGGACCAGCTTCCTACGCTGGCTGACATTCGCGATCTGGAAACCCTGAACGCCGAGTTAGGCTTTAGTGAGCCACTTCCTGAGGCTGCGAATGCTGAGCATCGGAACCAGCAGGAGGGCGTGAGTCCTTCCCAAGAGCATGCGGATGATGAGACTGATGTCGGCCCCTCAGACGGTGTCGACACGGAAAACGTCGCAGCGAATGACGTTGAAGCTGAAGTGGCGGCAACAGGCAGTGCCGAAACCGATAGCGGCGCAACAGATAACACCGAAACGGGCACCGCGGAAGCGAGGAGTGTCGAAGCTGATGATGGAGTGTCGATGACATCGCAGGAAAATTCTGTCCCGCCCGAAGATTCCCTGGAAGAGTGGGAATCGAATACTTCGGAGCAGGTGACACATGGCAAAGGCTGATAAACCAAAAGACAGTGCGAGTGACGCTGCCGCCCCCCCTAAAGAGGGCGAAAAGCTTCAGAAGGTACTCGCGCGAACAGGTCTGGGTTCTCGTCGAGAGATGGAGCGCTGGATAGAGCAAGGACGTATCACCATTGATGGCAAGCTCGCGAGCCTGGGGGATCGGGTGGGTGCAGAGCAGCGTATCGAGGTTGATGGACGGCCGCTGGCGGCGGGGGACGGAGAGAAAACTCGTTGCATGCTGTATCACAAGCCCACCGGAGAGGTTTGCTCACGCAAGGACCCGGAAGGTCGACGCACCGTATTTGAACGACTCCCAAAGGTAAAATCTGGTCGCTGGATATCGATTGGCCGTTTGGACTACAACACCTCGGGTTTGCTCCTGTTTACCACTGATGGTGAGCTCGCCAATGCCCTGATGCACCCCAGCGCGAATATTGAGCGCGAGTATATGGTGCGTGTCATGGGGGATGTCACCGAGGAGGCCATTAAAGCGATGCTCGAGGGCGTGATGCTTGACGATGGCGTTGCTCGATTTACCGATATTCAGTCCGGCGGCGGCGACGGTATCAACACTTGGTACTACGTGGTGTTGATGGAAGGGCGTAACCGTGAAGTAAGGAGGCTGTGGGAGTCTCAGGGTCTGACCGTATCGCGTCTCAAGCGCGTTCGCTACGGCGATTTATTGGTTCCCTCCAAGGTCAAGCAAGGCCAGTACCAAGAGCTTGCTACCAACGAAATTAACGGTCTCTATCGTATGGCCGGTATGCCGACTAAGGATGTCGCGCCGCCCTCGCGTGAAGACCGCAGTAAGCATAAGCGCATGGAAGGTAAGCGTGGTCGGGTCCGGGGTAACAAGAGCCCCGTAGACGACTTTGGTAGTCGTGATGCGCGTAAAGACGCACGTAAAGATAGGCCGACGAAAGGCCGTAAGTCAGGCTCAAAGAGCAGCTCTGCCCCCAAAAATAAACGTCGTACGCGCGCCTGATTCGCTTGCCTGCCGGATGTTACTGCGCGTTAAAGCTATACCCGGTTTTGCCCGTACTGGCGTCATCCATCAAGTACAAGTAGCTGCGCATTATAGCGTCGGGCGACGGGTTGCTACTGGGCTCTTCGGCCGGGTAGGCGTTGCGACGCATCGCGGTATTGGTCGCTCCGGGATTGATGCAATTCACGCGCACGTTGCTGGTGTTTTCTGTTTCGCTGGCAAGCACCTGCATCATGCCCTCGGTGGCAAACTTGGATACAGCGTAGGCGCCCCAGTAGGCTCGACCGGTGCGTCCAACACCTGACGACGTAAATACCACGGAGGCCCTGGGTGCTTCCCGTAGAAGGGGCATTAGGCACTTGGCTGTCAGAAACTGACTGTGAACATTGAGTTGCAGGACATCCCGCCAGTCGTTCCATGCAGATTGCTCCAGCGCCCGGCGTTGGCCGAGGATGCTGGCATTCAAAAGCATCCCATCGAGCTTCCCTAGCTGCTCTTCAATCACGCGCGCCAATTCGATAAAGGCTTCTTCGTTGTCCTGAGCGAGATCAAAGGGAATGGCAGCAGGTTGAGGGCCTCCGGCCGCGTCAATCAGGTCGTAGACCGCCTCGAGTTTTTCAACATTCCTTGCCAAGAGGATCACGGTTGCACCGTGGGCAGCAAAACTCAGTGCTGCACTGCGGCCGATGCCATCACTTGCGCCGGTAACGAGTATGGTTTTTCCCAGTAGCGCATTGGCCGCGGGTTGGTAATCCGGTGGAATCCCTATTCCAACCATTTGTTGATCAGACATAGGCTTGCTCCTCTTGGGGAAATAGTAGTCCGTGAAGATCCTCACTGCGCTGTGCTACGGCATCAGCGCCCCAGCTGTGCGCACTGTCACCGGATTCGATGTAACCGTAAGCTGCGGCGATGGTGTACATGCCTGCGCGCTGGCCTGCCTGGATGTCACGTAAATGATCGCCCAGATAAATCGCCTCTCTGATCCCGCAGCGTAGTTCGCGACAGCCTTTCTCAAGGCTTTCTGGATGTGGTTTGGCTTGAGCGACGTCATCCGGGCAGACGACGCTAGCGGGTGTCAGACCGAGTTTTTCCAGCAGCGGTATCGTGTACTCCCGAGGTTTGTTGGTGGCAATGCCCCAGGCGACATTCTTATCGTTTAGTTGTTGCAGCAACGCTGCCACACCTGGGTAGAGCGCCGCATGATGTCCAAGTATCTCGGCATAGAGGGTCAGTAAACGTTGGCGATGCGCCTCGAAGTGCGGGGCTTCTTCGTCTATGTCCAGAGCAATTCTCACCAATGCTCGGGAGCCGTTGGAGACGCTGGATCGTATGCGTTGGGCTTCCATGGGTGGTCGGTCGCACTCCGAGCGGAGTTGCTGCACTGCGGGTATGAAATCGTCCGCCGTATCAATAAGAGTGCCGTCCAGATCAAAAATTACCGCACGCAATTGAGCGCCCGGATGCATCATGCGGCTTTGCTCGCATGCACCATAAAATTAACCGATACGTCGCTGGGGTTCAGGCGATAGCGCTTGCTCAGCGGGTTGTAGACCAGCCCCGTCATGCCTTCGAGTTGAAGGTTCGCGTCGCGAAGCCACTGAGCGAGCTCCGAGGGACGGATAAACTTCCCGTATTCGTGGGTCCCTGCGGGGAGTAGTCGCAGGATGTGCTCGGCGCCAACGATGGCAAACAAAAAAGCTTTTGGGTTCCGGTTGATAGTAGAAAAATACAGATTGCCACCGGGTCGCGTCATGTCAGCACAGGCTTTGATCACCGCGCCGGGGTCGGGAACGTGCTCAAGCATTTCCAGGCAGCACACGACGTCAAAGTGCGCGGATTTTTCTTCAGCAAACTCCTCGGCGGTAATTCGCTGATAGTGTACGTCCACGCCAGACTCAAGTTGGTGCAGACGGGCGACTGAAAGCGGGCCTTCACCCATGTCGATGCCGGTGACCTCTGCGCCGCGCAGGGCCATGGATTCTGCCAGGATGCCGCCTCCGCAACCGACATCGAGCAAGCGTTGGCCCGCAACCGGGGAGCGGCTGTCTATCCAGTTGGCCCGCAGTGGGTTGATTTCGTGTAGGGGGCGGAACTCGCCATCCATGTCCCACCACCGCGCAGCGAGGGCCTCGAACTTGGCGATTTCCGCGTCATCTACGTTTAGGCTTCGAGTCATTGTCATGTTCGTTAGGCGTCCAATATTCGCGTTATTGAGGGGTTGCGCTGATCTTACGGCCCCAGTGTTTTGCTCGCTCCAGGGTGTCTTCTAAATCCAGCGTCAGGAGTTGGCGATTCTGTAGCAGTGCTTGACCGGCTACCCAGCTATGCGTGACCTCGCCGCCCGTGCAGGCGTAAACCAGTTGCGAAAGTGGATTATAGAGTGGCTGGGTCGCGGGTGCAGACAGATTAATCGCGATGAGGTCAGCCTGCTTGCCGGGCTTAATGCTGCCGATTTCCTGATCAAGGCCCAGTGCCTTGGCGCCGCCCAATGTTGCCATATGCAAGGTGCGATGCGCTGACATTGCCGTAGGGTCGCCACTGCTGAGTTTGGCCAAGAGGGCAGCGCTATGCATCTCGTTGAACATATTGAGGTCGTTATTGCTGGCAGCGCCATCGGTGCCCAGAGCTACATTGACTCCCGCTGCCTGCAGTTCCGGCACGGGGCAGGTGCCCGATGCGAGCTTCATGTTTGACTGAGGGCAGTGGATAACCTGCGCTCCGGTCTCGGCAAGACTGGCGATGTCTTGCTTTCCTAGCGAGGTCATATGCACGCATTGGGTGCGAGGTCCAAGGAGTCCCAGACGTCTGAGCGTATCCAGGGGCCGCTCTCCCGTCGCTTCCACAGCGCTGAGTACTTCACCTGCGGTTTCGTGTAAGTGAATGTGCACGCCCATATCCAGCTCCGCGGCGAACAGGGCAACTTTCTCAAGCGTCGGTACGGATACTGTGTAAGGCGAGTGAGGGCCGAAAGCGACGTGCAATTGATCGAGGTTTTTGCAGTCGTCCCGCAAAGCCAGAGCTTTGCTTATGTAGTCGTCAGGGCCTTCGCCATAGGCTGTGGGAAAATCTAACACGGGTGCTGCCAGTTGCGCTCGCATTCCGGTCTTCCTACACAGAGCTGCGACAACCTCAGGGAAAAAGTACATGTCGCAAAAAGTGGTGGTGCCTGAAAGAAGCATTTCGGCCATTGCCAGGGATGTTCCATCGTGCACGAACTGCTCACTCATATGTGCGGTTTCAGCGGGCCAGATGTGGTTTTCGAGCCACGGCATGAGCGGTAGATCGTCGGCAAAGCCCCTAAGCAGGCTCATAGCGGCATGCCCGTGCGCATTGACCAGTCCCGGTAAAACAACGTGCTCCGGGAGTTCCAGGCGCTCGATGCCGAGGTCGTCAGGCAGTTGACTGTTCGGCAGGACCGCCTTGATACGACCATTTTCAACGGCAATAGCGTGCTCGCTGAGAACAGCTTCGCCAGGTTCCATAGAAATAATCCAGCCGGGCTGGATGATGAAGTCGGCCGTGAGAGTGGGCTGGTTCATGCTAGTGATCTCAAGAGTGCAATGGGCGCAGCGGAGGGGCGTGCGGGCGGATTATAGCGCGCCAAATGGATGCTGCTGAGCTCAGCTTTTGCCTGCCTCTGGGCATAGCTTTGAGGGGCTTTGAAAAGGTATACTTGCCGGCTGTTTTGGGGCGCTGCGGCGTGGCGTCCTGAGCGTCACAAAACTCCAACGACCTAACACGACTTCAAGGCGATTTATGGGTGAATTAGCGAGAGAAATCTCTCCCGTCACGATTGAGGACGAACTCAAGCAGTCCTACCTGGATTATGCGATGAGCGTCATCGTTGGACGGGCGCTTCCTGATGTTCGTGATGGACTTAAACCCGTGCACCGGCGCGTTCTGTTTGCTATGAACGAGCTGAACAACGACTGGAATAAGCCGTATAAAAAGTCGGCGCGGGTCGTGGGTGACGTAATCGGTAAATACCACCCCCACGGGGATTCCGCGGTATACGACACAATCGTACGCATGGCGCAGCCGTTTTCCATGCGCCACATGCTCGTCGACGGGCAGGGAAACTTTGGCTCGGTGGATGGTGATTCGGCCGCGGCAATGCGGTACACCGAAATCCGCATGTCCAAAATCGCTCATGCACTGCTGTCTGATCTGGACAAGGATACCGTTGATTTCGTCGATAACTACGACGGCACGGAGCAGATTCCTGTGGTGTTGCCCACCCGCGTGCCTAATTTGTTGGTTAATGGCTCATCCGGCATCGCTGTGGGCATGGCCACTAACATTCCACCGCACAACCTGCGGGAGGTGGTTAATGCCTGCCTGGCGCTGATTAACGACCCAGAGATCACCATTGATGATCTTATGCGCTATTTACCGGGGCCTGATTTTCCTACAGGCGCCATCATCAACGGCCGGGCAGGCATTGTGCAGGCCTACCGTACCGGGCGTGGCCGAATTTACGTGCGTGCCAAAGCCGAGGTCATTACCAACGAAAAGACTGGCCGTGACACCATCATCATTCATGAGATTCCCTATCAGCTGAACAAGGCGCGCCTTATTGAGCGTATCGCCGAGCTGGTTAAGGAAAAGAAGCTTGAGGGTATCAGCGAGCTTCGGGATGAGTCAGACAAGGATGGTCTGCGAGTAGTCATCGAGCTGCGAAAAGGCGAGATCGGCGATGTTGTCCTGAACAACTTGTATGCGCAGACCTCATTACAGAACGTTTTTGGTATCAATATGGTGGCCTTGGTTGACGGCCAGCCGCGGGTTCTGAACCTAAAAGAGATTCTTGAAGCCTTTTTAAGGCACCGTCGTGAGGTGGTTACCCGCCGCACACTGTATTTACTCCGTAAGGCGAGAGATCGCGGTCATGTGTTGGAAGGACTCGCTATTGCCCTGGCTAATATTGACCGAGTGATTGAGCTGGTGAAGGCGTCGCCAAGTTCGGCAGAAGCGCGTGAGAGCCTTTTGGCGCAGTCTTGGATGCCCGGCGATGTGACGAGCATGCTTGAGCGTGCCGGTGCCCAAGCTTGTCGTCCGGATGAGCTTGAGGCGTTCTACGGCTTGCACGACGGTGAGTATCGTCTGTCTCCGACCCAGGCCCAGGCGATTTTGGATTTACGACTTCACCGACTTACGGGGCTCGAGCATGAAAAGCTGCTTAAGGAATATCAGGACAGATTGGTTGAAATAGCCGATCTGCTGGATATTTTGCAGGATGCTGAGCGCCTGTTGACTGTGATTCGCGAAGACCTCGAAGAAATAACTGTGGAATTTGGTGATGAGCGTCGCACCGAGATTCGCGACTCCCAGGAAGACCTTACCGCAGAAGACCTGATTACACCTGAGGACCGGGTGGTGACGCTTTCCCACGGCGGTTATGCAAAGACCCAGCCTTTAGCGGAGTACCAGGTGCAGCGTCGCGGCGGCATGGGTAAGGCTGCCTTGTCTGTAAAAGACGAGGACTTCGTTGAACACCTCCTGATTGCCAATACTCACGACACCTTGTTGTGTTTCAGTAACTTAGGGAAGGTGTATTGGATCAAGGTCTATCAGATTCCGGTGGCCGGACGTACCTCTCGTGGGCGCCCCATGGTCAACCTCCTGCAGCTGGACGAGGGCGAGCGCGTAACATCTATCCTGCCTCTTGAGGAGCATACAGATGACCGCTTTATCTTTATGGCTACCGCCAACGGCTATGTGAAGAAGACCGATCTTACGAGCTTCGCACCCCGTTCTGCCGGCCTGCGGGCCATTGTTCTGGGTGATGACGATGTTCTCGTGGGTACTGCTATTACTGACGGCAATCAAGATGTGATGCTGTTCTCCAGTGAAGGTAAGGCCACGCGATTCGCAGAGAGTGCTGTGCGACCTATGGGCCGGGCAAGTCGAGGTGTTCGAGGCATAAATCTGGCCGACGGGCATCACATGATTTCGCTGCTGGTGCCTGATGCCACAGGCACGGTATTGACCGTGAGTGAGAACGGCTACGGAAAGCGAACGGCTGTTGATGACTTCCCCGCCAAAGGGCGCGGGGGTAAGGGCGTAATTGCGATGGCCAGCTCCGAGCGTAACGGGCGTTTGGTAGGCGCACTGCAGGTGTTTAGCGGTGATGAGCTTATGCTGATCTCTAACCAGGGTACCCTGGTGCGAACTCAGTGCGATCAGGTGTCGCAGCTTGGACGAAACACGCAGGGTGTGCGCATTATTCGCACCAAACAAGGTGAGACGCTGGTGCAGGTTGAACGCATTGTCGAGAGCGAAGAGGCCCTTGTTGAAGGCATCGAAGGTACGGAAGGCGCTAAAAGCACGAAAAGCGTCGAAGCCGAAGGTGGCACTGACAGCAGCGACAGCTCTGACAGTACTGACAGTACTGACAGCATTGAGAACGGCGACGACTAATGACTCGGCCCTATAATTTTTGCGCCGGCCCGGCGGTACTTCCTGAGGCGGTGCTGGAGTGCGCTGCGCAGGAGATGCTCGATTGGCATGGTACCGGCATGTCATTCATGGAGATGAGTCACCGCTCTAAAGAGGTCGTGGAGACTGTTGATGCCGCAGAAGCGGCCTTGCGTCGCTTGTTGGGTATCAGCGATGAGTTCGCCGTGTTGTTTGCTCAGGGCGGGGCGTCATCTCAATTTGCAGCGGTGCCGCTGAATCTGGGTGCGGGCGATAAATCTTTTTCCTACGTGAATACAGGGCAATGGTCGGTCAAGGCGATGGCCGAAGCCAAGCGCTATGGCGATGTTGTAGAGATCGCGGCGGCCTCCAAAGAGCTCCCCCGGGCGATACCTTTACAGGACGCGTGGTTGAGTGCCGATGAATCTGCTTACCTGCATTACACACCCAATGAAACCATCGACGGTATCGAGTTTCATTGGATGCCCAAGAGTCAGGCACCCATCGTTGCCGATATGTCTTCTACGCTGCTATCTCGCCCATTGGCTGTCGATGATTTCGACGTCATTTATGCGGGTGCACAAAAGAATATTGGTCCCGCGGGACTGGTCATTCTCATCGTGCGTCGCGAGCTCTATGGTAGGGCGATGAGTAGCTGTCCTTCCATGATGAATTGGGAAGTGACTGACAAGGCCGGCTCTATGCTGAACACGCCGCCGACCTATTCTATTTATCTCGCAGGGCTGGTGTTTGAGTGGCTCGAGTCCCAAGGCGGTTTAGCCTCGATGGCCGAGCGCAATCGAAAGAAAGCGACGAGTCTGTATGCTGCCATCGACAGAAGTGAGTTCTACGGAAATCCCGTGGCAGTCGCTGATCGCTCATGGATGAATGTGCCCTTCACGCTTGCAGATGCAGCGCTCGAAAAGCTGTTTCTTGCGAACGCCGATGAAGCGGGTTTGTTAAATCTCAAAGGGCATCGCTCTATAGGCGGTATGCGCGCGAGTATTTACAACGCAATCCCCCAGGCCGCGGTCGATACTTTGATCGAATTCATGCAGGACTTTGAACGCCAGCACGGCTAGGCGTCAGCGAATCCTTATGCCCATCCCCTGCAGACGTACCCCCATGTCGCGTACCCCGGGAGCCAAAAAGCTATGACTGACGACCTTCACGATACTAAGGCTGATGATCGTGATCTCGCTCAGGTGCGTGCCGATATCGATGCAGTGGATGCCAAGATTCAGGCCTTGATCGCGGAGCGTGCGCGCTGTGCCCAGCGGGTCGCGGCCATTAAGCTTGATGAAGTGCAGGCAGCCCGGGCGAGGGGAGAGGCTGACCAGGAAGTGGTCTACTACCGCCCGGAGCGTGAGGCGCAGGTGCTTCGCCGGATTATGGAGCGCGATAGCGGCCCGCTTGAGGGTCCGACGGTTGCCCACGTTTTTCGCGAAATCATGTCGGCCTGTTTGGCGCTCGAAAAGCCTCTGCAGGTAGCTTATCTCGGGCCTGAAGGTACCTTCACGCAGGCCGCGGCGCTAAAGCACTTTGGTCATGCCGCTATTTGCGTGCCTCAGGTCACCATCGACAGTGTGTTTTCTGAAGTAGAGTCGGGGCACTGCAACTTCGGCATCGTTCCGGTCGAAAATTCTACCGAGGGCATGGTCAGTCACACCTTGGATAGCTTTATTGATTCGCCGCTAAAAATCGCGGGTGAGGTGGAGATGCGCATCAGCCATCACTTGCTCGCGTCCCCCGGAACCCACATGGACGACGTGACGCGAATCTGTGCTCATCAGCAAGCACTGGCTCAGTGTCGTAACTGGCTTGATGCACATTGGCCAAAGATCGAGCGTCTGGCCGTGAGTAGCAATGGTGAGGCTGCGCGCATGGCAGCCGAGAATTCGGGCACGGCTGCTATTGCGGGAGACATGGCCGCTGAGGCTTATCATCTTGATCGGCTGGCCGAGCATATTGAAGATGCTGCAGACAACACCACGCGGTTTCTGGTTATAGGGCGCAACGAAGTGCCGCCCAGCGGTCAGGACAAGACGTCTATCGTTGTATCTAGTCGTAATAAACCCGGCGCACTGTTTACGCTGCTGGACCCCTTTCGCAGGCATGGTGTGAGTCTCACACGTATCGATACCCGGCCCTCACGAACCGAAAAGTGGGCCTACGTCTTTTTTATTGAGTTCGAAGGGCATGTGCAGGACCCGGCGGTACTCGAAATCATGCGTGAACTCGAGGAACAGTCGATTCTTCTCAAGCCTCTGGGGTCTTACCCTCGTGGCGTGCTTTGAGCCCCTCCTGTGAGTGATTCCAGGCGTTATCGAATAGGCTTTGTTGGGCTCGGACTTATTGGCGGCTCTCTTGCACTTGCGCTAAAGAAAGCAGGCTTTGCAGCGTCGATTACGGCCTGGGATATCGATTCCTCGGTCCTAGGGCGCGCAGGGGATTTGGGTGTTATTGATTCCGCGGCAGACAGTATTGCAGCGCTCATGCAATCAGTGGATATCGCGGTTCTGGCGGCCCCAACGCAGGCCTGTGAAAGTCTCATTTTGGAGATGCTAAAGTCCCCCGGGGGCACGATCTGCGTCACTGACGTTGCCAGTGTTAAAGGCGACCTCTATCGGGCAGTAGCGGCTTCGGCTCCGGAGGCGGCTGCTTTATATGTGCCGGGGCATCCCATTGCGGGTTCCGAGCGCTCGGGTGTAACGGCGGCTGATGCTGGCTTGTTCGAGGGTCATCGGGTCATTCTTACGCCGGATACGAACGCGGATCCTCAGGCTCTGGGGCTTGTACAGCAGCTCTGGACAGCGGCAGGGGCTACCGTGCAATGCATGGACGTGGATGAGCATGACCGTGTGCTGGCCGCCACTAGCCACTTACCTCATGTGCTCGCCTACGCTCTGGTCGATGCGCTTGCCAAGTCACCGATTCGGGATGATATTTTTCGTTTTGCTGCTGGGGGTTTTAGGGATTTCACGCGAATCGCGTCCAGTGATCCGGTAATGTGGCGCGATATTGCGCTGGCAAACCGAGATGCATTGCTGGCCGCCATGGACGATTTTTGTACACACCTCGATGCATTGCGCACATCGATTGCAGATCGTGATGGTGTCGCCTTGGAGCGGAGATTTCGATCCGCAAAGACGGCCAGAGATGAGTTCGCCAGAGATTTGGCGATGCGTGACAGCGGCACTATTTGAGCAATGCTGGCAGGCTATAGTGTCGGGCTCGAACAGCGAACTTCACCCGATTTAAAGGAGATAACACAGCGTGGAATTTTTGGTAGCCCCCGGAGGCAGTATTCACGGCGAGGCACGCGTTCCCGGTGATAAGTCCATTTCGCATCGCTCCGTAATGTTGGGTGCCTTGGCGACTGGCGAAACCTCTGTCACTGGCTTTCTTCAGGGCGAAGATGCACTGGCAACGGTGGCTGCTTTTCGTGCCCTGGGTGTAGCGATTGATGGCCCAAAAAAAGGCGCGCTGCGCATTCAGGGTGTGGGCCTTGACGGGCTTCGGGCAGCATCGTCCAGTTTGGATATGGGTAATTCAGGTACCAGCATGCGATTGCTCGCGGGCATTCTCGCGGGGCAGAATTTTGCTAGTGAGCTTGTCGGCGATACCTCTTTGATGGGAAGACCGATGCAGCGAGTGATTACTCCGCTCACGCGCATGGGGGCTTCTATTGAGGCCGGTGATGGTGGTAGGCCGCCATTGCGAATTGCCGGAGGATCGAAACTACGGGGCATTCATTACGATTTGCCCATGGCCAGTGCGCAGGTTAAATCCTGTGTCCTGCTCGCGGGGCTCTTTGCTGATGGTGAAACATCGGTAACCGAGCCAGCTCCCACTCGAGATCACACAGAGCGGATGCTGCGCGGCTTTGGCTACGAGCTTGAGTCTTTGGATGGTGCTACCAGACTACGTGGCAGAGGCGAACTACGTGGCTGTGAAATCGATATCCCAGCAGATATTTCGTCGGCCGCGTTTTTGCTGGTCGCCGCGAGTATTGCGCCAGGCTCAGAGTTGCTGCTGACACATGTTGGAGTCAATCCCACCCGTACCGGTGTGATTAGTATTTTGCGACTGATGGGTGCAGATATCACTCTGAGCAACGAGCGTGAGATTGGTGGCGAGCCCGTAGCCGATATTCTGGTTCGATCCGCAGCGCTGCGGGGAATCGATATCCCTCGGGATCTCGTGCCTCTTGCGATTGATGAATTCCCCGTACTCTTTATAGCTGCCGCCTGTGCTGAGGGACGGACCGTCCTGCGCGGCGCGGAAGAGCTGCGGGTTAAAGAGAGTGATCGTATCGCCAGTATGGCTGAGGGCTTAACGACGCTTGGCATTAGCAATGAGGTTCTCGACGATGGAATCATCATAGAAGGCGGCACTCTGTCCGGGGGGACTATCAGGACCTTCCATGATCATCGTATCGCGATGTCGTTTGCGGTGGCGGCTTTACGCTCTGAGGCGCAGATCAGAATATTAGACTGTGATCACGTGGCGACATCCTTTCCGGGTTTTGACTCCCTGACTCGCGGCCTCGGTCTGCAGATCGCAGCTCGAGACGCTGGCGAGTGAGTATGCCGGTAATCACTGTTGATGGCCCTGGAGGCGCTGGAAAGGGGACTTTGTCTTACAGTCTGGCGAGTCAGCTGGCCTGGCATATGCTGGATAGCGGTGCGCTTTACCGCGTGACGGCGCTCGCTGCTCTAATCAGCGCGACTGAAGTAACCGATGAGTTGGCGGTCGCGAGTATCGCTCGTGGCCTTAAGTTGAAGTTTGTTCCGGCGGCAGAGGGTTTAACGCAGGTCTTGCTGAACGGCGAGGACATCAGTCTGGCGATTCGCACAGAGTCCTGCAGTGCCGCGGCATCTCAGGTCGCTGCTATGGGCGGTGTTCGTGCGGCTTTGCTTGAGCGCCAGCGGCAGATGGCTATGGCCCCGGGCCTCGTAGCCGATGGCCGGGATATGGGTACCGTTGTTTTCCCCGATGCACCCCTAAAAATCTTCCTCACAGCGAGTGCCGAAGCTCGGGCAGAGCGGCGCCACCTTCAGTTGATGGAAAAAGGCGAAAGTGTTACCCTCGCGCGCCTTCTTGAGACCATCGAGGAGCGGGACGCTCGCGATAGGAATCGAGAGGAGTCCCCGCTGATACCCGCTAATGATGCCTTAGTCATTGATAGCACGGGTATTTCGGCAAGTACGGTGCTTGACACCGTACTCCGGGAAGCACGTCACAGGCAGCTGATCAGTTGATGTCCTGTTGCGGAATCCCCGGGTTTACGCCGACGTAAATCTCTTGAATTGTTTGCTTTTGGTGAAGCTTGATCCAGTACCGTTTCACCAAGGCTTAATTGAAACAGGAGTCGTTCCTGCTGGAGGAGCGGCAGGCGCTTAGCGCCAACCCAACATATAGGTAACTACGTAATGAGCGAATCCTTCGCTGATCTTTTTGAAGAAAGCCTTAAGACCGTCGATATGCAGCCCGGCGCCATCGTCACTGGTGTGGTAATCGATATCGACAATGAGTGGGTCACCGTGCATGCGGGCCTCAAGTCCGAGGGTGTCATTCCCCGGGAGCAGTTCATTGATGCGGCGGGTGAATGCAACCTGAGCATTGGTGACGAAGTGCAGGTTGCGCTGGAAACGGTTGAAGACGGATTTGGTGAGACCAAGCTGTCCCGTGAAAAAGCCAAGCGTGCCGAGTCCTGGAAAGATCTCGAAGCAGCCTTTGCCGCTGAAGAAGTGGTCAAGGGTGTTATCAATGGCAAGGTCAAAGGTGGCTTCACTGTTGATGTAAATACTATCCGTGCGTTCCTTCCAGGATCGCTTGTGGACGTCCGTCCTGTACGCGACACAGCACACCTCGAAGGCAAAGAGCTGGACTTTAAAGTCATCAAGCTCGACCAGAAGCGTAACAACGTTGTCGTTTCTCGCCGCGCGGTTATGGAAGCGGCTAACAGTGTTGAGCGTGACGCTCTGCTTGCCGGTCTCCAGGAAGGTCAGTCTATTAAGGGTGTGGTTAAGAACCTCACTGATTACGGCGCCTTTGTTGATTTGGGCGGTGTTGATGGTCTTCTGCACATCACTGATATGGCGTGGAAGCGTATTAAGCATCCATCCGAGATTGTAGAAGTCGGTCAGGAACTGGATGTTAAAGTTCTTAAGTTCGATCGCGAGCGTAACCGTGTTTCCTTGGGTCTTAAGCAACTGGGTGAAGATCCCTGGGTTGAGATCACTGGTCGCTACCCAGAAGGTAGCCGCGTGATGGCTAAAGTCACCAATCTTACCGATTACGGCTGTTTTGCTGAGATCGAAGAGGGTGTCGAAGGTCTGGTACACGTATCTGAGATGGATTGGACCAACAAGAACGTACACCCGTCCAAGATTGTTCAGCTCGGCGACGAAGTTGAAGTCATGGTTCTGGATATCGACGAAGAGCGTCGTCGCATCTCGCTGGGTATCAAGCAGTGCCAGCAGAATCCTTGGGACGCTTTCGCCTCTGGCGCCACTAAGGGTGACCGTATCTCCGGCGTCATCAAGTCCATCACCGATTTCGGTATCTTTATTGGCCTCGATGGCAATATCGACGGACTGGTACACCTGTCTGATATCAGCTGGAATGAGACTGGCGAAGAAGCCGTACGTAACTACAAGAAAGGCGATGAAATCGAGACGGTTATCCTCTCGGTTGATCCCGAGCGCGAGCGCATCTCACTGGGCGTTAAGCAACTCGAAGATGATCCGTTCAGTAACTACATTGCGGTAAACGATCGCGGTAGCATTGTAACGGGCGAAGTGATCGAAGTTGATCCCAAGTTTGTGACCATCAAACTGGCAGAGGAAGTCGAAGGCATTCTCAAGGCGGTTGATATTAGCCGTGAGCGCGTAGAAGATGCACGCAGCCTGTTCAAGGTCGGCGATACGGTTGAAGCGAAGATTATCTCTGCTGATCGTAAGAATCGTGGCGTAGCGCTGTCGATTAAGGCGAAGGACTTTGATGACGAGAAAGAGGCTGTTAAGTCTCTGAAAGATGCTGATGAGGTTTCATCACCCGGTACTATCGGTGATCTGATCAAGGCTCAGATGAGCGGTCAGTGATCTTGACCTACTGATCAGCGCCTAATCAGCGTTGTTCGAATGAGGGGCCCTTTTTAGGGCCCTTTTTTTGTGGATGATCCTTAGCTTAGCTATCCAAGAGCTTTAAAACTTTTTCGGCGAAGTGTAAATTTTCCATAAAAAATAAGACGTTGCGTGATTTCCGGGAAGCGTACACAATGACTCCAAAGGCAGTGTTGAGCTACCAGCGGTGAAGTGCTGCTCCCATCATTGCCCTAAGTCCGCCATGAAGCGGAGTTACAAAAGACTGAGGCCGACCCACAATGACTAAAAGCGAACTCATAGAAGCCATCGCCCTCAAGCAAAGCCAGCTGTCTACCAAGGATGTAGAGCTAGCAGTGAAAACGGTGATTGAGCAGATGTCGAATTCATTAAGCAGTGGTGGCCGAATTGAAATTCGCGGCTTTGGCAGCTTTTCTCTGCACTTTCGAGAGCCGCGTCGTGGGCGTAATCCCAAGACCGGTGATGCGGTGGAGCTTACGGGTAAGTATGTTCCGCACTTCAAGCCCGGCAAAGAACTGAGAGATCGCGTCAATCTTGGCTTACAGGGAGGTTTCTGAGTACGGTTTTGATGGGTTTTATTCGCAAGCTGTTTGCCCTGATTCTGGCGGTCGCTATGGCTGCTCTGGGAGTGCTTTTTGCCCTGCAGAATGCCGAGCCGGTTCCTTTAGATGTGCTGTTTATGATTCTTCCACCGCACAGCCTGGCGCTTTGGGTGCTGGGTGCACTGGCTTTAGGCGGCATACTTGGCCTGCTGCTTTCGTCCATTGCGGTGCTCCGTCTGCGAGCGCGACTCATGGCGGCTCGTCGCCAGATGGCCAATAGCCAGGTCGAACTAGATCGGTTGCGAGTTACAGGCCTGGCCACGCGTGAATGAAACTCTGGTTTTTCTTCTGCTGTTTTCTGCGGTCGCCAGTGGCTGGTGGCTGGGTCGTCGAAGTCTAAGCAGTTCCGCGAACAGCTCCTCGGGTCCGCCCAGCCAGTATTATCGCGGTCTGAATTACCTTCTTGACGGACGTCCTGACGGCGCCGTAGACCAGTTTATCAGTGCCTTGGAAGTCAACAGCGAAACTCTGGAAACGCATATCGCGCTAGGCAATGTGCTGCGTAGACGCGGTGAAGTTGATCGGGCTATCCGAATTCATCAGAACCTTCTTGCGCGTCCGAATCTTCCGCGCTCACAGATGCACATAGCGCACCTTGAGCTTGCCCGGGACTACATCTCCGCGGGATTGTTGGATCGTGCCGAAACACTCTTACTTGACCTGGTGGCTGAGTCCGACGAGCAGCGGGATGTCAGTCATCAGTACCTTGTGGAGATTTATCGTTCGGAGAGTGAGTGGCAGCGAGCGATTGAGCAAGCTAAAGCGCTGCTTCCCCTGCGCAGTCTGTTGCGCGGTGAAGCTCAGGCGCCGCCACTTTCAGGGCAACCTATACCCTTGCAACTGGCGCATTTCTATTGCGAACTTGCCGTCGAGCTTGCGAAAGCGGAAGACCTCGATCAGGCGAGAGGGCTCTTGCAAGATGCCGTGCGCATTGATCCGGCCTGTGCCCGTGCGTCGTTGGAACTGGGGCGTTTTGAAGCAGCAGCGGGGAACTATCGTCTCGCTATAAGTGCGCTAACCCGGGTGGTTGAACAGCACGCGGAGTTTCTTCCCGAGGCGATACCGGCTCTTCGGGAATGTTACGCGGCGCTGGGTGAGGAGAAGGATCTATCGGCGTATCTTCGAAGCTGTCTTGATGAGCATCCCTCTACGCCCCTTATGATCGCCGTGGCCGATGACATTCGTCGCGATGAGGGGAGTGATGCTGCACATACTTTCTTGGCTGAGCGTTTGGCGCAAGCTCCATCAATGCGCGGATTGCTTCGATTGATTCGTATACAGCAAGAAGAAAAGCCAGAAGCCCCTGGGGACTCATTGTCCATGTTGAGTGTTTTACTCCATCGACTTATTGAAGTCCGTCCTGCGTATCGTTGTGATCACTGCGGCTTCTCTGCGCGGCATTTGCTGTGGTTTTGTCCGGGTTGCAAATACTGGGGCACTTTTCGAACCATTCGCACAGCAGAAACGGAGTGAATGAATGAGTGCCTCATCGCCCGTTATTGTGGCCCTTGATTACGCCCAGATGACTCCCGCTTTGGAACTTGCCGCATCCTTGGACCCTTCCGCATGTCGGCTCAAAGTCGGCAAGGAATTATTCACTGCGGCGGGACCGGTACTGGTGGAGCGTTTGCAATCTATGGGTTTTGAGGTGTTTCTGGACCTCAAGTTTCACGATATTCCCAACACCGTGGCGGGCGCACTGCGGAGTGCCGCCGCCCTGGGTGTCTGGATGGTAAACGTACACGTCAGTGGCGGCCGGCGGATGCTCGAGGCTTCTGCAGAGGCGCTGTCCGGCTTGACGGCACCGCCGCTGCTGATTGGTGTCACCGTGTTAACCAGTATGGATGCAAAGGATTTTAGTGAGTTAGCTTGTGCGAACTCTTTGCCAGAACAGGTACTGCGACTGGCGAGCCTCGCCAAGGACTGCGGTCTTCAGGGTGTGGTGTGCTCTGCTCAAGAGGCAAGCACTCTGCGAGAGCAGCTAGGCTCGCCTTTTGCTTTGGTTACACCGGGTATTCGTCCCGCGGGCGCCACGCAGGATGACCAGCGTCGTGTGCTCACGCCGGTAGAGGCCATGGATGCGGGCTCGAGCTATTTAGTGGTTGGGAGGCCGATCACTCGCGCCGAAGATCCCGCGGCAGCCTTGCACGCCATCAATGAGTCCTTGTGCGTATCGCGTTAACGCTGTTCGGCCCGATGTGACCAAAAGGTCTATGCTGAACGAACCCAGTGCTAGTCTTTTGTGGTAGCCAAAGTACACAAGGTTCTTTGGCTCACTCGTGGTCGCGCAGGCATGCAACGGTTTTACATCGCTGTTTGCCGTCTTGCGCCACACACCAAGCTAATCACGCGATGACAAGGAGGTCTCACCGTGAATGATATGACGACTGTTGGTTCGACATTCCCCCGGGTAATCAAGCGGCTCTTAACACAGCCCCTAACACAGCCCCTAACACAGCCCCTAACACAGCCTGTTAAAAAGCCCCCAAAACCAAGTGCCCGTGATAACTTCCGACGGCCACTAGTGCTGGCACTTTTCGCACTTGGGACGCATTTTTCGCTACAAGCGCCGGTAGTACTCGCCCAAGCAGAGTCCGCAGACTCTGTGACCGCAGTTGCCATGGCTCGAGAAGAAATTGTGGTGACCGTGAATCTCAATACCGCGTCGGCAGATGAGCTTGCGAGCCAGCTTGTCGGTATCGGCGGCAGTAAAGCTGAAGCCATTGTTCGCTATCGAGAGCAATTTGGGCCGTTTGAGTCGGTCGATGAGCTATCCGAAGTTACAGGCATTGGGGCGTCTACCGTGGAGCGAAATCGCAGCGTGTTGCGGACGCAATAGCGGGTAATACCGTGTTTTGGGGGCACTGCCCCCTTTATTTTTGGGCGTCATACGCGCACCATTCTGCCGCGACGATTGAATGGAGAGCTTAGAGCGTGCATTGCCTGGTGACAGGAGGAAGCGGGTATATTGGCCGTGCTTTGCTGCCGGTCCTTGCTGAGCAGGGGCTTCGGTTGAGCGCGCAGTATCGTCGGGGCTTTGTGCCGGTGCTTGCGAACGAAAATGTAGGCTTCCTTGAATATGAATTTGCTGACGGTCGGGCCGACCTCAATCTCGACGGTGTCGATGTTGTCTTTCACCTGGCCGGCATTGCCCATCAAGATGCCGATGCACAGGCCTACCAGCGTGTGAATGTGGATGCTCCCCTGGCGCTGGCCGAGAGGGCTCGAGAGGCGGGAGTGCGGCGTTTTGTGTTTGTGAGCAGCGTGAAAGCCGAAGCTGCAGAGCATGATGCACTAGGCGGATTGACGCCTGTGTCTGAGGCGAGCAGTCCCTACGCGCAGTCTAAGGCCTTAGCGGAGTTAGGCTTACAGAAGCTTTGTCGAAACTCCAGTCTCGAGCTCGTCATTGTGCGTCCTGCATTGGTTTACAGCGAACACGCGTTGGGTCATCTGCGCTGGTTGCGCCGGTGGGCGACCTGGCATTTGCCTACACCCCCGCGCGGGGGTGGGCGCAGTATGATTGCATTGGATGATCTTGTTCGCCTTCTAGCACAACTCGTTACTGTCCCCATCGAATCACCCTGTCTCATCACCGCAACAGATGGCGAAAGTTACAGTACGCGACGAATACACGCTGCGATGTGTTTGGCTCTGGATCGACGTCCCTGGTTGCCATCTCCCCCCGACTTTGTTTGGCGGAGTGTTTGCCGACTATGGGATACGGTCCGTGGACAAGAGTCAGGAGGTACCTGGGCGCGGATGACGGCCGATGAGTTGTATCGCAACTCTGGCCCTGAGTCTCTCGGATTTCGACCGTCCTTGAATTTCGAAGCGAGTTTGAGTGTTGTTGTCGATGCCTCTTAGCTTCGGACTTTTGGCGCTGGCGCTTACGCTCATTGCTACGGCGCTTTACCTCCCGCTGGCGCGACGATTACGCTTCCTGGACTCACCAAACCACCGTAGTGCGCATGCGGTGGTAACGCCAAGCTCGGGCGGTTTGGCGGTCGTTGCGGGCATTGCGTTGACCATACAAATCGCACAGTTGTTCGGTGGGGCCCTGTTGGACGCTCCGGAGCGTTTGATGCAACTGCTGGTGATCGCACTCTGCGCTTTGGGAGCTTGGGACGATCGCCGTCCCGTGCCTGTCTATCTGCGTTTGTTTTTGTTTTTCTTGCTCTCTGGAGTCGCCGTATCTGGCTATCTCGACCAGGGGTTTTTGTCTCTCTGGCTGTGGCCGGTGCTGATACTTGGGCTCGCGTGGCTGATCAATCTCTACAATTTTATGGATGGAATTGATGGTCTGGCTACCCTACAGACTGTAGTGGTTGCGGGGTCTATGTTCGGGCTGGGGCTTGTCGCGGGCGCCGCGAGTGAGTTTCTTTTGGTATGCGCGATCGTGGCGGGAGCCTACGGTGGTTTTCTTGTCTTTAACTGGCCTCCGGCAAAGCTGTTTATGGGTGACGCGGGAAGCCTCAGTGCGGGCCTGTTCGTGGGCTGGCTGGGACTCTGGGTGTGGCGAGATGATCTCATGCCCGTGGTCGTATGGTTTCTGCTGATGAGCCCATTCTTGTTAGATACTAGCGTCACCTTGATTGCTAGGGCGTTGAAGGGTGAGCGACTCACTGAGGCCCATAGTGGGCACTGCTATCAGCGCTTGTCGCGGCACTGGGGCTCGCATCGCCGGGTGGATCAGGCGCTTCTGCTGTTGCAGGCTGTTTGGCTGATACCTTTGGCGTTAATGGCCATTCTAAGCTCGCTACCGCAATGGACGTTAATGGCCCTAGGGTTATTCCCGCAACTCTTACTCATAGCGAAATTGCGGCGTTTAAAGTAAGCTCCGTTTCCAAATTCGGCACAAAATATAGCGTTCTAAATTAAAAGCCGACAAGCGCATAACCAGCGCGGAGTAACTAGTGCATTGAATAAACCTGCCCAAAATCTGCTGGAGAAAGTGCGCATATGGGTGGACGTTCCTGTCCAGCTGTTTGTTCGCATTGTAGAGGTGCCCCGCAACGTCAAGCAGGCTATGGTCCTCGGTGTGGACATGGCTTTTGTAGCCCTGTCGCTCATTGTTTCCTTTGGTTATCCCTTTGCTTCGTTTTCTCAGCCTCCCGGCAGTGTCGAACTGTTTTGTGCAGCACTCACGATGGTGGCCAGCGCGGTGGTGTTCCTGCGCATGGGTTTGTATCGAGCGATCATTCGCTTTATGGGCCAGCAGGCGATCTGGACGATTATCCAAGCGGTTAGCTATTCCACATTGGCGTTGGGTGCGGCGATATTTTTTACTCAGGCCGATGTGCCACGATCCATGCCATTTGTGTACTGGGCGATGGCGATGTTCACCATTGGTGGCTCGCGGCTGATTGTCCGGGCAGGCTATCAGGCAAGACTTCGATCGAGTAGCAAGAACATACTGATTTACGGTGCAGGCGAATCCGGACGACAATTGCTGACCGCATTGCATCATGGCGATCAATATCGTGTCGTGGCGTTTGTGGATGATGACCCCCGGGCTCAGCATGCGGTGATTAATGGTCTTCAGGTTGTCTGGGCTCGGGATCTTGAGCGCCTGATTGAGCAACACGCGATTACGCAGGTTCTATTGGCAATACCGTCTGCCTCTGCAGAACGGCGGCGCGAGATCATTAACTCGCTGGTCGGACTGCCGGTGCATGTTCGTACAGTCCCCAAGATCAATGAATTGGTAGGCGGAGCCGCAGCGGTAAGCCAGATTCAGGATATCGATCTGGATGATCTTTTGGGCCGTGATCCGGTTCCCCCACACCCCGAACTTATCGATCGATGCATTACCGGCAAAGTCGTTATGGTCACTGGCGCCGGTGGTTCTATTGGTGCCGAGCTGTGTCGCCAAATTCTTGAAGCCAATCCGAAGCAAATAGTGCTTCTGGATAACTCCGAGTACGCACTCTATCAGATCGAGCGGACCTTAAAGGAGATGCTGGCTAGATTGCAGATCCACGTGGACACGGTGTGTTTACTTGGCTCTGTGCGAGACCAGCGTCGCATGGAAACGATTTATCGCACTTTTTCTGTACAGACCGTTTATCACGCTGCGGCCTACAAGCATGTGCCCATGGTTGAGCATAACGTTGCAGAGGGTGTGGCAAACAACGTCTTTGGTACCTGCCACGCGGCAGAGGCCGCACGCTTGGCTAATGTAGAAACGTTTGTACTGATTTCTACCGACAAAGCCGTACGCCCCACAAACATCATGGGCGCTTCTAAACGCTTTGCAGAGCTGATCTTACAGGGGCTTGCCGGTGAGGAGAGCGCGACGCGTTTTTGCATGGTTCGCTTTGGCAATGTTCTCGGGTCTTCGGGGTCGGTAGTACCACTGTTCCGTGAGCAAATTGAGTCTGGTGGGCCTGTAACAGTGACCCATCCAGAAGTATCCCGTTACTTCATGAGTATCCAGGAAGCCGCTCATCTGGTTCTTCAAGCCAGCGCCATGGGTACCGGCGGGGATGTGTTTGTACTGGATATGGGTGAGCCCGTGC
Organism: Congregibacter sp.; assembly: GCF_047617445.1. Taxonomy (GTDB): domain Bacteria; phylum Pseudomonadota; class Gammaproteobacteria; order Pseudomonadales; family Halieaceae; genus Congregibacter. Next base: position 159,953 of record NZ_JBLGBE010000001.1, read on the forward strand.
GAATTGTTGATCTTGCCAAACGTATGATTCGTTTGAGCGGACACGAAGTGGGCACGGGCCGCGATGTGCTTGACGCAGTGGATATAGAGTTTATTGGTTTGCGACCCGGCGAGAAGCTACATGAGGAGCTATTGTTGGGCTCATCTGTTAGCGGCACTGGACATCCTATGATCATGCGTGCGGAAGAGGAATGCCTCTCCCATGGGCAGGTTTGTGTAGCGATCAAAGAGCTGATGCTTCACTGTGATGGCATGGACTGTCAGGGCATTACCCAGGTGCTGCGTGAGGCTGTCAGTGGTTTTGCGAACCATGAAATTCGTCACGATCATATTTGGGTGAAGCAGGGGCGTGCAGGTAAGCGCCGCGCTATTCCCGCAGACACCGAAATTGCCAATGTGAAAAAGCTCTTTCCGGATACTGCAGCGGACGCCTAGTTCGAGCAAGCTTGCTTGGATTTTAGGTTTTGTGCCCTAGAGTGGCTTTAAGCTGACGGCGGATGCTCGCCTCGACCCTCCTCAAAACTCAATGCATACTGATCCCATGAAAAACTTTGATGTGTTTAATGGCGATGCCGACGGCATATGTGCGCTCCTGCAGTTACGTCAGGCTATGCCGCTGGAAGCGGAGCTGGTTACCGGCGTGAAGCGTGATATTCAACTTCTGGAGGTCATCGATCCCCAGGCCGCCGCTCGTGTGACCGTGCTGGACGTTTCTCTGGATAAGAACCGCCAACCGTTGGGGGCCTTGCTAGAGGCGGGCGCGCAAGTGTTCTACTGCGATCACCACTTTGCGGGTGATATACCGGAGCACCCCAATCTCGAGGCGCTGATTAATACAGCAGCTGATGTGTGCACTAGTCTGCTCGTTAATGGGTATTTACGCGGTGCTTATGCGCATTGGGCTGTGGTGGGCGCATTCGGGGATAACCTGGATGAGAGCGCCATGGCCGTAGCCCGAACGCTTGAGCTTGATGCCGACACTGTTGATCTGTACAGACGTTTGGGCACCTACCTTAACTACAACGGTTACGGTGCTGTGCTTGGTGACTTGCACTTTCATCCTGCGGAGCTTTACCAGCTTATGCGCAGTTACAGTGAGCCCCGGTTGTTCGTTAACGATGCAGTATCCAGTTTCGAAAGGCTCGAGCAAGGATATGAGGGTGACATGGGTAGCGCAGCAGATCTGTTGCCGGAATGGAAAACTGATACTGCCGCGCTGTTTGTGCTGCCAGACGCCCCTTGGGCACGTCGGGTGAGTGGCGTCTATGGCAACTCCCTGGCCAATGCGACACCGGCGCGTGCACACGCAGTACTCACACGAAAATCGAATGGCGGATACCTCGTGAGTGTTCGGGCGCCTCTCAGTGACAAGCGCGATGCGGACACACTATGTCGTCAGTTTGAAACCGGCGGTGGGCGCGCTGCAGCCGCCGGAATTAACGAACTTCCCGGCGATCAACTCAGTACCTTCATTGACGCCTTCTCAGCGATCTATCCCTGACGATTATGGATTGGGATGATCTAAAGATTCTCTTGGCTCTATCGAGGAAGCGTTCGGCGCGCGGTGCCGCGCAACTTCTCGGCATCAGTAACTCTACGGTGACCCGACGTTTAGACGACTTCGAACGCGATCTTGGCGCGCGTTTGTTCGATCGTACTCCCGAGGGTTATCGCATGACCCAAGCGGCGGAGAACCTTCTGCCCACCGCAGAGCATGTGGAGGAACTCATGCTGGCGGCGGAGCGCAAGGTCACTGGAACAGATCAGGAGTTGGAGGGAACGATTCGCCTGACGCTGCCGCCCGCCAGTGGATTTAACGTCCTTATGCCACGCCTCGCTCAGTTCGCAAAGGACTATCCAGGGATCGATTTAGAGATTATCAGCAGCCCGGATGCTCTGGACTTGGGTCGCCGCGAAGCGGATATTGCGATTCGCGTGTTTCGCACCGGAACGTCGCCGCCGGACAACCTGATTGGTCGTAAAATTTCGGGTATGACGGCATCGGCCTACGTTCATCGTGACCTTCTCAATCCGGATAATCCCGAGGATGTGAGCCATCTCACCTGGATTGGTCTGCACAGCAATACTTATGACGATTCCTGGAAAAAGGTGTGTAAAAACGGCCACTTACCTGTCCATCATGCGGTATCTGCTTTCATTCTTCAGGTGGAAGCTGTGCGTTCGAAAATGGGTATGATGTTCGCGCCCTGTGCGATGTTTAGAGATCATCCGGAGGTTGTTAGAGTTCCCGGAGAAGATGTGCACTACTATTTCGATCTGTGGGTTTTGACACACAAAGATCTGCGCTTGTCAGCGCGCATGCGTATTCTTCGTGAAATTCTTGCTGAAGAGCTGGGTGAGCTTCGCCCGTACTTCGACAGCTGTTGTGATTCTGAAGAGGTGTTGCAAAAATGCAGCGAGCCTAGTCAAAATCGGTCATAACGCTTCATATTTGGAGTGGCTATAGTGTCTCCCATCAACCCTCAGGAGACGCCCCATGAAAAAAATCATTGTTTCAACTATCGGCATCGTTCTAGCCGCAGGCGCAGTATCAGCTTTTGCGGGCAAGGCAGATCGTGAAAGCCTTGCACAGTGCACAGCGGACATCGAGTCCTATTACGGCGATAGCACCCGCACACGACTACGCAGTATCAAGCGTAGCTCGGGTGAAACGCATCTTCGTCTTATGGTTAACCCCAAGGACGGTGAAAACACTGTAGTCGTCTGCTCTGTCGGTAACGATGGATCCAGCAGTCTGGCAAACGGCGATGGCGTTGCTCTGATAACTCCGAAAGCTGAGCAGAAGGTCAGCTACACCCAGTAAGCATGTCGAGCTAACCCCGCGGAAGCCCATTGGAGCGACCGCTTTGTCCCGAGACCCCATAGGGGATCTCGGGTTTTTTTGCCTCAACGTTTTTAGTCTTCGACGTCGTCCACGTCCAGTTGTCCGCTCATTCTGCGCCTGAGGTGAGACCAGGACATACCAGCGGCCAATAGTAGCGATACCAGTAGCAGGGCAAGCCAGGTGAGTGCGCCGGTGGCATCTGTTGAGAGTAATCCAAGATCAATGAAGAGCCAGATCATACAACCGAAGAGGGCCGCGCCTAGGGCAATACCCAGCCAACCCAGAGAGTTGAAAGTGGCGCGCAGGTAGACCAACCAGGCGATAAGCAAAGCGACGCCCACTAATGCTGGTAGAGGCCCAAAACTGAAGTTTTCAGACATTAGCCAACCCACGTAGGAGAACGCTGTAGGGTTGTAGGTACCAAACACTAGGGCTACCGCAAACAACCACCTCACCAGGAAGCTGTCTAGGCCAAAAGACTTTGCCATACTATTCTCTCCGTTATTCTGGCTACGATTTCAAGGTCTAACAAAGGGCTCTAAGCTAGATTAAAGCCCTCACTGAAGCAACGATACATGCCCAGGCTAAGGTGCCGGAATTCTGTACTGCTGGTGAATTCCTTCGATCCTTTTTAGCAGTTCCTTGTCGAGCTTGACGTCGACGCTGGCAATATTAGTGCGTAGCTGCTCCATGGTGGTAGCGCCAATGATATTGCTGCTGGTGAACTGTCGACTATTGACGAAGGCGAGAGCCATTTGCGCGGGATCCACGCCCGCCTCTTGGGCGAGTGCCACGTAGGCATCAGTGGCGGCTTCGGATTGTGGGTTGCTATAGCGACTGAAGCGTTCGAAGAGTGTGAGTCTGGCTCCGGCCGGGCGCGCCCCACCTTGATACTTACCGCTTAGCATCCCGAACGCGAGGGGCGAGTAGGCAAGAAGGCCTGCTTGTTCTCGTATCGCCATTTCGGCAAGGCCGAGTTCGAAGCTGCGATTGAGTAGGCTGTAGGGGTTTTGAATGGACTGTACGCGAGGCAGGTCGCGTTCTCGGGCAATACGTAGATACTCCATAAGGCCCCAAGGTGTTTCATTTGAGATGCCAATCGCGCGTACTTTGCCCGCTTTGACGACCTCGGCAAGTGCTGAGAGTGTTTCCTCGATGGCAATGCCATCATCGTCTCTGTGTCGATAGCCCAATTGACCAAAAAAGTTCGTGGTTCGCTCCGGCCAATGTATTTGGTAAAGATCGACATAATCGGTCTGCAGGCGTTCCAGCGAGGTGTCTATTGCGGCATGAATGTGCTCCCGAGACAGTCGAGGCCCTCCGCGAATATGGTCGAAGTCTCCGCCGGGTAAGCTTCGTCCGGCGACTTTAGTGGCCAGCACGATATCCTCGCGTTTGCCCCGGGCATGAAGCCATCGCCCAATAATTCGCTCAGTTTCACCCTGAGTTTCTGGCCGAGGCGGTACGGGATACATTTCTGCGGCGTCAAAGAAATTTACGCCCTGATCCACGGCATAGTTCATTTGTTCTGCGGCATCTTCGTAATTGTTCTGCTCACCAAAGGTCATGGTGCCCAGACAGATCAGACTCACGTCGATGTTAGTGCTGCCAAGCTTTTTGTATTCCATAGTGTGTTAGTTCCGACTCTGGGTAATGATTAAATTTCGGCGCAGATAAAATCTCACTCGCCGCTTTGCCAGCGCTGCAGCTCTGCAACGCCGGCGGGGTCCTGATGTATAACGATATCAGCCCCCGAAAAGCTCTTAGAAATGGCGGTTTCGACTTCTTCTGAGATACGGTGAGCTTCATTTAATGATATGTCGGCATCCATTTCGAGGTGTAGCTGAATGATGGGTGTGCGTCCCGATCGACGGGTGCGAAGATCATGCATGCCTCTTACCGCAGGATGGGCCAGAGCAATCTCCGTGATCGCTTGTTGTTGCGCCTTGGGTAGTTCTCGATCCAGTAGTTCGTTCAGTGCTTGGCGGAGTATTTCTCGCGTAGAAACCAATAAATAAACAGCAATGAGAAGTGCGAAGACAGGATCGGCTTGAGGAATGCCTTGTCCAGCAATCACGAGTGCAGCCAGCGTGGCCGCGTTACTGAGTAGGTCCGCTCGGTAGTGAACCGAGTCGGCATGAATGGCCATAGACCCGGTGCGGCGAACAACGTGGCGTTGAAATGCCACCAACACAGCGGTCACAGTCATGGCGAAGAGCATCACCATCACGCCCGAATTCACCTTGGTCAAAGGCACTGGCGCGAGGAGTCGATGGGCGGCTTCATGTATCAGGAAAGCGCTGGAGGCAAGGATAAATCCCGCCTGAAAAAGCGCGGCCAGAGACTCCGCTTTGCCGTGCCCAAAGCGATGATTTCGGTCCGCGGGTGTGAGTGCATACCGGACTGCGATCAAGTTGATCAGCGATGCACCCGCGTCCATTAGGGAGTCGAGTAGGGAAGCCAGAAGGCTTACAGCGCCAGTGTTCAGGTAGGCAAATGTTTTGACAGCAATCAACACGCATGCCGTAGTGACCGAGGCAAGCGTTGCCAGCGTGAGGAGCCGTGCTGCATCTTTCTCGGACGGTTCTATGTCGCGGTGACTGAAATTCATAGGTTACGAAGTGTTGCGCACCCACCTTTTCTGGATAATAACTGGTTTGCACCTGCAGACGGATGTGGCCAATAGCTGCGCGAGGGTTTAAGTCGGCGGCTCGAATGCGTACAGTCGCAACCTTTAATGGAGCCCTAATTCTATCATTATGCCCGTAATACTTTATGCGACTGCTGCACGGTTGTGCCTTGGTGTCGCAATCAGACTGATGTTTGTCGGCGAAGCACCACTTATGCGGTGGCCAGCACGCTGTTCGTTGCCTTTAGTTTGCTTAGGTCTTGTCTGCCCGCCATTGGGGGTGACTGTGGAGGCGGCTGAGCTTGAAGAAGTAATGGTGGTTGGACGCCGTGATGTTTTGGCAGCTGCGTTGGGTGCTGGTACTGCCGACTTAGTGGCATTCGATGAGCAGGTCTCACTAAATCGAACGGTAGGGGACTGGATAGAGCAGCTTCCCGGGGTAACCCTGAATGGCCAGGGCGGGCTGTTTCAGGCATATAGTATTCGGGGCTTCAGTCGCTGGCGTATCCGCACCGAAGTCAATGGTGTGCCGATTATCACTGACAGGCGCGCGGGCAACTCAGCATCCTTTGTGCCTCCAGATCTTATTACGCAGGTCGTGGTTCAAAAGTCCGCGTCATCCACACTCTATGGATCGGGTGCCATGGGAGGGGTGGTCAGTCTCGACACTCGACCGGCAAACGGTTTGTCGGTGAAAGCTGAGGGCGCCAACAACACAGAACAGTTTTCCCTGACAGCGCTTTCCGGTAGGGCAGATGGTCTTTCAGCCGGTATTAGTGTGCGTCGCGCGGGCAATGCTGATGATGCAAACGGAGATAGTCTCAACACGGGTTTTGAGCAGCTTGCAGGCTTGTTGGCGGGAGACGCTCATCTAGGTGAATTCAGTCTGAATTACAGCTGGATTTCAAGTCTTGGCCGCGATATCGGCAAAAGTAATTCCCTTCATCCTGAGCGACGAGTAAGTAGCTACCCACAGGACAGACACTCCATGGGGCAGCTGGAATTGCGCTCTCGCGGTGCTTGGTTTTTGAGGGCGTATCACCACTATCAGGATTGGGAGGCCGATGTTGAACGAGTCGGCGAACGTCGAAATCTAACGCGTTACAAGTCTCATACCGTCGGCGGGCTGTTTCAGGCTTCCACAGCATTGTTGTCTGGGGACGGGAGTGTGGGTTTGGAATGGGTCGGGCGTCGCGGTGTATCTATCAATGATAAGGAGTTTGGCCCCGATGGACTGCTGCTGGTTCAGCAGCAGTTGGTCGACGGAGATGAAGATACCCTTGCGGTGTTTGCTGATCAGCAGTGGGTCTTTGGTGTGCTGACGATGAGCGGTGGGCTGCGTTATGACCACATTGAACAATCCTCTGACGGGCGCGACGATTCCGACGGGCAATGGTCGGCGAGTGCGGCGGTAGATTATGCTCTGGGAAGTAGTTGGTCGGCACGCGCCGAACTAGGCTCGGGGTACCGTTTTCCGGGCTTAAGTGAGCATTACTTTAGTGGCACAACTCCCCGTGGAGAGGTTCTGGGGAATCCAGAATTGGAGGCCGAAACGCGACGCAGTGCAGAGTTCAGCCTGGGTTTTACGCCGCCTACTGCGGCCCTGCGAGGCGAGCTGTCGGTTTACTACAGCGATCTTCAAGACTATATCGAGCGCTATTCGATCAGCCCGGAACTTATTTCTTATCGCAGTCTGGACGGCGCGAGTATTCAGGGCCTTGAACTCGACGTCAGTGTTCAGACGGGGCAGCTGAATCACCGTTTAAGCTACCAGTGGCAAGAGGGTGAAGACGATCAGGGCAACACGCTTGCTGATCTTAATCCCGCTGGGCTCAGATACTTTCTAAGTTGGGAAGGAGAGCGGCAGGGGCTTTACAGTGATCTCAGTTTTCGCCCATCGAGGGACGAATTTGGGGCCGACGAGAGGCCATTAGATTCTGCTTTGATATGGAATGCGAGATTCACCCAGCGTTTAGCCGGCAACTGGCGCGCCGAACTCTTCTTTAGCAATATCCTGGACGAGGCCTATCGTTCCACCGCGGATGATGTTGCACCCTTTCAACCGGGTAGAACGGTGGGCTTGCGTCTGGAGTGGCGCA
>NZ_JBLGBE010000002.1:0-142165 GCF_047617445.1 Congregibacter sp.
GTCCAAAGGCGGCGGCGGCGGCGGTGGTGGCGGCGGCGCGTCTGCGTCATTGATTATTGTGGTGCTTTTCGGTGCTGCCTTGGTCTGGGCCCTCATGGGCTTGTATCAGATCGATGAGCAGGAGCGGGCAGTGGTGCTTCGTTTTGGTAAGTATCACTCAACAGCACAGCCGGGTTTGCAGTGGAACCCTCCCCTGATCGACGAAGTCATCCGAGTCAACACCACGAAGGTTCGCGCCGCGAGCTTTCGGGAAATCATGCTGACTCAGGACGAGAATATCGTCGAGGTGAATATGTCCGTTCAGTACATCATTGATGATGTAAAGAACTTTGTGTTGGAGGTGAGAGAGCCCGAGAACTCGCTAAAGCACGCAGCCCAGAGTGCGCTTAGACACGTGGTGGGTGGGATGACCATGGACTTGGTTCTCACCGAAGGGCGAACACGTATTGCTACCGAAGTGGACGAGCGTCTTCAGAATTATCTGACGAGCTACACCACAGGTATTCGACTGTCCGCGGTGAACGTTGATGATTCGAAGCCGCCATCTCAGGTGCAAGCAGCATTTGATGATGTGATTAAGGCCCGGGAGGACGAGGAGCGCGTAAAGAACGAAGCGCAATCCTATGCCAACGGTATCGTGCCGGAATCGCGTGGTCAGGCGCAGCGCCAAATCGAAGAGGCGAGTGCTTATCGTGAACAAGTCATCGCGAACGCAGAAGGTGAAGCCGATCGCTTTACAAATCTACTCACTGCGTACCGAAAGGCTCCGGTAGTGACTCGAGAGCGTTTGTATCTCGATGCAGTGCAAAACGTACTCACCAACACCAGTAAGATTATGGTGGATGTTGAGGGAGGCAATAACATGCTGTATCTGCCGCTCGATAAGCTGGGGACGGGTTCCAGTGCTGCGCGTAGTGGTACGCCGATGGACATTAATACAGGCAATATTCGCGAGCTGACGGATGCGGTGACGGAGCAGTTGCGCCGTGATGCTGCGGCTCAACAAGCGCGTCGGGGAGGACGTTGATATGACGGGACGTTCATTAACGATAGTTGTACTGGCATCCTTGGTGCTGCTTGTGGCGAGTAACTCGCTCTACGTAATCAAGGAAACCGAGCGCGGAGTGCTCCTGAAGTTTGGTGAGGTTGTAAATCCGAACCTAGAGCCGGGATTGCACGTTAAAGTGCCTTTTGTGAACAACGTACGAAAGTTCGAGGGTCGAATGGTGACGCTGGATTCTCAGCCTGAGCGATTTTTTACCCAGGAACAAAAGGCGCTGATCATCGACTCCTACGCTAAGTATCGAATCGCGGATACGGCGACGTTCTACACCGCAACCAATGGTGAAGAGTCTCGAGCCGCGGGGCTGCTAGCGCAGCGGATCAATAACCGTCTGCGTAACCAGGTCGCTATTCGTACTATCCAGGAAGTTGTGTCCGGTGAGCGGGATGAGCTCATGGAGACCATCACTAGAGAGTTGGACGTGGTGGCTCGGGAAGAGCTGGGGATTGAGATTGTCGATGTGCGTGTAAAGCAGATTGACCTTCCACCCGAAGTGTCAGAGTCGGTCTATCGACGAATGAATGCAGAGCGTGAGAAAGAGGCTCGGGAACGTCGTTCCCAGGGTCAGGAGCTTGCGGAAGGTATTCGCGCCTCAGCAGATCGTGAGGTTACGGTTATTAGCGCTAACGCTTATCGTGAGGCCCAGCAGCTTCGTGGTCGGGGCGATGCTGATGCCACAGGGATCTATGCAGATGCCTTTGGTGAGGACCCTGAGTTTTATTCCTTTACCCGGAGCCTGCGAGCTTATCAGGATGCATTTCAGGGCAGTGGCGACGTCATGCTCTTGCAACCGGATAGCGAGTTCTTTCGGTACCTCAAGGACTCAAGCGGAGGCAAATAAAGCATCGGCTGCCGCGGCAGCCTTGTGCTAAAATCCGCCAACCGTGGAGGATGATGTGCTGAGTAAGCACGTCCAAATCCACGGTTTTTTCTTGGGGGAGTGTTTTGCAGGAATTTTGGCAGGTGTTTCCCGTTGCTCTGGCGTTGGTTTTTGTTGTTGAGGGCTTGATGCCTTTCATCAGTCCGGGGCGCTGGCGCTCTATGATTGCAACCGTCGGGCAGCTGAATGATTCAGCTATTCGTCGGTTTGGTCTGGGTAGCATGTTGTTTGGCGTCGTGATGTTGTATCTGGTGCATTAAAAGTGGAAAAGCAAAGCCCCGCGCGGGCATGGCAGCTGCCTGACGGTATCGATGAGCTTCTGCCCGATGCCGCAGCGCAAGTAGAAGCACTTCGTCGAACCCTATTGGACTGTGCGTCCTGTTGGGGGTATCGCCTTGTGATGCCGCCGATGGTCGAGTTCACGGACTCCCTGTTGGTCGGTGTGGGCGAGGATCTCGACTTATTGACCTTTAAGGTCCCCGACCAAGTGACAGGTCGTATGTTGGGATTTCGTGCGGATATGACTCCGCAGGTTGCACGCATGGATGCTCACAGCCTTCAAGACAAGCAGGTCAATCGTCTCTGTTACGCCGGGTCGACACTACACACCCGGTCTGGCTCTTTGGCGGCATCGCGTTCACCGCTGCAGCTTGGCGCAGAACTCTATGGTGCTAAGGGCTTGTCCGCCGATATCGAAGTCATGGCGTTGATGTTAAGCATGCTCGATGTTGCGGGTGTTGAGATCGGTCAGGACTTAACGCTGGATCTGGGTCATGGAGATATCTTTAAACATGTTCTTGCCGCCAGTGGAGCCGCTGATGCCGGTATTGAGCCTGCAATATTTGATGCGCTGCAGCGAAAATCTCGCCCTGATCTAGAGCGATTGTTAGAGCAGCTCCCCTCAGCATCGAGCGCAGGTTTGCGCGCATTGATGGAGATGCATGGCGATCTGGAAGTGCTCGATCGTGCTGAGGCGGAGCTTGCCGGCGCAGCACCGGAAATCCGTGAATCACTTCGCGAACTTCGAGAGTTGGCGTCTGCCCTTCAGGCACGCTATCCCGATGTCTCCCTATATATTGATCTGGCTGAATTACGCGGCTATCGCTATCACACGGGTGTTGTTTTTGCCGTTTATACCCGGGGACTGGGCGAGGCACTTGCTCGGGGTGGTCGCTATGACAACGTGGGCGAAGTCTATGGCCGGGCACGGCCTGCCACAGGATTCGCTACGGACTTGCGTTTGCTCGCCGCTCAGCTGACAAGTAAAGAAGCTCTACAGGATGCGATCGCTGCACCTGATCTGGAAGATGAAACCCTGCAAGATGCGGTACGAGCGCTTCGCCGCGCGGGTGAAACCGTTATCGTCATGCTTGACGGTGAAACCGACGCCCGCTGCTCGCGGGAACTGACAAAAATTGATGGACAGTGGCAGCCCAAAATACGGCGCGAGTCACTTGGTGGAGAGGGTAAATGAGCCGGAATGTGGTAGTGCTGGGCACCCAGTGGGGCGATGAGGGCAAGGGCAAGATCGTTGACCTGCTAACCGATCGAGCCGAAGCGGTCGTGCGTTTTCAGGGTGGCCATAACGCTGGTCACACTTTGGTCTGCGATGGCGAGAAAACGATATTACACTTGATTCCCTCGGGCATTCTCAGAAAGAACGTCATTTGTTGTATCGGCAATGGCGTTGTCCTGGCGCCGGACGCGTTGCTCAAGGAAATCCTTGGGCTGGAGGAGCGTGAGGTGCCTGTGCGTGAGCGCTTGAGAATTTCTCCTGCTTGTCCGCTCATTCTTCCTTATCACGTGGCTCTAGATAACGCCCGGGAAGAACGTCGTGGTGATGACAAGATCGGCACGACGGGCCGGGGTATCGGTCCCGCTTATGAAGATAAGGCGGCGCGACGAGGCTTGCGCTTGGGTGATCTCCAGGATCCCATACGTTTTGAGCGTAAGCTCCGGGAAGTCATGGAGTACCACAATTTCCAGCTACAGCACTATTACAAGTTAGATACTGTTGATGTGGATGAGGTGCTGGCCTCCAGTCTGGCTCTGGGCGAGCAGTTGCTCCCTATGATGGCTGACGTGACCGCGATGCTGCATCAATTCCGTGCAGAGTCTCGAAGCATTTTGTTTGAGGGAGCTCAAGGCTCTTTGCTGGATATTGATCATGGCACTTATCCATTTGTGACCAGCTCCAATACCACCGCAGGCGGCACGGCTACCGGTTCAGGTTTTGGTCCTTTGTATCTTGATTATGTTTTGGGTATCACCAAGGCCTACACAACGCGAGTAGGTTCAGGTCCATTTCCGACAGAACTGTTTGACGCGACGGGTGAGCATCTCGCGAAGCAAGGCCATGAGTTTGGAGCCACTACCGGACGGCCTCGACGTTGCGGTTGGTTTGACGCCGTTGCTCTACGTAATGCAGTGAACATCAACTCGGTCACTGGTATTTGTCTGACCAAGTTGGATGTTTTGGATGGTCTCGAATCTATCAAGATATGCATTGGTTACAACAACGCTGCCGGCGAGACAGTGACCAACCCCATGGACTCTGATGACTATCAGGGCTTGGTACCCGTGTACGAGACAGTGCCCGGTTGGACTGATTCCACTGCGGGTGCAAAATCTATTGATGACTTACCGAAGGCCGCTCGAGACTATATTTCAAGGATTGAAACGGTAGTGGGTGCGCCTATCGACATCATCTCTACCGGACCCGATCGTCTGGAGACAATTATCCTCCACGATCCTTTTGACTAGACAATAACAGCCGGGCCTTAAGAGCACAGCTGTGACAGTAGTCCAGGAGAGTAGTCCAGGACAGGAGCCCAGGAAACCTGGGCTGCTGTTGACTCTCAAACTTAGCTGAATCTTTAGTGATACATCTGTCGGTAGTCGCTGTAGCTCAATCCGGTCCAGCGCCGAAAAGCCCGATAAAAACTGTTCACCTCGAGGTAGCCCAATTCATCTGCCAGGCACTTTCCCGGTAGCCAGCGTTCCCGCAACCGCGACTCACAGCGGTACTGCCGCGACCGATCAAGAAGAAACTGATAGCTGGTGTGATCGTTACGCAGGCGTCGCCGCAGGGTGGTGCAGCTAATTCCCAGTGTCTCCGCGACGCTTTCGGCACGGACTCTCGATAGATCACCGTCCAGCAATATGCGCAGCACCCGGTCTGTTGTACGCGACAGCGGAAGATACCCGGTTTTGCCATCCTTTTCGGTTGCCGCGTGACTGTGGCAGGACTGTCGTCTGTAGATTTCTTGCCGCTGGACGGCGTGATTCAGAGCTGCCTGCGCACGGACGGACGGATCGGGTCGCTCGCCGCCCGAATGATGCCGGGCAAAAGTCTCCCATTGCCCTCTCGTGCTCTGAGCTGCGATGAGCGCGGAGTCAAAAGCGTCGCCTGTCGAATTCTCCGGGGGATGCCCACGGGGAATCTTGTGATGTGCCACAGCCTGCTGTCCCGGGCTGAAAGCTGAGTTCAGGCCTGGTTTTTGGTCTGATACCGCGGCGGGTTTTCGGACTGAAGTAGGTCCGGGTCCTGTGGCTAAGAGTGAGATAGAGTGAGATAGTTGCGTCATCGATGCCTCCTTGCTCGATATGAAGCCTTCAGCGTATCCAGGCTGACAAGAGTGCTCAGACAGTTAAGAGCACTCAGATCACTTGCTGAACTTTCACTGAACTTTCACTGAAGTTCCACTGAAGTTCTACTGAAGTACGGTTGTCTCGCCATCGTCCTTGATGTCGAGGGGCCTTAGCTTAGCAGAGCGCCCGTAGATAGAAAGCCATCCTGTACCCTAGTGGCTATAAACGATTGAAAGGCCCACGCTCTAGCGCAAATTCGTCCGCTCAACTTACCCGAGTGACAGTTCAGGCGGGAGTGGGCAGTCCATGACCGCCGCCACGGAGCTGATGAGTTCCCGTTCGATGGGACAGACTTCGCCGTCATCAGCGGCGGCCAGCGCCATCGCTTTGAGAATTCTTGGCTTTAACAATGGATAGCAATCTGCGAGCGTGTGCACGCCTCGGCTGAATTCGGCGACGCTGCATTCTTCCAGTGGAAGCAGCGTCAATTCCAAAATGTGTAGGTCCTTGCAGGCGAGGGCGAAGGCCCGAGCACTGTCTCCCGTGCCCTGATGAGCGAGCACCGATAGCACCTGACGAAGCGGCGCGCGAACTTTGGCAATGTGCCGATAGCGTGGCCGACTGTTCTCTACCCTCAGGTACTCCGGGTCGAGGTAGTGCCGCAGCAATTGAAACAGGCACCACTCAAATAGATCGGTTTGGCCGTCACTGCGGATCACCGACAATAAGGTGGTCTTGAACTGCCGATACTGAGGCGTCGACATGTTTTTAAGCGCCGGCATTGCTGCGGCCATCAACGGAAAGCGTTGACCTGGGCGAAGCTCACGAACCCTTGGTAACAGTGCGGACACGAGCTCCAATTGTCCTTGAACGCCTTGTTCCCGCAACACATTGATTGCCCTCTGGAGCTGCTCATCGTTTCGCCTTGCTGTTACGAGAGCCAGAGCTGTCGCCGTTGCGCCCAGGGGCTCCATGACAGCGTTGTGCAATATCTCCGGTATGCTCTCGGCGCTGTCAGTCACGAGTTTGTTGTCGGTGGTTTCATCCACGTCGCTGTTTGGGAGCGTGAACTTTGCGTCATGTGTCCCTGGCTCATCGTCGCTTCTGACTGAGTGGTCCAAAGCACTGCTTGCCATTGCAGCGGCAACCAGCGCCGCTCTACCTACACCGGTTTGAGTGTGGTTTTCCGTGAGTGGCTCGGTACCGTAGCGAAACTCTGTACGCTCAATGAACTGGCCGTTCCAGTTGTTGTCCAGACGGCGTATACGCTTATCGAGCGGTGGATGCGTGGCAAATCCACTCCAGAGACGATGGCGCACCTCGCCAAAAAAGATATGCGACATTTCTGGAGCGCGAGCGCTATGTATTAAAGAACCTGGAAGGAAACCGCCGATGACTTTGAGTGCGTCAGCAATACCGCTGGTGTCTCGTGTAAACTGAACAGCACTGGCATCTGCCAGGTACTCTTTCTGTCGGCTGATGGCGGCTTTGATACAGCCTGCGGCCAGTGAACCCAGCCACCCGATAATCATCAAACCCAGACCAAGAATCGGCAGGGCCATGGCGGCCTCATTTCGACGATTACTTCGCCCAACGCCGAAAGCACCCATCCGCAGTAGAAAGTGGCCCACGTCACCGATGAATGTAATACCTTTGAGTAGCGAGGCGAGGCGTATACCCAGGCGCATATCGCCGTTGAGAATATGACTGAATTCGTGAGCCACGACTCCCTGGAGTTCATCCCGACTCAGTTGGAGAGCTGCGCCTCGCGTCACGGCAACCACCGCATCCGTCGGATTGATACCCGCCGCAAACGCGTTGATGCCACGCTCCTCGGGTAGTACGTACAGCGCTGGCACTGGCATGTTTGCCGCTAGAGATAGCTCTTCGACAATATTCAGGCAGCGTTTTTCGTAGGGATCAGCGCTTTGGCGCATGACGCGGCGACCACCCATGCTTTCGGCCACGACTTTGCCACCGGATGCCAGCTGTAGCCAGCGGATGAGAGACACAAATCCCACCGTTGAGGTTACTGCAAGACCGATGGTGCCAAAACGTTCCCAGGAAAACAGCGCAAGATAGCCTTCCCAGCCACTGCCACCAACGTAGATGTTGTAGTCTCGACCGACCCAAAGAAAAGCCGTGACCAGCGCGTTTACCAGTAGCACTAAAAGACTAAGTGCTGCGGCAAACAGCAGAAGGAGGTAGCGCGTGTTACGCCGCGCGCGATCCTGCTGAGAGAAAAAATCCACGCCGGAAGACTACCAGCCCCTTATCAAAAGCTGACGGTAGGTGCGGTCTGGATCTGCGCAGAGTCGTCAAACTCGAGAAGCTCGGCATCAGCTGGATGTCCGAAGGTTGCCGCAAGTGCCACCGCAGGAAAGCTTTGGCGGTAGGTGTTGAAGGCCATGATGGCGTCGTTGAATCCCTGCCTCGCAAATGCGACACGATTTTCAGTGCTGGTTAGCTCCTCCGACAGCTGTTGCATATTCTCGCTGGCCTTAAGATCAGGGTAAGCTTCCATTGTGATATTGAGCTTGCCCAGTGCTCCCTGCAGATTGTTTTCTGCGCCGGCAAGACTGGCCATAGAAGCACCGCCGCCGCCTTCGCCTAGAGCTTTTAGGACCGCCGCTGCCTCATTGCGTGCGCTGACAACGGCATCAAGAGTCTCTCGTTCATGAGCCATATACGCTCGCGCAGTCTCCACCAGATTTGGGATCAGGTCGTAGCGACGTTTCAACTGTACTTCGATCTGTGCAAAAGCGTTCTCATGGCGATTTTTTAGACTCACCAGGGTGTTGTAAACATTGATGATGTAGATCACCAGGCCGAGCAACACCAGCCAAAAAACGATTGACGACACTTCCATGGGACTACTCCTTAGTGCGGGGTGGTTTCTAGTTCAGGTTAGGCAATGGCGGCGAGCTCTACCGGCACTCCATTCACAGCTGCATTGCCGGAAAGCTCATCGAGATAGTTAGCATCAGTAACATCATTACAGGAAACGCCAGCGTGTTTGGCAGCAGTCTTCATTCGAATCCCTTGACGATTATGGCCATAGCCGTGGGGCAGGCTGACAACTCCCGGCATTACCGCGTCTGTGGCAAGAAGCGTGACGGTGACCTCGCCGCTGCGAGAGCGCAGCAGGGCCTGGCCACCATCCTTTAGCTGGAGTGCGGTGAGATCATCCGGGTGAACCATGAGTTGATCGCGGGTCTTGCCTTTCACCAAGCGCCGATAATTGTGCATCCAGGAATTGTTGGAACGCACATGTCGCCGACCGATCAGGCGCAGGGCTTCGGTTGGGGTGTCACCAAAGGTCGAAGCCAGTCGATGTAAATCGCCTAAGGCTTGAGGTGTCGCGCAGTGAATTTTTTTGTCGGCCGTCATGAGGCGCCCGGGAAGCATGGGCTTAAGCTCACCAAGATCTATTCCTGACGGATTGTCCCGCAGTTTTTGCAGACTGAGATCGTACTTCGTATCCTTGCCATAGGGGCCAAACTGCAAGCCGACATCGATCATGTCGTGGGGCGCAACGGGCTCTTTGGGTTCTTCTCCCAGCGCCGCAGCCACTCGCTCGCCTAGAGCGGTGAATATCTCCCAGTCATGCAGTTTGTCAGCTTCGGGTTCGAAGACCGGGGGGTTGAAGCGAGTTGTATTGCGCAGGGCGTTGATGTGAAAGGCGATATCGTAGTGATCGTGTTCCAGTGGGGAAGTCGGTGGCAGGATAATATCAGCGTGACGCGTAGTTTCGTTGATATAGGGATCGAGTGAGACCATGAAGTCGAGTTGCGACAGTGCGTCATCCAGCGCGCGACCGTTCGGGGTAGATAGAACTGGATTACCCGCGCCGGTAAACATCACACGGATCTGTCCGTCTCCGGGTGTAGTGATTTCCTCTGCCATAGCTGAAGCGGGGAGTTCCCGGTCGAACTCCGGAAGGTCACGCACACGACTGCGATGTCGGTCAAAGCCGCCCGGACCGGTGCGCGGCACCTGGTCTACGGCGGGGAGAGTGAACATGCTACCTCCCTCCTTATCCAGATTGCCCGTCGCAATGTTGATGATTTGAATGAGCCACTGACACAAGCCACCAAAGATCTGTGTCGATACACCCATACGCCCGTAACAAATGGCTGCATCAGCGGCGGCAAATTCTCGGGCAATACGGCGAATCGTCGACGCATCAATGCCGCAATGCTTCTCTGCGTGCTCAGGAGTGAACGCGGCCACGGCACTGGCAACTTCATCCAAACCGCTGGTGAAGTCACTCAGTCCTTTTACATCGCTAAGCCCTTCATCGAAAATAGTGCTGAGCAGCGCAGCCAAAAACAGGGCGTCGCTGCCCGGCACGATAGATAGGTGCTCGCTGGCAAGTTCCGCCGTCTCGGTGCGCCGGGGATCGATCACGACCAGCTTTCCACCGCGACCAGTTAAGTCCTTTATCCGTTTTTTGACGTCGGGCACGGTCCAAATGCTGCCATTGCTCGCAATCGGATTTGCCCCGAGCATCAGAAAATAGTCACTGCGATCGATATCAGGGATCGGGAATAGCGACTTGTGCCCAAACAGCCACAGTGACGTCAGGTGATGCGGAAGTTGGTCTACGGAGGTTGCCGAGAATCGGTTCTTGGAGCGGAGCCAGCGGAACAAATAGTTCTGGTGCGTAAGCATGCCGTAGTTGTGGACTGAGGGGTTGCCCAGGTATACGCCGATCGAATCCACACCGTGCTCCCGATAGCTGCGCATCAGTGCCTCTGCGGTGCTATCCAGAGCTTCTTCCCAACTGATCTCTTTCCATTCCTGTTCGCCATCCTTGCCCGTTACACGGCGTACCGGGTAGCGAAGTCGATCGGGATCTTCGTGAATGTCTTGCAGGGCCACAGCCTTGGGGCAGATGTGTCCGCGACTCAATGGGTCGTCCGGATCACCTTTGATGGAGAGTATTTCTTCGCCCTGAGTTTCGATTTTCAGGCCGCAGATGGCCTCGCAAAGATGGCAAGCTCGATAGTGGGTTTGGATCATATAATTCGATGTCCGGCAGTGATTGTAGTGTGCAATAAACGGTGTGGTTCGAATTAGAATTCTTCAGCAGATTAACCTGCGCGTCCACCCCGACGGTTCTCTCTGTCCACAGGTACAGAGTACCTGAGAGCGCCAGCTTGCTACACTGTAGCACTGTGTGTGATGGGATTCCTTAGCGGGTCCCTGGACGAGTACAGAGATGGAGATCTCATGGATAAGAACTGGAACCGCTATAGCGCAGCGGGCTACTACGACGAGCTGATTACCCCCAAAGGTACACCGCGACAGGTGGCGCGCCCGGCCGTGAAGCTCTTGAAGGAACTCCCGGCAGAGGATTTGGCGGCGCGCCGCACGGCAGCTGAGGTTGCGATTCGCGAGATGGGTATCTCCTTTACCGTGTACAGCGAAGCGGGAAATATTGATCGCGCCTGGCCTTTCGATCTTATCCCGCGCGTTATTACTGCCAAAGAGTGGGCCAAAGTACGCCTGGGGCTGGAGCAGCGCTGTCGTGCACTGAATATGTTCATCAACGACGTTTATAATAAACAGAAGATATTTGCTGACGGCGTCGTTCCCGCGGAAACAGTACTGGAGTCCCCTAACTTCAAAGAACAATGCATGGGCGCCTCTCCACGCTTTGGG
The DNA here is from genome assembly GCF_047617445.1 of Congregibacter sp. Classification (GTDB taxonomy): domain Bacteria; phylum Pseudomonadota; class Gammaproteobacteria; order Pseudomonadales; family Halieaceae; genus Congregibacter. Next base: position 11,202 of record NZ_JBLGBE010000002.1, read on the forward strand.
GTGTGGGCAAACATCTGCGGTTCGGATCTTGTGCGCGATGTTGATGGCCACTTTTATGTGCTCGAGGACAATCTTCGGGTGCCTTCCGGCGTGTCCTACATGTTGGAAAACCGCGAAATTACCAAGCGTGTGTTGCCAGAGATTTTTGAGAGCTACAGCATCCTTCCGGTGGATGACTATCCTTCGCGGCTGTACAGCATGCTTTCTGCCTTATCGCCTCGAGACCACAAACGCCCGGTTATTGTTGTCTTAACGCCGGGAATTTATAACTCAGCCTATTTCGAGCATGCGTTTTTGGCCCAGGGCATGGGGGCAGAGCTTGTTGAAGGCGCCGACCTGTTTGTCGATGGCGATGACTGTGTGTACATGCGCACGGTCGATGGGCCCGTGCGAGTGGATGTGATTTATCGTCGTATCGATGAAGATTTTATGGATCCGGAAGCATTCCGAGAAGATTCGACCCTGGGGGTTCCCGGGCTTATGCGCTCCTGGCTGGCGGGAAATGTCGGAATTGCCAACGCGCCGGGCTCGGGTGTCGCCGACGACAAGGTGGTCTACGCATTTGTACCCGACATGATTCGGTACTACTTGAATGAAAAGCCTTTGATACGGAGCGTGCCGACCTATCTGTGCATGCGCGAAAAAGACCGTGAGTACGTTCTCAAGAATCTCGAGAAACTGGTGGTAAAGCCCGCTAACGAGTCGGGGGGCTACGGTATTATGGTGGGCCCCCATGCCGACAAAGCGACGCATCGCAAATTTGCCAAGTTGATTGAGAAAGACCCTCGAAATTATATTGCGCAGCCGACGCTGGCGTTGTCCACGGCACCCACCTACATCGGTGACGAGATCAAACCCAGACACCTGGATCTGAGGCCCTTTATACTCCAGAGTCGAGATACCTGGGTGACTGCTGGAGGCTTAACCCGAGTCGCGATGGTCGAAGGATCCTTGATAGTGAACTCCTCTCAAGGGGGTGGTAGTAAGGACACTTGGATTGTGGATGGCCGACTATGATTATGCTCTCCAGAGTTGCCGAGCGCGTGTATTGGATGGCTCGCTATATTGAGCGTGCCGAAGACACCGCCAGACTGGTTGCCGCCTATAACCACTTGGTCATGGATATCCCCCGAGGTTCACAGCCCGGTTGGGAGATTCTCATTCGAATCTTGGATTCGGATCCTGTGTTCGATGAGTGGTTCAATGTCCGCAATGAACAGAATGTTCTTCGTCTTCTCATTGGAGAGGTGGACGCAGTCTGCAGCATCCCTTATGCCGTAAAGAATGCCCGGGAAAATGTGCGCACGACGCGTGATGTCCTTCCCGACGAGGTTTGGGAGCTGGTTAATGAGCTCTATCTTTATACCTCTGAGGCCTCAGAGCACTCCGTAGGACGCAGGAACCGCCAGCAGTATTTGGAGCAGGTTATCCAGCGCTGCCAGGTTATCAATGGCGTGCTTCGAAGTACTCTATGTCGTGATCACAGTTACCGCTTTATCAAGCTTGGGCAGTTGCTTGAGCGTGCCGATATGACAACGCGAATCATCGATGTGGGCGCCTCTGACTTTCTCGAGCGCGAGGGAGTTGCTCAGGGAATGGAGCACCTGCTTTGGGGTACTTTGCTCAAATCCATGTCGGCTCTAGGTGCCTACCGGCGCATGATTGGCCCTCAGGTCGAAAAGAACGCTGCGGCAAATTTCGTGTTTATGGAACAGACGTTTCCGCGGTCAGTGCAATTCTGTATCCGAGGCATCCGCGAGGAGTTGGGCCCCTTGTCGAATAATGAAGCCGCACTGCGTGTGGTGGAGCGCACCCGACGCAAGTTGCGTGGTTTTGATTCGGCGGATCTTGATCAGGATGCTCTGCATAAATACATCGATGAGTTGCAGTTGATCATTAGTGACTTACACCAGGCGGTGCAAAGCAGCTGGTTCCATCGCGGCGGATGAATCGTTTCGCCTGTGATTGCGGCAGCCCCGTCTACTTCGAGAACGATTTCTGCATTAATTGTAGATCGGCACTGGGTTACGACCCAATCCGCGCTGACATGGTCACGCTTGCAGATTGGGGGAAAGGGCGCTACCAGGATCTGCTGGGGAATGCCTTCAGATATTGCTCCAATGGAGTAGAGCATCATGTGTGTAACTGGCTGCGTCCGGCAGATTCACCCAATCAGTTTTGTCAGGCCTGTCAGTTCAATCGCACGATCCCTGATCAGTCCCGCGTCGAAAATCAGGAGCGCTGGCTGGTGTTGGAGCGTGCAAAGAAGCGACTCTTTTATACTCTAGCGCAGCTCAATCTACCCCTGCTCAATGGCTGGGCTGATCCCCAGCGAGGACTGTTGCTCGATTTTATTGAAGATGCTCGATCCTCTGACAAATACCCCGAGACTTTTGTGTCCACGGGTTATCTCGGTGGTGTCATCACGGTAAACGCCCTGGAGGCAGATACCGTGGCCAGGGTAACGGCGCAGGATGAGCTGGGAGAAAGTTATCGTACTGTGCTTGGACATTTGCGACATGAATCCGGGCACTACTACTGGTCTTTGCTTAATCCAAGTCTGGCGTTGCTAGGTGACTTTAGGCTGCTATTCGGTGATGAGCGGGCGGACTACAGAGCCGCGTTGGACGCACACTATCAGGCCGGCTCGCCAAAGGTTTGGAAGGACCGCTTCATCAGTGCATATGCAAGCTCACATCCCAGCGAAGACTGGGCGGAATGTTGGGGGCACTATCTGCACATTTACGATGCTCTGGATACCGCCTGGGCGCATCAACTGCTGGGTCGTCAACCAGAATCGATGTCCATGTCAGAACGCCTACGAGCCTGGTCAAAGATCAGTTTGATGCTTAACGAGCTTAATCGCAGTGTGGGGCGAGGCGATGCCTACCCCTTCGTGATTAACGAGGTTGTAGCCGAAAAGCTGGAGTTCATTGATCTTGCGATTGGTCGGCTTCGAACACTGCACTGAGAGACGGTAGGTTGTCGAAGGCCAGTCGGATATTGTCATCCCAGCTCTGACGTAGGTCCGCAAGATAATGGTGTCCCTCCTCAAGCACACAGTATTCCTCATGTGGCATCAGGCTATCGCGACGGTAAAAAAGACATTCCAGGGGTGGGCCTACGGTCGCGTTAGAGCGCATGGTCGAGTCCACAGATACGAGCGCACAGCGCATAGCGGTTTCTGCCGGCGTGTCGCTGCGAATGATTCTGTCGAGGATAGGTTTGCCGTACTTGGTCTCACCGATCTGTAGATAGGGATACAGATCAGAAGCGGTAATGTGATTACCTTCGGGGTAGATCAGGTACAGCTCCGGGGCATGCCCCTTGATCTGCCCGCCCAGAATAAAGGTGGCACTGGCGTTGAATCCGGCATTAGGCCCGCCCTTCTTGGCGTATTTCTGCTGTTTCTTGAGACTGATCTCGCCAATGTAGTCCGCTACGTCGCTTACATAGCGGGCATTGAAGATATTGACGTCGGTGTCTTCCTCGAGATCACGCTGAAGCTGCGCAATGACCGCCTGACTGGTGGCGAGATTGCCCGCGGTAAGGATCACCATTGAGCGTTCGTAAGGCATGGAGAAGCGGTGCATTTTGCTGTACTTGCTGACGCGATCGGGGCCGGCGTTGGTCCGTGAATCGGAGCAAAAAACCAATCCCTCCTCTAGCGCAATGGCGAGGCAATAAGTCATGAGTTTATGTCTATAAGGTTCTTACGATTGAGGCGAGGGAATATAACAAATATTGCGCCGATGGCACCCTTGACGAAATACGGTAAGCTCTGCGTCGTTTATTGTTTGGCACAGGAATTAATGCATTGAGCGGGCTGTTTTTTGTCGCAGAGACTCTCCAACTATGAGGTTTTCAGGGTTTTTGGCCGTGTGCATTTACGCGTTGGCGATGCTTTTTCCGACCGCGGTTTCAGCGCAGGAACTTGTTCCTAGAGCGTTTTGGCCTAGCCCCGTAGGTACAAACGTAGTGTCTGTAAGTTATCAACATAGCCAAGGCGACATTATTGTGGATCAATCACTGCCCATCACGGGAGTCGACTCCAGTCTTGATTACTTACAGCTCAGCTATCAACGGACTTTTGATTTTGCCGGTAGAACTGCAAATTTTTCAGCGATACAAATTGCGTCGGATGGAACCACTACCGGTAATGTCGACGGTGACGAGGTGACTCGACGCACGGTAGGGATGGGGGATACCACTTTACGTTGGGCTGTCAATCTTAGGGGGGCTCCTGCCATGGATCGAGAAGCGTTTACGGCTTTGCGCTCCAATCCAAAGCCAATAATCGGCATGAGCCTCGCTGTTACGGTACCGACGGGTGAGTATGAGAAAGACCGGGTTATCAATCTCGGGGGCAATCGCTGGTCAGTGAAACCGGGAGTCGGTCTCATTCTTCCCTTAAGTTCTTCGTGGTTGTTGGAAAGTGAATTGTCTGTGGCGTTTTTTCAGGACAATGATGAATTCCTGGGGGACACTCGGGAGCAGGAACCGATCTTTAACGGACAAATACACTTGATCAAAAGGTTCTCGAGAGGATTTTGGGCAGCATTGGATGCTAATTACTATGTCGGTGGTAGAACGCGTGTAGACGGAACGCGAAACAAGGATCTGCAGCGAAACTCCCGCTTTGGGGCAACCTTGGTGTATCCCCTGGCGCCAGGACACGCCTTGAGATTGAGCGGTTCAACGGGGACGGTGACCGAGACCGGCGGCGATTACGACTTGTTCTCAGTCTCGTGGATTCACGCTTTCTAATGTCGCTGCTTCTTGCGTGCCGGACCTAGGTTTACTTACCAGCTGTAGCCCAAACGGAAGCGATAGGTTTGATCCAGCGCTTCTGTTCCTTCTACAGCGCCGGAGTTGTAGTCAAGGACCACCTCCATAGCGCCTTGGATTTGTCCGAGTAGAGGAAAAGCCAATCCGACGGTCGTGTTGAGTATGAGATTGTTTCGCTCGGCTAGGTTTTTGACGCCTTGGTGGTCTATATAGACGCGAGACGCGCTTCCAAAGTACTGACTTTCAGAGCGCACGCTCCATGTAAGACCGAGATAGTTTCGATCTACATCACTGCCGAAGTCTTCGCTTACCTGAGATAGCCCCGTTTCGACTTCCAGCTCAAAGGGGGTCCCCACAAGAAATCTCCGTCCAAGGTAAGCCCCGAACGCGGTTCTTAAGTCGAGATCGGTAAAGCGGTTTTCTTCTGCAGAAGCGGATATTCCCCAGTAGTAGGCGCCGGCCTGAAAGCGATCGTACTTACCGGTGATCATCCAGTTCTCGGCGTTGCGCTGGCGATTGGCTTCGCGGACTTCACCTTCGAGATTCAGTGTGAAACGGTCTATTAGGCTCCTCCAACGGGTGTCAACCCGATAGTCCAGTTCATCGAGGACCGTATTTCCCCGTTGCAGAGAAAACGCTGAACTTGCGAGTCCAGTGTGACGATAGGCGTTACCTAACTCCCAGGGTTCGGGGTTGATTCTAAGGAGCTGATCAAGTGCGTAGTTCGCGTCTGCTTTGTCGTGTAGGGCCAGGGTCTGGTTATCAACAACTAGGTTCGTAGCTTCAAATACAGTGCCATCCTTCATTTGTAGCGTGACCGGAGAGCTAACGTCCATGGAAAGGATCGATGTTTTCTCGATCGTGAGTCGTCCGGCGAAGTCGGTATCGATAACGATCTTCCCGTTATCGGCATCATGAAACGTCCCGATGATGACGGAGCCATTGATCAGCTCAACGCGGTCGGCGCTGGCATGTACGTTGAAGCCCGTCAGCAGTAAGCAAAGAGTGACTAAGTAGCGGAAATTTTGGAGGAGTCGAAGCATGGCGGTGTGGAAGCGAAGCCCTGGTTGCGCTGGAAGGCGCGAATTCTAGGGGCCTCGAGACCCATAGACCAGAGGCTTCGAGAGTTAATAGCGGCGGTGCGACCGCCGCAGACTTACTGCCTGCTCATGATCTTGCGAATATCACTGTCGTCACCGGTCAATTGCCAGTGTACAAGCGAGATGGGCACGCTGCCGGCGTCGCGAAGCTCAGTGAAGAACATGGATAGCGGGTAGTCTTTGCCCTGGGCTTCCATTTGCTGAGTACGCTTTGCAAGGAGCCGCTCCAGCAGATACTTACCCGTAACGTAGCTTGTACCGTAGCCTGGCTGACGCAGATAGAGATGTTGTTCAAACTTGAGCAGCTCTGGTTCGTTGCTCATCCAGCCCCGGGGCGTCCATTCCACGTGTACTGTGCCGGCTTCCGCCATCGTCATTTCGTTCGCATGAGCCTTTAGAGAGCCTAGTCCGCGGGCCGCCCGTTGGGCCAGCATAATCCACACCAATTCCCGCGAGCGCGGGCTGTCCTCATACAAGCCTGCGTGCATGAACATCTCCTCCACGCCGGTTGCCGTGCCTTCGTTACGGCTGTCAAAGATGTTGTAGAGCACGGGTCCGCTGCGGATGGGGCTGGAGTGCGGAAACTCCTGTATCTCGGCAAGGTCGAACCAGTGATAAAAGTGTGAGAGTAAGGGGCGGGGATCGTAGTGTGTAGCTATGGTGAAGAAGTTACGGACGTCCTCCGGCTCATAACCGCCCAGATGCGCCACGAGCTCCTCAGGCATGTAATCACGCATGGGTAGGACCTCTTCCTCAGCGAACCAACGGAGCATTTGCTCCGATGTACTCTTTACGAGGGCGTCATAAGCTTCCGGGCTGTCAACGGCTTCCTGTACAGGTAGATGCCGATTGCGATGTTCTTCGAGCTTGAGTGAAGACCAAGAGCGGTCGAGTTCACGCTCCAGCAGCATGGTTTCTTCTTTGAAGTCTATGGGCAGATAGTGAACCTGAGACTGGTACCAACTGTAATCCTCCATGCCAATGCCGGAGGGTCCGGTTTTTTCAGGTGCTTTTGCTACCAGCCAGCTCACAAGCTCTGCGGTAGCAGCGCTTGCTTTGTCCAGCGCTTTACTCAGCTCAGCGCTGGGTTCCTCGCCCGCTTTCGCTCGGATCTCTTCTAGCATTTCGCCCTGAGTCTGAATGTTGCGGGTACCGGCAACCCAAAGATCTCTGGCATTTCCGGTCAAATTGCCTTGCGCTTGCTTCATCAGTGGTGGGATGACTTTTAACTCGCGAATAAGCCGCTGCTCTGCTTTTTGTGAGAGCGGAAACTCGTAGGTCCATAGTTCCAGGATTGCATGATGAGTCGGGCCTTCGTGAGCGGGCACATCGCTGCGATGTGCCCAGATTGTTTGATAATAAGCTGGATCCCTGACCCAGGGCTTTAGCACCCGGTGGTTAAAGTCGAAGCCATTCATTTCGGCACGCAGAACGTGCCAGTCAACCTGTTGGTCGATAGGCCAGTCGCTGGTGTCCAGATCATTGAGTCGATTTTGAAGAGCCGGCAATTCGGAGTGAGCTTTGGCAAAACGCTCAGCGCTGTAGTCCGGTGCTCCATCCAGCAAAGGGGGTGTCTCAAACGCGCGCCAGTCGCCGAACAGGTCAACCAGCTCATCATAGCTACTGGCGTTTACCAGGCCGTTGCAGAGGAAAACCGCGACCGCGGCGCAAGCCCCCAGGCGCCTTGCGGAGCGTGGTGTTGGGCGGCTTTCTTGACTCGAGCTGTGCATGGCATCGTCCTCAAATGTGATGAATAGTGCGCCGGGGTGAAAAAAAACATAAGCCCTTGGCCTGCATGGGCTTAGGGTGATTTGTCGACGGCAGTGAGTTGGGATGTTAATCGACTAATGGGGTGAGTGCACTTTTTGCTTTGCGTCTCCAGCATAGTCCGGGGTTATGGAGGCGCTGAATCGCGAATTCTGCGAGAATCGTGCAATGAAAGACGTAGATACAAGCATCGAGATTGATCCCCGCTTCGACCCTGTTGATGGCCCGGTGGTAGCGACTTTTGTTCGCTATGCCGTGCCTTCGGTGCTTGGCATGTTGGCCGTGACATCTGCAGGGATCATCGATGGCATATTCATCGGTAATTTTGTGGGCTCTAGTGCTCTTGCCGCGGTGAATTTGGCGCAGCCTGCCTGGGCCGCTTTTGCGGCGATAGTGTTCATGTTGGCGGTCGGCGGATCGGTGATGTGTGGGCAATTTCTCGGGCAAAAAGACACTGATTCGGCGTCCTCGATATTTACCCGAACGCTGATTTGTGCAGTAGGAACCGGCGCGGTGATTACGGGTGCTGGCCTACTGTTTCTTGACGATCTGGTCCGTTTGCTGGGTGCCACTGACGCGGTTGAGTCGCTGGTGGTGGGGTACATGCAAATTGTTCTTCTGTTTGCGCCTGTGTTCGTCGCTGCACTTACCATGGACTACTTTGTGCGTGCCGACGGCCGGCCAGTGCTGGCGGCAATGGCACTCGTTGCATTCGCGGGCAGTAATATCGCGCTGAACACCTTGTTTGTCGTTTATCTGGACTGGGGAATTGTCGGTGCGGCCTGGGCCTCGGCATTGGCAGAGTTTGCGATCTTTGTAATCCTGCTCTCCCATTGGTTTCATCCTCGATGTTCGCTGAGGTTCACGCTCAGTCGTGGACGCTGGACTGATGTACTCCAAGCTGCTTGGAACGGCCTGTCTGAGTTTATAAACGAGCTGTCCGTAGGGCTGGTGGTTTTGTTCTTTAACTGGGTGATGATTACGCGTCAGGGTGTGGAGGGTGTGGCGGCCTACACCATCATTACCTACCTGATGATGATCGGTCTTGAAGTGAGCTACGGTATTTCAGCGTCCCTGCAGCCTACGGTGAGTCGTAACCTGGGTGTCGGGAAGCCTGAGCGAATTCATAAGTTCCTGCTTACGGCCGTGTGCGCAGCATTCTCTGTGGGTCTACTGGTCTCTGTGTTGCTGCTTGCTCTGCCGGAGCAGATGATCGGGCTGTTTTTAAGGCCCAGCGAGCAGGCCACTGCAGTGATCGCTTTGGTGTTCATCAGCTATTTTTGGCCGACATTTTTGCTCAATGGTACGAACATCACCCTGGCTAGCTATTTTACCGCGCTGCACCGGCCACTCCCCTCGGCTGCTATTGCCATCAGCCGAAGTCTTTTGCTACCCGGTCTGGGTTTGGTGCTGCTGCCTCTTTGGCTGGGTGATCGAGGTGTGTATCTTGCTATTCCGTTGGCTGAGTTACTCACCCTAATTCTGGCGGTGTTTTTGGTGGTGAAAATTAAGCCGCTAACGGCTGCTGCGACAGCTATAGATAAAAGCACAGATTTCTAGAGAGGCTCTATGACATCGACTGACAAATCTCGAAACGGAAAAATTACACGCCGGGACTTTCTCCACGATCTGAGCCTCGCTTCGCTGGCTTTGTCTCTGCCGAGTCTCACGATGGCGCAGACAGGTCGCGTTGCATCAGAGCAGGCCACCTACTATCCACCGACGCTTACAGGGATGCGCGGTGCGCATGCCGGCGCCTTCGAGGTTGCCCATCAGCTCGCTCGGGAAGGTAAGGCTTTTGAAAATCCACAGGTCCTCGATGAACACTATGATCTTGTGATTGTTGGCGCCGGTATCAGTGGTTTGGCAGCCGCCTATTTTTACCGCAGGGAACATGGTCCCCGAAGCAAGATTCTGCTGTTGGACAATCACGATGACTTTGGCGGTCACGCAAAGCGCAATGAGTTTCATCAAGGGGGAGCCATGCGCCTTGCCTGGGGCGGTACCGTAAATATCGAGTATCCCAACTACAGCGATGTAGGCCTGGGGCTGCTTCAGGGGCTTGGTATAGACATACCGCGCTTGCTGAAGGGTTTTGATTACAACTGGGGAGATAACGGCACCGACTTGTCGGAGTCGACGTGGTTTGACCGTGAGACCTATGGTGCGGATGTGCTGATCCCCGGTCTGTCGTTTAGTTCTATTGGGCGCCAGCAGTTGCTGCAATCCATCTCACGCTTTCCTATTTCTGATGACGCTAAAACGGCCTTGACGCGTTTCCTGAATTCGCAGGAGGATGCGCTATCAGGTCTTTCGCCTGACGAACGAACGGCCTACACGAGGCAAACGCGTTATGCCGACTTCCTGAGAACTAAGGGCGGGCTCCCAGACGATGCCATACAGATATTCAGTGGCGCCACCATGGGAAGCTGGGGTATCCGCGCGGACGATCTATCGGTGGCGGAGTGTCTGGAGCATGGTTTGCCAGGGGAGCACATATTGGGGTTGCCGGAGCCTGAGGCGTCCGACGAAGAGTATGCCTCAGCGATGTTTCCCGATGGGAACGCATCGATTGCCCGTCTTCTGGTTCGATCACTGGTGGCAGGTAGTTTTCCCTCCATGACCGATGACAGTGATCCTTTCGATATTGTGACCGCTAGGCTCGATTATCACAGCCTGGATGAACTTGATGGTTTAGTGCGCCTGCGCTTGAACTCTACGGTGGTTGAGGTTCGCAACCGCGCTTCAGCCGAAGCAGTGGATGTGAGCTATGTTCGTAACGGCGAGATTGTGCGTGTTAGCGGCGATCAATGCGTGATGGCCTGTTATAACCGCATCATTCCTCATCTGTGCCCGGAGATTTCTGAGACTCAAAAAGCAGCCTTGGCGCAGTGCATCAAACGCCCCATGGTTTGCGTCAACGTATCACTCAAAGATGGGCGAGCCATTGCGCGCTCAGGAGTGTCGCAAGCCTATTTGCCCGGTCGTATGCTCCAGTTGGTGAATCTAGTTACAGGAATCAACACCGGCCCTTACAGCGGCCAGTGGAAGCCTGAGGAACCTTGCGTACTGCATTTCTTTGCCGGCATGGGCGCTGAAAATCCCGAAGGATTAAGCATCAGTCAGCAAAATCAGGCAGGACGCCTGCGATTACTGCAAATGGACTTCGGGGATTTTGAGAAAGAGGTGAACACTGTGCTCAGTGGCATATGGGGGAGTGCGGGATTAGACCCTTCACAGGATATCCAGGCGATTACGGTCAACCGCTGGCCCCACGGTTACGCTCGGGATCTCGCGGATTTGGAGGACCCCCAGTGGTTGGCAAGCCCAGGCCCCTATGAAATTGGGCGACAAACCTTTGGCAATGTCGCTATTGCCAATTCAGACGCCGGTGCTGATGCCTATACCCACACGGCTATCGATCAGGCTTGGCGTGCGGTTCAAGAACTGCCGAGTCGCAGCTCTTGATGTCCCGGCTTCTCACACATGACGAACGGGCCGGTGCTGGCAGGGTTCTGCTACCCACGCTCATGCTCATAGCTTTTGCGGTTGTCTGCCCGGTATCGCAGGCGCAGGAGGCCGCGATTGCTTCGCCAGAGCCTCACGCCACAGAAGTGGGGCTTGCCGTTTTACGTCGAGGCGGCAACGCGGTGGATGCTGCGACAGCGGTTGCGTTTGCTCTTGCCGTAACGCTTCCAGATGCCGGGAACATTGGCGGCGGTGGTTTTATGACGCTCTATGTTGATGAGATGCCCGCTTTTTTGGATTACCGGGAGACGGCGCCCGCGGCGGCTTTTCGAGATATGTACATCGACGAAACAGGCGAGGTAGACCCCGACGCAAGTTTGACCGGGCATCGCGCCGTTGGTGTCCCCGGTACCGTCGCAGGGCTTTGGGCCGCACACAGCCGATACGGTGTTCTTCCCTGGGACTCGCTTGTGGAGCCCGCGATTAGCCTGGCACAAAGCGGTTTTGTCGTCGGGGAAGAGCTTATTGCAGTGATTGACTATGAGCGCGAGCGACTGATCAGCGACACCAACTTCTTTGACTATTATGGGAGTGCTGCTGCGGGAAAGCGGTTTACCCAGCCTGAACTTGCGCAGACGCTCCGGCGAATAGCGGATCAAGGCGTCGAGGGTTTTTATGCGGGAGAAACCGCAGCTTTGATCGCTGATGAAATGCGTGCAGGAGGAGGCTTGATCACCAAAGCGGATCTAAGCACTTACGAGCCTCGATGGCGCGAGCCTCTCACCCTTGATTGGCATGGCTATAAGATCATCACCGCCCCTTTGCCCAGTTCCGGGGGTTTGGGGATTCTTCAGTATTTGCAGATGAAGGATCGACTGAGGGACGAATTCGCGGGGCTTGCCCACAACTCCCCGCAGTACATTCATCTCAAGTCAGAAATTGAAAAGCGCATTTTTGCAGACCGTGCCAGCTTTTTGGGGGACAGCGACTTTGTACCTGTCCCCATCGATGAGTTACTGGATAAAAAGCGCTTGAAGCGGCGCGCTGCTGAAGTTAACAGCCGGGAAATCTCACCCACAAAACCTATGACATTTGTTCGAGAACCCACGCATACCACGCATTTTTCGATACTGGATGCTCAGGGTAATGCGGTGTCGAACACCTATACGCTCAACACCGATTTTGGATCGGGAGTTGTGGTGAGGGGTGCAGGTTTTCTGTTGAATAACGAAATGGACGACTTTTCGGCGGCGCCTAACCAGCCAAACTACTATGGCGTTGTCGGGAGCGCGGCGAATGCGATAGCTCCGGGTAAACGGATGCTGTCATCCATGGCCCCAACCATTCTCTTGCGTGATGATGAGGTTGCCATGGCTTTGGGTGCCATGGGCGGCTCAACCATATTTACGACCGTCTATCAGCTGATCAGCAATATTGTTGAGTTTGGCATGTCTGCTCAGGAAGCGCAGGCGGTGACCCGCGTACATCATCAGTTGCTTCCCAAAGATTTGATTACCTACTCACCTACGCCACCTTTAGCAGCACAAACGATTAAGGCGCTGCAGAATCTTGGCTACCGTGTGGAGCCTCATTCCTATGAGTATGGGAACGTGCAGTTGATCTGGCGCGACGAACAGGGCGTCTTAAGCGCGGCCTCGGATCCGCGGTTTAGCGGTGTAAGCGCCGTCATCAACATCCCAGCCGATCGATAGTCTCCGTGATGTCAGCTTGCGTTGTCAGAGGGTTGATGATGCATAGGCGTAGTACGGTGCGGTCCTTGAGTCTGGTAGTGGTCACGCAGGCAAAACCCGACTCCGATAATGATTGAGCGCGGCGCTCGTGTTCCTGTGCTGATTCTCCGCGCAGCGCAAAGCAAATAATGCCGAGCTGCGCCGGACTAATGATTTCCCAGCGATCAGGATTTTCGCGGAGGTATTGTTCGGCAAATTCGGTGAGGGCGATGCTGTAATCGATGGCTTCGCGAAACTTTGCTACCCCGTAACTGCGAAAACTGAACCAGAGCTTGAGGGCCCGGGACCGGCGAGTGAGCTCGAACCCTCGATTGCGAAAATTCGTGGCGTTGTCCGCTCCCCGAACATCCTTAAGATATTCGGGATTCATACTGAAGCAGGGTTCCAATACGCCAGGCCTGATCAACAGACACCCGACGTCATAAGGCTGGAACAACCACTTGTGTGGATCCAGGGTTAGGGAGTCCGCTCGTTGAATACCCTCAAGGCTGAGCTTGCCTGATTTCGTCAGTGCCGCAGGCGCGCCATACGCGCCGTCGACGTGCAGCCAAACATCGTATTCAGCGCAGATGTCCGCCAGCAGGTTGATGGGATCGACAGCACCGGTGTTAGTGCTCCCCGCAGTGGCGATAATCATCATGGGTGTCAGTCCGCGGCGTTTGTCCTTGGTGATTGCATCTTGGACGGACTCGGCGGACATCGTGTAGTGCCCATCACTTTCCAGTATGCGAATGTCCTGCTCCCCGAACCCCAAAGTCCTCAAGGCGCGAAGGAGTGAGGCGTGCGTTTGGTCGCTAAGGTACACACAGCCTTGTCCCTTGAGTGCGCGCACCGCGGCAATGGCCGTCAAACTTGCCTGGGATCCACCGCTCACCAATACCCCTTCGGTGTTTTTGGGCAGGCCCATGAGCTGGCGGAGCCAGTCGATGACTACCAACTCAACAGCGGAGGGTCCAGAGCCACCAGGCCAAGAGGCGGCAATGCTGTTAAACCCGACCCCTATCCATTCGCCGATGATCGCAGCGAAAGAGCTTGGCCCAGGTATTCGCGCAAAATACCGTGGGTGGTCACCGTGTTGCTGATGAAACAGCGCCGAGTTAATCAGAAGATCAAGGGACTCATCTGTGGGATATGCTTCCTCCGGGAGTGCTCCCCCCAGTATTTCGAGTAATGGGCCAGGCTCCGCAGCCGCGATCGCGGGCTCACTGTGTTTGTTCTCTAGACGTTGAATAACCGCGTCCACCACCGCATAACCGAGGCGGCGCATCTCCTGCGCGTCCATTCCGAGTGTGTCGGGAGGATAAGGGGCGTTCTCATGCTTTGAATTCATACTGATCTCACGGCAACATCAGACAATGAAGAGTAAGCGATACTATATTTTGTTTCGCGGCACTTGAGCTATTGTCTATGCTCGGCGGACGATAGTTTGTTATGTTCCCTGGCAGTCTTTGCACAAGGCTCGTTCTAGGATGCAATCGTAGATTGATGTTGTCGCGACCTAGTTCACCTACCTTAGTAAACCCAAAGGAGTAGTTGCGTGATGATTCGTTCGCCAATTGTTGTAGCCCTATTGGGAGGTATCATTGCTCTCAGTAGTTTCTCTGTGACAGCGCAGGAGATTACGCGGAACAAGACACCGGGTTCAGATTTCCCCATTGCGCAGTCCGTGCAAGTCCCGGGTGCGTCCGAGCTGATTTTTGTAAGCGGCGCCGTTCCCAAGCCCATAGTTGAGGGCGGTGACCCCAATGACTCGACAACCTATGGCGACACCGAAGTTCAAACGGTAAGTGTCCTGACGGAGGTTCAGAGTCGACTACAACGCCTCGGCTTGGATATGGGCGATGTGGTGATGATGCGAGCGTATCTCGTAGGCACCCCTGAGACGGAAGATCGCATGGATTTTTCTGGATTTATGCGAGGGTATACGCAGTTCTTTGGTACCGAAGAGCAGCCACATCTGCCCTCACGATCCGCATTTCAGATTGCCGGACTCGCCCGTGCAGGCTGGTTTGTAGAAATCGAAGTAGTAGCCGCCCGAGCCCCTTAAGGCGCCTGGGAGCGTATGTAACTGACGACGTCGACAATGGCGGTATCGTCTAGCATGCGCGCCGCGGCTGCCATTCGTGAGCCGCGTTTATCCTCAGGATGGCTGCCTCGAACGCCGTCTCGAAAATGCCGTAACTGTCGTATGAGATAGGCGTCGTCCTGATACGCCAGCGCGGGTGCTTGGTATTCATCGTTACCGTCGGCGGCGCTCCCATGACAGGCAACACATGCTCCGTAAAGGGTTTCCCCCGCTTCGCTATCACCCTGAGGGCCTTGATCCGTCATGGTTGCAGTCTGGGGTGGCAGTGATGTGATGTACCCAATCACTTCTGGCAGCTCTTGTGGCTCCAGGGCCGTGGCCGCAGGCGCCATTTCCATGCCTATAAGATCCTCGGGATGGGTGCCTCTCCAGCCTTCACGAAAAGCCTGAAGTTGATTGCGAAGGGACCAGGCTTCCATGCCTGCCAGCACGGGTGCGTTGATAACGCTATTGCCCTGTCCGAAGCTCCCATGGCAGACGAGACAGTATTCGTAATCGCTGGCATTGAAGTTGGCTGTCGCTGAATCATTGATTTGAGCGATGAGTGGGGTGGGCAGTAGTAATAGGCCCATAAGCCCGGCCAGGCAAGCTAGTTGAGCCTTCATGAGGCGACACCTCGATAGCTGGACTCATGGCTGTGCAGTGTCTGCAGCACACGTTCTGTCACAGCCAGCGCACCTTCTTGCCAGCCAGGATGTTTGCTGATTTGATCGCCGATCATAAAGTGCCGTCCGTCACCCTGAAGTAGCCCGGCGCGGATCTTGTCAGGTCCTGATTCAAAGGGAGCCAGCGCGTCGCCAACACCGCCGCCGCAGCCCAGCATATGATTCATTCGATGCCATACCACCGAAACCCCGGACTCAATATGCGCGCGATACTTGCCGGGATGAAGCGCTTCCCCTGAGAGGGCCGCGTTCTCCAGACGTTCCTTGTGGGATAGGCGCCCAAAGGCAGCGTTGTCCTCCGGGGAGAAGATATAGGCACCGAGCATCACGCCCTTTTGTTGCTGGCTGCCGTGGCTGGGGTACCAAACCTGTAGTGCTGGACGATCTGTCCAACTGATGCCGCCAAAAATTCCCTCGTCCTCCCAGAATCGTCGTGACATCTGAAAGCCAACCTTGGAGAGCAAGCCTCTTTTAACTTCGCCCAGCAGGCTGGTGTAAGCCGGGGATAGGTTGTGCTTAATGCCGGCCATTAAATGTCCCGGGATGGAGTTCAGGCAGTAGTCCACCTTGAGGGTTTGGATCTTGTCGTCTTGTTCGTAGTGCACGGCGACGCTGTCGCTATGATTCTGTATCTCAACGACGCGAGCCCGCACTATGGGCTGGGTCCGAATCTGCCTCACAAAAGCGTCGACGATACGATCCATGCCTCCCCGGGCTTGGAGCATTGTGGGTGTTTGGTACTCGTCCTGGAGGAAATGCATGGCGATGCTGGCAAATTTGCTGTCTACGATTTCTTTAAGCGAGCCAAAAGGTTTGAGTGTTACCGGGTCCAGCATGCCGTCGCTTGTAAAGCCTGCTCTAGAGCTGCCCCGGTAGCGCATAAGCTTGGGATCCAGGTCACCAAAGCCCCGCACGTATTCGCTGAGTTTCTCAAGGTCTAGTTCTGTGACCGGGCTGTCCAGCGACGCAGCACTCACGCCTTTTGCTGCGAGTTCGGCGATAAATCCCCGGGCATCGGCGATCACGTCGCGCTGGCGTATTCGCGCACCCTCATTGATGGCTTCATCGACTACCCAGGCGTTGTAGTTGAGGTTGATAAAGGGCTCGAGCTCGACCTTGAACTCGCGACAGTAGTTCATGATGCGGTGGTGTACCGCGGGGATGCGTGCAGGTCCGGCATTGAAGTAGAGATTGGGATCATCATCGAATCCGCAGAGTTGACGATTACCTATTTCGTCGATGACTGTTCCAGCACGGACAGTAAAATTGCGACCACCGATCCGATGAGAGGCCTCGATAATGGTGACCTTGTAACCCGCTTGTTCAAGCTCGTAGGCGGCGCTTAAGCCTCCGATGCCGGCGCCGAGGATCGCCACTGTGGGTTGCGTCGCCGAGTCGGCTGCAAGCGGGGACAGCATGCGCCCGCGATGGCCGTCGTGTTCGGGGTCAGCCAGGAGTCCCATTGCTCGGGCAGAGTGCCACACCGCGACGGAGCCACCGGCTTTGCCTATCAACGACAGTAGCCTACGTCTTGAAAGTGAGGAGGGCGTAGAAGAATGCCTCACGGCAGCGTCACAGTTGTGCGGCTTGCACTAATAGGGGGCGTCATGGCTGTGCCCCTTTTGCTGAAGCTTTGATAGTTGTTACGCCGTCTCATACGCAATTTTTCGCACAAGTAAATGACCTGCAGCTATACGCGGCTTTGTCTGATGAAACAACAGCGCAAGGAGCAGGCCAACTGGCGCTGAGATCGTCGCTCCGTCGAATTGGGGTCCGTTAAGACGGTCCAGTCCTCCTTCGCTAACGTATTCTTGCCATGAATCAACTCCTGCGTTTTCTCATCCTCTTTACGGGACCATTACTGGTCAGTTGTATGGCGGCACCCGGCTTCAAGGGGGATAACTCGTCTCACTTTGACGGTAAGCTCTTCTACAACAAGCCTCCCATGAACAAAACGGTGGGTGATCTCATGCGGCTGGGCTGGGGCACTTTGACCCAGGCGGCTGATTGGCCCCACTGGATTGAGATTGAGCCTCAGCTGATTCCCAGTGAGCGCGTCTGGAGTGGAGTCTCGGTTACCTACATCAATCATTCGACGTTCCTCATCCAGGTCGATGGAGTCAATATCCTCACCGATCCCGTGTATTCCGAGCGTGTCAGTCCATTTACCTGGGTAGGGCCACAACGCGTTCATGCTCCGGGGGTGGTGCTGGAGGATTTGCCGCCTATCGACGTCATTCTGATTAGCCACAATCACTACGATCATCTCGATGAAACGACACTGCGGTCGCTGCTGAGCCGGCAGGACGAGCCCCCACTATTATTGGCGGGGCTGGGAAATAGCGAATTGCTGGCTACTTTGGGAGTCAGTGATCAGCGTGATCTCGACTGGGAGGAAAGCGCGCAACTGGGCGGTCTGGAGTTCACCTTCACCGAGTCCCGGCATCGTTCCGGGCGCGGGCTAAGCGATCAGATGAAGACACTTTGGGGGGCTTTTGTCGTGAAAACCTCCAAGGGCAATATTTATTTCGCCGGCGATACGGGCTACAGCCCGCATCTTGCCGCCACGGGAGAGCGCCATGGGCCCTTTGCCTTGACTCTACTGCCCATCGGCGCCTACGAGCCGAGATGGTTCATGAAAGACGTTCATCTAAATCCAGACGAGGCGGTGAGGGCACATCGGGAGCTGCGCAGCGAATTTAGCATTGGCATTCACTTTGGTGCGTTTCAGCTTACCTACGAGGCCATTGATCAACCGCTTGTCGATCTGTCTGCGGCGCTTGAAGAACACAAGCTCCCGGCAACAGAATTTACGGTTTTGGAGCCGGGAGAAACACGCAACATAGCGAGTGTATTACCCGGATCAGGTAACACCTCGCGCTAGCGACGGATTCAGAATTTGGCTACGTACAAGTAGCCTTGATCGGTCGTTCGCGGCCTCTGATGCAATGATCTCTCGCCCGGGACATCGTGTCAGTTTTCAAGACCGATACGGATTCAATCAAATCGCGTAAAATGCCCTAAGCCTCCTGAATGGCTCGTCTTATGTCTCGACTTATTTCTTTCGTTCGTCCGCTAGCTATTCTGGCGGTTGCCCTCGTGATCGCTGTATTGATGGTCAAGAGCCGTCCGCAGATTGAGGCCCGGAGTGTCAGCATTCCGCCGCCCATCGTTACTGTGCAGACCGTGGCAAAAGCAGAGCTCCCCGTTACCGTTGTCGCTTATGGCAACGTGACTGCATGGCAACAATTGGAGCTGACTGCGCAGGTAGGCGGGCGTGTGCTTTGGAAATCGCCGCTATTTGAACCCGGTGTTGTTGTTCAGGCTGGGGAACCCCTGTTACGCATTGACCCCACTGACTACGAGTTGGCACTGGCGGAAGCACGTCAGACGCTCAGCACGGCAAAGTTGTCTCTGGCTGACGCGAAGTCTCTTCGTCAGGCGGCAAGAGTTGAAGAGGCTGAAGCCTCAGTGGTTGCTGCACAAGCGCGAATCACACGGGCTGAACGCGACCTTAAGAACACCGAGATCATCGCCCCCTACCTGGCGGTGATCGACGAGCAGAGTGTCGAGCTTGGGCAGTTTATCAGTGTCGCTGCCAGGCTCGGTAGAATACTGGGCGCCAACAAAGCCGAGGTGCGATTGCCGTTGCCACCCCAGGATGTGCGCTTTATTCGAGATGTCGATGCCGCCGGCGTCACCCTTTACAGCGAAAGTGCCGGCCACATGCTGAGTTGGCGTGGGCGCGTATCACGCATCGAAGCACGCATCGATACACAGACACGGTCCTTCCCCGTAGTCGTAGAAATCGAGAATCCCTTAGATGAAGCGCTGCACCAGGCGCCGATGCGCTTTGGGCTGTTTGTGCGCGCAGAGATTACCGGGGGCACCGTTCCCGGGGCTGTTCTGCTTCCCCAAAGTGCCCTGCATGGCGACAACGATGTCTTTGTTTACCTGAACGGCGAGCTGCAGCGACGTAGCGTTACCGTGGTTAGGGTCAGCGCTGAGGGGGCGCTTGTGACGGCGGGCCTTTCGGAGGGCGAGCAGGTGGTGATCACCCGGCTTGAACTGATGTTCGAAGGGATGGAAGTGGCAGTGTCTGATGTCTGAAAACGCTACTGACGTGACTATGCGCGGGCCCATTGCATGGATGGCGCAGAACCCCGTGGCCGCGAACCTGTTATTGGTGATCGTGGCCATCGCAGGACTGTTCGCTATACAGTCGTTGGATAAAGAGGTTTTTCCTACGTTTCCCACCGAGACCTTTACGGTGACCGTGCCCTATCCCGGCAGCTCACCTGAAGAGGTGGAGCGGGGCATCGTGTTGCGGGTGGAAGAGGCTATCCGCGACATCATCGGTATCAAAGAGATTCGCAGTGAGGCGCGTGAGAGCGTTGCGGTGGTTACTGTGGTCATGGAGCCTGGCAGCGATATGTCCAAGGCAGTGGGTCTCGCTAAAGTACGCGTGGATGGCATCGCGTCTTTTCCGGCCGACTCGGAAAAGCCGATTGTTGAAGAAATGGAATCTTCAAGCCGAGCTATTAGCCTCAGTCTGTTTGGCGACATTGAACCACGCAAGTTCAAGGAACTCAGCGAGCAGATCCGTGAGGACATCCTGGCCCTTGGCGGCATCAGTGAGATTTCCATTAGCGGCGAACGCGATTACGAAATCTCGGTGGAGCTCTCTGACGAGAAGTTGCGCCGCTACGATTTGACCTTTGACATGGTGGTCGCGGCGATACAGGCGCGGTCTCAGGATCTGCCGGGTGGCTTGCTGCGCACCGACGGCGGCGCCATTACTTTGCGTTCAAGCTCCCAGGCTTATAGTGGTCGGGATTTCGAGCAGCTAACACTGATTAGTCGCGCCGACGGCACGCGGATTAGCGTAGGCGATGTAGCAACCGTACGCGATGGTTTTGCAGAGCAACCCGTGCTGAGTTTGGTGGATGGGAAACCTGCGCTCACGTTCACCATCGATCGAGTAGGCGATCAGAATGTCCTTGAGATCACTTCGATGATCCGCGAGTACGCTGAACGCAAGCAGGCGGAGCTTCCCGAGGGCGTACGTTTACAGGCCTGGGCCGATGCGAGTCGAATTCTTAGTGGGCGTATTGATCTTATGCTGCGCAATGCGGCTCAGGGCGGAATTTTGGTGGTTATCGCGCTTGCCCTGTTTCTGGATTTGTCTCTCGCGTTTTGGGTTGTCTTGGGGCTGCCTTTTGCGGTTCTTGGTTGCCTTGCGGCTCTGCAAGTCTTCGGACTGCCTGTGTCTATTAACGTTTTGTCGGTCTTTGGCTTTATTCTGGTTTTAGGTCTTCTCGTAGACGACGCCATCGTTACCGCTGAGAGTGCTTATGCGCGTCTTGAGCGGGATCGCGAGGGTTTAAAGAGCGTTGTCGGAGGTGTGCACCGGGTTGCTACCGCCACCGTGTTTGGCGCGTTGACGACGGTGGTGGCCTTTGGCCCCAGCCTGTTTCTTACCGAGGGTTTCGCGCGGATTATGTCGCACATCGGCTGGGTGGTTATTCTTTGTGTCATTTTCTCGTTGATTGAAACAAAGTTTGTGCTCCCTGCGCATCTTCGGCACATCCGTATACCCAAGCCTGGCGACGATATCGGCGCGATTCGTAAGACGCAGCAGCGTATTGCGCAGAGTCTGGTCAATTTTGCGCGGGGTCCCTACAAGCGCGCACTGAAGGTGGCCGTCAGATATCGCTACACAACAATCTCCGTCTTTCTTGCCGGGCTCATCGTTTGCCTTGCTCTCGTTCCATCAGGAATACTGCGTGTTACGTTTTTTCCCTCGGTTCCCTCGGACAATATAAGTGTCACTCTGGATATGCCCCAGGGCACGCCCTGGCAGAAAACGCACGAATACGCTCGGCGTATCGAGACTGCGGCGCACGCCATGAACGAGCGATTTAAATCACAAGATGCCCAGGGGCGCGATGTAATCCGAACACTTCAGGTACTTTCGGAGACCGACACTCAAGCGCGGGTGGTGGCGGATTTGATCGTGAGCGAAGAACGCGAAATCGATTCGGTAGAACTCGGCAAGTGGTTTCGAGAGGAACTCGGAACTCTCACTGGAGTACGTTCTTTACGCATAGACGCAGCGGCAGGTCCTGGCGGCTCACCCATCGATATTCAATTGGAGGGCTACGATTTGGAGCAGCTCCGACAGGCTGCCAGTGAACTTAAAGTTAATCTTGCCCGCGTGGACGGTGTGCGCGACATACGCGACACCTTTAATGCCGGGGGTAGAGAGCTTGATATCAGCGTGACTCCCGAGGGCGAAGCCTTAGGGCTTGGTGACGTGGAGCTGGCGCGGCAAATTCGCCAGGCGTTCTTCGGCGCCGAGGTACAGCGAATACAGCGTGGCCGGGACGAGGTCCGTGTTTATGTCCGTTTGCCGGTGGAGGACCGCACGAAGCTCGACTCGCTTCAGTCTCTATGGATCAGTTTGCCCAATGGCGGCCGGGCGCCATTCTCGGTGGTCGGTCGTGCGCAAGAGCAAACCAGCTTGAGCGTTATTAACCGCATAGATCTGTCACGGGTCGTGAATGTGCAAGCCGATATCGACAAGACGCTGACGTCGTCCAGCGATGTTATGGGGTTGGTGGAGAGCAGTATGTTGCCGGGCATTTTGGCGGCGCATCCCTTAGTTCGCTACAGCGTAGCCGGCGAGGTCGACGAGCAACGTAAAACCTCCGATGGACTGTTTTACGGCGGCATCTTGGTTATGATTCTCATCTACGCAGCTTTGGCGATTCCTCTGAAGAGCTATCTTGAGCCCCTACTGATTATGTCGATTATCCCCTTTGGGGTGACAGGTGCTTTGCTGGGACATCTCATCCTTGGAATGGATGTCAGCATTCTTTCGGCCATCGGCATTATTGGTCTGATCGGGGTCGTAGTAAACGATAGCTTGGTCATGGTCGATTTCATCAATCATTACATTGAGGAAGGCTACGATTGGGAGTCGGCGGTTTTGGAGGCGGGGCCTTCGCGCTTTAGAGCGGTTATTCTGACGTCGCTCACGACCTTTATTGGTCTGTTGCCGATACAGCTAGAAACATCTATCCAGGCGCAGTTTGTTAAGCCTATGGCGACTTCCGTAGCGTTTGGTATTTTCTTTTCAACAGCGGTGACCCTGTTTTTGATACCTACGCTGTACTACGTAGCACAGGATGTCAGACGGGCTTTCAGCCGACAAGACCGTTTGCCTACGCGAGCGGAGCGTTTGGGGCACTGAGCCCGTCAGTCACTGGCAGGCGGGTGTGGCCGTGCCTTAAACAGCGTCCTGATGAACGTCCGACGAAAGCCAGTCGCTCCGCAACAAGCTCGCTGCTTGCGGCTAATGTCTCGTACTGGCCGGTTTGTTCTGGCGTTTCGGGGGTAGGGGTATCTGAGGAATCAGAGATTTAGATTTGGTGCCCAGAAGAGGACTTGAACCTCCACGCCCTTGCGAGCACTAGCACCTGAAGCTAGCGTGTCTACCAATTTCACCACCTGGGCATCAATGAGACAGACAGCGCTCATTGAGGGCGCGCAGATTACGGTTCGACTCCGGTTTTGTCAATGATCCCGTATACTAGGTATCTCGGAGATCTCTTCAATTCGCACTCTTACCGGAATACCTATGTCAAAGCAGCGCAAGCCGCGAAACAAACCCTCTGATCCGCATGCTGGCCGTGAGGCTGAGCGGTACGATCACCCTATAGCCTCACGCGAAGCGATCATGGATCTGCTGCGTTCCGCTGATGGCCCACTGAGCAATGAGCGTATAGCGAGCTCCCTTGAGTTGTCAGACGAGCGGGACCTTGAGGCCCTGCGCCGGCGTCTGCGCGCCATGCAGCGTGATGGGCAGTTGCATGTGGATCGCCGGGGAGCCTACGGCTTGGTCGAGGCTTTGAACCTGTTGCGTTGTCGCGTTCAAGGACATCGCGACGGTTACGGCTTTGCGCAGCCCGAGACAGGCGAAGAGGACCTGTACTTAAACGCGCGGGAAATGCGCAGCCTGTTTGACGGTGACACGGTGCTTGTCGCTGTCACGGGTGTTGACAGTCGAGGACGTTCCGAGGGCAAAATCGTTGAGGTTCTTGAGCGCGGAGTAACAAAGGTGGTCGGGCGCTATCAGGAGGAGAGCGGTATCGGCGTTGTGCTCCCGGATAACGCGCGCATTAATCAGGAGGTCCTCATTCCGCCTAAGTTTAAAGGGGAGGCTAAGCACGGTCAGATCGTTACCGTCGAGATTACCCACTATCCAGAGGGCCGCCTTGGGGCAAAGGGTCGAATCACGGAGGTGCTTGGCGAGCATCTGGATCCGGGCCTCGAAATAGATATTTCTATTCGTTCTCATGGCATTCCATTCGAATGGCCAGACGCCGTGCTGGACGAGGCTGGCGCACTCAGTGAAGAGCCGGAAGAAGGCGATAAGAAGTACCGTATAGATCTGCGTAAAAAGCCCTTCGTGACCATTGATGGAGAAGATGCACGGGACTTTGATGATGCGGTGTATTGCGAGAAACGCCGATTGGGTGGCTGGCGCCTCTGGGTTGCCATCGCTGATGTGTCTCACTACGTATCTGTGGGCAGTGCACTGGATAAGGAGGCCATTGAACGCGGCAATTCCGTGTATTTTCCGGAACGGGTTGTACCCATGCTTCCTGAAGTCTTGTCGAACGGATTGTGCTCACTGAAGCCGGAAGTCGATCGCCTCGCTCTGGCCGTCGAAATGGAGATCAGCAAGGCGGGAGAGCTCAAGCAGTTTCGTTTTTGTGAGGCTCTGATCCATTCTCATGCCCGGCTGACTTACACGCAGGTAGCTGAGGTTTTGGACGGTGGCTCCAGTGATGCGGTGCCTGGCAAGGTGGTGCCGCATCTCGAGCAACTCCACGCGCTCTACAAAGTGCTTCGACTGGCGCGTGAAGAGCGAGGAGCAATCGACTTCGAGACGGTGGAGACTCGAATCATCTTCAACGCCGAACGTAAGATTGATGCGATTGTGCCGGTGCAGCGTAACGATGCACACAAATTGATCGAAGAGTGCATGCTCTGCGCTAACGTGGCGGCAGCGCGTTTCTTTGAGCGCCATGAACTGCCGGTCCTGTATCGCGTGCACCAGGGCCCGAATGAAAAGAAGCTTGAAAACTTGCGAGCGTTTCTCGGTGAGCTAGGACTGGGCTTGCGGGGCGGACTGAAACCCACTCCCGAAGACTACCAGCTGCTCATAGAACAGATTAGCACCCGGGATGACGCGCATATCGTGCAGACGATGCTGCTGCGCTCGTTGAGCCAGGCGGTGTATCAAGCCGAAAATCTTGGCCACTTCGGTCTTAACTACCCAGGTTATGCCCACTTCACCTCGCCTATTCGTCGTTATCCGGATCTGTTGATTCACCGCGCGATTCGCAGTGTTATCCGATCCCGGGAGCGCAGCAAGTTGGTCCAGCGCGTACGCGGTGCTTCCGATCTGACTAAGGCGCAAATTTATCCTTATGACGAGCCAGCGATGGCCGCGTTCGGGACGCGCTGTTCTCTTACGGAGCGCCGGGCAGACGAGGCGACTCGAGAGGTGAACTCCTGGCTCAAGTGCGAATATCTGCGTGAGCACGTGGGGACAGAGTTTGAGGGGGTAGTTAGCGCGGTGACCGGTTTTGGTCTGTTTGTGGAGCTGAACGACCTGTATATCGAGGGTCTCGTGCATGTGACCTCCCTGCCTGGGGACTACTACCGTTTTGACCCCGCGCAACAGCGTCTGGTCGGTGAGCGAACGGGTCGTAGCTTTCAGCTGGGAGCCGCGATCACGGTGCTCGTGGCAGCGGTCAATCTGGATGAGCGAAAAATTGACCTTGAGCCGGTGACTCTGCCGGAGTCCCGCAAGCGCAAAGGCTCGGGAGGCGGCGCGGGAAAAAGCGCGGCCAAAGTGTCTGGAAAACCTCCGCGGGGTGGCAAGGCAAAGGACAAAGCCAAGCCTGAGCCCAAGCCCAAGCCCAAGTCAAAATCCAAAGCGAAGCCGGGTTCTCGCAGTCGCAGTACGGGGGGTGCCCAAAAGCGCTCTGCAAGTACTACAGCGAAAAAGGCAGGCCAGGGAGCCTCCTCAGGGGCTGCTAAACGCTCTCCTAAGGGTTCCTAGCTATGGCGCTGGATTACGCGTTTGGGCTGCATGCGGTAGAGGAGTTGCTGCGTCGACAGCCAAAGTCAGTCACTTGTCTGTGGGTGCAAAAAGGCCGCGATGATGGTCGGATGCAGGCTCTGCTTGCACTGGCGGCTACGGCAGATACTCCTGTGAGTCGTTTGCCGCGGGTAAAGCTCGATGAACTCGTATCGGGGCGACATCAGGGTGTGGTCGCCCAGTTGGGCGAGAACACGGCGGGGCAGTCCGACCTGCGTTGGAGTGAGGAGCATCTTGCGCAGGCGGTTTTGGAAAACCCGCAGGCACTGATTCTGGTGCTCGACGGTGTGACCGATCCGCACAATCTTGGCGCCTGCTTGCGCAGTGCAGATGCGGCTGGTGTGACCGCGGTTGTTGTTCCCAAGGACAATGCGGCAGATATTACGGCTGTGGTGCGCAAGGTGGCCTGCGGCGCGACAGAAACCGTGCCGCTAGTGCGGGTGACCAATCTGGCGCGGAGCCTGGGTGCCCTCAAGGCGGCTGGAGTTTGGATCTATGGGACGGCAGGCGAGGCCGGGCAGAGCATCTACAACACAGAGCTGAGTGGGCCTGTGGCACTGGTGATGGGTGCAGAGGGGGCGGGTATGCGACGCCTCACTCGAGAGCGTTGCGACTTTTTAGTCAGCCTACCTATGGCGGGCAGTGTAAGCAGCCTGAATGTGTCTGTGGCGACGGGTGTTTGCTTGTTCGAGATACGCCGCCAAAGACTGCTTGCAGACCACGCTGGAGGACTGTAAACTCCGCGCCTCAAAATTTGGACGGTCAAACCTGGCTGTTTCTCCTTGTCATACGGTCTAATATTGGCATTAAACCGGTGGCTAAACCCCGAAAGGAGCTCGTTGATGCGACACTACGAAATCGTGTTCTTAGTGCACCCGGACCAGTCTGAACAGGTCCCCGGCATGACTGAACGTTACACCAATATCATCACCAAAGACGGTGGTTCTGTACACCGTCTGGAAGACTGGGGTCGTCGTCAGCTAGCGTTCCCAATTTCCAAGATTCACAAAGCCCATTACATTCTCATGAATGTTGAGGCTTCCAACGAAGCCATGGACGAACTCACCACAACTTTCCGTTATAACGATGCGGTTATCCGTAATCTCGTGATTCGTCGTGATGCGCCGGATCTGGATGAGTCGCACATTATGAAAGCTGAGAAAGAGAGCCGCGAGCGTAAGTCCCGCTACGAGGACCGTCAGGGTACCGAGAAGCCGCGTCGTGACAACGACGATGCATCTGATACCACCGAAGAGGCACCGGCTGCAGCAGTCGAAGCCGAAGCCTAGGGCGCGGACACACAAGGAGTAATATCAGATGGCACGTTTTTTCCGTCGTCGTAAGTTTTGTCGTTTCACCGCCGAAGGCGTTAAAGAGATAGATTACAAGGATCTCGATACCCTGAAGGCCTACATCTCCGAAACAGGCAAGATCGTTCCAAGCCGTATTACGGGCACCAAAGCGAAGTACCAGCGTCAGCTTTCTACTGCTGTGAAGCGCGCGCGTTTCCTCGCTCTGCTGCCTTATACCGACAGCCACCGTTGACTGTTGGGGACGTCGAGGATGATTTCCACGATGTCCCATAGCTAAACAGCATGCAGGGACTTGCCAGATTTGCAATGAGTGGGCGCTATCGCGCGCTCTTGCTTGCGGTCGCGAGTTCCGGAAGTTTGCTATTTGCCTGGATTGGCGCTGCCGTAGTGGCTTTAGTGATGCTGCGCAAAGGAAGCCGAGAAGGGTTGTGGTTAGTACTTTGGGCCTCACTTCCGGCGCTCTTGGTGACGAGAGTGTCCGGCGACAGCAGCGCCTTGGCGATGTTGTTGGGCACTGCGGTACTGGCGCTGGTTCTCAGGGCATCGATGAGTCTTGCGCTGACCGCCGTTGCGAGCGCTGGAGTTGCCTTAGTCACTGGCTTGGGTTTGCTAGCTTTTGGCCAGTCTATGCTTGCGGAGCTTTCGGCTTTGTTTGCGCAGTTTTTTGCCGCGCTAGAGACACAAACCCTTGAGGCTGGGGGAGAGTCCCTAGGGTTGCAGCCCCCCACGCTGCCACAGTTGGCTGGGATGATGGGCACGGCAAATGGCGCATTGAGTTTTTTGTGTTTGGCGCTCGCTCGTTACTGGCAGGCGGAGCTGTACAACCCGAGTGGGTTTGGCAGCGAATTTAGAGAGCTGCAGTTACCTAAAACGTTGGTTTGGGCTTTGGTCCTGGCAGCGGTGAGTCTAAGTGCAGCGGGCTTGGCGTTTCGCAGTTGGGGAGCGGCAATGCTCCTGCCCGTGACCGTGGCCGGCTTTGCTCTACTGCATGCGCGGGCCAGGCATCGAGGGCAAGGCAGTTTTTGGATGAGCGGCATTTATGTCGCATGGCTGGTGTTTGACGCAGCCAAGCTGGGTCTTGTCGGACTTGTTCTGGCAGATACCATGATGAATTTTCGGCATCGCTGGCAAGGCACCGTGCCTTCAGAGGCGGATGACGACAGCAATACAGAACAAGAACAGGACGTCGGTGATGATGATGATCATCAAGACGATACAAAAGATTAATTCGTACTAGTGAGATAGCAGTGCCTCCGGGCACTGATACAGAGGACCAAACCATGGAAATTATTCTGCTGGAAAACATCGGCAATCTCGGCGGCCTGGGTGACAAAGTTATTGTTAAGGCGGGTTACGGCCGGAACTACCTGATCCCTCGGGGAAAAGCCGTGCCTGCGACTGAGGCGAACGTGGCTGAGTTTGAAGCGCGTCGCGCGGACTTGGAACGAACGGCGGTCGATGCATTGACTGTAGCTCAGGGCCGTGCGGACGCTCTTGCAGCACTTGATGTTCTCACTATCGAGGCTAACGCCGGTGAAGAAGGCAAGCTCTTTGGATCTATTGGTACCCGCGATATCGCAGAAATCGTCTGTGCAGCGGGCTGTGATATCGACAAGTCTGAGGTTCGACTCCCAGAAGGTGCCTTGCGAGAAGTCGGTGAGTACAGCGTTGCGATTCAGGTACACCCCGAGGTAATGACGGCCATTACCGTTGCTGTCGTTCCCGAGTAACACGCGACCGTGATAAAGACGCGGCTTTTGGGCCGCGTTTGCTTTTTCCCCTTTCTAATATGGGCTACTCTGGACGGCCCTGCGCCGGCAAGGTCCGCTGATGGCAGAAGTTAGTCCACAACGCTCCCAGTCCAACCGTCCCTACGACGGCGATGTCGCACGCATCAAACTCCAGCCCCAGTCTGTGGAAGCAGAGCAATCTGTTTTAGGCGGACTCATGATTTCCCGGGACGCCTGGGATAGCGTGGCGGAGATGGTGAGTGCGGAGGACTTTTACCGTCCTGATCATCGACTGATTTTTCGCCAGATTCGTAACCTTGCCGAAGCGGCTGAGCCTGTTGACGTCGTCACGCTCGCCGACCAATTACAGCTCAGTGGTGAGCTGGATGCCGCTGGTGGCCACGCATACCTGTCAGAGCTCGCGGAGAATACCCCCAGTGCTTCCAACATCCGAGCCTATGCCCAAGTGGTCCGAGAGCGTTCAGCGCTGAGGCGGCTGATTGAGGCTGCCCAGGAGATCGCCGATAGCGGGTTTACGCCTCAGGGTCGAAGCTCTGCAGAGCTCATTGATGAAGCGGAACGACTCATCATGCAGATCGGCGAGCAGGGCCCCAAAGCGGGTGGACCACAGGACGTAGGTACTCTTCTTACCGAAACTGTGCAGCGTATCGAAGAGCTGTGCAACAGCGGTGGGGATATCACAGGTCTGACTACCGGGTATGTCGATCTCGATAAAATGACCTCGGGACTGCAAAAATCGGATCTGGTTATCGTGGCGGGTCGACCTTCCATGGGTAAGACGGCATTTGCCATGAACCTAGTGGAAAACGCGGTCTTGCATCAACCGGGCCCAGTGCTGGTGTTTTCCATGGAAATGCCTGCAGAGGCGCTGATGATGCGTTTGCTGTCCTCTATTGGCCACATTAATCAAACGCTTGTGCGTACCGGCCGTTTGGATCAGGCTGGCTGGGAGAGTCTTTCGAATGCCGTTGGCAAGCTTAAGAACACGGGCTTATTGATAGATGACACGCCAGCACTGACACCCACAGAAGTGCGGAGTCGCGCACGGCGTGTCAAGCGTGAGCACGGCCAACTCGCCATGATCATGATCGATTACATGCAGTTAATGCAGGTGGCCGGTGCCTCTGAGGGCCGCACAGCCGAGATTTCTGAAATCTCGCGTAGCCTAAAGGCGATTGCCAAAGAGTTCCGCTGCCCCGTGGTGGCGCTGTCGCAGCTCAATCGTGCTTTGGAGCAACGCCCCAACAAGCGTCCCGTGAATTCAGACCTCAGAGAGTCTGGCGCCATCGAGCAGGATGCGGACGTGATTATGTTTATCTACCGTGATGAGGTGTACAACCCCGATTCCGCGGACAAAGGTATTGCGGAGATCATTATCGGCAAGCAGCGGAATGGACCTATTGGTACCTGCCGCCTTGCGTTCTTTGGCGAGTACACACGCTTCGAAAACCTCGCTCATTCCTCGGCAGACCGCTACTAAACGCTCCTTAGGACGTCCAAAGTTATACCGACTAGTCCATTCCAGCTTGCGCGCGAACATAGCGTGCGGCTTCTTCGTGGGTAGCGAACCATACGTCGCCCTTGGCTTTCATATGCTCGATAAGCCCCTCTAGAGCCACGATACGGGACCTGTGGCCGCTCACATGCGGGTGCAGTGTGAGCAAAAACATCGTTCCTTCTTCCCAGGCCTTGTCAAACTCATCGATCCAGACCTGCATGATATCTCGAGGATTCATATAGCGGTTGCCCCGGGGGTTGAACATGGGGGCGTCGTCCAGGATCCATTCCACCGGAAGCTCCACAAGCCCCGTAGGCTTGCCATCCTGCACGAGTTCATAGGGCCGGTCGTCATGCATCAAGGAGCTTTCGTAAAGAAAGCCCATCTTGCGCACAATGCTCAAGGTGTTGGGGCTGTGGTTCCAAGAGGGTGCCCGATAGCCCACGGGTCTCTTTCCGCTGATGGCTTCGATCTCATCTCTTGCTTGGCGGAGCAAGCGCTCTTCCGTGGCGGCATCAAGACTAGTATTCAGTTCATGGATCCAGCCATGCACAGCGATTTCATGCAGCCCGGACTCATTAATCAATGGTGCCTGTTCGGGAGCGATTTTCAGGCTCCAGGCCGGGAAGAAAAACGTCGATGGAACCTGCTCTTCATTCATGAGCTTTACGATCCGTGGCAGGGCCACCCTATGTCCGTACTGCCCCTGGGATAGCGGACCGATACTGACTTCACCGGTGCGTAGCCCCATGACCGTTTCGTTGTCGACGTCATAGGACAGCAGGACCGCAACGCGTGCGTCCCCAGGCCAGCTTTCGGGATTCAGGTCTCTTCCTGCGCGAACCTGGTTAACGGCATCAAAAACCGTTTTTTCAGACCAGTTCCAGGGTGTTTTAGGATCCTCTGCGAGAGCGCCTGATTCAGCAGAAACGACTGCCGCCCCTAACGCGGCCACACAAGCCATTATCAGGGTGGGTAGGGTGTGAGCGAGCTTGAGAGTCCTGCAGTTTGGCAGCATAGAGAGATCCTTAAAGATCGTTATCGGCTTTTAATCGTTGAATCTGTTGCAGAGCGGCATCGCCCTCCAGAGCTTTCGATGTCAGACGGTTTTTGGGGGGATCAGGTATCGGTGGAATCTCACCGCCCATGAGCAGCGTCGCGCAGCGCGACTGATAGTGACGATTAAACACAGGCCAACTTTGCGTTTCTGGCGCTGCAGCCAGCCGTTGCCAGCCGCTATCACGCCCAGCCCAATACACAGCGGGATGCGACCAATGCTTGAGTTCTGGGGGCGAGCCGGCATTGCAGGCTTCCAGGTAGGCTGCGCGAGCAGCCGGCAGACCCAGGGCCGGTAGGCTTTCCTCGCAGCATTTGTGCATGCGGTTGAGTGTCGGAAGGTACTCGCTGTTTTCGATAGCGAGCTTGGCGCCCTGAAGGATCTGCGCTGGCGGGACAGCCTTTAGGGAGTCCAGCCACAGCTTCTTAATCTGACGCAGCTGCTCGGCATCACTGAAGGCCGCGTAGTACTGGTTATGATAGTTCAGTCGAAAAAGCGCAAAGACCTGATTGATAGCCTCAACGAGAGCCGGGTCGGTTTTGTGTCGCGAGTCACTCTGCCCAGGATGTGTCGGTGAGGTCGCTTTCGAGGCTGCTATCTCGCGTTCGACGCGCTGTGCCAGTTCCCCGCTGTCCTGCATGATCTGTCCCCGTTGCTTCTTGCTGCTGCCTAGCCCATTGGAATTGTACATGTTGTTTGAAGCGATTCTGCCAGGCGTGCCCGGCGTTGCCTCGTTCTCGCCAGTATAGGGTGAAGTCTTCTATCTGCTGCAGTGCAAATCCGCGAGGAACTCCGTGAAAACGCTCCAGAAGCTCCAGCATATCTTCGCTGGGTTGAAAATCTGGCGGTAAAGGCTGGCCTTCGCGTTTTCCGGGCCTAGGTGCAGGGGAGCTTGCGGCCGTTACCGTGACTTTCGTATTCACAGCTTGATCTGGCGCCGCTTTAACCGCGGTGGTGGTGGCCGCAGGTGGCACCACTGGCGCGATCTGGGGCGCTGGCACAGCCCTCACTACTGGCGTTTCATTGATTGCCAGCAAAATACTGTCTTTGGCCGCGGTTTTGCGGTCGATGTTCAGCAGTCCCAGGGACTCCAGTGAATCGCAGACAGCCTGGAGTTCCTCTTCGCTCCAGAATGGCAGCAGTTGCATGAGGTAGGCACGACTAACGTGCAGCCAAGGAAGACCGTCTCTGCGTGTCGCGGGTTGATGCAGGTACAGCCCCTTGATCTGCTGTAACAAGACAGCTTCTGGCAATCCCACAGCGGCCGCTAGTTCGGCGGAGAACACCAATTGGGACTGGGGAATGAGGGGTTGCGGGGCCATGCACACTTCTGATTAACGAGAGCGGCCGCACAGCATACCCAGCTTGCGACATTAGTTGTAGCATCGCGGCTGAGTTTTGATGTGGGAATGACAATGGCTAAGGCAAAGACAGCCTTCGTGTGCAGTGATTGTGGCTCGGACTATCACAAGTGGCAGGGGCAATGCAGTGACTGCGGGGCCTGGAATACGCTCAGTGAGATTCGCTTGAGTGGTGCTAAGAGTTCAAGGCGCTCCCCCGCAGGTCGAAGCCAGGGTTTTGCGGGTGAGCTCGCTCCTGCTCGGGTGCTTAGCGAAATTGATGTCTCTGAGGTGCGGCGTATTCCCACAGGTATGGCGGAGTTTGATCGCGTGCTTGGCGGCGGTCTGGTGCCCGGGTCTGCGATTCTTTTAGGCGGTAATCCTGGTGCCGGCAAAAGCACATTGCTGCTGCAGGCCTCTTGCCAACTGGCAAGCCAAATGTCTGCTTTGTATGTCACGGGGGAGGAGAGCCCGCAACAGATCGTCCTGCGCGCCAAGAGACTTTCTCTACCCTTGGATCAACTGAAGCTCATGGCAGAGACCAATATCGAGGCCATACTGGCTGCGCTGGACACTCATCAGCCTAAGTTGTTAGTGGTTGACTCTATTCAGGTTGTCTATAACGAAGAGTTGAGCTCTGCGCCTGGGAGTGTGTCTCAGGTGCGAGACTGCGCCGCTACGCTGACCCGCGTCGCCAAACAGCGGGGCATCGTGCTCCTACTGGTGGGCCATGTCACCAAAGACGGAAGCCTGGCGGGCCCAAAGGTGCTCGAGCATATGATTGATTGCTCGGTGCTCCTTGAGAGCTCGGATGATCAGCGGTTTCGCACCCTGCGGGGACAAAAGAACCGCTTTGGCGCGGTGAACGAACTGGGGATCTTTGCCATGACCGAGCAGGGGCTTCGGGAAGTACGAAACCCCTCGGCGATTTTTCTGGAGCGGGGGGAGAAACAATCCTCTGGCAGTGTGGTAATGGTGGTCTGGGAAGGCACGCGACCACTTTTGGTAGAGATTCAGGCCCTGGTAGACGATAGCCCACTGGGCAATCCCCGCCGACTGGCGGTGGGTTTGGAGCAGAACCGACTGGCTATGTTGTTGGCAATTTTACATCGCCATGGAGGCTTGCAAGTCGGCGATCAGGATGTCTTTGCCAACGTCGTAGGGGGTGTGCGCATACTCGAAACCAGCGTTGATCTGGCCTTGCTGCTCGCGATTGTCTCAAGCTTTCGAGACCGTCCTTTACCGCGGGATTTGGTGGTCTTTGGAGAGGTGGGTTTGGCGGGAGAAATTCGTCCCGTACCGTCGGGGCAGGAGCGGCTTGCCGAGGCTGCCAAACATGGCTTTGCCCGCGCCATCGTCCCACGCGGCAACGCACCAAAAATCGCTCCGCCGGGGATGCAGGTTTATCCGGTCGCTACTCTTGCGGAGGCTCTTGCTCTGGAGTTATAGCGTTTAGCTATCTGTTGTGAGGGATTGAATCTCAATGTCGTAGCGCTGCAGTAAACCCGTGTAGAGGGTATCTCTCGCGGTGATTATCTGCTGTGCTCGCCAATCACGAAGCACGGCACCTCTTATTTCATCTAGTTTTGGCTGTGTTTGGCTTGTCATGTTTTCTATGAACACGAGGTGAACGCCGTAGGCCGAGGGTACTGGTCCTGACCACCGCCCTCGGGGGAGTGCCTCCAGACTCTCTGCAAACATTTGCCCAAAGCGATTACTCAGTTCGGTCTCGCGATCGTTTACTAAGCGCTGCGGTATCGCCAGAGCGTCTCCCAGCGCCCGATCGACCTCCGGCTTGTCTTTATCAAGTGCTAACAAAGCCGATTTGGCATCGGCGTTAGCGTCGACCCGTCGATCCGCACTAAAAAAGCGGTGGCGCAGTGTGTATCGGGCGTCCTGTCGATAGTCATCGGCATGCGCCGCGTACCAGGCTTGGAGTTTCTTCTCGTCCGGCTCCACAGATACGGCGATCTGGTCCATAAACGATTCGTATTTCTGGCGGAGTCGTCGGCGTACCACGAGATCATTGGACGCCAGCCCCATGGCGATGGCTTCCCGGTTGGCGATTTCCTCACGTACCCAGTTGTCAAGCAAACCTTTGAGTTCTTCGGCGGTGGGCGGGCGCCTCCAGACGCGGCTATAAGCGGCAACAAGCTGCTCCTGTTGGGCAATGCTGACCGTGATTTCTTCACTGGTAGTCTGTGCATCGTTAATCAGCACAAAGCCGACAAAAAACGCCAGACCGATTGCTGCAAAATGAAACAGAGGGTCCCGAAAGATACCCGCTCTTCGGGATTGGGGGCGTTCACCTGCCACTAGGGGTTGTCCAGCTTGTCGATGTCTGCCTCTAATGCCAAAGGATCTGAAACATGCTCCGACAGCAGGGCTCGCAGCGGTTCAACGTTTGTGCTGTCCACATGCTGCACTGAAAATCCGAGCCTGCCGGCTTCGACGTGCTGGAGATACGCATGTAATTCAAGTATGCCGTAGCGTCCCGCGTCAATAATCAACATGAAAGGCTCGTTGTACTGGGCGTCCCATAGTTCCGGCTGATCGGTAGAGATGCCTGCGACACAAATATCGATCAGTCGTTGATGCCAAACGCTCCCTCCCTGATGGACCTCCACCGGGAGGTCGATTTTGGCGCGGGAAAACTGGCGGCGTTCACCGGGGAAGTTGCTCATCCTGCTCTACCTGATATCGAATACTGAGGACATTGAATCACAGCCGCTTGCTTGAGCAAATACTCCGATCAGCGCTATTTTAATTTGCGGTACCGCAGTCGATGAGGCTGGTTTGCTGCGGCGCCCATACGTGTGCGACGACCATCCTCGTAATCACTGTAGTTTCCCTCGTGGAACACGACGCCCCCGTCGTCCTCATAGGCAAGAATGTGTGTAGCAACTCGGTCCAGGAACCAGCGATCGTGAGAAATAATCATCGCTGATCCAGGAAACGCCAAGATCGCTTCTTCGAGCGCGCGAAGAGTTTCCACATCCAGATCGTTGGTCGGTTCGTCCAGAAGAAGCACGTTGGCACCCTGTTTGAGCAGCTTGGCAAGATGTAGTCGATTTCGCTCGCCGCCGGACAGGTCCTTAACGTACTTCTGCTGGTCCGCACCTTTAAAGTTGAAGCGACCGACATAGGAGCGGGAGTTAACCTCGTAGCCACCTATATTCATTATGTCCAGGCCGTCGGAGATTTCCTCCCAAACGGTTTTTTCTCCCACTAAATCGTCTCGGGACTGGTCGACATACGCCAACTTGACCGTTTCGCCCAACTCGATAGTTCCAGCGTCTGGCTGTTCCTCTTCGGTTATCAGTCGAAACAGCGTGGATTTGCCCATACCGTTGGCGCCGATGATGCCCACGATGCTGCCTTTAGGGACCGACAGGGAGAGATCCTCAAACAACAGGCGATCGTCGTAAGTCTTGCGAAGGTTCTGGATTTCTATGACTTTGTCACCCAGGCGCGGGCCTGGGGGGATGTAGATTTCATTGGTCTCGTTGCGGCTCTGAAACTCCTGAGACTGCAGGTCCTCGAAGCGCGCGAGTCGGGCCTTGCTCTTGGCTTGGCGCCCCTTGGGGTTACTGCGAACCCACTCCAGTTCAGATTTGATGGCTTTTTGGTGCGAGGCCTCCTGGCGCTGCTCCTGATCGAGACGCTGCTCTTTGGCGTTGAGCCAGTCCGAGTAGTTGCCTTCGTAGGGAATGCCGCGCCCGCGGTCTAGTTCGAGAATCCAGCCCGCGGCGTTATCCAAAAAGTAACGATCGTGGGTGATAGCTACCACTGTGCCGGGGAAATCGTCTAAAAAGCGCTCCAGCCAAGCCACACTTTCGGCATCAAGGTGGTTCGTAGGCTCGTCCAGCAACAGCATGTCCGGCCCTGACAACAGTAGGCGACACAGCGCGACACGGCGCCGCTCACCACCAGAAAGGGTTGTGACGTTTGCATCCCAGGCGGGGAGGCGGAGAGCATCCGCGGCGACTTCCAGTTTGTGCTCGATGTTGTGGGCGTCCGTGGCCTGAATAATGTCCTCAAGGCGAACCTGTTCCTTGGCCAGTGCATCGAAGTCGGCATCGGGTTCGGCATAGTCTGAATAGACTTTTTCCAGGCCGGCCAGAGCGTTCAGTGCTTCACTGAGGCCTTCTTCGACATTGCCGCGCACGTCCTTTGCAGCGTCCAATTGTGGCTCCTGCGGTAGATAGCCGATCTTGAGACCGGGCTGTGGGCGTGCTTCGCCGAGAATGTCAGTGTCCAATCCCGCCATGATCTTTAGCAAGGTGGACTTACCCGAGCCGTTTAGGCCCAGTACGCCGATCTTTGCGCCAGGAAAAAACGACAGCGAGATATTCTCGAGAATGGTTTTTTTGGGTGGGACAACCTTTCCCACGCGGTTCATGCTGTAGACGTACTGTGCCATGTCTGATTAGTTTTCCTGTGCTTCGAGGCACGGATTCTAGCAAAAGTGCAGTGGAGATAGGCCAGACTCTGGCTTTCGGTTAAAATCTCTTCTTGCCCATTTTTTTGTTCGCATCAGGAGAGATCGCCATGTTCGACGATGCCATGTCTATTGAGGGCTTCGATGACGCCCTGTTTTCTGCTATCTGTGATGAAGAACGCCGTCAGGAAGAGCATATTGAGCTTATAGCCTCAGAAAACTATGCAAGCCCCCGGGTCCTTCAGGCCCAGGGTTCGGCGCTCACAAACAAGTATGCCGAGGGATATCCGGGAAAGCGTTACTACGGTGGATGCGAATACGTCGATAAAGCTGAAGTGCTGGCTGTGGAACGGGCTAAGGCGCTGTTCGGAGCTGACTATGCCAACGTGCAGCCGCATTCGGGCTCACAAGCCAATTCGGCCGTGTTTCAGGCGCTTGTTACACCCGGCGACACGATTCTGGGGATGAGTTTGGCCGATGGTGGGCACCTTACCCATGGCGCCAAGCCCAGTTTTTCTGGAAAGCACTACAACGCAATCCAGTATGGCCTCGATAATGAGACCGGTGAGATTGACTACGATCAGATAGATGCCCTGGCGCGCGAGCACAAGCCGGCGATGATTATCGGCGGTTTCTCTGCCTACAGCCGGATTGTTGATTGGGCACGCTATCGAGCGATTGCTGATGAGGTGGGCGCTTACTTGTTGATTGATATGGCGCATGTTGCGGGGCTTGTGGCGGCTGGCGTGTATCCAAACCCCGTGCCTTTTGCAGACGTTGTAACTTCTACCACCCACAAGACCCTTCGGGGTCCTCGCGGTGGCATCATCCTGGCAAAAGCCAATGCAGCCTTAGAGAAAAAGTTTCAATCAGCGGTTTTCCCAGGCGGTCAAGGGGGGCCTTTGATGCACGTTATCGCGGCCAAGGCTGTGAGCTTTTTAGAGGCCCAGCAGCCGGAGTTTGTGGTCTACCAGGAACAGGTTGTTAGCAATGCCCGCGCCATGGCCGCGACGTTCATGGACCGTGGGATCAATATTGTTTCCGGGGGTACTGATAATCACTTGATGCTCGTGGACCTCATCGGCAAGCCTTACACGGGTAAGGATGCTGATGCTGCTTTGGGTGCTGCGAACATCACAGTGAACAAGAATGCGGTTCCGAATGATCCGCGTTCCCCGTTTATCACCTCTGGACTGCGCGTCGGCACGCCGGCAATTACCACCCGCGGATTTGGCGAAGCGGAAACGCGAGAGCTGACACACTGGATGTGTGATGTGCTCGAAGCGCTTGAGGGGGGGGACGCTGAGGGGGTCATCGCCACAGTGAAAGCCAAGGTCCTGGAAATCTGTGCGCGTTTTCCAGTGTATGGAGAGCGTCCAGCGGCCGGATCGGCCGTTGCCGCCTGAGTTCTCAAAGAATCACGCATTCATAGGCGGAGTCGCTAATGCATTGTCCTTTTTGTTCGGATGACGACACCAAGGTGAT
Source organism: Congregibacter sp. (assembly GCF_047617445.1). Taxonomy (GTDB): domain Bacteria; phylum Pseudomonadota; class Gammaproteobacteria; order Pseudomonadales; family Halieaceae; genus Congregibacter. The sequence continues at coordinate 49,889 of NZ_JBLGBE010000002.1, forward strand.
CGATTCACGCTTGGTAACTGATGGTGCCCAGGTCCGCCGCAGGCGGGAGTGCCTGTCATGCAAGGAACGGTTTACGACCTACGAGGCGGCCGAACTGTTAATGCCCCGGGTTATTAAACAAAACGGGAGTCGTGAACCTTTCAACGAAGACAAGCTTAGAGCGGGCTTTTTACGGGCACTTGAAAAGCGTCCAGTGTCCGTGGAATTGATTGAGGCGGAAATTAGCCACATCAAACAGAAGCTGCGAGCCACGGGAGAGCGCGAGGTTAACTCAAGAGTATTGGGTGAGTTGGTGATGGATAGCCTCAAAGAGCTTGATAAGGTCGCCTATGTTCGATTTGCGTCGGTGTATCGAAGCTTCGAGGATATCGCAGAGTTTCAGGCGGCGATTGAGCGACTTCAAGCCGAGCCGGAGTCCTCTGTAAATCCGCTCCCCGATAGCGACGCCTGAGGCGTCGCTTGCCGTATGTTCAGCGCACTAGATGATCAGTTTATGGCCCGCGCGCTGCGTTTGGCGGATCGCGGTAAGTACTGGGCGCGTCCGAATCCCCACGTAGGCTGTGTATTGGTTCGCGATTCAACAATCGTTGGTGAGGGCTTTACCCGGCCGGCGGGTGGTGATCATGCTGAGGTGGTAGCACTGAGGGCAGCAGGTGATGCGGCGCGAGGCAGTACGGCTTACGTTACCTTAGAGCCCTGCGCGCATACGGGCCGTACACCACCTTGCTCCCAAGCCCTTATCAAGGCAGGCGTTGTGCGCGTTGTGGTAGCCCTTAGGGATCCAAATCCCAAAGTGGATGGCGGGGGTCTTAAGGACCTTGTCGCGGCTGGAGTTGATGTTACTGAAGGCCTCATGGCTGATCAGGTTGAATTGCAATTGGCGGGTTTTCTGGCGAGACAGCGCCGGGGGCGGCCGAGACTTCGGATCAAGTTGGCGATGTCCCTGGATGGTCGAACGGCCATGGCATCCGGGGAGAGTCAATGGATTACCGGTGCGGATGCGCGCCGTGATGTCCAAAGGCTCCGGGCAGAAAGTTGCGCAATTCTCACGGGAACCGGGACGGTGCTTTCTGATAATTGTGCGCTGACGGTTCGGGATGCGTTTTTTGACGACGAACTATTGCCGCGCCCTGAGCGGCGCGCATTGAGGGTGGTTGCTGATACTCACCTTCGTACGCCGCCCGATGCCGCCGTGCTCCAGGGTGCTCAGCCGAGCCTGTTGATGCATGCCCAGGACGCCGAATGCCCAGAGTCTTTAGTGGGTAGCAATCGATTGGCGCTACCGGTCATTGGCGGACGCTTAGCGCCGGCCGAAATACTAAGCGCTCTTGCTGCGATGGAGTGCAACGAGATTCTGTTAGAATCCGGACCCACATTGGCGGGCGCGATGCTCCAAAGCGGTCTAGCAGACCAACTCATTATCTATATGGCACCAGTTCTTTTGGGTAGCCGCGCGCGTCCGCTACTGGAGCTGCCTTTTGATCGAATGGCTGATGCTCTGAAGCTAAGTCTTGTAGATCGGCGGGAAATTGGTGCTGATCAGCGCTTTGTCTTTGAACCGCATAACGCAGGATAAACAGGAAACCGAATGTTCACGGGTATTATTCAGGCAGTAGGCACGGTCGCGACGCAGCAGCCCAGCGGCGGCGATCTGCGCTTGCGAATCCAGACCGGGAAGTTGCCTTTGGATGATGTGGCAATAGGCGACAGCATCGCGACTAACGGTGTTTGTTTGACGGTTACCGAGTTGCCCGGCGACGGGTTTTGGGCCGATGTGTCCCTCGAGACCTTAAGCCTTACTACACTGGGTTATCTGTCCCAGGGCTCGTCGGTGAATCTCGAAAAGTCCCTGACTCCGCAAAGCAGCCTCGGTGGACACATCGTCAGTGGCCATGTGGATGGCCTCGGTGAAATCGTCAGTATGAAAGAGGATGCCCGTTCTTGGCGCATCGTCGTTCGAGCACCGGACGAGCTTGCTAAGTACATCGCGCATAAGGGCAGCATTTGTATCGACGGCACTAGTCTCACAGTGAACGCGGTAGATGGTGCAAATTTTGATCTAAACATCATCCCGCAAACTATGGCGGAAACGGTTTTTGCACAATACAGCGCCGGTAGCCGGGTTAACCTCGAGGTCGACGTTATTGCTCGCTATCTTGAGAGACTTCTACAGGGGTCTGCTGCAGCAACACCGAATGCGGGGATCGACTATCAGACCCTGGCTGACAATGGTTATTTAGGTAAAGGCGCATGAGTGAACTAAGTATCAACAGCGTAGGTGAGCTGCTGGACGATCTGCGTCATGGCCGCATGGTGGTTATTCTCGACGAGCGGGATGAGCGCAGTAACGAGGGCGTCGTCATGGTGGCAGCGGAGCACTGCTGCGCTGATCATGTGACATTCATGGCGCGTAAAGCCCGGGGGTTGGTATGTCTAGCCCTCACTCAGGAGCGCTGCGAGCAATTGGATCTGCCGCCCATGGTGGCAGGCAGAGAGAGTGATACATCGCATTTCACGCTGTCTATAGAAGCAGCCCAAGGTATTGATACGGGTATTTCTGCCGTGGATCGAGCACTCACCGTGCAGGTAGCGGTAGCGTCTCAGGCCGTGCCCAGCGATATCGTGCAGCCGGGCCATATTTTTCCTCTCGTCGCTCAGCCCGGTGGCGTCTTAACCCGCGCTGGCCACACCGAATCGGCGGTCGATTACACGCGAATAGCAGGTCTAACACCGGCAGCGGTTATTGCCGACGTGCTAGATGATCAGGGTGAGCTTGCCGATGGGCCGGCGCTAATAGCGTTTGCGAATACGCATGGTTTGAAAGTCGGTACCGTGGCTGATCTTATTCACTATCGCATTGCCAACGAAAAAACCATTGAGAGAGTTCGCGAAGGTGACCTCGCGACACGCTACGGCAGATTCCAGTTGGCAACCTACCGGGATCGAACCCATGGCGGTCTACATATAGCACTTACCCTCGGCGAGATCGTCGCAGAAAATCCTACGCTGGTGCGTGTCCACGCGAGTTCGACCCTGCGAGATTTGTTAGGCAGTGAGGTGCGCGGGCAGGTGGGGTGGAGTGTGCAGCGCAGCCTTGAGGCCATTTCCAAAGCGGGATCTGGCGTGCTGGTGTTACTGAGTCGCAGTGAGACCGATGAGCAGCTTTTGCACAGCGTCGATTTGGCCCTGGGGGATATCGAACCAAGAGATCCTAAAGCAGGCGACAGCTACAACACCGTGGGAGTGGGTTCCCAGATTTTACGCGAACTGGGTGTAGGCAAGATTCGCCTGATGGGCGCACCGATCAAGTACAATGCGATATCAGGTTTTGGCCTTGAGGTAATTGATTATCTCGAGCCCCCGGTCTTGGACTAGTGGATCGGAACTTGAGTTAGGCACTTTTTTAAACAAAATATTTTCGACCAAGGCAATGTAAGTATGGCTTTGGTAACAACTGTGAGACGAGTAGATCATGAGTAGTTTGAACACCATCGAAGGGACGATGACACACACGACAGGGCGCTATGCCTTGCTAGTGGGCCGCTGGAACAGCTTTGTTGTTGAGCATCTGCTTGAAGGCGCGGTCGATACACTGAAGCGCCATGGCGTTGCAGAAGCGCAAATTACGGTTATCCGGGTTCCCGGTGCCTTTGAGATACCGTTGGCCTGCCAGCGTCTTGCCAAGACGGGTGATTACGATGCAATTATCGCGCTGGGCGCGGTGATCCGAGGCGGCACGCCGCATTTCGAGCACGTTGCGGGAGAGTGCACTAAGGGCATCGCGCAAGTAAGTCTCAATCAGGATATTCCCATCGCATTCGGTGTTCTTACCGTAGACAGTATCGAACAGGCGATCGAGCGCTCGGGCACCAAGGCCGGTAACAAGGGCGTTGAAGCAGCGTTATCAGCACTGGAAATGGTTAGTTTGCTTGGCCAGCTCTCCTGAGGTGCCAAAGCAGGCCCAACAGGAACTGATCGCCCGGCGTCGCAAAGCGCGGCATTACGCCTTGCAGGCGCTATATCAGTGGCATATGGCGGGAGCAAGCGCATCTGATATCGAAGCCGAGTTTCGCACCGATTATGATTTTGATGTAGTGGACCTTGAATATTTTCAGTCTCTAATCCACGGGGTTCCACCGCTTGCGGAAGAGCTCGATAGTCTCCTGGAGCCGTTACTGGATCGTGAATTACGGGAACTCGACCCCATTGAGCGCTCCCTTTTGCGCATGGGAGGCTTTGAGCTTCGAGATCGCATCGATGTGCCATACCGCGTCGTCATCAATGAGTCCGTGGCTCTGGCCAAAAAATTTGGTGCCGCGGAAAGCTACAAGTACATCAACGGCGTTCTGGACAAACTGGCGCGCCAACTACGCGGTCCCGAGGTTAGTGCCGGACGCTAGTCAGTCGCGCGGCGAATTCAGCCTTATTGCGCGATTCTTCACTCAGCTTGATAAAGGCCCGGACGTCATTCTTGGGAATGGTGATGATGCGGCGATTCTGCGTCTGGCACCGGGCGAAGAGCTAGCAGTGTCCGTAGATAGCATGCTGGAAGGTGTGCATTTTCCAAAGTGTTCTCCTCCGGCAGAGTTAGCCTATCGAGCCGTGGCGGCTGCCGCCAGCGATCTTGCTGCCATGGGCGCAAGACCGGTCGCGATGACACTTGCCCTTAGTCTCCCCAGTGCCGACGATGATTGGTTGACGGATTTTCGCTGCGGACTGACCGATGCCGTTGCGGATCTCTCGCTACCCTTGGTGGGTGGGGATTTGACCCGAGGCCCTCTTACTCTCAGCGTGCAGGTGATGGGAGCTGTGCCCTCCGGTCAGGCGCTTCCGCGCAGCGGCGCCAATCCAGGTGATCTCTTATACGTCAGTGGTCCTTTGGGTGATTCTGCTGCGGGCCTGGCTGTTATCCAAGGTCGTGTTCATCCATCAGAGCAGGTAGCGGCGCTGTTGCGTGCCCGGTTTTGGCGGCCGCAGCCGGCCCTGAATTTGGGTGTCTTGCTGAGGGGTGTAGCGACCGCCGCCGTGGACGTCTCCGATGGCCTGCTTGCGGATGTCGGACATATAGCGCAAGCCAGCGAGGTGTGCGTCGTTGTCGACTCCGCGCTTGTGCCCCTCTCCGAAGCGCTACGTGCGACAGTGCCGCCAGCGCAGGCGCTTGACTGGGCCCTCCGGGGAGGCGAGGACTACCAGCTATGCTTCACTCTGCCTGAGGGGGTTGAGCCTCCCCAAGGTTGCATACGTATAGGCTGCGTCGAAAGCGGCTCAGGTGTACGCTGTGACGTAGAAGGAGGCAGCGATGGATACCGTCATTTCTAGCCGAGCTGCAACTAGGGAACTGTTGAGGATAAACGACCAACAATGAATGCTCACCCGCGGCCAACGCTGACCGACCCAATCCAGTTACTGGCATTTGGATTCGGGTCAGGGCTTTCTCCCAAGGCTCCCGGGACCGTGGGTACCATAGCGGCGCTACCGTTTTACTGGTTTATGGCGTCTCAGCCGTTATGGATCTACAGTCTTATCGTTATTGTTGCCGCTTTGTTAGGTATCTGGATTTGCGGCAGAGCCAGCACCGCGTTGGGTGTGCATGACCATCCCGGTATTGTTTGGGACGAATTTGTGGGTATTTGGATCGCTCTATGGGCTGTGCCTTTTGAGCCCTTATGGATTCTCGCAGGATTTTTGGTGTTTCGAGTGTTTGATATCGCCAAGCCCTGGCCCATTAGTTGGTTGGACCGGCATGTCACCGGGGGCTTTGGCATCATGATTGATGATGTTCTGGCGGGCGTCCTAGCCTGCTTTACTTTGCACTTGGCGCTGTCGTTTGGCGGTAATTTGTGAGGTTTTTACTCTTACTCGCTATGGTCTTCTTCGTGTCCGGTCTGCGGGCAGAAATTGTTGTCGAAGCACTATTGCCAGGGCTTGCGGTTATGCAAATCGATGGCAATCGGGTGACGCTGCGCGAAGGCGAAAGCCAGGGGGGCGTTTTGCTTGTTTCCGCTGATGCCCGGTCCGCGTTGATAGAAATAGGCGGTCGACAGCAGCAATTGCGGGTCTCCCAGCGCATCAGTGGACAGTTTAGTGAGCCTGAGCAGCGCAGTCTTACGATTCCGCGCAATGACCAAATGCAATATTTAACCAGCGCTGAAATCAACAATGTGCGCATTGCGATGATCGTGGATACCGGTGCAAACATCATTGCCTTGAACACTAGAGACGCCCTTGCCGTGGGCATTGCTGAGGATGAGGGTGTGGCGGCCAGTGTTCAAACGGCGGGTGCTATCGTGCCCGCCCGTCGCGTGGTCCTTGATATGGTCGTCGTTGGCGGTATACGTGTCGATCGTGTCACCGCGACGGTGATAGACGGTGAGCAGCCTTCTGTGGCTCTACTGGGCATGAGTTTCTTGCAGCACGTCGAAATGCAGGAGCAGGGCGGTATCCTGACGCTTAGAGCGCGCTGGTGAGTTGATCCCCGTAGCTTGTTTTTAGCGGTGCGTGCGCCTCCGTAGCTCTGCTAAACTAGTGCACCTTTTAGTTTCGGATAGCTTAGTGTCAGTACGATTTGTAGAGGCCTCGCGCTTGCCCACAGACTGGGCCGTGTTCACTATGCACGGCTTCGAGGATGAGGAGGCAAACAAGGAACACCTGGTCCTGACTCTGGGAGATGTGTCCGGCGATGAGCCAGTGCTCACACGCGTTCACTCGGAGTGCCTTACCGGAGATGCTCTTTTTAGCTTGCGTTGCGACTGCGGAAACCAGTTGCAGGCTGCGCTGCGTGCCATTGCGCATGAAGGTAGAGGCGCGCTCTTGTATCTGCGACAGGAAGGCCGAGGTATTGGTCTGCTCAATAAAATCAAAGCTTACAAACTACAGGATGAAGGCGCGGACACGGTCGAAGCCAATGAACAGTTGGGTTTTGGTGCAGATATGCGTGATTACACAATTGTGCGTCCGATGTTCGAGCACTTAAAGATGAGCCAGGTGCGGCTCATGACTAATAATCCGCGCAAAGTCAGTGCGCTGAATGAGTTGGGTATTGATGTCGTAGAGCGCGTTCCGCTGCAGTGCGACAGCAATCCACACAATGAAAAGTACCTGCAGACTAAAGGGTCGAAGCTGGGCCATATGCTGGAAGAACGTTAGCGTCTCTTTGGACTGTGGATTGCCGCTCCATCAGCGGTCGCGTTTTACCATACGAGCAAGTAGGTCACGAAGCTTGTCGGCTTCGGGACCCCAGCCATCGATTAGACCAAGGGCCTCTTCGTAGAGATGCGTGGCGGTGTTTTCTGCAGCTTCCAGCCCCATCAAGGTAACGTAGGTTAATTTACCCGCCGCAGAATCTTTACCCGCGGTTTTCCCCAGCGTAGCGCTGTCACTGCGCACATCGATCACGTCATCGATAATTTGGAAGGCAAGACCTATTCTGTCACCAACAGCCTCAAGCGTGATTTTTTGGGCAGAGTTGGCCTGTCCCACAATGCCTCCCATAACTAAGGCTGCGGTGATGAGTGCACCGGTCTTTAGCGCGTGAATATTTTTTAGCTGCTCTAAGGTCAGAGCCTGCTCGGTGGCTTCGATATCCAGACCCTGTCCGCCGACCATGCCGTCGAAACCAGATGCCTTAGTTAAACAAACGATCAGGTCGACGCGCTGCTGTGGACTCAATTGCTCGTCACTGGCGATGAGTTCAAAGGCTCTTGTCTGCAGCCCGTCACCGACCAAGATGGCCGTCGCTTCATCGAACGCTACATGCAGCGTGGCTTGACCGCGCCGCAGGTCATCGTCATCCATGGCGGGGAGGTCGTCATGGATCAGTGAGTAGGTGTGGATGAGTTCGATAGCTTCTGCGGCGTTAATGGCCAGAGTTTTGCCGGATTCGTTACCTACTGCGCTCGCCGCCGCCTGGAGCAGTCGGGGCCGGAGGCGTTTGCCGGGTGACGCTGCAAGATGGGCAAGGGCACGGTTTAGTCGGTCGGGGGGGCGTTTTTGCATGTTTGGCCGAGGTGGATTTACTGAGTTAGCCAGAGGTAATGGCCTTAATCGATAGTATCGGTTGAAAGCTCTTGCTTTATGAGAGTTGCCACGCGCTGCTCCGCAGTCGAAAGAAGAGCTTGTGCCTCTCGTGTCAGGGTTACTCCTTCTTCAAAATGTTTAATCGATTCTTCAAGAGAATCGTTATCTTGCTCCAGTTTCACGGCAATTTCGTCGATGCGCTTAATCACTTCAGCGAGAGTTTTGCTCATCCATCTATCCTGAATCATAGTCTTACGCCACATACTGACATAGGGAGCCTTGCGGGCAAAGAGCCAGGTACGGTTCACAGCGTCTAAGGGATGATTTCGGGCTCCGGGAGTATTGATTTCCCTACGTCAGGATAATCACTAGTCGCCTGAATTTTTAAACAGACCCATGGCAATTCGCAGGGCGATGAGTTGGTAGACGCGCTTTAACGGAACTAGTTTCACTACGTGTTTTGCTGCCCAGTAGTGGCTGTCATCAGACGCTCCGTTTGTCTGCTCATGACCTGAAAATACACGCAGGCGTGCATTATCCAGACTAACGTTAAGGCGCACTCTTGCGCGAGCATAATCGTTGTTTGAGGAAGATGTGTATTGCAGTACGTATTCTGAGAGAGCGGAGTGATCTATTAGCAGGCTTTCTCTAAGTCCTTCGTCGTAGCGGCTGGCGTTGCTGTGAGAGCCTTCATGTACGCGAAAAAAGGCGACTTTGGTGGCAACAACGCGAATCCCATAGCGTAAGCCAATAGCATGCCACAGTCTGAGATCACATAACTGCTGAAACGGCTCTGTAAAGCCGCCTACGGCTTCAAAAGCGGCCCTCGATATAATCACGTTGGCCGGTTCCCCGATAACGTTGTGCGTGGTGTTTTTTGAGATGATCTTTAGATATTGGTCGGGAGCGATGGCACCACTGCCAAAAACCTTGTCCGCTCGCCAAAATCTATTTAGGTTTCGGTAGGACAGTCTTTCTCTAAACGAGGCGCTGCTCAAGATGAAGTCTCGAAGTCCTACGATCAACGCGTCATTTTCTGAGCGCTCACGCATTAGCACCTCGACACTCTCAGGCGTGAGCACATCGTCGTGTGGCAAAAGCTTTAGAAATGCTCCTCGCGAATGTGCAACAGCTATGTTGAAGTTTGTGGCCATCCCCTGCGTTTCGGCATTTCGAAATACTTTAAGCCGTGAACCCCATTGAGCGGAAAATGCTTCAAGGATTGCGGATGTGCCATCCGACGAGTTGTTGTCGACCGCAACGACTTCGATATTCTTATAGGTCTGTTTAAGGGCGGAGTCGAGAGTTTCCGCTAAGTGACGCTCTCCATTTAAAACCGGTACGCATATGCTTACGAGGGGTTTGGTCATTTACGGTTGACGTCGTCGATCAAAGTTCCGATGTCTAGTATATTTTTACCGGCTTCCACCTCCTTGACGGTGTTTTTTTGTAGTAGCCGTCGCATCATTATGCGACGCAAATAACTTATTCTTTTTTGCGATATGACGTGGAGCTTTCCCAGCAGCCATGGACTTCCCGCGCCAGTGGCAATGAGTGCTCGAAGGGCTAGAAAATAGTACCGTTCTCTCTGGCTTAATAGTGAGATAAAAGACGCGCGTGCCTCGGCGTCTGTATGCCCATTAGCAAGTAGTAATGCAAAGTAGATGATTTGTTTGCGTCGGTAGCGGGCTATGGATGGAGCGGATAAGCGAGGATCATGCTTGTTCGCTTCCTTGAGGGTTGCGACGGCCATTAGCCAATGAGTATTCATTGATGTGCCAGGAAGAATGTCCTCAGCGTTCACTCCAGGCACTGCGAAATCAGTCTCATCAATACTTAAATGTTCGTTTCCAGCACTCTCCCGATGATTTTGGAAGTACCATCCAAAAGAGTTGGGTGATACCCCTATGGCGACGAGGGGGCTTTCTGAGACGACGACTCGCTGTGCCTGAAGCATGACGTTATTCATTGCATAATAGTCGGGGTACGGGGACCGATAAAATTCGCCGTTTTTCGAAAGTTGCTTAATAATGTCACGGTGCAAAGCTACAAATTGCATGTTAAAGCCGTAGGAGTTGTAAAAGTGCATCGCATCATTCACGAGCCGAAGTCTTACTTGACTGTCCAATAGGTATTGGTCTCTTCCGCTTCTCCAAAAGATGGCATTTCTTGCCTCGTTCAGCATGCCTTGCTTCTTTCCAGGTATAACGCCCGGATAGGTAAATAGGTAAGCGCCTAGATAAATGCAATCGGGCTGGCTGTACTCGGCGACTAAACGCCTCAGCCGATCACAGTAGCCCTCTAAGAGGGCATCGTCGTCGCCCAGCATCACGACGTAGTCGCCAGATGCCTGTTCTAGGGCTCTGTTCCAGTTGTCGGTTACAGGCAGGGTTTCACCATGCCAGATGTACTTGATTCTGGAGTCGGCCAGAGACTTAAGCCAGGGGCCCGCCGGCTCAGCTGAATTGTTGTCTGATACGACGATCTCGATATTCTCGTAGTTCTGTTCAAGTGCGCTTGTAACCGCGTACTTGAGTAAATGGATGCGATCTCGTGTCGGGATCAGAATCGATATTTTCATAGTGAGGCTTTGCGAACTACCAGCGTATACGCACTTCGCGTGGGGTCTAATGAACCTAAAGAGTAGCTGATGGCGGCCGCGCCCATGCCGAATGCACCGAGCAGCGACTGAGTAAGCGAAGACCTGGAGAGGTTTTTCATGGATTCTGTCCAGCCGAACCGGTTCCAGTATAGAGTTCCAGCATCACTACTGGTCAACTCAGTTAACTGCAAGTCCCGCGCTTCCAGTTCACGAATCAGTGTTTGAGCCGGGGGCAGAGCGACGTGTCGGGGGGCATCCAGGTGCGCCCAGAAACGGCCAAATATTGAAAATTGAAGAGAGTCTGGGTTCGGTAAGGCCAGCAAGACAGTTCCCCCCGGGCGTAAAACCCTCCACAAATTGTTCATCAGGGCCCTTGGCTCCGTTAGGTGTTCGAGCACATGCCAGAGTGCTATGCAGTCAAAACTGTTCGCTGGGAAACCGGATAGGTCCTCGGGGCCTGCTACTGCCGGGATCTCTAGTTGTTCTTGTATGAATTGCCGGCATGCTCGGTCAATTTCTATAACCTGCGGAAAATATCCTGCCACTTTTGCAAGGTATGCAAAACCACCGACACCGGGCCCAATTTCCAGTATTTCGCATGGACTGGTGTGCTTCTTCAACAGTGAGAGTTTAAATCTGTCCACCTTGCTTCCCGGCAAGAGGTTTGCAGCGCTAAGCGGAATCTGAAAATACTCACTGGCGTAGTAAGTGGCAAGATTCTCGGGGATAAAGGCGAGTTGAAGAGTTTTGCAAGCTTGGCACTCTACATAATTAAATTGACGCTCGTCGATTCTCCGATTGTAGTCGCGAGTCCGATAGCACATGACCAAATCAGAACTTCCACAAAGACGGCATTGCGTAGACATATTCAATTTTCAGACATCTCTATACGATAGGTGCGAAGGGCATTGAGTGCTACCGCGGCAAGTGTTGCCGCGAGGGCTATGAGGAGAGTGCTAACAGTACCCGTATGAGCGAGCCGAGAGATTGAGAGGCCTGTGCCGAGAGTTATGAAGCTTATCAGTACTGGGTATGCGAACGCATCCCGATACCAGTCAGCACGGCATTGGGGTAGCAAGCGACTGAACATTATGGGGATCTGTATTAGTAGATAGCCGGCATTCAGTGCCATCCATATGAGTGCGGCACCCTCCATTCCGAGGATGGGTGTGACGAGTAGTAGGCCAGGAATCATCACGAGTAGCGCAATGAAATTTGAATACATCCCCAGGTTCGCCCAGCCCGCCGCAAGTTGCAATGTGTAGGGAAGCGTGCAGAGCGCATTGAAGAGTGATCCCAGTGCCAGAATTGAAATTGACGGCGCAATGCGAGTCGCTAAACTGGAATCAGCCAGCCAGATGCTTGCTATAGAGTTAGGGAATACGCAAAGTAACGCGCCCAAAGGCGTTGCGATAATGGCTACTCGGCGTGACCAGCGTAGAAAAGTTGATGCAGCGTTCTCTTCATTTCCCTGACTTAGCATGGCCGTCAACTGAGGATAGATGGCGGTGTGTACAGGTTGGACGAGCAATGTTTGCAGGCTAGTTAAAGTGACGGCAAGCATGTAGCTGCCGAAGGTCTCCAGATCCAAAAGCTTACTCAATAAAATCTTGTCTCCCTGTGTAAGGCAGACAACGAGAATGCCGGTTCCGGCGACGCTTAATGCGAAGCGCCAACTCTCGCGCAGATAGTCGATATTCCAGCGAGCCCTGACCGCTTGCCGCAATTGACGATACAGGCGGATACGCAATATCACACAGTACGCCAGAGCGCAGATCAGTTGCCATTCGAAAAATAGAACTATGTTGGGGGACTCCCGCAAGTAAAGAAGAGCGATCGCCCCGCCGTACAGAGTTGCGGAATAGCTTAGCCTTGCGAGGTTTACATACACCTGCTCCTGGAGCCCCAGAATAGCTCCGTTGTAAAGAGTGATTAGTAGTTGAAGCCCTAGTAACGGCGCAACGAGCGTCAGGGATTGCTGAAGAATATTGCCGGGAATTCGATTCCCATCGAGCCACTGCGACACGATGGCTTCGGCAAGGACATACATTGCCAAACTGATTAAGCAGGCAGCTATCAGTACCGGGAGTTCGTAGGTGAACACAAGATCCCGACGTTCTCGCATTCGGTTCGAATCTGCGGAATAGCGGGATATTTCGCGGCTTAGAGTGGCTCCAAGCCCCAGGTCAAAAATCGCTGAGATCGCTGTTATTGACAAGGCAAAGCCAATAACCCCCCAGGACTCGGTTCCAAGAATAGATACGAGAATCGGGACAAAAATAAATAGAAGAAGGGCATTGCCAAATCGGCCTATGCCATTCCACAAAATGTTGCGTAATGCGGTGTTTTTCACGCCGCTGTTGAGGTCTTGAGCGCTAGAAGCCATGCGTTCTTAACCACTCAGAATATGCGGCAATGCCTATGCGGAGATCGAGCTGGGGTTCCCAGCCAAGTTGCGTTAGCTTGGTACTGTTGCCTGCGATTCGGTCGGGTTCGCTAACGCGCATTGGTATTGAGCCGTAGACTATGCGTGAGTTTGAAAGAGTTACTTCACGGCAAATATCGACAATATCCCGTATAGATACTGCCTGCCCTGAAGCAATATTGAAGTCACCAACCGCGCTCCTGTTGTCGATGAGGGTGGCTATCGCTCCGGCTACATCATTTGCGTGGAGATAGTCTCTTTTCTGCCATCCATCGCTGCATCGCACATCTTCCCCTGCCAGCATCGGAATCAAGAGTTGGGGGAATAAGCGCTGTGTTGCTTCTCCGGGACCATAAGGAAAAAAGACTCGTGCCCAGGCGAGGCTGCTGCCAGCATAACTTTGAAGTTCATCTAAGAGGCAGTTGCGTAATTTTGCTTTCGCCGATCCATAGGGACTTTGTGGCTGTAACGCGCCTGTATCCTCATCGCATGAAGAATTGCCCCAGCGATACTCCGCACAGGTGCCGGTCACTATGATTTTAGTGCCGCCCGCATCAAGAAATTGACGCGCAAGGCGAAGGCTGGCATCCACCCACGCCTCGTTGAGAGCTGATGTCCAATACTCGCCGGGCGTTGTAAGCCAGGCGAGATGTATTAAGGAGTCATACTTCAGGCCGTGAAGCGAAAACCTATCTTCTAAGAGGTCCCCAGTTAGATGAAAATGTGTCGGCGACAGTTGCTTTGGCGCCCCTGAGCGAACAACACAGGTGACTTCATGCCCTTTTGCTAGAAGCAGAGGAAGCAGGTTTCGGCCGATTAACCCCGTCGATCCTGTTAGCAGTATCCTCAACGCGATTAAAACAGCTCAATACTGGGTATTGCTGTTGCCAACGTGCCGCCCCACTTTTTTACATAGTCCAGTGATTCTGTCAGCTCCGGACGTAGATTCCAGGGCAGTAGTAAGACAATGTCTGGCTGCCTTTCACTCAACACCTTGGGCGACAGGATAGGGATATGGCTGCCAGGCAAGTATTTTCCCTGTTTAGACGCTGCTGCATCACAAACATAGGGAAGTAAGTCAGGAGTGACGCCGCTAAAGTTCAGCAAAGTGCTCCCTTTCGCCGCTGCCCCGTATGCGGCAACAGTTGTTTTATTTTTCCGACACTGCAGAAGAAAGCGCAGGAACTCATGTTTGATTCGAACGGTGCGCTCTCTAAATAATGAGTAAGTCGCCACCTGCCGAAGTCCACCAGCGATTTCTTCGTCAATCAATGCCTTTACATTGTCCTCGGTATGTCTGGAGGCGGCTTCATGGCATCCGTAAACTCGGAGGCTTCCGCCATGTGTGGTGAGTTTTTCGACCTTCCAAACACGTAGGGAATGAGACGCAAAGATTTGTTGAACGGTAGATAGCGAAAGATAGGAGTAGTGCTCATGATAAATTGTATCGAATGCGCAGCTGTCGATTAGTGTTAGTAGGTGCGGGAATTCGAGTGTAATAACTCCTTCTGGCTTCAATGCTCGGGCCATCCCGGCGGTGAAGTCATTTATGTCGGGGACGTGCGCATAAACGTTGTTTCCAATGACAAGGTCCGCCGATCTTTCAGTTGCTGCCAGGTGCTTACCCAAAGCCTCGGTGAAAAACTCCCTTAAGACGGGGATTCCAATTTTTTCGGCGGCTACGGCAGTTGCCTTAGTGGGTTCGATGCCCAAGCAAGGTATTCCCTTGGAGACGAAGTTCTTGAGTAGGTAGCCATCATTTGAAGCCAACTCGATGACCAGGGAGTGCTCCTTGAGAGTTAGTTGCTGAACGATACTGTTGGTGTAGTCGTGAGCGTGTCGCAGCCAACTCTCGCTAGTTGAAGAGAAGTACGCATAATCATTCGTAAACAGTGTCGTCGATGCAGCATAGTCCTCTGTTTGAACAAGCCAGCACTGACTGCAAGCATAGATCCGAAGAGGTAAATGTACCTCAGGGGCTCGAAGGTCTTCGTCGCTTAGATACGCGTTAGATGGCGGCGCATAGCCGAGATCTACGACTTGAAACAGTGTGCTTGATGCGCAAAAACGACACTTCACTTAACTACGCTCCTAGCTGTCTATCTTTAATTATGGGCAGCGAATCGTCACGGTTAGAGAGGTTCCGTGAGTCTATGGGCCAAGGGATGCCTATTTCGGGGTCGTCACAATGGATTCCGCCTTCTGCGTGTGGAGCATATTTTTTGGTGTGGAAATAGGTCAGGATGCAGTCTGGTGTCTGCGTCTGAAATCCATGTGCGAAGCCTTCAGGTATAAGTAGACCTTTGCCATTTTCAGCTGAGAGTGTCGCCGCGTACCACTGAAGGTAGGTCGGAGAATCATCACGAAGATCCACGGCAACATCCCAAATCTCTCCCTGCACGCAGCGGACAAGCTTCTTCTCAGCATTCGCGCCACGCTGGAAGTGTAGCCCTCGCACTGTTCCCGCCAGCTTAGTTATCGAGTAGTTGGCCTGCTCTACACCATCGCCTTCCAGAATGGAGTCAAGCTCAGAATGGCAGTAGAGTCGCGAAAAATGGCCACGACTGTCTGCGTGACGGCGACACTTAAGTAAACACAGTCCCTGAAGTGGCGTTTCACAGATTTGGAACCAATCGCTCATGGTGAAACTTCTTGCTGATAGGCTGTAATTTGTTCTTCGGTAATTGCGTGTGAGGAACTGTACCAAGCGTCATACCATTCTACGGTTCGAGCAATAGTCGTTGTAAAATCCCACACTGGACGCCAGCCAAGTTTTTCGTAGGCCAAACTACTGTCAAGCGCTAAGAGAGGCGCTTCCTGAGGCGCGCCTCGCTCCTCCTGTGCCCAGGTAAGCTGAGGCCAGGCTACTGCAAGAACGCTAAGTACGTCTATGACCGGACGGTTCTCGCTACCTTGAGGACCAAAATTCCAGCTTCGGGCAAAACTGCGATCGCCTTCAATAAGCTTGGCCGCGAGACGCGTATAACCTGCAGTAGCCTCGAGTACATGTTGCCAGGGACGCGTAGCCTGAGGATATCTTATCTTAAGCGGGTGACCCTCGAAACATGCTCGTACCGCATCTGGAACAAGCCGATCATCCGACCAATCGCCACCTCCGATAACATTTCCTGCCCGGACAGTGGCGACGAGAACTTCACTGTCAGTACCGAAAAATGAATCACGATAGCTCGACGCAAGAATCTCCGCGGCCGCCTTGGAGGCACTATAGGGGTCTTTCCCGCCCAGAGGATCGTCCTCTACAAATGCGCGTCCGGTGGCTTTATTGAGATAGCATTTGTCTGAGGTCGCTATTACAACTGCGCAAGGCCGATGCAGATCTCGGCAGGCATCAAGGACATTGGCTGTCCCGAGAACATTTGTCTGCCAAGTGCCAATAGGGTCGCGATATGAGTCGCGAACGAGAGGCTGGGCGGCGAGATGAAAAATCACATCTGGCTTGATTTCAGCTACGAGTGACTTAACCTTGTCGCTATCACGTACGTCTATCCAGGATTGGCGTGCTTCTGGAAAGAGGCAGTCTCTATGATTTGGGTTGGTGCTGGGTGGAAGTGACAAACCTGTGACTTCCGCTCCCTGAAGCTGCAACCACAGTTGCAGCCAGGAACCCTTGAAGCCAGAGTTGCCTGTAATGAGCACTTTCGCGCCGGCAAAGTTATTAGCCGTAATCATCAGTCCCAGAGTTTCCATGGGGCTTGCTCGGATGACCACAAGGCTTCTAATTGATTTTTCTCTCGCAGCGTATCCATCGGCTGCCAGAACCCTCTGTGTTTGTAGGTGGCAAGCTGACCTTGGCTGGCAAGCGAGCGTAGGGGGCCCTCTTCCCAAACCACGTGATCACCTTCAATTAGGTCGATAGCTGATGCTTTCAAAACGAAAAAACCACCATTTATCCACGCCCCATCTCCCTGAGGCTTTTCTACAAACCCAGTTGCAATGTCGTCACCGATAGTCAGTGCACCATAACGACCAGGCGGCTGAACTGCGGTGACTGTCGCGGTTCGATTTTTGAGGCGATGGAAATCTATAAGCGCTCGCAAATCGATATTCGCAAGGCCATCTCCGTAGGTGAAGCAAAAACTCTCGTCTTCGCTGAGGTAATCACGAACGCGAGCAAGTCTTCCCCCGGTCATTGTGTTTTCGCCGGTGTCCACGAGAGTGACCTTCCATGATTCGGCATACTTTTGATGTACATGCATGGAATTGTTCCGAAGATCGAAGGTCACGTCAGACATATGTAAGAAGTAGTTCGCGAAATATTCTTTGATCATATATCCCTTGTAACCGCAGCAGATCACAAAGTCTTCTATCCCATAGTGGGAGTAGAGTTTCATAATGTGCCATAAAAGCGGGCGCCCGCCGATTTCCACCATAGGCTTTGGCCGAACAAGAGTTTCTTCAGAGATTCGCGTGCCGAACCCCCCCGCCAGCAGCACCGCTTTCATTGAAATACTCCCCTGGACATATGGCTTATCTATCGTATGTATAAAATTCTGATCGTGTTTTTAGCGATTGACGCACTGTGCTGAAAGCCTAGGGGCTTCGTGTGGGCGCGAACGAACCGCTGCTCAATTTGCCACAGTGAAAGATCTGGACAACGGATCAACCGCTGCCGCTCGTCCTTGAGAACAGGCGATAATAGCTTGGACAGAGGTGCCAGCGGAGGTTCGAAGTGCACTTTGGTCGCCGTGTTCAATAAAGTTATCGGGTATCCCTATGTGCTTAACGGGACACTGGATGCCATGATGCGCTAACAACTCCGACACAGCGGATCCAGCGCCACCAGCAATCGCATTTTCTTCCAGCGTGATTAAAAGATCATGGCTGCTGGCGAGCTCCAGTATGAGTTCTTCATCCAGTGGCTTGACCCAACGCATGTCCACCACCGTTGCATCCAACTCTTCGCCGGCTTTCATCGCTTCAGAAAATAGCGCACCAAAATTCAGGATCGCAACCCCTTTGCCAGCTCGAACAAGTACAGCTTTTCCGATGGGTACTTCGGTCATGGTCTCTTCAATCAAAGAGCCAGGTCCGGTTCCTCGAGGATAGCGAACGGCAGCCGGGCCGGGATGTCTATAAGCCGTGTACAGCATCTGGCGACATTCGTTCTCGTCCGAGGGGGCGCCAATCACCATGTTTGGGATGCAGCGCAAATAGCTGATATCGAAGGCTCCGTGATGCGTGGGGCCGTCCTGCCCCACCAGCCCCGCACGATCAATCGCAAAGGTCACATCGAGCTTTTGTAGTGCGACATCGTGTATGAGTTGATCGTAGGCTCGTTGTAAAAATGTTGAGTAGATAGCCACCACCGGCTTGGCGCCCTCACAAGCCATGCCAGCGGCGAGAGTCACCGCATGTTGTTCGGCAATGGCGACATCAAAAAAACGCTCTGGATACTGCTGTGCGAAGGGCACCATTCCAGAGCCCTCGCACATGGCGGGCGTAATTGCCATCAGCCTTTCATCTGTGGCCGCCATGTCGCAGAGCCACTGACCAAAAACATCTTGGTATTTGACCTTTTTCAGTGTCGGTGCCGGTGGCGTGGGCGGCTCAGCTCCAGCCGCAGGCTTGATTTCGAGTTTGTTAATGGCATGAAAACCTATGGGATCAGCTTCTGCAGGAGAGTAGCCCTTACCCTTCATGGTGAGCACATGCAAAAACTGGGGACCTTTGAGATCACGCATATTCTCAAGAGTTTGCAGGAGTTGCGGTAGGTCATGCCCATCTATTGGACCGATATAGTGCCAGCCTAACTCCTCAAACAGTGTCCCCGGGGCAACCATACCCTTCATGTGCTCTTCGGTACGCTTAGCCAGATCCCAGGCAGGCTTGATCTTCTTTAACGCGCGTTTGCCACCTTCGCGCATGCTGATATACGTCTTGCTGGCCCATATTTTCGCGAAGTATTTGGCCAGTCCACCGGTGTTTCGACCGATGGACATTTGATTATCGTTCAATATGACGAGCATATTCGGTCGGACATCGCCTGCATGCGCTAAGGCCTCAAAGGCCATGCCACCGGTTATTGCGCCGTCGCCGATAACCGCCACCACGCGCCGAGGATCGCTTTCTCGAGCTGCTGCCAGGGCCATGCCCATGGCGGCTGAAATACTGGTTGATGAGTGGCCGACGCCAAAGGTGTCGTAGGCGCTCTCGCTGCGTTTAGGAAAGCCTGCCAGTCCGCCAGCTTGGCGTATGGTACCCATGCGCTGCATGCGGCCGGTGAGAATCTTGTGTGGGTAGGCTTGATGACCGACATCCCAAACAATTCGATCTCTAGGCGTATCGAAAACTCGGTGAAGAGCGATAGTTAATTCAACAACACCGAGACCGGCGCCAAAGTGCCCGCCAGACTGTCCTGCACTAAACAGAAGGTAAGAGCGCAGCTCATCGGGCAGGGCCAGCAGCTCTTTTTCGGTCAGCTCGGAAAGGTTTGCACCCTGATCAATTTTATCAAGTGCCGCAGTGGTCGGTCGTGCTGTGGGGAGTTCATCAAACATCGCGAAATTGTAGCGCAAAATGCGTGTAGCTGGTTGCTATTGTGGGCTGCTCGCTTCCTGGTCCAGCTGTTGGCGCGCTTTGATCTGCGTTGCAAGGAGTAAAGATATGCGCCCGTATCCACTAGGGCTCAGGTTAATACCATCACCACGGTAGTACTCGGGATTGGGGCTCCCATCTAAGCCGCTCAAGATAGGGTTGGGGTCAATAATCGTGAGGTCGGGTAGCTCTGCCGCGAGCTGGTCTATGGATTTGTCTATCTGAGAGATGCGCTCGTGGTCATCGGGGTGCAATGGCATCTGTACAGGGGCGATCACATAGCGCCAGCTACTGGAGCCGTATTCTTCATCGCGGTTAAGAAGTGTCCGTAAGCTGGCGGTGAAGTCTTCGGGGGTCTTTTGGTCACGCAAATACAGGTCCGCGTAACCAGGAAACACCACAAGAACATCCGGACGGTAGAAGGCTGCCAGACGATCGTAATGAAATGTAAGATCTTCGAGAGTTGCGTCTCCCAAGGGGCGCAACAGGGTGGCTCTTGGGAGCAGGCTGGCGGGCAGGTCCTTCCAAAGACGGACGCGATGGCCTCCAATAACCACAATGGGTTGCTGAGGTATCGCGTCATCGAGGTCAGCGGCAATCAAGGCGGCAATCTCGCTATCCCAAACCTCTGGCGAGGGGTCGAGGTAAGTGCTGATATCCCGGGAAACGATGAGTGCGAAGTGAATTAGGGGTAAACAGAGCAGCAGCCCTGCCAATATTCGCAGTGTTTTCCATTGATACATCGCGTATCCCTTATATTCGACGCTAAGTGTGTCTTAGCTTGTAGTACCCGGCAATGACCCATACGCGACCCTGTGATCGAGGTCTCACCCTCACAATATGTACTTACCGGGTGGGCAGTGCTACGTGTAAACTTTTACCCATGATTTATTTACGTAACATTCCAGAAAGTGAGCTGTTCTCCGCACAGCTTGAGTTGCTCATGCAGCACGCGCGCGTGGCGTCGATGATGGCTAACCTTATTGGCGTGATTGCGGTTATGGGACTACTTTGGCCTTACTTTGATACTGGAGGCCTTTTGCTCTGGGGCTTTGGGCTCTTGAGTCTTTTACTGCTCAGGTCCTTGCATATGAGCAGCGCGCTGGCTGATCGCCGCTACTTGAGCGGGCCGCAGAAGCTGTTTTGGCAGCTGGTGCTTGGTTCGGCCGTGACCGGGCTGGTCTGGTCTGGGACTTTTATTCTGGTGAGTCCTTATCTTCCGGTCACCCTTCAGTACTTGCTGCTGCTAATTGTGGTGTTTATTTCGGTGATTTCACTGGCTGTAATGGTTGTGGTCAGAGAGTACTTTCTGGCCTTCATCTTCGCTGCACTATGGCCCATTGCGTGGTGGAGTCTCGCGCATTTTTGGGATCAACCTTACAACTTACTGCTTGGGCTTTTGCTGTTGGCGCTCACGGGGCTTCTTACGGCAGCAGGTAATGGCATCCACGATACATTTCGGCGTATGCTCAGCCTGAGCTGGCAGCAAGAGACGATGACCCGGGAACTGGGTCAGATTACCGGTTCTTTGCGAGATCGAAATGTGCAGCTTCAGGAGGCTCGGCGTCAGCTTACGGATCTGGCTAACATTGACGAACTTACCGGGCTGGGTAACCGCCGGCTGATAAATCAGACTCTACGAGACGAAGTGAATCGTGCGCGGCGCTCCCACGGATGGGTGTCGGTTATTCTCATCGATGTCGATTATTTTAAGAAGTACAACGATACCTATGGCCACCCAGCGGGTGATGAGGTGCTGCGGCGTATTGGGGATATCATGCAGCGGGTGACTGCCCGAGCGGGTGAGGTTGCTGGGCGTTATGGCGGCGAAGAATTTATTTTGGTTCTGCCGGGCGCGAAAGCTCCCGATGCTCTGCGGGCTGCTGAACGCTTGCAGCGTTTGGTGTACGAAGAGAATATTCCGCATAGCGCATCGGACGTATCGGATCGAATCAGCATATCCCAGGGTGTTCTTTCGATCATGCCTGACGAGGATGTGGATCCCGGAGTTTTGGTTGATCGAGCAGACGCTGCTCTGTATGAGGCTAAACGCGAAGGACGCGACAAGATCGCTTTGGTGTGATGTGTGAGTGACTTACCCGTGATGCCTCAACGTCTGGCCATCTTTGGTGCTTATAGCGATCACGACCTTTATCAGAGAAATAGAATACTTGTAAACATCCTCGAAGAACTCAGCGGCGAGACTGTGTATGTTCGCCCTGAAACGCGATCCGCGGGACACGGTTTTTCTTCCGGCAAGACTATTTTCTCGCGTGTAGGTGGCCTGTTGCGTGATGCATGGTCCCTGTGGTCCCAGCGTTCCCTGCTGAGGGGATGCGACACTGTATTTGTTCCCTATCCGGCCTATCTGGATATTGCTTTACTTTGGATTTCCGGTCAGACGCGGCGAAAGCGCCTAATAGTCGATGCTTTTTTGGAGTTGCATAGCACCGTTGTTGAGGATCGAAAGCTTATTCCTCATAAGTCGTTGCGGGCACGCATGCTCTTGGCTTTTCAGCGCTTCACACTGGGAAAAGCCGATGTCGTATTGATCGATACAGCTGAGCAGGCGACCCTGCTGAGGCAGTATCTTGCAGGCACGGACACGCAGGTCGCCGAAATACCGGTGGGTATTGATGAGTCAATCTGGACTGAAATCCCACGTCAAGCTATGGCCGAGCGAGCGCGGCTCTTGTTCTGGGGCACTTTTATACCTTTACACGGTGTTGAGCACATCGTTGCCGCTGCGCGTCTTCTCGAAAGTCAGGGAGTCGATGTGGACTTGCGGATCATCGGCGATGGACAGGTAGCCCCCAGCATATGGGCGGACTTAGAGCGTGCGCCACTGAACACACTTAGCTGGGAAAGACGTATTGTCGACACGGATACTTTGAGGGGCGCCATTGCTGAGGCACATATTGTCCTTGGTGCGTTTGGTGATTCGCTTAAAGCGGCATCTGTTGTTCCCTATAAAGTTCATCAGGCGCTCGCCTCGGGTAGACCGACAATTACACGAAGCGGAGCTGCAATAAATGCGCTCGCCGACGAACATACGGGTCTGATTGTATGTCCACCCGCCGATCCGGCGGCGCTGGCGGGGGCAATAGAGGAAACCATTGCCCGCTTGAAAAGCGACTGGTCTCCCGCGCCTCGCACCGTGTACGAACAGCATTTTAGTAACCGTGTAATCAAAGAAAGCCTTATCGCCGCCCTCGATCCCCGATTAAACCCTGAGTGTACGGACCGATGAGCGTCATTATTTGTATGGCGACTTACAACGGTGATCGATGGCTGCAGGAGCAAATTGACAGCGTGATCGCGCAGTCCTATGAAGGCTGGCAGCTTTTAATTAGCGACGACGGATCTTCGGATGCGACGCTAGAAATTATTCATGACAATGTGCGTCGTGATTCGAGGATGCGTTTTTTAGATCAACGCAAAGGTGGCCGGGGTGCTGTGGGCAACTTCGAGTATCTTCTCAGTGAAGCTGCCAGAGTATCAGCTGAGTGGGTGGCACTCTGTGATCAGGATGATGTGTGGCATCCCGAAAAGTTATCACTGCAGCGTCAGCAACTGCAAAATTTCCGCGCCTGCTGTAGTGATCTCATGCTGACAAATGCTAAGGGAGAGGCAACTGAAGTGCGTTTTTTACAGCAGTTGGACTCTCCCTTGCAGCCATCAGTAAGCTCCTTGCTTGCGCACAATTCCGTTGTGGGCTGCACGCTGGCTGTTACAGCTGAGGTGCTGGACTTAGCCCTGCCTTTCCCCCCAGGCCTGAGAAACCATGATTGGTGGCTGGCACTTTGCGCTTTGTGCGAAGGCCCGTTATTTTGCGACTCTCAAACCTTGGTCAACTACCGACAGCACGACTCGAACGTAGTGGGTGCTTACGACCCACTGCGGCAGCTAGTGCACGCCCCCGAGCTATTTCTTCGGCAAAGAGGGGTGCTTTCCTCACAGTTGGTCGCAGTGCGGGTGCTTATAGAGCGCCTTCTTCATAGGCAGATCAATCCCCCGCAGGTGCTGGAGAATTATCTTCTGCAAGTGGGTTCTGATTCGTTGAAAAAGCGCTTTGCGGCGCTCGCCTTTGGAGAGTTTGCAGCGCCTCACAGGCCTTTACGCGCGCTGCGTATGGCGGCTGCGCTGAAAAAACTTGATTAGCCATCGTCAATATGGCGAAAGCGATGAATCTGCCGTCTCGCTCTTTTATCGGGTTTTTTGGCCGGGCGCCCGATCATACCTCCGGCGAGCTTTCGTGCCTGGGCTGACTGCTCACGGCGCGCAATGCTCTGTTCTGTCTCCAGATACAGCGCCTGAGCCTCTGCTGCTCCGCGGCGCTGATCACTCAGGGCCAGAACAATGATGTCTCGCTCGTCCCAGCCTTGGCGAACGCGAAGTTCATCGCCGGTGCAAATTTCCCTTGAGACTTTGACTCGTTGGCCTTCGAGCTGAACTTTCCCTCCTTCGATGGCCGCTTTGGCCAAACTTCTGGTCTTAAAAAAACGGGCTGCCCAGAGCCATTTGTCGACTCGCAGTTTCTCCATGGATGCGCCGCTCATGGAAGTATAGCTGGCATGATCTCGTCAAAATGATGGATGCCCGGAAATCGGGTGCCCATACGCTTCTGCTGAGAGCTGTCGGGTTGAAGTAGCGTGAGCAAGTGCCGTATGCCATAGGTTTTAGCCGCATCGAGCACCGCCTCTGTGTCATCGATAAACAAGGTTGTTTCGGGATCAAAGGGGTGTAGTTCTTGTAAGCGTTCCCAGAAAACCTGCTGCTCTTTTGGCGCATTGAGGTCATGAGATACAACGATGTGATCAAACCACTCGGTGATATCGACTTCTGCCATTTTGATGTTCAGCGTTTCTCGATGCGCATTCGTGACCAATAAAACGTCCAGGGGTTGGGAGCGCAGCCAGCGAAGAAATTCCAAAGAGTAGGGGCGCATACGAATCATGTGCTTTATTTCGCGCTTGAGTCGCGGGATGTCCATATCCAGCTCTTTGGACCAGTGATCAAGGCAATACCAGGGAAGAGACCCTCGGATGGATGTAAAGCTGTCGTGAAGATACGCTATGGCCTCGGCTTCTGAAATACCTCGCGTTTGCGCATAGGCACGAGGCAGATACTCCATCCAGAAATGGTTATCGTAATGGAGGTCAAGCAGGGTGCCGTCCATGTCCAGCAGCACCGTGCGAATGTTAGGCCAGTCAATCATCGCTGGGTGTATAGTAACGTCTATGCAATTTTCTGGGCACCCGCCATTGTCGCGGGGCGAAATCTGGGCTCTTCTCGACCTCTGCCAAAGTGCCTCCCAGAGCATACTTGCGTGTTACAACGACGAGGCAAGCGCGGGTCTTTTGTACAGCAAAGAAGATCGAACACCGCTCACCAAGGCCGATCTTGCGTCACACGAAATTCTGAGTGAAGGTTTGCGCAGCTTGAAACCTGAATTGCCTTTATTGTCTGAAGAGTGCAGCCCCGGCGAGATAGCCGATCGCGACCAATGGGATTCCTTTTGGATGGTGGACCCTCTGGATGGTACTCGTGAGTTTCTCGAGCGGACCGGGCAGTTCACTATAAATATTGCGCTGATAGAGAACCAGCGGCCGACACTAGGGCTGATTTACGAGCCACTGTCGCGGAAGGGCAGCCTGGGAATCATTGGTGAGGGCGCTTGGCGACTCTGTTTCGAATCCGGCGCGTGGCAGGCAACGCCTTTGACCACTCGGAAGCTTCCCTCAGACCAGTTGGTAATCCTCGCAAGTCGGCGTCACAAAAACCCCAGTCTGGATCGCTGCCTGGAATTTTTGAAGTCTACGCATGAATTGTCGCGGCAAAATAGCGGGAGTGCATTGAAGTTCTGTGATCTGGCTGCGGGCCGTGGAGATTGTTATCCACGCTTCTCGCCTTGCAGTGAGTGGGATGTTGCAGCGGGCGATGCCTTAGTAACCGCCGCGGGAGGCCGGGTTTTGGGTCTTGATGGCGCGCCCTTGCGGTACAACGCCCGGGACACTCTGCTCAGTCCGCACTTTGTGGCAGTGGGTGACAGATCGGCGTCGCTTTGGAATGAGCTGTTAGAGTCTATGGCATGAGCGGCTGGCATCAGTGAGTCGCATAGCTAAGACGGGGCTTGTCTGCAGGCGAGGGCGCGGTTATCTTTTACGTTCTCCTCACAGTGTGACTGAAGGCGGGAAACCCTGTACATGAACTGGCCACCGGGCAAGGAACCAGACGCTGACGCCGAAGCCGCAAACGAGGTTTTGACGCCTGCGATGCGACTACTGCAACTGCAAACGCGGCATCGGGCGCTCGATACGCGCATCGACGAGATGCAGCTTTATCCTTATCGGAATCAAATTCTTCTTCAACGCTTGAAGAAAGAGAAGCTGCGGCTGAAAGACACTATCGCACTTCTTAAGGATGACATGATTCCGGATCTCGACGCCTAGAGGCGTCTGTTGGTTCGAGTCTGCCGCTATGGACCTCATTGTTTACGCTGTTCCGTTTTTTATCCTGGCCATGGTGCTGGAGCTGTTCTGGGGTCTGTGGGTTGGTCACAACACCTATCGTGTGAATGACGCGGTTAGTAGCCTTTTCCTGGGGACACTAAGTCAGGCCAGGAAGTTTATTACCCTGGGTGTTGGTGGCTATATCTATCATCTCACCGCAGAGCATTTCTCCTTGTCATTAATGAGTTCAAAGAGTATCTGGACCTGGGTGTTGGCGACTGTTCTTTATGACTTTTGCTACTACTGGCTTCATCGCCTTGGCCATGAAAGAACCATTCTGTGGGCTGCACATGTGGCGCATCATCAGAGTGAGGACTACAACCTCTCCACCGCATTGCGCCAAACCAGTACCGGTTTTTTACTAGGCTGGGTTTTTTATGTCCCGATGTTTGCTTTGGGAGTGCCGGCGGAGGTGCTTGTCACTGTGGCGTCGATCAATCTTATCTACCAGTTCTGGGTGCATACCGAGCATGTCGGTAAGCTAGGGTGGTATGAATGGATATTTGTCACGCCCTCGAATCATCGTGTTCACCATGCGCAGAACGATCACTATTTGGATCGCAACTATGGTGGTCTGTTTATTCTTTGGGACCGCGTGTTTGGCACTTTTCAGGAAGAGCTCGCGTCTGAGCCTCCCATCTACGGTATCCGCGGTCCGCTGCGCAGTTTTAATCCACTTCGTGCGCTGACACATATCTACGCTGACATGTTCCGGGATAGCTGGAATGCACCGCGGTGGCGCGACAAATTGCTTGTCTGGATTGCCAGAACCGGGTGGCGGCCCGCAGAGTTAGCGGTGACAGATCCACGCCCCAAAGCTGATTTGAACGACTTCGTGCGCTTCGATCCGCCTACAAGTTTGGCGGTGCGTGTTTACGCCCTGTTTCAGCTCGTAGCCGTGGTCGCGTTACTGGGATATCTGCAAGCCGGGGTCTTAGACAGCTACGCCGCAAGCGTATGGTTCGTAGTGGCTATGCTGTTGACGACGGTAACCACGGCCTCATGGATCGAGGGGCGGGCGCCTTGGATCAGTTTGCGGTGGGATCTGCTGCGCCTGGGCGCCTTTGCACTGGGGCTTGTAATGACACCGGGGCTTGGCATTTTTACGGGCGTTGCAGCGGCTTATCTGACGGTTAACGTCTTGTTCGTCCTGCTGTTGTATTGGTCTCCAAACGCCGCTGCCGCGGCCGAGTCGATGAATACGGCCTAGCTGCCGGGCTCTGAAGCGTCGGTGGCGTCGCGATCGCGGCTTCTTCTCTCCCGTAAACCACGCGCTGCGTGAGCCGCGAAGCCTTCTCCCGCTTGAGCATACAGATTAAAGGCTGAAATACCCTTGGCTTCGAGCGCTTGGGCTTCTTCGTCGAATCGAACAACGGCTGCAATACGTCCTTGGTAACCCATTTCCCGGAGCAGATCGGCAACCAGCATGTTTTCCTCATGATTGGTCAGAGCCAGCATTACAAGTTCGAGTTCGTCCAGCGCGACGCGATGCCAGAAGTCAGGGTCACTGGCATCGGCTGCGGCAACGCGTCTATGCATCGCATGATGCTGCGCGAGCTTGCGGTCGTTGTCATCAATACCGAGAACCTCCTCGCCGTAACTACGCGCTATAGCTTCGTAAGCACCGGTTCCGATGTTGCCCATGCCCAGCACCAAAACACGAACGTTGCGCGTGTCAGGACGTTGGGCGCGGACGAGAGGCGACTCATGGCGAAGTAGGCGAACTCGATGACGGCGATACAGCTTGTGAGACAACTTATTTAGAGGTGAGGCGACCAAAAAGCTCATCGCAATAGCGATAGACATGGCGCTGCTCCATTCTTGGCCGACCCAGCCCTGCGTGACTGCCACGGCAATAACAATCAGGCCGAATTCACTGTGGTTCGCAAGGCTATTGGAGGCCAGCAAGGCGGTGCGCGGAGCAACGTGGAATCGCGTGAACAGTGGGAAGTACAGCAGTGGTTTGAGCAAGGCCATGGCGCCGAGAGCGAAGGCTAGGATCATGAGGCTCGGAGAGGGCCAGCCACTGAGTCCAATGGATAAAAAGAAGCCCACGAGAAACAGGTCTTTGAAGTAAAGAAGGTTGCGTGCGAGCTCTTTGCCCTTTTGTTCTCCGGCCAGTAAAACGCCTATCAATAGTGCGCCAAGATCGCCCTTGATGCCGACACTGTCAAACAGCTGCGCACCTAAAATAGCGAGGGCAAAGCCGGCCAAGGTGAACAATTCGCCGTGACCGGCAAGGCTAAGCAAACGTAAGATCGGACGACGTGCGGGAAGTAGCAGTAGGAGCCAGAGCGCTGATAATTCAGGCACATTGCCCGTGGAGGCCGCGAGGAACAACACGGCGGCGAGGTCCTGAATGATCAGTACACCAATCGCGAGATTGGCGTGTCGCGATGCGATTTCGCCGCGTTCTTGCATGATTTGAATAACAAATACGGTGCTGGAAAAGCTGAACGCGAAGGCGATGATTAAATTGCCGCTGATTGACAGGCCCAACTGGGGCATCAATTGTCCCGCAAGGCTGAGGAAAGCGAGAACCACCAATTGCGTGACCAGCATATGCACAACCGTTGTTCCCCAAATACGCGGCATCAAAAGATCGCGAGTTTGCAGCTTTAGGCCAATGCTGAACAAAAGGAGGGTGATGCCCATCTCGGCCAATTTGGCGAGCATCTCGCCGCCATCGACGTTGAGCTCATGCAGCACAAAGCCGGCTGCCAAGTAGCCGATGAGCGCTGGCATGCCAATTGCGCGACTGGCCATACCACACATCAGAGCGACGATTATCAACAGCGGATCAGGCATTGTCGGCTCTATGCTCGGGTAAGCCCGCTGTCACTGGTAAGTCAGATACACCCTTCAACCCGGGCTCCACTTTTTGATGTTCGGGATGCAGGGATGCCCAAAGCGCGGGTATGCATAGCAAAGCAATTGTCAGGTCGCTCGCGATGCGCAAGAGCTCCCAGGCCGGTATTTCCAGAGGGTAGAGCCCAAACCAGCCACGTAAGGGCGGCAATGTGATTGCCAGGAACAGTGAGAAACGCGATATTCCGAAAAGGCCAAGGCCTAGAAGCAGGTAAAGCGCACCGGTAAGCGCTGTTAGTAGCAGCGTGGAGGTCGTAGGTAAGAGCCAAAGCGACATACACTGACTGGCACCGGACAGAATCGCCACAATAGCCGCCAGGTTGCGAAGTTTTTGCGGGTCTGTGTCAGGGTGCTTAGTCACGCTGGAAACGTTAACACAGAGAGCTGCTGCAGCAATGTCAGGCGCTTAACCGCCTCTGGCTTTGGCAACAGCGGACTGGCTGTCACGCCCGAGTTTTTTGCAAACCGACTCACCCACGGCGATCAGGGCATCGAGATCAACACCCGTTTCGATGCCCAATCCCTGTAGCATGTAAACGACGTCTTCACTTGCAACGTTTCCACTGGCGCCGGTGGCATAGGGGCAGCCGCCTAGGCCAGCTACCGAGCTGTCAATACGCGTAATGCCGTGTTGCAAGCCGATCAGAATATTGGCAAGAGCTTGCCCGTAGCTGTTATGACAGTGCAGCGCCAATTTATGCGCGCCCAGCGCGGGAACAAGCGTGTTTAGCAAGGCGTCCATGGATCCCGGTGTGCCCGTGCCGATAGTGTCTCCCAGGGATACTTCGTAGCATCCGAGCGCCAGAAGATCCTGGCAGACTGCGAGCACGGCAGCGGGTTTGATGTCGCCCTCGTAAGGGCAGCCGAGCACACAGGACACATAGCCCCGCACAGCGATGCCGGCCGTGTCTGCCGCATCCATGACCGGACGGAAGCGCTCAATGCTTTCGCTGATTGAGCAATTAATATTGCGTTGAGAAAATGACTCCGAGGCGGCTGCAAACACAGCGACTTCGCTGGCGCCTGCCGCCATTGCACGCTCAAACCCCTTAAGATTAGGTGTTAGCGCTGCGTAGGTAACGCTGGGTGCCCGCGCAATGCGGTGGAATACATCTGAGCTATCAGCCATCTGCGGTATCCAGCGCGGATTGACGAAGCTTCCGGTCTCTATGTACCGAAGTCCGGCTTCTACAAGACCCTCTACCAGAGCTATCTTGTCGTCTGTTTGCAGCGGAGTACTCTCGTTCTGAAGACCATCACGTGGCCCAACCTCGACCAAAGAGACCTCTTTTGGATAACGGACAGCGTTGATCACTCCGATACCTCAGGATCGAAGTCGACCAGACTGGCGCCGCGATCTACGAGGTCCCCGGGCTTACACCGGAACCCATTAACCCGACCCGCAGACGGCGCCCGGAGCGTTTGCTCCATTTTCATGGCTTCAATAACCACAACCGCATCGCCTGCGGCTACCGTTGTTCCGGGCTCCACAAGATGCGCGACCACGGTGCCGTGCATGGGTGCGCCAAATTCACTGTCGCCTGCTACGGCCGCGCTTGTATCTGCAACTAGAAGTTGCTTCTCTGCAAAACGAAACGCACCGTCGTCCCAGAACACCGTGAACTCGTTATCTTCGCGGGCAAAGCTTCCGCGATAGCGATGGCCATCCAGCTCTAGCATCAGGACATCATCTTTGAGGTCGCCGCGAATGGTGGCGGTTTCGTCGTCCAGCAGTAGTTCCAGGTAGTCGCCGCGATCCACCAGCTCTACCAAGTACTCGTCACCGTGGCACAACACATCAAAGCGTTGGCGATGGGGTGTGTTCATACGCCACCCACGACTATCCGCCCAAGGCGAGAAGCGGTCATTGCCAGGGCTTTGGTTTGCGCGGCGTCGCAAGGACAGCAATGCCAAAGCAGCTGCGGCAAGGTCGCGATTTTTCTGCGCCGGGGGCGCTCTGAATAGGTCTTCGCTATGGCGCTCGATAAAATGGGTATCAAGATCACAGTGTGCAAATGCGGGCAAGGAGGCGATGTTGTACAAGAAGGCAATATTGCTGGCTGGTCCGGCAACGCGGAAGGCGCTGAGCGCGCTAGTGAGTCGCCGGCGGGCTTCTTCTCGAGTATCTCCATGTACCACCAGCTTGGCGATCATCGGGTCGTAGTAGGGACTGATTTCACTGCCTTCTATGACACCAGTGTCGATGCGCAGCGATGGCCCTTCTGGCGGTAAGCGTAGGTAACTGATAACCCCTGTGGAAGGAAGGAAACCTTGTTCCGTATCTTCGGCATAGATACGTGCTTCCATCGCATGTCCGTCAATGCGAATCTCAGTCTGACTGAGCGGAAGCGGCTCTCCTGAAGCCACGCGTAGCTGCCACTCTACAAGATCCTGCCCCGTGATCATTTCGGTTACCGGGTGTTCTACTTGTAGCCGCGTGTTCATTTCCATGAAGAAGAATTTGTGGGAGGCATCTAATAGAAACTCTACGGTTCCTGCTCCCAGATAGTCTATGGCACGTGCGGCCTCGACGGCGGCCTCGCCCATGGCTTGGCGCAGTTCGTCACTAAGTCCTGGCGCGGGTGCTTCCTCGATGACCTTTTGATGTCGGCGTTGGATGGAACAGTCTCGCTCGGCCAGATAAACACCGTTGCCATGTCCGTCACAGAAGACCTGAACTTCCACGTGCCTGGGACGCTGGATGAGTTTTTCGATTAGCATGCGGTCATCGCCGAAGCTGGCCGCGGATTCGCGTCGGGCAGCTGCGAGAGCTTCAGCAAACTCACTGGCCTCATTCACGGCACGCATGCCCTTGCCGCCGCCACCTGCGGTTGCCTTGAGCAGCACGGGATAGCCCATAGCGTCAGCCTGGTGACGAAGTACGTCATCGCGTTGGTCGTCGCCGTGATAGCCGGGAATCAGCGGGACGCCAGCTTCCGCCATGATCGTTTTAGCACGCGACTTGGAGCCCATGGATTCGATAGCGGCTGCGCTTGGTCCGATAAACACGATACCGGCAGTCTCGCAGGCTCGGGCAAAGTCGGCGTTCTCGGACAGAAACCCGTAACCCGGATGTATGGCTTCGCTGCTGGTTTCTTTCGCGGCCGTTAGGATTCGTTCCTGATTTAGGTAGGACAGCGTCGCCGCCGATTCCCCGATATGTACGGCCTGATCGGCCAGCTGTACGTGAAGCGCGTTGCGGTCGGCATCGGAGTAAACCGCGACGGTTCGTATTCCCAGTGCTCGGGCTGTATGAATCACGCGGCAGGCGATCTCGCCGCGGTTGGCAATAAGAATTCGGTTAAACATTAGCTGTTGCTCCCTGTGGCCCAGCCCGGTGGACGCTTCTGGAGAAAAGCCTGCAAGCCTTCCTGGCCTTCACGTGAGACGCGAATATGGGCGATGCGTGCACTGGTGTCGTCAATCATCTGAGCGTCTACAGCTTTGCCTGCGATGTCTCGAATAAGTAGCTTCGCTGCGCCTAAGGCTTCGGGGCCATTAAGCAATAGAGCTTCGACTATATCGTCAATACGGCTGTCGAGTGCGTCCGCTTCGCAACATTCATGCACGAGTTGAATGTTTTCGGCGCGCGTAGCATCGAAGCGCTCGGCAGTGAGGAACAGGCGTCGCGCCCAGCGCGGACCGATAGCCTCGATGACATGTGGGCCTATGGCGGCGGGGATAAGGCCGATGCGAGTCTCGGTAAGTCCAAACAGCGCAGTTCGAGTTGCTATCGCAATGTCGCAACAGCTGATGAGTCCCACGGCACCGCCAAAGGCGTTTCCCTGTACACGCGCTATTGTCGGCTGCGGTAGCGTTTTCAAAGTCTGCAACATGGTCGCCAGAGCGCGGGCATCGTCAAGGTTATGCCCGTAATCGTACTCTGCCATGCGCTGCATCCAGGCCAGATCGCCGCCCGCCGAAAAGCTTTTCCCTTCGGCCTGGAGGACCACTACCCGAACGTCTTTTCGTGTCGCGAGGGCGTCAAAGTGCATCTGCATATCCGCGATCATCGCGTCATCAAAAGCATTGTGTTTTTCTGGACGGTCGAGGCTTACCCGGGCAACGCCCTGCGCATCAATGGTGCAGCTTACAAACGATTGCTTATTTGTGGTCATGACAGTTGCACCTTACATTCGGAACACGCCGAAGCGTGATTCAGTCACTGGTGCGTTAAGTGCCGCAGATAACGCCAATGCGAGTACCTGGCGTGTGTCTACAGGGTCGATGACGCCGTCATCCCACAAACGTGCAGACGCATAAAAGGGGTGGCCCTGAGCTTCATAGCGATCGAGGATCGGCTGTTTGAATTCGGCTTCTTCATCGTCGCTCATGCTTTCGTTGCGCCGAGCTAACTGGTCTTGCTTGACGGTCGCCAGGACGCTCGCGGCTTGCTCACCACCCATTACGGAAATTCGCGCGTTGGGCCACATAAACAGAAAGCGAGGGTCATAGGATCGACCACACATGGCATAGTTTCCTGCACCAAATGAGCCCCCAATAATCACTGTGAGTTTGGGAACGTCCGCACAAGCTACGGCGTGAACCATTTTTGCGCCGTGGCGAGCAATGCCTTCAGCTTCGTACTCCCGACCCACCATGAATCCGGTAATGTTCTGAAGAAACAGCAGCGGTATTTTGCGTTGAGCACAGAGCTCGACGAAATGCGCAGCCTTGACCGCCGACTCTGAAAAAAGGATGCCATTGTTAGCGACGATGCCGATCGGATAGCCATGCAATCGTGCGAAGCCGCAGACGATGGTGTCGCCAAACAAGGCCTTAAACTCGTCAAATGCAGAGTCGTCAACCAGGCGGGCTATGACCTCTCTTACATCAAAGGGTTGGCGCCGGTCCGCCGGGACGATGCCATAGAGGTCGGTGGCCGGATAGCGCGGCTCCACGGGCTTTCGTATTTCGATATTGGCGTGCTTAACACGATTGAGATTCGCGACGGACTGTCTTAGCAGTGCGAGGGCGTGACGATCATCGTTAGCATAGTGATCGGTAACTCCCGACTGGCGACAGTGAACATCGGCACCGCCCAATTCTTCGGCGCTGACAATCTCGCCTGTGGCTGCTTTTACCAGGGGCGGTCCACCCAAAAAGATAGTGCCCTGCTTGCGGACAATGATCGATTCGTCAGCCATTGCAGGCAGGTAGGCGCCTCCGGCGGTGCAGCTACCTAGAACGGCAGCTAGCTGTGGGATGCCCTTGGCAGACATGCGAGCCTGATTGTAGAAGGCGCGGCCAAAATGCTCGCGATCAGGAAACACCTCATCCTGCAGCGGCAAAAAAGCACCACCGGAATCTACGAGGTACAAACAGGGCAGTTGGTTTTGCTCGGCAATAGTTTGTGCGCGGGCTTGCTTCTTAACAGTGAGCGGATAATAGGTGCCGCCTTTTACCGTCGCGTCATTGATGAACACCATGCACTCTTGACCGCTTACACGACCAATGCCGGTGATGAGGCCAGCGCCGGGTACATCGTCCTCATAGACGTCATGCGCGGCCAGTTGGGATAACTCCAGAAATGGCGTTCCCGGATCCAGTAGCGCATCGAGACGTTGTCTCGGTAGTAACTTTCCTCGGGACAGGTGACGCTCTCGGGCGACTTCGCCGCCGCCCTCGCTGATCTTTGCTACCAGCTCGCGCAGCGCTTCTACCTGAACCCGCATCGCACGTTGGTTTTCCAGCGCGACGCTGTCGTTGGCGTTGTATCGGGTCTGAAGAATTGTCATAAGCTAATACTCAGGCCGAGGCCTTGAAGAGTTCGCGACCAATCAGCATACGCCGAATCTCGGAGGTGCCGGCGCCGATTTCATAGAGTTTTGCGTCGCGCAGGAAGCGCCCGGCGTTTGCTTCGTTGGTGTAGCCATAGCCACCGAGCGCCTGAATAGCCTGTAACGCGGTTTGCGTTGCTTTTTCGGCGGTGTACAAAATAACCGCGGCACAGTCCTGGCGTGTTTCTTCACCACGATCACAAGCCGCTGCAACCGTATACAGGTAAGAGCGGCAAGCGTTCAAGTCAGCATACATATCCGCTAATTTGCCCTGCATCAATTGGAATTCACCAATAGCCTGGCCGAATTGCTGTCGTGTATGAAGGTAGGGGAGCACTTCATCGATACAGGCCTGCATGATGCCTACGGGTCCCCCGGACAGCACAGTACGCTCATAGTCCAAACCCGACATCAGAATCTCTACGCCTTTGCCTTCTGCGCGGAGAATATTCCCGGCGGGGACTTTGCAATCTTCAAATACGAGCTCGCAGGTGTTCGATCCACGCATGCCGAGCTTGTCGAGCTTTGGTGAACGGGAAAACCCTGGATAGTCGCGCTCGACAATAAAGGCGGTGATGCCGCGTGATCCGGCCTGGATATCGGTTTTGGCGTAGATCACATAAACGTCTGCGTCCGGCCCGTTGGTGATCCACATTTTTGTGCCGTTGAGCACGTAGTGGTCACCCTCGCGGCGTGCCTGAAGCTTCATACTGACTACGTCGGAACCTGCGTTGGCTTCTGACATGGCCAATGCGCCCACATGCTCGCCAGAGCAAAGCTTCGGCAGATAGTGAGATCGTTGCGCATCATCACCGTGGCGTTGAATCTGATTTAAGCACAGGTTAGACATGGCGCCGTAGGACAGGCCCACTGAGCCAGAAGCTCGGCTGATTTCTTCCATGACGATGGAGTGCGCGAGGTAGCCCATGCCGCTGCCGCCAAACTGCTCATCGACTGTGATTCCCAGAAGCCCCATGGCGCCAAGTTTGGGCCAAAGATCTGCGGGAAAATCATTATCTTTATCTATCTGTGCAGCGCGAGGCTTGATCTCTTTTTCGCACATTTGATGAACCGCATCTCTGAGCATGTCGATGTCTTCGCCAAGCCCGAAATTGAGAGTGGAGTATCCGGTATTCATACGCTGAGCTCCTTGCGCGTCATGCCATGAGGGTTTCTTGGGTGTGTTCGTTGTGATGCTTGCTCTGCGCCTCGCGACAAAGATCTTCTACTTCATCAAGCGCTGTGAGCATGTCATCAAGATCTTTTCGTTGCTGCTCGAGTGCGGCGCGGCGTTTGCTCACGCGCGCCAACAAAGACGCCAACTGTGTGGAGTCACTCTCTCCGGGCTGATACATATCGATGATCTCAACACTCTCCGCGAGGCTGAGTCCGATGCGTTTGCCGCGAAGGATCAGACGGATGCGTGCGCGATCGGCAGCACTGTAAATACGCCGCTGACCAGAGCGAAGAGGTTTGATAAAGCCCTTTTCTTCGTAAAAACGAATCGTCCGCGTAGAGATTTCAAGCTCGCGGGAGAGCTCAGAGATGCTGAAGTGTTTTTGTGTTCCGTTCATTTTAAAAGAATACCTTACGTTTACGTTAACGTAAAGCGTAGTGATGAGACAAAATTCGAAGTGTAATTAGTCGCTGAGCCGCAGTTCACCGCGGGGGACTTTGCTATGATCGCCAGTCATTTTTGGAGTCAGCTCTTTCGTCCATGTCCGCAAAAGACCTCTTGATACAGCTTGCCGATGGCGCATTTCATTCTGGTGAGACGCTTGCCACACAGTATGGCGTCAGTCGCACGGCGATTTGGAAGCAGGTGACCTTGCTGGAAAAACTAGGCCTCGAGATAAATCGCGTCAGAGGCCGAGGCTATCAGATCGAGGGTGGTCTTGATTTGCTTAGCGAATCTGTAATCCGCGACACGTTGGGTGCAGATGCTGCCGCTCTTCTGACGCAATTTGATATTCATCAAAGTATCGACTCCACGAATGCGCAGTTGCGGCGGCAAGACGCTGCGATCGCGGGTGCATCGGTGTGCCTTGCAGAAAGTCAGAGCGCGGGACGCGGCCGACGAGGCCGGTTCTGGGTGAGCCCCTTTGCGAGCAGCATTTATTTATCGGTGGCGTGGCGGTTTCAAGGTGGGGCGGAGGTTCTCGAGGGTCTTTCTCTGGCGGCGGGCGTGTTGGTCTGTGATGCGCTTCGAGACTTGGGTGTCGAAAACCTCTCCTTAAAATGGCCTAACGACATTTATCTCGATGGTAGGAAGCTCGCTGGAATTCTTGTAGAGATGAGCGGTGATTTTTCCGGGCCCTGTGATGTGGTCATTGGTGTTGGAATCAATGTGCAGTTGCCGGCCTACGTGACTGATCAAATCGAGCAGCCGTGGTCCGATCTTCGGTCCTTCGCAGATGGGTCCTTTTCACGAAGTCTCTTGGCGGGAAAGCTGTTGAATCGATTGCTCCCTGCCCTGGCGGTCTATGAGCAGCAGGGTTTTGCGATGTGGCGGGAGCGGTGGCAATCCCTGGACGCCTTTGCGAACCGATCAGTCATTGTGGATAACAGCGGCCAGCGTCTTGCGGGACAGGCGGAGGGTGTCGACGAGCGGGGCGCTTTGTTGCTGCGTACGAGCACAGGTGTGCAGAGTATTCATGGCGGTGAAGTCTCCTTACGATTGCAGGAAGCATCGTCATGAGCGGCGCAACGCTATTGTTGGACATTGGCAACAGCGCAGCCAAGTGGATGTGCGTTGGCGCTCTGGGAACGCTCCGCGTGGGACGAGTAGATACGGATTCGTTGATCGACGAGTTAGGTGATGATCTTGTTGGGGCTACCGTGCTGGTCTCAAGTGTCGCAGCGCCGTATAAACAGAAGGCGTTGTCTGTTCAGCTGAGTGGGCTGAGCAAAAGTGTCTGGTTTGCTGTTTCCCGCGTGTCCCTTGATGGATTGGTGAACTCCTATGAGGACGCTGAGCGCATGGGAGTGGATCGCTGGCTGGCCATGTTGGCTGCGCGGCAGCGAGTCCGTGGTCGAGTCTGTGTGGTGGATGCCGGATCAGCCCTCACGGTAGATCTAGTGGCCGCAGACGGGTGTCATGAGGGAGGCTACATCATTCCGGGTATGGCCTTGATGGAGCGGGCGTTGTTCGCAGATACGGGTCGTGTGCGTGACAGCGCTCCGGCAAACGCCTCTTTGGCCCCTGGTAGATCCACGGCAGAGGCTGTTAGTCATGGCTTGTTGCTTGCGCAGGCGGGCGCAGTGCATCTAGCTATGTCGGTCGCTGAAGCGCAGGGTGAGCGACCCCAGCTGCTGCTTTGTGGCGGCGGCTCGACGCAATTAGCGAAGGTTTTGAATCTTGCTTACGACAAGGCACCTACTCTCGTTTTTGAAGGTCTATTGCGGCAGGCGGAACTGGAAGCCCCCGGCTTGTTGAATTATCCCCAAGTATCTTCGGCACTATTTACTCAGAGTGATTGAATCCGGCTCATCCTTTGTCTAAACTCACGCCCCTGAAATTTGGCTGGCGTAGCTCAGTAGGTAGAGCAGCTGATTTGTAATCAGCAGGTCGCGCGTTCGATTCGTGTCGCCAGCTCCATTTTTCAAATGGTTTGTCCAACGATCGACTTACGGATGACTCGGCCCCAGCAGCGGGTAGCAGTCCGAGTTCTTGCCAAGATACGTTCTTCTTTAAGTCTCCCTTAGCCGGGCTTAGCCGGCATTAGTTGCCCAGTTCGACTGCCAGTTTGGTGTATCGCTCTCCGAGGTGTTGGGACTGCAGCTCGCCGTCAGCAGACAGTCTCGCAACGTATGGCGCGCGAAAGCCGATTTTGCTGAACGCTTGATTTTGTCCATTTACGGAAATTGTCAGCGTGTCATCGCTGCAAATGCCGGAATCATGAACGACGATGAAAAGCGCTGCCAAGCTTGGGCTGCGATTGACCGCGAAGTCTCGCGTCGGTGCTTTTGCCACGTCTGCGCCGATCTTGCAGGCGTCAAAGTTTTCGACCAAAGAGGCGCGCCCAGCATTGTTGACGCGCACAAGGTTCACGCCTCGTGGAAGCATTAGTTTGTTTTTCGTTGTCTGGATGTAAGACCGCGTTTTTGGTCCGGCGCTGGACAATACAGAAACCGGGCCCAGGATATTGGCTTGAGCAAGCTTCTCGTTGTACATAACTACATCGGGTACCCCATGGGTGTTTAGCGACCGTAACCTCTGACGTCGCTCTGCACTCAGACTGCCGCGTGTTGCAGACTGGAGGGCTTTGCTCAGTGTTGATGCGGTAAGCTTTGTGTTGCCGTTGATCTCCCGCTCAATGGTGTCTTCGGATGAGAGTGCACCCACGAACAGGCAGAGTCCATGATCTCGAAGCGCTAAATTCATGGCGCGCACCTTGCTGCAGTCATCTATCCATCCAATAGCATCATCAGTTGTGCGTGCTAACAGGTATTGCGTAAGGGTTCCCCGTGTATCAAATTCGAAAACGTTTGTGCGCACGTTCAGGTTGTCATCGAACTCGATAACAATGGGCAATGCAAAACGTCGATTTTGCATAACCACCACGCTTTCCTCGGGTAGAACTTCGAAGCCCTCTTGCGCAGACGGGAACTGCCAGAATGCGTTGACATCTTCGCTCCAGGCCCCGATGAGGGTGTCTCCGTTTAAGTCTGCTATGGCCTCGCGGAAGGTCGGCTTCCCCTTTAGTAGGTTTCTCCCAAGGCCGATGGATGTGTTCTCCCATCCAAGGGCTGAGAGCACCGTGGGCGCGATATCGAAGGTCGAGGCTCTGCGGGAGATAGCGACGCCGCCGGCTTGCGCTGCAGTGAAGATCATAAACAAGTTGCGCCGGCGGCCTTTACCCAGCAGGTCGCTGGCTGCGTTTCTCAGTGCCGTGTGATCAGAGGCCACGACCAAGACGGTGTTCTCAAAATCTTCTGACTGTCTGATTTCTCTTATCAGTGTTGAGACTAACCGGTCCGAGCAGTGAACGGCGTTGAGCATTTTGTTACTACCGTCTCGATAAGGTTTCGTACATGATGCTGATTGATGCCCGTTCGGATGATGGGTGTCCATAGTCAAAGCGAAGAGTGCGTAGGGCGCGTTTTTGCCCTTTAGCGTGCGGTGTGTGCTGCGAAGTTGGTCTAGTAGTGAGTCGTCATACAGGCCCCAGCTGGATACGTAACTGGGATCCGGGAGCTGTGGCCCTAGATCTTTCAAGCCTTTTGGGTGGCTGAAGCCATGTGTTGAAAGGAACTTCCCTTTGCCTGCGAAATCGAGATCTGCGCCCCCCAGGTAGTTCATGCTCATGCCGGTTTCCGACAGAAGATCCCCCAGGCAGGATGCCTTTGGCAGGAACTGATCCATGCCCCGCATAGAATTACTCGAGCCTGCTGTCAAAAGGGGGAGGCCGCATTGACTCGCTACGAGTCCTCCGATGGTAAATCCTGTGCCGCGGTAACTAAGGACATCAGTAAAATAGAGACTCTGCTTTTCGAGTGCTGCCAGGTTTGGTGCCAGTCCTGGGAACAGCTTTTCGTCCAGGTATGTCCGCTCAAAGCTCTCTAAATAGATGAATACCAGATTGTTATTGTTGCCCGAACCAAGCTCTCCGGGTTCTTCGAAAAAGCGCTCAAAAAGCTGTTCCTTTCCTGCTTTTTCTTGACGTTTCTCGGACTCGGACTGCGGCACGAGGCTCACGTTAAGTAGGCCCAGTGTTTGTGTAGTAGTGGGATGTAAGAAAACACAGACCGGCAGAGCGAGAATCGCAAAAAAAGCCAGTGGATGCGGCTTTTCCATATTCCGCGAGCGTCCCAGAATGTAGAGCATCACCGGAATCGCCAGTGATGCGGCAATAAACAGGGCGCTTATCACAATCCCCGGAATGTACTCTTGCCATCCAGCCCCATCGAATCCTACGCTGAGGTGAAAAAACACCGATTGATCAACGCCGGCTCCAGTAAACCGGTTAGCAACGATTTGTACGCCCGACAAGATCAGGAATACAGAGGTGACACAGCCGACGATGATGGCGGTCACTAACGATCGTCGCCTGATACCAACGAGAACCAGGGCGAGGAAAAGAATGTTGAGAGCGTAAAAGATCAAAGCGATGGGCTTTGATTTGTGTCTGTTGAGGGGCGTACGTCGATGTCACTAATGGTCCGTAAGAGTTTCAATGCTTGGATCCCGGTTGAGGTATGGTCGGGGAGCCTTGGCTGCGAGATATCGGCCGCTGGCAACGAGTCTACCGAGCTGTTACCCCAGCAAAGCCAGCGTAACCGTAGGGCGCAGAATACCGCTTTTGTGCTCAGTGCAGAACTTAGTCCCGCAAGTGTTTGTTCCTCGCCGTACTTGGAATCGAGAGGATCCCTGGCTACTCTGAATGGCGGATACTCCGTTTGAACCCATTTAGCCTTACTGAACCGGCGTTTCTTCCTAGAAATCAGTTGACATTAGTTCGGCTCATCTGGACAATGTGCCGCCTTTCGGAGGGGTTCCCGAGTGGCCAAAGGGATCAGACTGTAAATCTGACGCGCAAGCTTCGGTGGTTCGAATCCACCTCCCTCCACCATAAGTTTTTGAAAAGAAACAAATAAACGCGTCGGTTTGTAGTATTGCTGACGTAGGAGAGCGCCGCACGACCACGAGAGAGGTGGTCGTGCAGGGCGCTATGTGGCTTGTGCTGGCGAGGCAAGGTAATTACCGCGGGTATAGTTCAAGGGTAGAACCTCAGCCTTCCAAGCTGATGATGCGGGTTCGATTCCCGCTACCCGCTCCAGCAATGGCGTCTGATGCTGGGCTCATTCGTGAGGATGGGTGCTGCTCAGAAGGCAGGGACTGACGAAAGTCAGCAAGGCGTTGAGTGGTTGGGCGCTGGATTTAGGTGCAGAAGCAGTCTACAGGCTCATATAGCTCAGTCGGTAGAGCACTTCCTTGGTAAGGAAGAGGTCACCGGTTCAAATCCGGTTATGAGCTCCATTGCTTTAGCTGTTGTGCAGGTTGTGTGTGGTGGGCGCGGTGATCGCGCGACACCTTAGAAGAATCAAAGATGAGGCGTGGCGAGTAATCGTCACCGGTGCAGGGAGAGTAGTTGTAATGGCAAAAGCAGCATTTGAGCGCGATAAGCCCCACGTCAATGTGGGCACGATTGGACACGTTGACCATGGTAAGACGACGCTGACGGCGGCGCTTACACGCGTTTGCTCTGAAGTATGGGGCGGCGAGTTGGTAGCGTTTGACGGTATTGATAACGCACCGGAAGAGAAAGAGCGCGGCATTACGATTGCGACCTCGCACGTTGAATATGAGTCGGGCGTTCGTCACTACGCTCACGTTGACTGCCCAGGACACGCGGATTATGTGAAGAACATGATCACCGGTGCTGCGCAGATGGACGGTGCGATTTTGGTCTGCGGCGCGACTGACGGTCCTATGCCTCAGACACGAGAGCACATCCTGCTGTCACGTCAGGTAGGCGTACCGTACATTGTTGTATTTCTGAACAAGGCAGATTTGCTGGCAGAAGATTGCGGCGGTGCGGATTCAGAAGAATACGAAGAGATGAAAGAGCTGGTTGAGATGGAGCTTCGTGAGCTTCTGGACCAGTACGAGTTCCCGGGTGACGACACACCGATCATCTGTGGTTCGGCGCTGATGGCGTTGAACGGTGAAGATGAGAACGGTCTGGGTACGACGGCGGTTAGGACCTTGGTTGAGACTCTGGATACTTACATTCCAGAGCCTGAACGTGCGATTGATCAGCCGTTCCTGATGCCGGTAGAGGATGTGTTCTCTATCTCAGGTCGTGGCACAGTTGTGACGGGTCGTGTTGAGCGCGGCATTGTGAAAGTGGGCGACGAGATTGAGATTGTCGGTATCAAGGACACTGCGAAGTCGACTTGTACGGGCGTTGAGATGTTCCGCAAGCTGCTTGACGAAGGTCGTGCAGGCGAGAACGTTGGTGTACTTCTGCGTGGTACCAAGCGTGAAGAAGTTGAGCGTGGACAGGTCTTGTCCAAGCCAGGCAGTGTTTTGCCACACACGAAGTTTGAGTCTGAGGTTTATGTTTTGTCCAAGGACGAGGGTGGTCGTCACACGCCATTCTTCAAGGGCTATCGTCCGCAGTTTTACTTCCGTACGACTGATGTGACGGGTGCTTGTGAGCTTCCAGAAGGCGTTGAGATGGTTATGCCGGGCGACAACGTACAGATGGTCGTGACGTTGATTGCACCGATTGCGATGGAAGAAGGTCTGCGTTTTGCTATCCGCGAGGGTGGTCGAACTGTAGGCGCTGGCGTCGTCGCTAAGATCATCGAGTAATTGATCAAAGTTTCAGGCCACGGCCTGATTCGAGAGCCCGGCCTTTGTGCCGGGTTTTTTTGTCTTCGATTTATCCGCGGGCTTCGGTGTTGGTGGCTTTGCAGGCTATAGCGAGCCCTGCTGTGTTGCGAAGCCGAGCGTCAAAGCGCCAGCAGCGAGCGCAGTAACGCAGTGATGCTCGCGCTACTGAGCCAAAGCTGGCGGGGGCTGATCAAAGCCTGCTAGGGGTTGGCGACCTCGTGGCGCAGAATCTTCGGGAGGGATTGGTGCAAGGTTGAGTAATGACCCAGCCCATCGAGAACATCCAGGGTGCACCGATCACCCAGCCGGTGTGAGAGTGCCTCGGCCATTGCGGGAGGCGTCCAGGTGTCTGCACTGCCCTGATAAATGTGCACGGGACATTCCAGTTCATCAATGAGCTGCGCCCAGGGGCGCACATACGCATGAATGGTGGCCAGATAGCGTTTCCTGTCGTTGATTAGCGCGGCGTGGATACCGTCGCGGCAGGAGTCTCGAAATTCCTGACCGTCAAGCAATGTCTTGTCAGCGGCTGGGCTGGTGGCAAAAATCTGCTTGATCAGCCGTTCTGGCGCTAGTTGGGCTAGGGTCCTTTGTCCGTAGGTCAGTGCGGTGAGTAGGTAGTGATGTGTGCGAGCTGCCTTGAACACGGGCGCTCCGGCCATGCTGTTCAAAAAATCCCCCAGTTCCAGTGGCGCTGCCGGCGAAATGAGGTGTAGTGACTTCGCTGATTTTCTTTGGGCGGCGGCTCTGATGGCGCCAAACGCCCCCAGAGAGAAGCCGATGAAGGAGTCCTTGGGATTGGACGCGCTTTGGGCTGCGTATTGCCAGTCTGCA
The DNA here is from genome assembly GCF_047617445.1 of Congregibacter sp. Classification (GTDB taxonomy): domain Bacteria; phylum Pseudomonadota; class Gammaproteobacteria; order Pseudomonadales; family Halieaceae; genus Congregibacter. The sequence goes on from NZ_JBLGBE010000002.1 coordinate 93,822, forward strand.
GGATGCATAAGCTGTGGAGCCTCAATGTCGAGGCCGCTGAGAAAGTGCAGTTCCGCGGCGGAGCCTGGCAAGCCATGAAAGTAAACATGACGCGTCATCGCGGCTCTGGGTTTAGATATGCGTGATGCATATCGGCCATGGCTACTCATTGATATCGTCAATCTGCTCGTTCAGCGTCCAGTAGTCATAAAGAATTCCCAGCCCAAAGAGCCCCAGGGTCAGCAAATACAAGAGACCAGTGAATAGCTTGCCCATGTAAAAGCGATGTAGACCAAATGCGCCAAGGAAGGTCAGAAGTATCCAGGCGATGTTGTAGTCGACGCTTCCCTCGAAGTATCGTCGATCCGCGTCATCGTTCATCGCGGGTATCAAAAACAGGTCAACAATCCAGCCGATAAAAAAAAGGCCTAGGGTGAAGAACCAGATTGTCCCGGTGATCGGACGTCCGTAGTAGAAGCGATGTGCACCCATGAATCCGAAGACCCAAAGCAAGTAACCCATCACGACCGAATGCGAGCGTTGCATAAACCTAGCCTCCTTTCCCTATGCCAGCTACCTGCCGACAAACAGAACCTAATCCGACATTAATCATGACACAGGTCATGGTCTCGGATGGAAGGTGGGCGTTAAGCTGACCCCATGCTGCGATGAATTGATGAAATCATGGCAATGATTCGAATCAATCGACACCCATTTAAGGAGCTTTACATGTCCGTACCTCACCACGATCTTGTGCACGAGTTCCCCGAGCTCAAAGATCAAATACACGAGTTGAAAACGAGTAATTTGCATTTTCGAAAGCTTTTCGAGCGATACCATGAGCTGACTCGAAAGGTTGAGAATATGGAAAACGAGGTAACGCCCGTCGCGACGCGAACAGAGGAAGACGCGAAGCGACAACGCTTGCAGCTGAAAGATGAGCTATATGGCATGTTGACTAAAGAATCTCACTGATGGTTGAAGAGCTGCTGAGCGCCAAGCTAGAGCTCGCGCAGCGATTATCGGACCTCAAAGCGCGACTGGGGAATCTCAAACGCGACGCTTCACAAGAGCACTCTTCGGATTCTGCAGAGCAGGCCCAAGAGCGAGAGAACGATGAGGTAGTGGATGCGATTGGTATTGAGACTCGCGGCGCAATTGCTGCTGTAAAAGCTGCGCTACTCAGAATAGACGAGGGTAGTTATGGTCGTTGTGTGCAGTGCGGTGCAGACATTGCGCCGGATCGCCTTAAGGTCAGGCCTGAGGCCACACACTGCATCGACTGCGCAAGCTAGGTCATCGAAGGACGCTTATTAGTTGAAGACATTTTCACTCTGCTCCGGAGCATTTCCCCGGCGCCCTTTCCACCAGCGAATCGTAAGCGGTACAGATATGTTGAGGCAAAAGGCTGTCGTCATTAGGGTGTAAAGCATTTCTTCGGTAATCACCTGATGTTGCACATAGGCTATATCCATTACCACAAATGCGAGCTCTGCCCTACCGAGCATCCCAAAGCCGATGAGCCAACTGTCATACCAGTCGAAGCCGCCGGTATAGCGAGCGGCGAGTCCCGCTGACAGGATTTGTCCGACAAACAGGCCGACAAACAGGCCGATAAACAAAATCAATGCCTCGTCCATCACCGACATCAATATGTCCAGGTCCAGAACCAGGTGTGTACCCAGAACAATGAAAAACACCGGGCCAATCCAGGAGAAATGCGACGCTATCAATGATCCTTCGGGTTTCCTCGTGGACGGTTTCTCCGGTCTTTCCGGCGTTACTCGCTAACAGGAAGTATTCCTCCTTTAAAATAAGGCCGGCCATATAAGCGCCCACTGCAGGGTGAAATCTAAATTCGTGGCCCAGCAGTGCAACCCATAACGCTATTAGGAGTACCGTCAATGTGGCGTGCTCTCCATTTTCCATGGTGATCAGACGGCTAAGGTTGAATCCGGAGAGTCCGGGTATGCGGTCAAAAAAAGCCCCTTGCATGGGAAACAGCCACAGAGCCATCACCGTAATCAGCACGAAAAACGCGACGGCCTTAGCACCGATGACCAGCAGCGCATTGATACTAAAAGTCGCCTCGCCCGTGGCCATCGGAACCATGATGGCTACAAGGGCCAGGGCGGCTATATCGTCCAGTACCGCGGAGGTCATGATGCCTGTTGCCGCATCAGTCTTGTGCAGCCCTTCGCTGCGTAGGGGAACCATCGTGAGCGACACCGCAGTCGCGGTCATGGCAAGTGCACAGAGTAAGGCCGCGTTAGCATCACCCCAGAAGTACATAACTGTCGCGTAGGCCACGGTGAAGGGCGCTATGGCCCCAAACAAGGCAATCCCCCAGCTGCGGCGAATGCTTCGCACAAACGCCGAAGAATTCTCCTCAAAGCCCAGAGCAAACATGATCGCAATGATTCCGATTTCTGCAAGATCCCGGATAAAGATGCCCTGATCCTCCGGTAGCGCCCCGACATTGACCAGAATACAGCCCATCACAAGAAACCAGAGTACCGGCGTCAGTTTGGTTTTTCCGGCCGCCCAGTGGGCGGCAAACACGGCGAGCTATATGATGCCAAGGGAAAACAGGTCTTCCATGCTATGAGGTCCTTTGTCGGGATTTGCAATGCTCTCGATACTTCTCGCTTTGTGCGCGCGCCTCAAGTGAAAGCCGAGCTGTCGTTGACCTGAGTCAATCTTGAGGACTCAGCTGTCGCTACTAGCGATATTTCGCACATTACTCCTTGACAGTCGGCGCACTCATATCTAGAATTCGCGCTCCATTTGTCGGGGTCCCCAACGCGGGGCTCTGGTTTTTTGTCAAGATTGGAGACTGATCGCGTGCAGAATCAACGCATACGTATTCGCCTGAAAGCTTTTGACCACCGCCTGATCGATACATCGACTCAGGAAATCGTTGAAACAGCACGGCGAACCGGCGCACAGGTACGAGGACCCATTCCTCTGCCAACGCGCAAAGAACGTTTCACCGTGCTGGTATCACCGCACGTAAATAAGGACGCACGTGATCAGTACGAGATTCGTACCCACAAGCGCCTTCTTGACATCATCGAGCCGACGGAAAAGACCGTTGACGCTTTGATGAAGCTCGACCTAGCGGCGGGCGTGGAAGTACAAATCAGTCTTGGCTAACGACAATTCGTAGCAAGACCTGCCCCGGCCACTAATACAAGGCGCGGGGTGTGTAACGCCCGGCCCTTTATGTTGAAGAGTTGGGTGGCCATAGAGGGTGAGAGCCCCGTACACTGTGAGGTTGGCAAAATGACTATTGGCTTAGTCGGCCGGAAGTCCGGCATGACGCGCGTCTTTACCGAAGACGGCGCATCTATTCCAGTAACCGTAGTGGAGGTTTCTCCAAACCGCGTTACTCAAATCAAAGAAAACGATAGCGATGGTTATCGTTCGATTCAAGTAACCGCGGGCAGCCGAAAGGCCGCCAAAGTGAGTAAGTCCGAAGCGGGTCTCTTCGCTAAGGCCGGCGTTGAAGCGGGTCGTGGTCTGTGGGAATTCCGTTTGTCTGCCGAAGAAGAGTCTTTCGAGGTGGGAGCTGAGCTGACCGTTGAGCGTTTTGCAGAAGGTCAGAAAGTTGATGTTGCGGGCAAGTCCAAAGGTAAAGGCTTCCAGGGCGTTATTAAGCGTTGGAACTTCAGTATGCAGGATGCCACCCACGGCAACTCACTGTCGCACCGTGCACCTGGTTCTATTGGCCAGTGCCAGACCCCAGGTCGCGTCTTCAAAGGTAAGAAGATGTCAGGCCAGATGGGTAATGTGAACGTAACGGTGCAGGGTCTAGAGATCGTGCGTGTAGATGTAGAGCGTAATCTGCTCCTGATCAAAGGTGCTGTACCTGGTGCACCCGGTGGGGACGTCTTCGTGCGTCCGGCCGTCAAAGGCTGAGCGCGGGAGGAATATAAGTGGAACTAAGTATATTAAAGCCCGGGAATGAGTCGGCAGGCACGCTTTCAGTGTCAGATGCCAGCTTTGCTCGCGAATACAACGAAGATCTGGTTCACCAGGTAGTGACTTCTTTTCTTGCCGGAGCCCGTCAGGGTACGCGAGCTCAGAAGAATCGCTCTGATGTCCGTGGTGGTGGTAAGAAGCCATGGCGCCAAAAAGGTACGGGCCGTGCTCGTGCTGGAACAATTAGATCACCGATCTGGCGTAGTGGCGGCGTGACGTTTGCAGCCCGACCCCAGGATCACGGCGTTAAGGTAAATCGCAAGATGTACCGCGCAGGACTCAAGACTATCATTTCCGAACTGGCTCGCCAGGATCGTTTGGTCGTTGTTGAAACGTTTGATTTAGAGTCACCTAAGACGAAGTTACTGGTCAGTCAGTTGGATGCTTACGGCGTGAACAGTGCGCTGCTGATCTCTGATGAGGTGAACGTAAACTTGTATCTGGCTTCACGCAATCTTCAGAAAGTTGATGTCCGCGACGTGCAGGGTATTGATCCAGTAAGTTTGTTGTCTCATGACAAGGTCATGGTGACTGTGGATGCCGTTAAGAAGATTGAGGAGATGCTGGCATGAACCGTGAGCGCGTATTTCAGGTGCTGATGGGCCCGCATGTGTCGGAAAAGGCAGCGATTGTTGCCGATGCCAATAATCAGTATGTATTTAAGGTTGCGGTTGACGCGACGAAGAGCGAGATCCGCAAGTCAGTGGAGCAGCTTTTCAAGGTCAGCGTTGAGGATGTCCAGACTCTAAAGGTCAAGGGCAAGATGAAGCGTAATCGCTACGGGTTCAGCCACAAGCCGACCTGGAAGAAAGCCTATGTTCGCGTTGCCCAAGGGCAGGACATTGACTTCGCGGTAGCTGAGTAAGGGAGAGCGGACAAATGGCAATAGCAAAGAGTAAGCCGACGTCAGCGGGCCGCCGTCATCAGGTTCGCGTCGTTAGTGAGGAGTTGCACAAAGGTGCACCCTACGCGCCACTGCTGGAAAAGCAGTCGCGTAACGGCGGTCGAAACAACAACGGACGTATTACGACGCGTCACATTGGCGGTGGTCACAAGCAGCACTATCGCATCATCGACTTTAAGCGCAACAAAGATGCAATTCCGGCGAAAGTCGAGCGGATTGAGTATGACCCTAACCGCACAGCGCATATCGCTCTGTTGCTCTTCGCCGATGGCGAGCGTCGCTACATTATCGCTCCCAAGGGTTTGAAGGCTGGTGATGCTGTTCAGTCTGGGTCAGCAGCACCAATCAAGGCGGGTAATTGTTTGCCTTTGCGCAATATCCCGGTTGGATCGGTAGTGCACGCAGTTGAGTTGAAGCCTGGTAAGGGAGCGCAAATTGCGCGCTCCGCAGGTGCTTCGGTTCAGCTTGCCGCGCGGGAAGGTCGTTACGCGACCATTCGGCTGCGGTCTGGTGAGATGCGTAAAGTGCTTTCTGATTGTCGCGCAACGCTGGGTGAGGTTTCTAACTCCGAGCACAGTCTGCGTAAGTTAGGCAAAGCTGGTGCTGCGCGCTGGCGTGGTGTTCGTCCTACGGTACGTGGTGTTGCCATGAACCCGGTCGATCACCCGCATGGTGGTGGTGAAGGTCGTACCTCTGGTGGTCGACATCCGGTTAGCCCCTGGGGCACGCCGACCAAGGGTTACAAGACCCGCAAGAACAAACGTACTGATGCTCTCATCGTGCGTCGCCGGCGCAAGAAGTAACGCTGGCGCCCTTTGGGATTGGACGAATAGGATTAGAGGAAGAAAACAGTGCCGCGTTCATTGAAGAAAGGCCCGTTTATCGATCTGCATCTTCTCAAGAAAGTTGAGGTAGCAGTGGAAGCAAATGATCGTCGACCTATCAAGACCTGGTCGCGTCGTTCCATGGTGTCTCCGGACATGGTTGGTTTGACTATTGCCGTACATAACGGGCGCCAACACGTGCCTGTATTGGTGAACGAGGACATGGTTGGCCACAAGCTTGGCGAGTTCGCAGTAACGCGTACTTTCAAGGGCCACGTTGTGGACAAGAAGGCGAAGCGCTAAGCGCTGGCCCGGAATAGGAATCAGATTGATGGAAGTTGCAGCTAGATTGAAAGGTGCCCGCATCTCCGCGCAGAAAGCGCGGCTGGTTGCGGACCAGGTGCGGGGAAAGCCCGTAGAAGAGGCCTTGTCTGTGCTGGAGTACAGCAATAAGAAGGCAGCACAGATTGTTCGTAAAGTGCTGAACTCTGCGATTGCAAATGCTGAGAACAATGAAGGCGCTGACGTAGACGAGTTGAAGATATCTTCAGTGTTCGTAGACGAAGGTGTGACGATGAAGCGCTTGCGTCCGCGAGCCAAGGGTCGCGCTGATCGTATTTTGAAGCGCAGCTGCCATATAACAGTAAAAGTCGCCGACGGCGAAAGCTAAAGGATTAGGAGAGCACCACATGGGTCAGAAAGTACATCCCACGGGCATCCGCCTTGGCATCGTCAAGGATCACACTTCGGTGTGGTATGCCGATCGCAAGAACTATGCGAAACAGTTGATAAATGATCTGCACGTGCGCAGCTTTATCGAGAAGAAACTTGATAACGCTTCGGTGAGTCGCATTGTTATTGAGCGTCCCGCGCAGACTGCACGTATCACCATTCACACCGCCCGACCAGGCATTGTGATTGGTAAGAAAGGCGAAGACGTCGATAAGCTTCGCAAGGTATTGGCTGAGAAAATGGGTGTGCCCGTGCACCTCAACATTGAAGAGATTCGCAAGCCCGATCTGGACGCTCGTTTAGTGGCTCAGAATGTGGCACAGCAGCTCGAGCGACGAGTAATGTTCCGTCGCGCTATGAAGCGCGTAGTTCAAAACGCTATGCGACAGGGTGCACAGGGTATCAAGGTTCAGGTGAGCGGCCGTTTGGGCGGAGCAGAAATTGCGCGCACCGAGTGGTATCGAGAAGGTCGAGTGCCTTTGCACACACTGAGAGCAGATATTGATTACGCCACGTATGAGGCGGCAACGACTTACGGAATTTTGGGCGTAAAAGTCTGGATTTTCAAAGGTGAGGTGCTAGGTGCTGACGAGGCTGGTAACGGCCGTAAAGCAGCGGCTAAGTAAGCGGCCAAAAAGCTAAGGGTTTAGAAGAATGCTGCAACCAAAACGTACAAAGTTTCGCAAGGCGATGAAGGGCCGTAATCGCGGTCTCGCGCATCGCGGTAGCAAGGTTAGCTTTGGCGAATTCGGATTAAAAGCCACTGGTCGTGGGCGCCTTACTGCGCGCCAGATCGAGGCGGCTCGTCGTGCCATGACCCGTCATATCAAGCGGGGCGGTAAGATCTGGATTCGTGTATTCCCGGATAAGCCGATTACTGGCAAGCCGTTGGAAGTTCGCCAAGGTAAAGGTAAGGGTAACGTAGAGTATTGGGTTGCTCAGGTGCAACCTGGCAAAGTGCTCTACGAATTACAGGGTGTGTCGGAAGAGTTGGCGCGGGAAGCTTTTGAGCTGGCCGCAGCTAAGATTCCGATTGCCACTGCATTTGTTAAAAGATCGGTGATGTGATGAAAGGCAGCGAATTGCGCGAGCAGAGCGCAGAACAATTAGGCGAGCAGCTCCTAGCGCTCCGAGAGGAGCAGTTCAAGCTGCGCATGCAAAAGGCGACAGGCCAGTTAGGTCAGACGCATCTTTTGCAGGCAAACCAGCGCGACATCGCGCGGGTTAAAACTGTGATGCACGAAAAGGCAGGTGAATAGCGATGTCAGCTGAAAAAAGAACCCGTACCGTAACTGGTCGAGTATTAAGCAATAAGATGGACAAGACCATCACTGTGCTTATCGAGCGTCGCGTCCGTCATGCCATGTATGGCAAGTACATGACCCGCTCATCGAAAGTGCACGCCCATGATGCTGACAACCAGTGTGGTGTTGGTGATTTGGTGACGGTTGCTGAAACTCGTCCGATCTCTAAGAGCAAAAGCTGGAACCTCGTTGAGGTTGTAGAGAAAGTGGAGAGTGCGGCGCAATGATCCAGACAGAATCCTATTTGGAAGTGGCAGATAACAGCGGCGCACGCCGAGTTATGTGCATCAAGGTCCTCGGTGGATCCAAGCGTCGTTATGCGCGCGTTGGTGATCTCATCAAGGTTACGGTTAAAGAAGCCATTCCTCGCGGAAAGGTGAAGAAGGGCCAGGTCATGACTGCGGTCGTTGTGCGCACCAAGAAAGGTGTTCGACGGCCTGATGGTTCATTGATCAAGTTTGATGATAACGCGGCAGTTCTTCTGAACAACCAAGACGCTCCGATCGGGACCCGTATTTTTGGGCCGGTAACTCGAGAGCTTCGCGGTGAGAAATTCATGAAGATTATTTCCCTTGCACCGGAAGTAATCTGAAGGCGGGGAGTCAACCTCAGGGTTGCTGCACGGCAGAGAGTAGAGAGCTATGTTGAAAATTAAGTGTGACGATGAAGTAATCGTGCTGGCCGGCAAGGATAAGGGCAAGCGTGGGAAGGTGCGCAAGATTGTAAGTGAAAGTCGCGTAATTGTGACTGGCATTAACATGATCAAAAAGCACACCAAGCCTAACCCGCAGGCCGGTGTTCAGGGCGGGATCATTGAGCGAGAGGCGGCTATTCAGGTGTCGAACATCGCAATTTTCAACCCTGAGACGAGTAAAGCAGACCGTGTTGGTTTCCGTGTTGATGACGGGAAAAAGGTCAGATTTTTTAAGTCTAACGGCACGGCTCTGGACGCCTAAGGGCAAGGAACAGGTACAAGTAAATGGCAACCTTGAAAGAAAAGTATCGGGACGAGATCGCAGCTAAGCTCAAAGAAGAATTGGGCTTGGATAATGTGATGGAAATACCCAGGATTACCAAGATCACCTTGAATATGGGTGTTGGCGAAGCCGTAGGCGACAAAAAGGTTATGGAGAGTGCGCTCTCAGATATGACCAAAATTGCCGGACAGAAGCCTGTTGTTACCCTGGCTCGACGGTCTATTGCTGGATTTAAGATTCGCGATGGATGGCCCATCGGGTGTAAAGTGACTCTGCGCGGCGAGAGAATGTATGAGTTCCTCGAGCGATTGGTTAGCATCGCCATTCCCCGTATTCGCGACTTTCGCGGTATAAGCCCCAAGTCTTTTGACGGGCGCGGGAACTTTGCGATGGGTGTGACTGAGCAGATTATCTTCCCAGAGATTAACTACGACGAAGTAGACAGTCTTCGCGGTATGGATATTACGATCACTACGACGGCACGCACGGACGACGAAGGTCGCGCCTTGTTGCGTTCTTTCAATTTTCCGCTGAAAGGGTAATTCGGGATATGGCTAAGAAGTCGATGATTGCGCGCGAAGACAAGCGTGCTAGCACCGTTGCCCGGTATGCGGCAAAGCGTGCAGAGATTAAAGCGATCCTGGCAAGTACTACTGCCAGTGACGAAGAGAAGTGGGATGCGCAGGTGGCATTGCAGAAGTTGCCGCGTAACGCCAGCCCTGTTCGACAGCGGCGACGATGCGCGATAACGGGCCGCCCTCATGGTGTGTACCGTAAGTTTGGCCTGTGTCGTAACAAGCTCCGTGAAGCCGCTATGCGCGGTGACGTCCCCGGTCTGGTTAAGGCCAGCTGGTAAGCGAAGCCGAGAGGAATAGAAACATGAGTATGCAAGACCCATTGGCGGATATGTTGACCCGCATTCGCAACGCACAGATGGCTGGACACACCGGTATCGATATGCCCGGTTCAAAGCTGAAAGTCGCAGTTGCAAAGGTATTAGAAGACGAGGGCTACATAGCCGGATTTGAGGCTCATGCGGATGGCGTAAAGCCGCGTCTGCGTCTCGAGCTTAAGTATTTTGAAGGTAAGCCCGTAATTGCAGAAATTGATCGCGTCAGCCGTCCAAGCGTGCGCCGCTACTCAGGTAAAGATGAGTTGCCGACTGTACGTAACGGACTTGGTGTCGCAATCGTTTCAACGTCGCGTGGTGTTATGACTGAACGTGCGGCGCGAGCAGCCGGCGTAGGTGGCGAGGTGCTTTGCACGGTCTTCTAAAGACCTGAGTGCGGGCTTGGCTAGTTAAGAAATTTGGCGTTGTTGCAAGGCAACGCCAAAAGACAGAGAGAAAGGGCGAAGTATGTCCAGAGTTGCGAATAATCCAGTCTCCCTGCCGAAAGGCGTGGAGGTGACCGTAGCCGGTCGTGAAGTGCAGGTGAAGGGCGCCAAAGGCTCTCTGTCCCTGTCTCTTTATAAAGGCGTAAACATTGCTCAGGAAGACGGTGTCGTTACGTTTGCGTACGAGACCGATTCATCTAAGGCGATGGCAGGTACAACACGTTCACTTGTGAACAACATGGTCAAGGGCGTGTCCGAGGGCTGGCAGAAAAAGCTGGTACTTAACGGTGTTGGTTATCGTGCCAAGGCTACCGGTAAGTCAGTAAATCTGACTGTCGGGTTGTCTCATCCGGTGGACTTTGAACTCCCGGAAGGGCTCAGTGCTGAGACACCGACGCAGACAGAGATCGTTGTGAGCGGAATTGACAAGCAGGCAGTTGGGGAGGCGGCGGCGAAAATTCGACGTTTCCGTCCACCAGAGCCATACAAGGGTAAAGGTATTCGTTACGCGGATGAGCATGTCCGACGTAAGGAAGCCAAGAAGAAGTAACAGGACATTCGAGATGAGTGCAAAGAACGATTCGCGTCTCCGTCGCGCCCGCAAGGCGCGCCAGCGTATGCGCACCCAAGGTGCAAACCGTCTGAGCGTACACCGGACTCCGCAGCACATTTATGCGCAGGTGTTTGCGCCTACTGGCGGTACGGTCCTGGCAAGCGCTTCTACGTTGGACACTAGTCTGCGTAGTGGGGCAACAGGCAATATTGATGCAGCATCAGCGGTAGGTAAGCTCCTTGCGGAACGAGCCAAAGCAGCAGGTGTTGAAAAGGTCGCTTTTGATCGCGGTGGGTTTAAGTACCACGGGCGAGTGAAAGCGCTGGCAGAAGCCGCGCGCGAAGGCGGACTGGAATTCTAGGGTATATAGACGATGGCGTTTAACGATCAGAAGCAGCAAGACGGCGACCTCCAGGAAAAACTGGTTCAGGTTAATCGTGTGGCGAAAGTAGTAAAAGGTGGCCGGATCTTCGGATTCACAGCCCTGTCCGTAGTTGGAGATGGCAAAGGTCGTGTCGGTTTTGGTCGTGGCAAGGCGCGTGAGGTGCCTGTTGCAATTCAAAAAGCGATGGAAGCTGCGCGTCGTAACATGATTCAAGTTGATCTTGATAACGGTACGATTCAGTACGCAATCAAGGCTCGTCACGGTGCATCCAAGGTTTACATGCAGCCGGCTTCAGAGGGTACAGGCGTCATCGCAGGTGGTGCTATGCGCGCGGTTCTAGAAATCGCGGGCGTACACAACGTACTAGCCAAGTGTTACGGGTCTACTAATCCCGTAAACGTAGTACGCGCCACATTTAACGGCCTGCGTGATATGTCTTCGCCAGAATCTGTGGCGGCTAAGCGCGGCAAGAGTGTCGAAGAGATTACGAGCTAAGTAGCTGTTATCTACCGACAATATTGATTTAAGTAACTGTTAGCAACAACACGGATTAGCGAGTCATGGCTAAGGCAATAATTAAGGTCACCCAGACCAAGAGCACCAGCGGCCGGTTGAAGAACCACCGCGCCTGCGTTGCAGGATTGGGTCTGCGTCGTATTGGGCACACGGTGGAAGTGGAAGACACTCCGTCGGTCCGCGGCATGATTAATAAAGTCAGCTATATGCTGAGTGTGGAGGAACAGGCGTGAGCGATACAATGCGACTTAACACCCTGAGCCCGGCTCCTGGTTCGCGTAAAGCGAATAAGCGCGTTGGCCGAGGCATCGGTAGTGGCTACGGTAAGACAGCCGGTCGTGGACACAAGGGCCAAAAGGCTCGCTCCGGCGGAAAAGTAGCACCCGGCTTTGAGGGTGGTCAGATGCCCCTTCAGAAGCGTCTGCCAAAGTACGGCTTTACTTCGCGTATTTCTCGCACAACCGCGCAGGTTCGTTTGGGCGAGCTCAATAAGGTTGATGGCGATGTTATCGATCTGGAAGCGTTAAAGAATGCTGACGTTGTGCGTGATGCTGTGTTGCGCGTACGAGTGTTCTTGTCAGGTGAACTGACACGTGCCGTAACGGTCAAAGGCATACCTGTCAGCAAGGGCGCCCGTGAGGCGATCGAGCGGGCCGGCGGCAAGATTGAAGACTAGGTCTTCAATCCTTTACTAGTGCCACATCTAAAGTCTAACAGGATCACAGGAGCGACAACGACAAACTGATGGCCGAGTTACCCTCAGCAAACCGGGCCGGACTGGGCGAGCTTTTTGCTCGCCTTCGTTTCGTATTGGTCGCGATAATTGTGTACCGGATCGGCACGCACATTCCTGTGCCGGGCATCGATCCGAATCAGTTAGCCGCGTTGTTCAACCAGAACCAGGGCACCATTCTTGGTCTTGCGAACATGTTCTCCGGCGGTGCGCTGGAGCGTATGAGTATTCTCGCGCTGGGTATCATGCCGTACATCTCTGCGTCGATTATCATGCAGTTGATGTCTGCGGTGACGCCTCAGCTAGAGCAGTTAAAGAAAGAAGGCGAGTCGGGCCGTAGAAAAATAAGCCAATACACGCGTTACTTGACGGTGGTACTCGCCATTGTTCAAGCCACAGGTATGACGGTGGGTATGGCGAACCAGGGCATGAGTTACAACTCAGGCATGCTGTTTTTCGTTATCGCGATCACCTCCTTGGTCACCGGCGCTGTATTCATGATGTGGCTGGGTGAGCAGATTACTGAGAAGGGCGTTGGCAACGGTATTTCGTTGCTGATTTTTGCTGGGATCGTGGCGGGATTGCCATCAGCGATTGGGCAGTCTCTTGAGCAGGCGCGGCAAGGCGAGATCAACATCCTCGCGCTACTATTGATCCTGTCTTTGGCGATAGCGGTTATTTATATGATCGTGTTCATCGAGCGGGGTCAGCGGAGAATTACCGTGAACTACGCGAAGCGCCAACAGGGGCGCAAGATGTACCAGGCGCAGAGCTCACATCTTCCGCTCAAGGTGAACATGGCGGGTGTGATCCCGGCTATCTTCGCGAGTAGTATTTTGTTGTTCCCAGCCTCTATAGCACAGTGGTTTGGTTCCTCAGGGTCGGCCGATTGGCTGCAGGATATGGCAGTGGCGATCGGGCCAGGGCAGCCCTTGAATATTCTGTTGTTCACCATATTCATCGTGTTCTTCTGTTTCTTCTACACAGCGTTGATGTTCAATCCGCAGGAAGTGGCTGATAACTTGAAGAAATCAGGTGCGTTTGTGCCGGGTATTCGACCTGGGCAGCAAACCGCAAATTATATTGACGGTGTTTTGACTCGGCTTACGGTGTTTGGCTCAGCCTATATCGCGCTCGTGTGTCTCTTGCCGCAATTCTTGGTCGTGACTTGGAACGTGCCCTTCTATTTGGGCGGTACGTCGCTCTTGATCGTAGTCGTCGTGGTGATGGACTTCATGGCGCAGGTTCAGAGCCACATGATGTCGCATCAATACGACTCAGTGATGAAGAAAGCCAATCTGAAGAAATATGGAAATGCGGGCCGCGTTCGTTAAGAGCGGGACTTGTTTGGGAGTAGTAAGATGAAAGTAAGAGCATCAGTAAAGAGGATCTGCAGAAACTGCAAGGTCGTTCGTCGTAAGGGCGTGGTACGCGTGATTTGTAATACAGATCCGCGACACAAGCAGCGACAGGGTTAAGGGCTCCAGGCATTGCGTTCTGGCAATAAAATCGTTAAGATCGCGCGCCTTTTTCCAGGGTTTCGCAAACTCACGTCGCAGCAAGCAATGCTTACTGGGCGCGGTGCGCGCACACAGTTTTTCGGAGATAAGTGAATGGCTCGTATAGCCGGGGTCAACATACCCGACAATAAGCACGCCGTAATCTCCCTCACCTATATATTTGGTGTGGGGCGTACCCAAGCCAAGCGTATTTGCGAGGCCAGCGGCGTAGAAGGGAGCGTTCGTGTAGGTGATCTGTCAGAAGATCAGCTGGACGTGCTGCGTAATAAGGTCGGGGAATTGACTGTCGAAGGTGATCTTCGTCGTGAAGTTTCTATGAACATTAAGCGATTGATGGACCTGGGCTGTAACCGTGGCTTGCGCCACCGTCGCAACCTGCCGCTTCGGGGACAGCGCACCAAGACTAATGCGCGTACTCGTAAGGGACCAAGAAAACCGATTCGCAGGTAATTTTGTACCGGTCGAAGAAGACCGGGCAAGGAACTGTGAATCCTTAATTAGTGTAGCTGCACCGCTGTGCAGTGTTGATATTAAGACAGGATTAGATACATGGCTAAGCCAGGTGCTAAGAGCACGCGCAAGAAAATTACGCGCACCATTGCTGATGGAATCGCGCACATTCATGCGTCATTCAACAACACCATCATTACTATCACCGACCGACAGGGCAACACACTGAGCTGGGCGACTTCTGGTGGCTCTGGTTTCCGTGGTTCGCGTAAAAGCACGCCATTTGCAGCTCAGGTTGCAGCCGAGCGGGCTGGTGAAGCGGCAAAAGAGTATGGTCTCCAGAATTTAGATGTACAGGTAAAAGGCCCCGGGCCAGGTCGTGAATCTGCGGTCCGTGCGCTTAATGCCTGCGGTTACAAGATCAGCAATATCACTGACGTGACGCCGATCCCACACAATGGTTGTCGTCCGCCCAAGAAGCGTCGCGTTTAAGAGGGAGCAAGATTATGGCTCGTTATATTGGCCCAAAGTGTAAGCTCGCTCGCCGAGAGGGCACTGACCTATTTTTGAAGAGTGGCGTTCGTTCGCTGGAATCCAAATGTAAGCCGGATTCTGTTCCAGGGCAGCACGGTGCACGCCGCGGACGCTTGTCGGACTACGGTGTACAGCTGCGCGAGAAGCAGAAGGTTCGCCGAATTTATGGTGTGCTTGAGAAGCAGTTCCGCAACTACTATAAAGAAGCGGCTCGTCTCAAGGGCGCAACCGGTGAAAACCTGCTTCAGCTGCTAGAAAGCCGTCTGGACAACGTGGTTTACCGTATCGGTTTTGGCTCTACGCGTTCCGAGTCGCGTCAGTTGGTTGCTCACAAGGCAATCCTGGTCAACGGTACGGTAGTAAACATCGCTTCTTACAAAGTTAAGGCTGGTGATGTCGTATCTCTGCGTGAGAAGGCCAAGAAGCAGCTGCGCGTGCAGTCGGCTATGGCGCTTGCAGCACAGCGCGGAGAACCCGAGTGGATTGAGATCAATGTTGAGAAGCTGGAAGCGGTTTATAAAACTGCTCCTGATCGACAGGACCTTTCTTCGGACATCAATGAGAATCTGATCGTCGAACTGTACTCGAAGTAAGCTTGGGCGCTTTTGTGCGCCTTGAATCGAGTAATTCGAGCAGATCGATCCGAACAGTTATATACAGGTGCCACAGATGCAATCATCAGTTAAGGAATTACTGACTCCTCGCAAGATTAACGTTGAAGAGAAGAGCAAGACGCGCGCGCAAGTCACACTTGAGCCTTTGGAGCGGGGCTTCGGCCACACGTTGGGTAATGCCCTGCGCCGCATCCTGCTGTCTTCAATGCCCGGCTGCGCAATTACGGAAGTGGAGATTGACGGCGTTCTGCACGAGTACTCTACTATAGAGGGTGTGCAGGAAGACGTTATCGAGATTTTGCTGAACCTCAAGGGTGTGGCCCTGATCATGAACGGTAAGGACGAAGCAGAGCTTGTTCTTAGCAAGGAAGGCGAGGGTCCTGTTACCGCCGCTGATATCCAGACCGATCACGATATCGAAATCTGTAATCCCGATCATCTGATTTGCACCCTCAACAGCAAATCAGCGGTGCACATGAAGTTGACTGTTGCTCGAGGCCGAGGCTATTCACCGGCAGACGCTCGTGAAAATCCCGAAGAGGAGACGCGCTCGATTGGTCGACTCCAGCTGGATGCGACCTTTTCTCCGGTTCTGCGGGTTTCCTACGTAGTGGAAGCAGCTCGGGTTGAGCAGCGCACCGATTTGGATAAGTTGGTACTTGATCTTGAGACTAACGGTACGATTGATCCAGAAGAAGCCATTCGCCGCGCAGCGACGATTCTGAATGATCAGCTTCGGGTGTTTGTTGATCTCCAGAGTGAGACTCAGGCTGTAACTAGTGACGCAGAGGACGAAGTTGATCCTGTATTGCTACGCCCTGTAGATGACCTGGAGTTGACGGTACGTTCTGCGAACTGTCTGAAGGCCGAGAACATTTACTACATCGGCGATTTGGTACAGCGCACTGAAGTAGAGCTGTTGAAGACGCCGAATTTGGGTAAGAAGTCACTCACTGAGATTAAGGATGTGCTGGCTTCGCGTGGCCTGTCCCTCGGTATGCGACTTGAGAGCTGGCCACCGACTAGCCTGCGAAATGACGAAAAGGTGCTCAGTGCCTAACACTGCTTGCTGAGGAAGACTGAAAGCCTTCTTCGGCAGTGTCAGGGCTACGAACACAAAAGACAACAGGGCGTCGAGAGACGCCGAGTAAAGGACTGGAAAAATGCGTCATCGTCAAAGCGGACGTCAGTTAAACCGCAACAGCTCGCACCGTAAGGCCATGTTTCGTAACATGACTATTTCATTGGTCGAGCACGAGCTGATTAGAACCACCTTGCCTAAAGCAAAGGAGCTTCGTGGTTACGCAGAGCCCCTGATCACACTGGCGAAGAACGATAGCGTTGCTAATCGACGCCTGGCATTTGATCGCGTGCGCGACAAAGCAGCAGTAGGCAAACTCTTCACCGAGTTGGGCCCGCGCTACCAGGCTCGCCCCGGCGGTTACATCCGGATCCTTAAGTGTGGATTTCGTACTGGGGATAAGGCGCCTATGGCTTACGTTGAGCTGGTAGACCGTCCACAACCAGAGAGTCACGATGACGCTGGCGACGAATAAGCCGCGATAGTCACAAGTAGTGTCGAAGAGCCGGGTCTAAGCCCGGCTTTTTTGTGCCTGTGACCTGCTGTTTCACTTACGGTGCGTCTAACCGGCGAGATCCCCCGCAGTGCTTCGCTCGACACTGCGGCACATCTCGCTAAAGTTGTGGTTAGGATCACAGATCACAGCTCGCATGGAGCGATCTCAGGGCAGTAGCTGAGCTTCACGATGTTTGCGCTGAGCGAAGCGTGGAAGCGCTAGCAGCGAGAGAAGTAATGCCCTGGGGCTGGGCTAAGTTTGGGCATGCGCTCGGTCAGTGCTGCTTAACGGAGCGTAGAAGCGCTAGTAGCGAGAGAAGTAATGGCCAATGTGTCGCCGGCGCCGGAAAACGGAGAAGCGAAGGCGGAACGTTAAGCCGCCTTACTAGCTCCTGACTTTTTAGCATCCAGCATAGCCTTCAAAAAGTGCCCGGTGTACGACTTTTTGTTCTTCGCAACAGTCTCTGGTGTACCTGTGGCAATGATTTGTCCTCCGCCACTGCCGCCCTCGGGCCCTAGATCGACCACCCAGTCAGCAGTTTTGATAACGTCCAGATTGTGCTCGATGATGACCACAGTATTGCCATGATCTCGCAGGCGATGCAGGACGTGCAGTAGCTGACGGATATCCTCAAAGTGCAAGCCAGTGGTGGGCTCATCGAGGATGTACAGCGTACTACCGGTATCCCGTTTCGAAAGCTCCCGAGATAACTTGACGCGCTGTGCTTCACCACCAGACAAGGTGGTGGCCGCTTGACCAAGGCGCACGTAGCTCAGGCCTACGTCCATGAGGGTATGAAGTTTCCTTGAGATTGTTGGTACGGCTTCGAAGAACTCCAGAGCGTCCTCGATCGTCATGTCGAGTACTTCATGGATGTTCTTGCCTTTATAGCGAATGTCCAAAGTCTCGCGATTGTATCGTCGGCCTTTACAGATATCGCAAGGCACATAGATGTCGGGGAGAAAGTGCATCTCGACCTTGGTAACGCCATCGCCCTGACAAGCTTCGCAGCGGCCACCTTTGACATTGAAGCTGAAACGTCCAGGTTTGTAGCCTCTAGAGCGCGCTTCCTGGGTGCCCGAGAACAGTTCTCTAACGGGCGTGAATATGCCGGTGTAGGTTGCCGGGTTGGACCGCGGGGTGCGACCGATAGGGCTCTGATCAATGTCGATGCACTTATCGATGTGCTCCAAACCTGCAATGTCATGATGTGCGGCAGCAGTCAGCGTGGTGGCGCCGTTCAGTGCCGTGGCGGCTAGAGGATAAAGGGTGGCATTGATCAGCGTGGACTTTCCGGACCCGGATACGCCGGTCACACAGGTAAGAAGGCCGACCGGAATCTCGAGATCTACATCCCGGAGGTTATTGCCGGAGGCCTTGCTAAGGCGGAGTATTCGATTTTTGTCAAAGGCTGTGCGTGTATCGGGAATTTCGATACGACGCTCTCCAGAGAGATAGGCGCCCGTAAGAGAGGTCTTCTCATCCATGATGGCCTGCGCATCGCCTTGGGCGACCACGGTGCCCCCATGTATACCGGCGCCGGGGCCGATATCGATGATGTGATCGGCGGAACGAATAGCGTCTTCGTCGTGTTCTACAACAATGACTGTATTACCCAGATCGCGAAGATGGGTAAGCGTGCGAAGCAGGCGTTCATTGTCTCGTTGATGGAGGCCGATGGAGGGTTCGTCCAGTATGTACATCACTCCCACGAGTCCGGCGCCAATTTGTGAGGCCAGACGAATGCGCTGAGCTTCCCCTCCCGATAGTGTTTCGGCGCTGCGATCCAAGCTGAGATAGTTCAGACCTACATCGACTAGAAACCGGTAGCGAGCGCGTATCTCTTTGAGTATTTTTTCTGCGATTTCCGCGTCGCGTCCTTCCAGCGCCAAAGCGCCAAAATAGTCTTCAGCCTGGCCGACGGGGAGCGCTGTGATGGCGGGAAGGTTTCGATCATTAATCAGAACGTGTCGAGCGTCTTCGCAGAGCCGGCTGCCCTCGCATTCAGCGCAGGGAGCCGTAGTCAAAAACTTGGACAGGTCTTCGCGCACTGATTGAGACTCTGTATCGCGATAGCGCCGCTCCATATTGGGGATGATTCCCTCAAACGCGTGTGAGCGTTTGAAGACATCGCCTCGGTCATTCACATAGGAGAAGCTTATTTCTTCTTTGCCACTGCCTTCAATAATGATTTTCTGGTGCTTGTCAGACAGTTCTTCAAAGGGGGTGTCGATATCAAAACCGAAGTGACCCGCCAGAGAGGTGAGCATATGAAAGTAATACACGTTCCGGCGGTCCCAGCCACGAATAGCGCCCTCGGCGAGGCTCGCTTCGGGATAGAGAACGACCCGGCTTGGGTCAAAGAACTGCCTGACACCCAGCCCATCGCAACTTCCGCAGGCGCCGGCAGGATTGTTAAAGGAAAACAGCCGTGGCTCCAGCTCGTTGATACTGTGTCCACATTCCGGACACGCGAAGCGAGCTGAAAACACCAGGTCAGCGGACTCCCCGTCCATGTCGACCACCAGCGCTAGGCCATCGGTTAGCCCCAGTGCCGTTTCAAAGGACTCTGCAAGACGCTGCTTGAGGTCGTCGCGAACCTTAAAGCGGTCTACAACGACTTCGATGCTGTGCTTCTTCTTTTTGTCGAGGTCTGGAAGATCATCCAGATCACGCACGCTGCCGTCGACCCGCGCACGAACGAAGCCGGCGCCGCGAAGCTCCTCAAATACATGATGATGTTCACCCTTGCGCTCGCGCACCACGGGAGCCAGAAGCATCAAGCGAGCACCCTCGGGTTGCGCTAAGACGGTATCCACCATCTGGCTCACAGTCTGTGCCTGGAGGTGTCGCTTATGCGTCGGGCAGTGCGGCTTTCCTACTCTGGCGTAGAGCAGCCGAAGATAATCATAGATTTCGGTGATGGTGCCTACCGTGGAGCGGGGGTTATGCGACGTGGATTTCTGCTCGATAGAGATCGCAGGGGAGAGTCCTTCGACATGGTCGATGTCAGGTTTTTCCATCATGCTCAGAAACTGGCGCGCATAAGTAGAAAGCGATTCTACATAGCGGCGCTGACCTTCCGCGTACAGGGTGTCAAAGGCTAGAGATGACTTGCCGGATCCCGAAAGCCCGGTAATCACCACTAACTTGTCCCGAGGTATATCGAGGTCGATGTTCTTGAGATTGTGCGTGCGTGCGCCACGCAGTTGAATACTTTCCATGCTGGGTTCCGCAAATGACGAGCAAAAACGCCACAGTATAAGGTGGCGCGATGAAGGCGACAAAACTCTCTGACTATACGCCGTTTGATGCGCCATGGATTGTCGAGGTTGACTTAAAAACTGTTACCATCCGCGGCATTCGCGAGGTACGCCTAAATTGTTAACAAATAATCCCATGACGGCGCTGGAGCGGCGCGTTGTTGCCGCTTTGGCGCTGCTTTATAGCTTTCGTATGCTCGGCTTATTTATGGTGTTGCCGCTGTTGGCGCTGTATGCCGCCGACATGATGGGCGCGTCTCCGTTGATGATCGGCGTGGCATTGGGAGCCTATGGTGCGACCCAAGCTTTGCTGCAGATACCCCTAGGTTGGCTCTCGGATAAAATTGGGCGTAAGCCCGTGATCCTGGGCGGATTAGCGATGTTTGTGCTCGGCAGCGTGGTAGCGGCTCTCGCAGAAAGTGTTCAGGTGATTGCCTTGGGTCGCGCGCTGCAGGGTGCCGGGGCGATCTCTGGCTCGGTAATGGCTTTGGCCGCCGACGTCACCTCCGAAGAGCAGCGTACCAAAGCTATGGCGGTCATCGGTATCAGTATCGGCCTGTCCTTCGCGCTAGCGTTAATCTTTGGGCCGCTCCTGGCTGCCTGGGGTGGTCTTGAGGCGGTTTTCTGGATGACCGCGGCGCTAGCACTGTTGGGTATGGCCATTGTTGCGCTGGGGATACCTACCATTGCAACACGTGCTCACGAAGATGTGGGTGCTAATCGGAACATGTTCCGACCCGTGCTGGCCGATCCTGCGTTGCGGCAGATCAATGGCTCCGTGTTTCTCTTGCACTTCATGCTCACAGCATCATTTTTGGTGTTGCCCTCTGTTATTGAGGGAAGTATGGGTGTACCGCGAGACTCTCACTGGCAAGTCTATTTACCCGTTCTTGTGCTGTCGCTGCTGGGCATGTATCCACTTCTGCGTTTGTCGGAACGAGGAGGCCGCACAGGGCTCGCTCAAAAGATCACTGTACTTATGATGTCGGCATCGTTAGCCCTGCTGTTTTTGGGCAAGGATACGCTGCTGCTGTACGCGGCACTGTGTGGATTTTTTACCGCGGTTAACTATCTTGAGGCTGTTCTGCCATCACTGGTCAGCAAGGCGGTGTTTGCCCATGGCAAAGGTACAGCTCTGGGTGTGTACGCGACCTGCCAGTTTCTCGGCGCCTTTGTTGGCGGAACTTTGGGTGGCTTGGTCTATGGCTACGTCGGGCTCACGGGGCTCCTGTGGCTGATTCTCATGGCTGCTGTGCTTTGGCTAGTGTTGATATGGCGAATCGACCCTCGAGCCGAACCTGGTGCTGCCGCTGGCGTTTTTTGAGCGTTAATGCTGTCGCAATTGCAGAGTTGGATTGCTATATTGATCGGCCTCTATTTTCATATTCGGAAACAGTAGTATGGCTTCGCGCGGCGTCAATAAAGTGATTCTTGTGGGTAATTTGGGCGCTGAGCCAGAAACGCGCTTTATGCCTTCCGGTGGTTCAGTGACCAATGTGCGTCTGGCGACATCCGAGACATGGAAAGACAAGCAAACCGGGCAGCCACAGGAACGCACAGAATGGCACCGCGTAGTGTTTTTCAACCGGTTGGCTGAAGTGGCTGCTGAGTATCTGCACAAGGGTTCCAAGCTCTACGTAGAGGGCGCTATCCGCACCCGTAAGTGGCAGGATCAATCAGGTCAGGACCGTTATACCACTGAGATTGTCGGCAGCGAAATGCAAATGCTCGACAGCCGCGGCGGTAGCGGTGGAGGCGGCAGCAGTAGCGATGATAGTGGTTACGATCAGGGCTATCCCGAAGCGAACGGCGGCTCATCCGGCGGATCTAACTACAGCGCCCCACCCAAGGGTGGTGCCGCCCCCGCGTCGCCGCCTGCTGCAATGGGCGATATCGACGACGATATTCCATTTTAGGTCGCGTGAAATTGCGTACTCATCGCTGGGCGCTCTGACAGCCCGTGGATATCCTCCTAATTGGCTCTGATAACCCCGTAGGTATAGCGCTTCAGGCTGTATTTGCGCAGTGGGGTCGTCATCGCGCCATACCGCTGAGCACTGCTTCCGCGCGGTGGCGCAGCGAACGTCAAGCCAAGAAAGCCGCGCGTAAAGACAAGCCTCAAGCCGTTCTGGATCTGCGGCTGGCGTGGCAGGTGGCTACGGGAGAAGTGCCTCAGCCTCTGGACGTGGAACGCGCACATTGGCTTTCAAAGGCCTGCGAACACAGCGAAATATCTTATCTCCTGCTGTCCAGTGATCAAGTGTTTGCGGGGCAGGGTATACGGAGCTTGCGCGAGTTCGATGCAGCAGATGCGTTAAGTGAGCCCGGTTTGCAGATTATGGAAATCGAGAGCCGGGTAACCCAGGCCGCGCCGTCCGCTATTGTGTTGCGCACCGGCCCTTTGTTCGCCAGTTCTGATAACAATTTACTGACCAGAATGTTGGCGCGGATGATGTCAGAACGGCATGCCGCTTTTGATGATCGAAACATCTTTTGTCCCGTTGCCTGTGACGATGTCGCCCGCGTTCTAGCTGCAATGCTGGATCAATTGAGCGTGGGGGCCGATGCCAGCGGCGTTTATCACTACAGCTCCGCGGATCGCACCACAGGGTATGGTTTTGCCGAGGCGGCCCTTGCCGCGATGAGTCAGTATCGCGACTCCGGAGACGTTGTCATTAGTCCCCGGGAAGAGAGCCCCGAGGGCAGTACAGAGACGCGTGTTTTTGATTGTAGTCGTCTGCGCGATGGTTTTGGGATCAAGCAGGTACCTTGGCGGGGGTTCATGAACCCCACCGTTAAACAGTATTCCCAGAGCCTTACTGCAAAGGAGAGCAGCTAATAGTTATGGCGTCAGAGAGTGAATTTATCGGTCTTGCGGTAGCGGTGTTGACGGTGTCGGATACTCGCGGCCCGGAGAATGACACTTCGGGTGATTTTCTTAGCCAAGCCGCAGCAGAGCAGGGTCACCAGCTTGCTCAAAGAGCCCTGGTTCCTGATGATATTTATCAAATTCGTGCGGTGCTCTCTCAGTGGATCGCGGATCCCGCGATTCACGCGGTATTGATTACCGGGGGCACTGGTTTTTCTGGGAGAGACTCTACTCCGGAGGCCGTACAGCCCTTGTTTGACAAGACCATCGAAGGCTTTGGTGAGGTGTTTCGCGCCTTATCGTTGACGGAGATCGGCTCATCCACCGTGCAATCTCGGGCGATTGCCGGGCTGGCAAATCGCACCGCAATCTTTTGTATGCCTGGGTCCACCGGTGCCTGTCGCACGGCCTGGAATGGAATTCTCAAGGACCAGTTAGATAGCCGGCATCGCCCCTGCAACTTTGTCGCCGTACTGACCAACGCACTGTCCTAGCTATGTCACCCAAGCCCCTCCTGCCGCTGCGCGATGCCTTGGATCAGTTGCTCAGTGATGCTGTGCCTCGTGTTGGAACCGCCGAGGTTTCCCTGAACGAGTCTCTGGGTAGGGTGTTGGCGTTTGATCAGCACGCGCTTATCGATGTGCCCCCGGCAGATAACAGCGCAATGGATGGTTATGCTCTGCGCTCCACAGACGCGGGGCGCTGCCTACCGATAAGTGAACGCATTGCCGCGGGTGACCCGGCGCATGCTCTTGCTTCTGACAGCATCGCAAGGATTTTTACCGGCGGCGAAATTCCTGATGGGGCGGACGCTGTGGTGATGCAGGAGGACGTAGTCGCAAAAGCGGAGTTAGTCGAGCTTCCCGGGACTATTCGAACTGGCCAGCATATCCGCGCTAAAGGGCAAGATTGTCAGGCGGGCGACCGATTACTAGCTCGGGGGCGGCGAATCAGGCCGCAGGATATGGGTTTACTCGCTTCCCAGGGCATCGCGCAAGTGTCTGTTTTCAATAAATTGAGAGTCGCGCTCTTATCCACAGGCAACGAGTTGCAAGAGCCTGGGTCGGGTCCTTTACCTGCCGGTGCGATCTACAACAGCAACCGTCCTATGCTGTTTGGTCTGCTGACGGCTTTGGGTTGTGATGTGGTGGATCTGGGTATCGTGCGCGATACGGCTAGCGCGACTTTGGATGCCCTAAGCGAAGCCGCCGGTCGTGCGGACCTGATTGTGAGCAGCGGGGGTGTTTCTGTGGGCGAAGCCGATCACGTGAGAGATTCGGTGAATGCTCTGGGTAAGATTGACTTGTGGCGCATTGCGATAAAACCGGGCAAACCGTTCGCCTTTGGTCATGTAGGGTCCACACCGTTCATCGGTGTGCCGGGGAATCCCTCATCGGCATTTGTTACTTTTGTGTTATTGGCTCGGCCGTATATCCGCGCCATGCAGGGTCGAAGCGAGTTGTCGTCTGATTTGCTGCCTGCGCGAGCGGACTTTTCGGTGCCCAATAAAGGTAGTCGAGAGGAGTTTCTCCGCGTGAGCACCTGTTTAAAGGCGGGTGAAGTCTGGGCTAGTCCCTATGCGAACCAGAGCTCAGGCGTTCTCAGCTCTGTTTCGGCCAGTGATGCCTTGGCCATTGTTCCGGTGGGCGAAATGATTGAGCTTGGACAAGCGATCCAGCTTATGCCGCTAGACAGTTTGCTTTACTGAAGCGCTCTGTGTTTGAACAGCTCAGCTGCGCTTAAGCGCTGAGCTTTTGGAACACCAGAGAGGCGTTAGTGCCGCCAAAACCAAAGCTGTTTGACATCACTCGCTGGAGATCCACATTGTCGTGGCGTTCTCTTGCGATAGGCATACCTTCAGCTTCAGAGTCCAGAGTTTCAATGTTGGCTGACGCCGCTATAAATCCGGCTTGTTGCATGAGCAGGCTGTAGATTGCTTCTTGCACACCTGCAGCGCCCAATGAATGCCCGGAAAGAGATTTTGTCGAGCCGATAATGGGCGTGTAGTCCCGTGCAGCAAAAGCTTCACGGACAGCCTTCAGTTCTTGAATATCACCGGCGGGTGTACTGGTGCCGTGCGCGTTGATGTAGTCCACGGTGCCCTCTACTGTCGACAATGCTTGGTGCATACAGCGCACAGCGCCTTCGCCAGATGGGGCGACCATGTCATATCCGTCGGAAGTTGCACCGTAGCCTACAAGCTCAGCATAGATTTTTGCACCGCGGGTTTGAGCTGCCTCGAGTGCCTCAAGCACGACCATGCCGCCGCCTCCGGCAATAACGAAGCCGTCACGGTCTGCATCATAAGCACGAGACGCTCGCTCAGGTGTGTCGTTGTACTTGGTGGATAATGCGCCCATGGCGTCAAACAGGCTGCTCATGGTCCAGTGGAGCTCTTCGCCACCGCCTGCAAACACACGGTCTTGCTTGCCGAGCTGAATCTGCTCCATAGCATTGCCGATGCAGTGCGCGCTGGTGGAGCAAGCGGAGGAAATGGAATAGTTAACGCCACGAATTCGAAACGGCGTCGCAAGGCAGGCAGAAACGGTGCTTCCCATTGTCTGGGTCACCCGATAGGGACCCACGCGACGCAAGCCACGCTCGCGAAGGATATCCGCAGCCTCGGTCTGGCTTGCTGAGGATGCGCCGCCGGAACCGGCAATAATGCCCGTGCGATCGTTGGAGATTTCGCTATCAGTTAGCCCTGCATCTTCAATACAGCGTTGCATGGCTATGTAGGCGTAGGCAGCAGCATCACCCATAAACCGTAGTTGCTTTCGGTCGATATGCTCTTTGAAATCGATAACCGGAGATCCTGAGATGTGCGAGCGCATGCCGATATCGATCTGCGACTGGCTGATGCTAATGCCGGATCGGCCATCGCGTAAGGCCTGCGTTACTGTATCGGCCTCATTGCCCAGACAGGACACAATGCCCAAGCCGGTAACTACTACTCTTCGCTGCATGATTTAAAAACTCTCGGTAGATTGGAAAAGACCTACGCGCAAATCCGTCGCATGATAGATATCCTTGTCGTCAACGCTGACTGTGCCATTGGCAATGCCCATCACGAGCTTTCGCTCAATGACACGTTTGATATCGATGGTATAGGTGACTTTTGAGGCAGTAGGCAGGATCTGTCCCGTAAACTTAACTTCACCGCAACCCAGTGCACGCCCTCTACCGGGGTTGCCCCGCCAGCCCAGAAAGAACCCCACCAACTGCCACATGGCATCAAGACCCAGGCAGCCCGGCATTACTGGATCGCCCGGGAAGTGGCAGTCAAAAAACCAGAGCTCCGGGTGGATGTCCAGCTCGGCAATGATTTGACCCTTGCCGTTTGCCCCGCCCTCAGAGCTGATATGCGTGATTCGGTCGAGCATTAGCATGTTGTCGACGGGCAGTTGCGCATTCCCCGGGCCAAACAACTCGCCCATGCCGCAGGCAATCAGTTCGTCTTTTGCAAAGCTCGATTGAGGGTTCATGGTTGCTTGTATCGTCCGGGGTAGGTGATTGAAATTCCGCGAATGAGGGCGGGGTTTTGCAGCTTATATAACTCTTTGACTTGAATACTTACCTAATAGCCTAACCGTTATCTTCTCGTTGTCTTTTAGGCTGTGGTTTTCTTGTAGAAAGTGGGGGCTAGCCTGTGATGCAGTTGGCGTTTGTTGCCGGGTTTTATTGGTTTTGAGACCCCTGCACTTGTCAGCGCTCACGAAGTCGTTAGGCTGTACTTTATTGCGTCAAGTCGGTAGTTGGATAGTTTAATGCATGCATCAGACAAGTCCACCCGTTGATGTATAAACATTGTGGGAACCAAGGGTTGGGTGCTTGAGTTTTTCGTGCTTTACAGCAGGGTGCGGTTTGGCCTTTATGTCGGTAAAGTTTTGTTTTCTGAAATTGTGAGGTAGTGGGTCGATGTTGATACCGGTTTTGTTGTCTGGTGGGGTAGGTAGTCGATTGTGGCCCGTTTCCCGCGAGGCCTATCCCAAGCAGTTTCTTGCTCTGGCGAGCGAGCTGTCGATGCTTCAGGACACCATGGCGCGCACATCGCAGCTGGACAGTGCCCCCCCGCTCATCATTTGTAACGATGAGCACCGGTTTATGGTGGCAGAGCAGCTGCGTCAGTTGTTCGTAGAGCCTGCGGCGATCATTCTTGAGCCCGAGGGGCGCAACACGGCTCCTGCGGTCGCTCTTGCCGCTTTTCAAGCGCTGACAAACGATCCCGATGCACTCTTGTTGGTGCTACCTGCAGATCATCTGATTCGTGATGCGGATGCTTTTACCCGGGCAGTGAAGCTAGGTCTGGAAAAAGCACGGGCTGGCTCACTGATGACGTTTGGCGTGGTGCCGGACGCTGCGGAGACAGGCTACGGATACTTGCGGCTCGGTGATGCTCAGGGCGATGGTCTTTATGCGCTCGATAGCTTTGTCGAGAAACCCGATGCTGACACCGCCAAGGAGTATTTTGAGAGTGGTCAATATCACTGGAACAGCGGAATGTTCCTGTTGTCGGCTTCTGCTTATCTTACTGAGCTCAAAACATATGCCCCGGAAATCTATGCGGCCTGTGAGCTAGCGATGATCAATGCAAGCGCGGACCTCGATTTTCTGCGTCCGGATAAGGATGCATTTTTAGCCTGCCCGTCTGACAGTATTGATTACGCGGTAATGGAGCACACGCAGCACGGCGGAGTGATACCGCTGGACTGCGGTTGGAGCGACGTCGGTGCCTGGTCCACCTTGTGGCAGGTGGCTGATCGCGATAGCGATGGCAATGTCCTTATGGGTGACGTGATGATTGAGGACTGTTCAAACAGCTATCTGCGCAGCGAATCACGCTTGATCGCAGCGACGGGCATTAAGAATTTGATTGTTGTTGAAACACCGGATGCAATTCTCGTTGCCGACCGTGATGGAGTGCAAAACGTTAAGCAGATCGTGTCGCGCCTCAAGGCAGAGGGACGCACCGAGGCCACGTTGCACCAGCGCGTCTACCGGCCTTGGGGAAGCTACGAATCGTTGATCGAAGGCGACCGATTTCAGGTTAAGCGCATTGTGGTTAGCCCGGGCCAGACCTTGTCACTACAGATGCATCACCATCGGGCAGAGCACTGGATAGTCGTGCACGGGACGGCGGAAGTGACCTGTGAAGATAAGGTCTTTACGCTGCGGGAAGATCAGTCGACTTACATCCCACTGGGACACAAGCATCGCCTGGCAAACCCAGGGAAAATACCTCTGGAGCTTATTGAAGTACAGTCAGGCAGCTACCTTGGCGAAGACGATATTGTGCGTTTTGAGGATGTCTACGGACGCAGTTCCTAGTCCGTTAGTGGCAATAGAATTTTGGCTGCAAGATTAACGATTAACGTTGTTCGTAGAGTGGCCGAGTCGTCACCTATGATCTTGAATACAACAGGAGCTCTTTGTGATCAATAAATGTATGTTCCCCGTTGCGGGCTATGGCACGCGATTTTTGCCGGCAACGAAAAGTATGCCTAAGGAAATGCTTCCCATCGTCAACAAGCCGCTGGTGCAGTATGGCGTGGAAGAGGCGATCGAGGCGGGTATGACCACCTGTGCCATGGTCACCGGTCGCGGCAAGCGAGCGATTACGGATCACTTTGATATCAGCTACGAGCTGGAGCACCAGATTAGCGGGACCGCCAAAGAAGGTTATTTGGACAGTATCCGCAATGTGCTGGACAAGGGCATCTTCACCATGGTTCGCCAGCGTGAAATGAAGGGCTTGGGCCATGCAATTCTTACAGGTGAAACGCTCATCGGTAGCGAGCCCTTTGGTGTTGTTCTGTCAGATGACCTTTGTATCAATGAAGGGCCGGGCGTGCTGTCGCAGATGGCTGAGCTTTACAATCAGTTTCGCTGTTCTATCGTCGCAATCATGGAAGTACCCATGGAGGAAGTGCACAAGTATGGCGTGATTGCAGGAGAGCCCTTAAAGGATGGAATCTATCGCGTCGACAAGATGGTTGAAAAGCCCAGTGCTGATGAGGCGCCCTCAAATCTTGCGATTATTGGTCGCTATATTCTGACGCCGGATATTTTTGACATTATCCGAGAGACACCTCCGGGTGCCAATGGTGAGGTGCAGATCACGGATGCGCTGCAAATCCAGGCCGATCGGGGTTGTGTTATGGCTTATAAATTCAAAGGTCGGCGCTTCGACTGCGGTAGTGTTCCAGGCTTCGTAGAGGCGACCAATTACATGTACGAAAACCATTACGTCAAAGGGAGCTGAGCTGCTGTATGGACGAAATCACTTGTTTTAAGGCCTATGACGTTCGCGGTCGGGTTCCTGATCAGCTCAATGAAGATATCGCGCGGCGTATAGGTTGTGCATATGCAGAGGTTATCAAACCCAAAAAGGTCGTTGTTGGTCATGATATTCGCCTCAGTAGCCCGGCAATCAAAGCCGCGTTGACCGAAGGCCTGTTGTCTCAGGGAGTGGATGTCTACGACATAGGCTTGTGCGGCACAGAGGAAATTTATTTCGCAACGCATCATGCCGAAATGGATGGTGGGATAGCGGTGACTGCGAGTCATAATCCCAAGGACTACAACGGGATGAAGTTTGTGCGAGAGGGTTCAAAGCCAATCTCGGGTGATACCGGTCTGTTCGATATCAAGGCACTAGCAGAAAAAAATCAGTTCACCCCGGCGGACACTCGGGGGCAACTCCAGTCGCTGAATACCGAAAAAGCGTATGTTGAGCATCTGCTGAGTTACATCGACGTAGCGAATCTGAAGCCGCTCAAAATTGTCGTGGACGCGGGTAATGGCGGAGCGGGTAAGGTGGTTGATCTCCTTGAGTCTCATCTGCCCTTTGAATTCATTAAATTGCACCATGCGCCCGATGGAAACTTTCCTAATGGCGTCCCTAACCCTATGCTCGAAGAGAATCGTCAGCCCGTGATTGAGGCGGTGCGCGAACACAATGCCGATCTCGGTATTGCCTGGGACGGGGACTTCGACCGTTGCTTCTTCTTTGATGCCAGTGGTCGTTTTGTCGAGGGATACTACCTGGTAGGGCTGCTTGCAGAAGCGTTTCTCAAGCGCAGCCCCGGGGAGCCGGTGGTGCATGATCCTCGGCTTACCTGGAACACCCAAGCCGTCGTAGAGGAGTTCGGCGGTAAGGCGATTCAAAGCAAGACTGGACACGCGTTCATCAAAGAGCGTATGCGTCTTGAGAATGCGATTTATGGTGGTGAAATGAGCGCGCACCATTACTTTCGCGACTTCGCCTACTGCGACAGTGGAATGATTCCCTGGTTGTTGGTCGCAGATCTGATTAGTACGCGAGGCCAGTCTTTGGCAGATATGGTGGAAGAGCGCATGGCGGCTTTTCCCTGTAGTGGTGAGATCAATCGCTCCATCGAAGATCCTGAA
Source organism: Congregibacter sp. (assembly GCF_047617445.1). Classification (GTDB taxonomy): domain Bacteria; phylum Pseudomonadota; class Gammaproteobacteria; order Pseudomonadales; family Halieaceae; genus Congregibacter. The sequence continues at coordinate 124,285 of NZ_JBLGBE010000002.1, forward strand.
GCGGTCTTATCGCGCGTGGAAGCACGGTATGCAGACGCTGCTTTGCGGCTTGAAACCGTCGATGGTCTGAGTTTTGAGTTTTCCGAATGGCGCTTCAATCTTCGACGCTCAAATACCGAGCCACTTGTGCGCCTGAACGTGGAGGCGCGCGGCGACTTAGCGTTGATGCAAGCGAAGACTAAAGAGCTGTTGGCACTGATAGACGCTGATTGATATTGGCTCAGGGTCCAGGTATTGGTAGGTGTCTTTAGTGGGATCGTTCTATTGACAGGGCGGCGAGGCGCGCGAGCGCGTCTTTTGCAGAAGACGCTGGCAGTTCCTTAAGCGCGTTGAGCGCTTTGTCCCTGCAGCCGAGTGCGGCGTTTCTGGTGTACTCCAAGCTGCCGCAATCACGCACCGCTTGAACGACGTCCGGAAGCCGCTCACGGTCTTTGGCCTTAATAGCATCGCGTACAAGATTTGCTTGGGCTTCACTGCCTTCGCGCATGACGTGAATCAAGGGCAGGGTCGATTTGCCCTCGGCGAGGTCGTCCCCCACGTTTTTGCCCGTTACTTTCGGGTCGCCTTCGTAGTCCAGAAGGTCATCGATCAGCTGAAACGCTATACCGATGTTGCGACCACAAACTCGAAGCTGCTCTACCTTGGCTGCGTCTGCGCCCGCCAGTAAAGCGGCACCTTCGCAGCCTGCGGAAAACAAAGCAGCCGTTTTTCGGTCGATTACATCGTAATACTGGTCTTCGCTCGTGTCGGCGTCACCGGCTCGGATCAGCTGCAGAACTTCACCGGCGGCGATAGTGTTCGTGGTATCCGCCATCATTTTTAAGACGTCATGATTGCCCAGGGCGACCATTAACTGAAATGCGCGGGTGTAGAGAAAGTCTCCTACCAACACGCTGGGTGCGTTGCCAAAGGCGCTGTTGGCTGTAGGCCGCCCTCGACGCAACTCAGAGACATCCACGACGTCATCGTGGAGTAAGGTAGCGGTATGGATGAACTCCACCACGGCGGCAAAGTGAATTTGTGCGTCGCTAACGGTTCCCAGCGCGGCAGAAGACAGTAAGACGAGTACGGGTCGCAGGCGTTTGCCGCCAGCGTCAACGATGTATTGACCGACATTTTCGACCATATCTACGTCGGAACGCAGTTGCTCTACAATCACAGCATTGACCGCGTCTAGCTCGGCGCTGACAACGTCGCGGACTTGTTGCATGGTGGGTGAGACCTTGACCCCGGGAATCGGTCGCGCATGCTAGGTGTCCCTCGCGATAGTGTCAAGGATTCGGCTTTACAGCACTTGGCCAAAACCGCGTCGACTCAGCCGTCGATGAGCCCACGTGCTGCTTGAGCTTAAGGGCTCTTTTAAGTACAATCTCGCGCCCTAACTACCCGTGGTCGCAGCTGATCGGTGGTAGGTAAGCGAGGGATAAGGATTGGTCCTTTTTTTAGCGTAGGAAAAGTTCTTTAAATACAGTTACTTGTGCCCGTCCCTGCCCACTGCAAGCGCAGTGCAGCCACTTGCTAAAAAGGCTATCTGGATAGCCAGTTAGTCGATAGTGGTCTTTCGTGAATTAGCGGGAGGGCTAACAATGGAGAAGAAAGATGTACGCAGTGATTGAGAGCGGTGGTAAGCAGCATCGCGTTACAGAGGGTGAATTCCTCAAGCTTGAAAAAATTGAAGCGGCTACTGGCGACACGATTGAGTTCGATCGTGTGCTGATGGTCGGCGGTGAGAACATGCGCGTAGGAACGCCAGTTGTTGACGGAGCCAAGGTCACTGCTGAGGTTATTAATCAAGGCCGTCACGCCAAGATCAAGATCATTAAGTTCAACCGACGTAAGCATTACCGCAGAGAAACCGGACATCGTCAGTGGTACACCGAAGTACGTATCACCGGCATTAGCGCTTAAGGAGACTGACAAATGGCACACAAGAAAGCAGGCGGCAGTACTCGTAATGGTCGCGATTCACAGAGCAAGCGTCTGGGCGTGAAGCGCTTTGGCGGCGAGCAGGTTAAAGCCGGTAACATTATCGTTCGACAGCGCGGAACTCGGTTCCACCCGGGCGAAAATGTTCGTCTGGGTAAGGATCACACTTTGTTTGCGACTGTCGCAGGTAAGGTCGAGTTTATTATCCGTGGCGACAAGAGCCGTAAGTTCGTGCGTGTCGTTGGCGCCTAAGGCGAAACTGATAGCGTAGTGAGAAGCCCCGGTTTCATCCGGGGCTTTTTTTTGCCTGTCGCTTGTACTTCACGTCACCTTAGCGGATATTTTTCACTCACTCCCCAGCGCGCCTTAGCGCAAGATAGAATACAACTATGAAATTCGTAGACGAAGCCAGTATTAGCGTATTCGCCGGAAAAGGTGGTAACGGCTGCCTGAGTTTCCGTCGCGAGAAATTTGTGGAGCGTGGGGGGCCGGACGGCGGGGACGGCGGGGACGGCGGTAGCGTTTTTCTGCGTGCAGACCAGGGTATGAATACCATGGTCGACTATCGTTTTCAGCGCGTGTATCGCGCGGAGAGTGGTCAGAGTGGCCGGGGTCGAAACTGTACAGGTGCTGGAGGTTCCGACCTAGAGCTACCTGTTCCCGTAGGGACTACCGTGCTCGATGAAGATAGTGGTGAAATTTTGGGAGATCTTGTAGCGGCGGGAGATCGCTTGCTGGTCGCCCAAGGTGGTTTTCACGGGCTGGGGAATACCCGCTACAAGTCCTCCGTAAATCGTGCTCCGGAACAGACCAGCCCCGGCAGTGAAGGTGAGCAACGCTCGCTCAAGCTAGAGCTTAACGTACTGGCAGACGTTGGGCTGTTAGGTTTGCCAAACGCGGGTAAGTCGACCTTTATTCGCTCTGTCTCTGCGGCTCGTCCAAGAGTTGCTGACTATCCTTTCACCACCCTTATTCCTCAGTTAGGTGTCGTGAAAGTTGATGCTTTGCGCAGTTTTGTTGTCGCCGACATTCCGGGTTTGATCGAAGGTGCTTCGGACGGTGCTGGGCTGGGGATTCGTTTTCTTAAGCACCTCACGCGAAACCGAATACTTCTGCATTTAGTGGATGTGGCACCCATGGATGGTAGCGACCCCGCTGATAACGCCTTGACCATCATCCGTGAAATCGAGCGATTTAGCCCCACGCTCGCAGCGCGGGAACGCTGGCTGGTGCTCAACAAAACTGATCTTATCGATGAAGATACTCTCGCCGAAATACGTGCCAGGGTCATCGATGTGCTGCAATGGACTGCGCCCATATACACGATATCGGCACTTGCCCACGATGGTACTGATCGTCTTTGTCAGAACATGATGGATTACCTTGAACGTTGTGTTGAAGATGAAGCTCTTGATCCAGAGCTCGTGATTGCCGAGCGTCAAGCGCAGCAGGCTATGCAAGAGGAGTCGCGAGAACGTGCGGCCATACTGCGCGCGCGCCGTCACGGCAAGGAAGAGCTCGAAGACGAAGCCGATGACGATGACGATCATGACGTGGAGATTGAGTACGCGCCGTGAACGCCGACGCCCGAGACTGGGCACCTGGCGCGAAGCGCTGGGTGGTAAAGGTAGGCAGCGCTCTTCTTACGAACGACGGCCGCAGTATTGACGAGACCGTGATCTCTGGATTAGTCGCAGAGCTGGCTATGTTGCGTAAACGGGGCTGTGAGGTTTTGCTGGTAAGTAGCGGGGCGGTAGCGGCAGGCCTATTGCGTCTTGGAGCAACTCAGCGTCCCCGCGAACTACATGAATTGCAGGCCGCAGCGGCGGTAGGGCAGTCCGCACTGCTGCGGCGTTATGAGGAGGCCTTCGCCGAGAAGGGGCTCATGGTCGCTCAAATTCTGCTGGGTCATGATGATGTGCTTGCACGAGACCGATACCTCAACGCTCGAGCCGCACTCAAAACCCTACTTGGCCACGGTGTGGTGCCGGTTATTAACGAAAACGATACCGTGGCTACCGATGAAATTCGCTTTGGTGACAACGATACCTTGGCGGCCTTGGTGGCTAATCTGGTTGATGCAGACGTACTTGTTCTGTTGACGGATCAAGCGGGACTGTTTGATGCCGATCCCCGTACTCACGCGAAGGCTAAACTGATTACGCATTCCCGGGCTGATGACGCCGCACTGGATGCGGTGGCGGGAGAGGGTGGTGTGTTGGGTCGCGGGGGTATGGTGACCAAGCTGCGCGCGGCGCGGCTTGCAGCACGCTCGGGGACAGAAACGGTGATTGCAAGTGGTCGAGAGCCGCGGATTCTGTCGCGTCTTGCCAATGGAGAAGCACTGGGTACCTGGCTTGAAAGTGGTAGCGCCCCGGAGAATGCTCGGCGGCAATGGCTGGCAAGTCTGGTGACCTTTCGCGGCGTCGTTGAGATTGATGATGGTGCAGTTAATGTCCTTAGAACCTCGGGCCGAAGCTTGCTCCCGGTGGGTGTAAAGTCTGTGAGCGGCGACTTTGAGCGTGGTGACGTTTTACTGTGTCGGGATCTTAAAGGTCGGGAAGTTGCCCGAGGTCTGAGCAATTACAGTAACGAGGAAACTGCCCGCATTATGGGGCTGAGCTCCCAAAGGATCGCGGAAACGCTTGGCTACGGTGGAGAGCCGGAGTTGATTCATCGCGATAATCTGGTGCTGCTCTGATGTCCCCAATGCTATTACTCCTGGGTTACGGCGCAGCGTTGATTGTGTTCTCGGTCGCCGGCGGTGCGTTAACACAGCGTGTTGCCATGACTCACACACGAACCCAACTGGCCATGAGCCTTGTGTCGGGCTTAATGCTCGGAATCGCTTTTTTTCATTTGCTGCCTCACGCTGTGCTGGCTCTGGGTGTCGAGGAGGGCCTTACGGTGGTCATGTCCTGGTTGATGCTGGGCCTGGTCGTGATGTTGCTCCTGCTGCGTATCCTGCACTTTCATCAGCCTGACTATCCGGCGGAGGCCCTGGCAAGTTGTGAGCATGAGCATGAGCATGAGCATGAGCATGACCATGACCACGAAACCCTGCATGGGAGTGATGCTGCTGTGGCCCCTATGCTCCTGCCGGGGGTTAATTGGAAGGGCGTATTGATAGGCCTTACCTTTCATACGTTTATCGATGGAGTCGCTTTGGGGGCCGCGCTGTTATCAGCGCCTCATGGGCATCAGCAGCAACTTATCGGTTTTGGCGTCTTTCTGGCCATTCTCCTGCACAAGCCTCTTGATGCCATGTCAATTACAGCGCTGATGAAGTCATCGGGTACGACCGCGTCAGCCCAGCTGAGAGCAAACCTGGTGTTTGCTTTGGTCTGTCCCCTTGGGGCGCTTATCTTCTACTTCTATGCCACACAACTAGGGGTTAACGGTGAGGCAGTGATCGCCTCGGCGTTAGCGTTCTCTGCGGGGGCTTTTGTGTGTATTGCGCTGAGTGATCTGTTGCCAGAGGTTCAATTCCATAGCCACGATCGGGTGAAACTCACGGCGGTATTCTTGCTGGGGATTCTAGTGGCCTACCTGATGGCAAATACGGCCGTAGAGCATACGCATGCGGTACCCGCTCTGAGTATGTTGTCAGCTCGCTAAGCGTGCCTTCATGCTGTTGGCCATGCTCGCTGAGAGTTCGGCTTGATTCGCCTGAGGTCTGATCCAGGGGCCAATTCGTTCGTTAACGAGACTGGTCAGAAAATCGATATGCCCTTCGCTGGAGTTTAAGCAGGGAATGTATTCAAAGCGCTCGCCCCCGGCTTCCAGGAAATAGTCACGATTTTCTTCGCCAATTTCTTCTATCGTTTCTAAACAGTCGGCCGAGAATCCGGGGCACACTACCTGCACTGAATGTATACCGCTCCCAGCCATTTCGCGAAGTGTGTGGTCTGTATAAGGTTTGAGCCACTCTTCTCGTCCGAAGCGAGATTGAAAGGCGCTCAGATACGCATCCTCGGCCAATCCCAGCTCCAGTGCCACCAGTCGCGTCGTCTTGTGGCACTGGCAGTGGTAGGGATCCCCTTCGTCAAGATAGCGACGAGGCTCTCCGTGATAGGAGAACAGGAGTTTCTCGGCCCGTCCATGGGTATCCCAGTGCTTCCTGATGCTGTCAGCGACGGCACTGATATAGCCTGGCTGGTCGTGATAGCTGGCGATAAATTGAAAGTCGGGTATCCAGCGTCGCTTGCTAAAGTCTTCGGCGATCGCGTCAAAGCTTGAGCCACCCGTTGGGCCGCTGTACTGCGGATAAAGCGGCAGTACCACTAGCTGACGGGCGCCGCGGTCGATGAGTGACTGAATTGCATTGCCGATAGACGGTTGTCCGTAACGCATGGCGAACTCAACGATAACGTCCCCTCCATGCTCCTTATTCAGGCGACGCTGTAGCTCTTGGGCCTGAGCTCGTGTGTGGATCAACAGCGGGGAGCCCTCGTCAGTCCATACTGTTCGATAGGCTTTCGCCGATCGTGCTGGACGCACATTGAGGATGATGCCATTAAGTATGAGCCACCAAAGCAATCTGGGGACTTCCACGACCCGCGGGTCCGACAGGAATTGTTTGAGATAGGGGCGTAAAGCGGTTTTTTCCGGCGCTGTCGGAGTGCCCAAATTCGTGACGAGCACGCCTACGCGTCCCTGTTGGGCGTGATCAAAATCCGGACTGCCTAGATACTTCATCGTAAACCCTGTGTTTCCATTCTTGAGCGAAGCTGGCAACCGCTGTTCCCAGCATTGTCCAGGTGGGCAAGCCACGACTTCCAGCAGATTATTGTACCGCTAATGTCCCGGATCCAGGGCGCTTACGTCGCTACAGCGATTCTTGATTAACCTTACGTATTCCTTTGGTCGCTGGATCCCATCGACCTACCGATAGACCAACACCGTTCGACGATTCAGTGTTTCGATGCATTGTTTGTTGCCTTACCTTGAAGGCGTGGGATGGCGATGAAGGACCTACCCCGCTAACGAATCCGGCCTCGAGCCACCTATGTAACGTATGGAGCACGATCATGAAAGCACTTCGTAAGGTAACAATAGCAACCGCAGTATCAGGCATGTTGGCAGTAGTGGCGCTTCAGGCAAGCGCTGAAAGCACGACTAAGGTTGTCGCCGACTACATCGCGACGCCCACTCAAGTGGCGGTAAATTTTTCGGATCTTGATCTTACCTCGGCCGCTGGCCAGGAAGCCTTGCAGTATCGGCTTGCCAGCGCCGCGGAGCAGGCTTGTGGTCACAGTGACTTTCGTAGAGCAGGTAGTGTCTCCCGCGCTGCACGCAACGATGAGTGCTATGAACAGTCTCTGTCCCGTGCATTGTCAAAAGTGACCGCCTCGTCGGTCGCATCCACAAACTGATCGACCTAGTTTCCGCTGCCCCTGGCGGAACCCCGGGGAGTCGTTCTCAGCGGCTCCCCGGATCATTGCGATCAGACTAAGAGTATTGAATAAGCGCTTGTTTGGAGGAACGGTAAGACGTTCTTTGAATGAGCTGTCTCATTAAAAGCGAGCTGCATTGTGATGCTGTGGCTTGGATGTAACAGCTTGGATGTAACAGCTTGGATGAAAAAAATTTGCGTGAGATAGTTGGAATAACACAGCCGGGGCTGGATCTTTGGGATAGAACTGGACGGCAGCCGACGAGCGACTGCCGTCAAAAGCTTACTTCTTTTTGGCTTTGGCTTTCGCCTTAGCAGGAGCTTTCTTCTTGGCTACAGCTTTGGCTTTCTTGGGTGCTGCCTTAGCTTTTTTTACGACTTTCTTTACTGCCGCTTTAGCCTTCTTGGGTGCTGCCTTAGCTTTTTTTACGACTTTCTTTACTGCCGCTTTAGCCTTCTTTGGTGCCGCCTTAGCTTTCTTGGCGGTTTTCTTTACCGCAGCCTTGACTTTTTTAGGTGCTGCCTTAGCCTTTTTGGGTGCAGTCTTTGCCTTTGGAGCTTCTACAGTTAGATCAAGTGTGTCAGCGCTAGGTGCATTTAGGCCTACCGACTTGATGCCTTTTTCCATGCTTACTGCATTGGAGTACATCTGACTTTTGCCAACTACCTGCCCATTGGTCGCCTTCATTACAAAATAAGGCTGTCCTTTGGTTGAAGATTTGCGCTCGTAGCGCGCATCTTTATCCGCATTTTTCTTGACGGATGAAATGCCCGCAGCTGCCGAGCGTTTGTTGTCGTAAGTCTGGCTAGTAAATACAACTTGCCCATTACCCGATTTAAGATTGAAGGAGAACTTTCCGGTTTTCCCCTTTTTCAGTTCAAACTTTCCTGCCATGATAAAACCCCTTGAAACGATCCTGATGCCCAGTCACATTATGTTGGAGCGGAATTACTTATCCGCAATCAACAGCATAAGGCTTTCACAAGCTATCGCAAGGGCTAAAACCGCATTTACTGGGAATAAAAGCGGCGTAAATGCAGTCTTATGGAGCTTAAAAATTGCGGATATCACTATGAATGGAGACTTACGCCAGAGCTTTGATAATGCGCCGACGGTATTGCTCTTGGCTGCCGGAGGCTCGGTTCGATTCGGGTCTGATAAGCGATCTTTTGTTCTTGATTCAAAAAAAACACTACTCCAGCAGTCTATTTCGCAATACAAAGATATAGGTCTTGAGGTGTTTGTGTGTCTTTCGGGTAGGCGGGACGACGATTTTTTGGCATCAATGCTGCTCCGTGAGTCCGTGGGCTGCTTGCGTTGTTCGCGCGCGGCAGAAGGCATGGGAGGGACCCTCTCGGAGGGGGTTTCTGCAATTGGTGATGTGCCGGGAATTCTTGTGGCGCTCGCAGATATGCCAGGATTGCTTTCGCAGACTGTTTTGCGAATTTTGGAGAATGCGGACAGTGAGCGCATTGTGTATCCGGTTTTTGAAGGGAGAAGAGGCCATCCGGTACTGTTTGGTCGACGGTATCTATCGCTGCTTAGAGAGCTGTCCGGCGACGCGGGTGCCAGTAAGCTGCTCCGGGAAAATGTGGAAAACTGTGTCCCTGTCCCGGTTGTTGATCCTGGTGTTTTGTTAGACGTTGATACGCTCGGCGACATTCAAGGAATCGAGCGGCTTCTTCAGGGCCGCTCTTCAACGGGTGAGTCGACTTGACATGAGGGATGCGCCTTTGCGAAGACTGCTAATTTTTGGCAGTGACTGTCGAGAGTTACGATGCGCGGGAAAGGTGAAAGATCGACTTTAAATCGGTAGGCGTTGTAGACCTGCGGAATCAAAAAAACCTCGAGCATTCCCGGATTATTCCCGAGAGAGAATTCCGTCTCTAAATCACCTAAGGCGATCTCTATTGCTATGAATCCTTGGTGAATCCAGTGTGCATACCAATCGTCGACTTGGGTTTTTTCCTGCTTAAGTGTGCCGCTCAGGTAGCGCAACACCCGTAAATTATTTAATGGATGAATGTCACAGGCAATGTGCTGACACAGGGCGCGATGTTGCGCTTTGCTGATCAGGTTCTGGGGGTAAAGCGACGGATCGGGATGTGCTTCTTCGAGCCATTCGAGTATGGCGCTGGACTGCGCAAGCGTTTCTCCGGACTCGAGCGTTAACGCAGGCACAAGTCCCTGGGGATTGTTTTTGAGATAGTCCTCACCACGCTGCTGTCCGGTAGTGAGGTTAACGGGAACGATTTTATGTTCCAGGCCTTTGATCCCCAGAGCAATGCGTATGCGGTAGGCAGCAGATGAGCGAAAGTAGCTATAAAGCTCCATGGCTTAGCCAGTTGGTGCGGTGTAGCGCACGATCACTTGATCAATCGCACCAAAGATCGATTTGGCGTTTGCGTCGAGCATCTCGATGTGGATGCGATCTCCAAAGCGCATGAATGGCGTGCTGGGTTGCCCATCCTTAATGGTTTCGAGGCAGCGTATCTCGGCAAGACAGCATGAACCCGCTTCTGAGCCTACATTGGATACCGTTCCTGATCCGATGACGGCACCGGTCATCAGCGAGCGGGATTTTGCGCAATGTGCGATGAGCGTCGGGAAATCAAAGGTCATATCTTGTCCGGCGTTGGGTGCTCCCACCAGTTCACCGTTGTAGGTGGTACGCAGCGGTAGATGCAAGCGCGCCCCATCCCAGGCGTCACCAAGTTCGTCGGGTGTAACCAGCACTGGCGTAAATGCAGTCCAGGGCTTGGATTGGTAAAACCCGAATTGCTTGGCAAGCTCCCCGGGGATCAGGTTTCTCAGCGATACGTCGTTCACCAGCCCGATGAGCTTAATGTGTCTGGCTGCCTGGCTCGGCGTGACGCCCGCTGGTACGTCATCGGTAACTACAACGACTTCCGCCTCAAAATCGATGCCCCATTCCTCACTCTCTGCTTCAACGGGGTCTTCCGGTCCTATAAATGCGTCCGAGGCTCCCATGTAAACCAGAGGGTCTTTCCAGAAGGAGGCGGGTAGCTCAGCGCCTCGTGCTTTTCGAACAAGCTCGACATGGGTGACATAGGCGCTTCCATCAACCCAGTGGTAGCTCCGCGGTAAAGGGGCTGCGCATCGGCTTGTGTCGAAAGTTTCAGCATCGCTGATTTGGCCTTGGCAGAGCTGCTCGTATTGTTGCTCTAGCTGGGGAGCTATGTTGGCCCAGTCATCCAATGCCGCTTGTAGCGTCGGCGCGATATGACTCGCGGAGCAGCAGCTTTTGAGTTCTCTGTCGACAATCATAAGAAGACCGTCGCGACCAGATTTGTAGGAGGCGATTTTCATGAATGTTGTCCTTTCGTCGAGTGGGGTTCTCAGGCTCCCTGGCTGCGCCAAGAATTTACGTAGTCGGGGTTCTCAACTGGCGTTATCGCCGCTTGAATTTGCAGTGCTCGCCGCGTGTCGATCATCACTGCCACTTCATCAGTCGCTTTTGCCGGATCGGTTTGTGATTTGTGCAGCGCTTTGGGGTGAGGGCCGTGGGCAAAGCCACAGGGATGGTAAGTGATCATCCCTGCTTCAATATTGTCGCGACTAAAAAAGTTACCGCGGTGGTAAAAAAGCACCTCATCGTAGTCGTCGTTGTTGTGATAGAACGGGACTTTTAATGCACCTGGGTCGGTCTCGATGGGCCGTGGACAGAAGGTGCAGACCACGAAGCCCCCGCCTACGAAGGTCGTGTGTGCCGAAGGCGGTAGGTGGTAACGATGACTCATGACCGGGCGTATATCGCGCCAATTCAATCGCAAAACTGTATTGCTGCCGTGCCAACCCACCGCGTCCAGCGGATTGAACGGAAAAGTCACAATACTCACTTCGTCATGACGTTTGATGTGGACGTCCCAATTGTCTTCGCTGTGTTGCGCAAGAAAAGCGTCGTTGATATGGGGATGATCAAGAATCGCGGGATCGAAGACTGCATGAGGGCCCAGCATGCCTCGGTCAGGCAGTTGGTAGGCGCCATCACGATCTTCGATGATCAGGCATTCCACAGGCTCCAGTGGTTCCATGCGCCAGGCAGTACCTCGGGGTATTACTAGATAATCGCCATCCCGGAAGTCCAGTTGCCCATAGTCACAATAGAGCGAGCCACTGCCGTTGTGAATAAACAAAAGGTCATCACCGTCACTATTACGTACTAAATGACGCATCGCGCTGCTGCAGCGCCAAAATCGTAGGGCGACATCACTGTTGGCCAGTAATGCTTTTTGAGAAAACGGCGATTCACTGAGTGCGTCCAACTGCGTGAGATCAAAGGCATAGGGCCTCAGAGGTCCCTTCCAGTCAATCCAGCCCGTGGGCGGGTGCCGGTGGTGGATGTGGCTTGCGGGACCGAAAAAACCTTCTCGGCCCATCTCTCGCTCATAGGTCCCGCCCGGGAGGTCGCAATGCGCCTGCCGCGAGTGTTGCCCTTCGCGAATCACATGGGGAATCCACTGCCGACTCATACCCTTAATCCTTTTCCCTTGACAGAGTGGCAGCATACTAGTTTCATATGAAACTATCTAGCGTATAGGTAATGTCGTGAAAGAGCGGTTTCAACTCGAGAGATTTTTGCCTTATCGGTTTGATCGTCTGGCAAAACACATCAGCGTGTCCCTGGCAGGCGTTTATCGACGCCGATTCAGTGTGAGTGTGCCCCAATGGCGTATTCTTGCCTTACTCCACGAAACACCACACATGAGTGCCAAAGACATCGCGCAGCAAGGCAATCTGGATAAAGTGATGGTGTCCCGGGCTTTAGTCGGGCTCGAAGAGCGTGGTTTGCTCGAGCGATACATCAGCGCTGAAGATGCCCGGGTCAATGAGCTGTGTCTCACCCTGGTGGGCGCGCAGCTTTTTGAGTGTATAGCGCCGCTTGCACTTCGCTGGGAAGCCGACTTTCTCAAAGTACTGACTCAACAGGAACGTGAAGATCTGTCCGGTATTCTTTACAAGCTAGAGCAACACTCAAGGTCGAAAGATCGAGTCCCAATTGTGATGGAGAGTGCAACGTCGTGAGTTTCGTGTCGCCCAGCCAACAAGAAATCGTGGCGAGTTTACCGCTACACCTCCGACCCTTTGTAGCAGTGCAGGATCCCGTCAACCAATACACACCTCGTGATCATGCGGTGTGGCGTTTTTTAATGACTGCTCTGACGCGGGGTCTTGCCGATACCGCGCATCCGGTATATCTCGAAGGTCTTGCACGAACGGGAATAGCCCTGGATCACATACCATCCATCGACGAGATGAACAGCTGTTTGGCTAAGCTGGGGTGGAGAGCCGTGGTTGTAGACGGCTTTATACCTCCGGCGATTTTTATGGAATTTCAGGCGCTGAAGGTATTGGTCATCGCCCTGGAAATGCGCAGCGTAGAGCATCTTTTGTACACGCCGGCGCCGGATATTCTGCACGAGTCTGCCGGGCATGCGCCGTTTTTGATTGACGTTGATTACGCGGAGTTTCTGCAGCGTTTTGGTGAGGTGGGTATGCAGGCGATCGCTAGCCAGCATGACCATGAGCTTTACGAAGCGGTCCGCGCCCTATCGATGTTAAAAGAAGATCCCCGCACAGCAACTCAGGACATTGCCGAAGCAGAGGCGCGTCTCACAGCTTTATCCAACAGCGACGAGCAGCCGTCAGAAGCGGCATTGCTGACCCGCCTGCATTGGTGGACAGTGGAGTATGGGCTGGTAGGCGAGCTCGAGGATTATCGGCTCTTTGGCGCAGGCCTATTGTCGTCCCTTGGCGAAAGTCAAAGCTGCCGAGATGATGCTCGCGTGCGAAAGATCCCGCTCACGGTCAATGCTGTGGAGGCGCCTTACGACATCACGACCACCCAGCCGCAATTGTTTGTAACGCGAAGCTGCAAACACATGAGTCAGGTGCTTGAGGAGTTTGCGGCCACTATGGCTGCTCGCCTCGGCGGTGCTGGAGCGCTCCGCAAGGCGATAGCCTCGACGGCCGTTTGCACGGCACAGTACGACTCTGGTGTGCAGGTGAGCGGTGTGATTTCAGGTCTACATTGCGATGCCGTGGGCAACGTGACCTACGTGCAGACCCAGGGGCCAACTCAGCTGGCCTGGCGGGGAAAGGAGCTGTATGGCCACTCGACAGCGAGTCACAAAGAGGGATTTGGCTCACCCGTGGGTCTGCTCAAAGACTTCAGTCGCTGTTTGTCTCAGTACACGGTAGACGAGCTTAAAGTGCATCGTATTGTTGTCGGGGAATCGGTGCACCTTGAGTTTCTATCGGGTATTAGTGTCCGCGGTCGACTCGAAAGCGTCCTGCGTCAGGAACATCGCAATCTCTTGCTCAGCTTTAGCGATTGCACGGTCACGTCGCTTGATGGCCAGGAGCTCTTTCAGCCGGAATGGGGTCGCTACGACATGGCTGTGGGCGGCCGTATTGCCAGTGTCTTTGGCGGCGTCGCGGATCGAGAGAGCTTTCAGCTGTACAAGCCTTTGCCGCGCACCGGAACACCGGGGGCGCAGGCAGACAGTAAGGTAATGGAGGCCTATGCGAAGCTTGCCAAGTATTGCAGCGCTGTAACAAAGCTGAGCGACGCCGAGGGGCAGTCACTGCTTAGTGTTCTCAATGATTATCCCGCGGAATGGTTGCTTCGCGCCGAGATTCTTCGTATGGATGCAGACCTGTTGCCCGAGGGGCTTGCCGCCACTGCGATGCAGGAACTTGATGAGCTGGTGGTGGAGCATGAGCATCGTCGAGCACTGGCGTTGGTGTTCCCGGGACAATTTTCGGCCTAAGCGCCAGAAATGTCCTCGGCTAGGAAGGGGGTGATGGCTTCAGTGATAATCTGCAGCTTGTCGGGTTGAGCGTCACTCAGTATTATTAAGTGACACTCAATTAAAGCCCTAAGCCCCGGAGGTTTGTATGTCCCTCGACTTTGATAGTGCTCGCCTACCCAACCCCCATATTCGGCCTGAACATGAGGAATGGCGCACCCATTTGCGGCGCTTTATCGACACAGAGATCGCGCCATTCGCTGAAGAATGGGATGAAGCGGGGGAAATTCCGATGGATCTGTGGCCGAAGGCTGCCGCAGTAGGTTTGCTGGGTATGGGATACCCGGAGGCCTATGGTGGAACATCGGAAGGCATCGACTCCTGGCACAGCTGGATTACCAATGAAGAGCTAAACCGCTTTGCGGTCGGTGGGGTGCCGGCGTCCCTGATGGTTCATGGCATCGGCTTGCCGCCGGTTCTTAACTGGGGCTCGGAGGCTATGAAGGAAGCCGTAGCACCTGCCGTACTGGCGGGTGAAAAGCATATCGCTCTTGGAATCACCGAACCCGGCGGTGGATCCGATGTGGCGAGTTTGCGCACCACCGCAGTTCGTGACGGTGATCACTACATAGTAAATGGCTCCAAGACTTATATCACCGGCGGTATGCGCGCCAACTGGGTCTCTACTGCGGTGCGCACCGGCGGTGACGGAGCTGGCGGTGTGTCAATGTTGCTGATTCCCACTGACGCTGAGGGTTTTTCACGCACTTCTCTGGACCGGAAACAGGGTTGGTGGGCTTCGGATACCGCGACCCTGTACTTCGATAACGTTCGTGTCCCGGTAGAGAATCTCATGGGCGAAGAGAATCGTGGCTTTCTGGTGATCATGACCAATTTCAACAGCGAACGAATGTTCATGGCGGCTTCTATGGAGGCACTGGGGCGCGTCTGTCTGGAAGATGCGGCTAACTGGGCCAGAGAACGCAATACCTTTGGAAAGCGTCTCGCCGATCATCAGGTGATTCGCCATAAGTTTGCGATGATGAAACAAAAACTCAATGCTACTCAGGCTTACATCCGGGTCTGCTACGAGAGTATGGAAAACGGCAACGCTAACCCCGGAGACATCGCCTTACTCAAGGTTCAAGCTAGCGAAACCATGGAGTTTTGCGCGCGCGAAGCGATGCAGATTCTCGGAGGAGCAGGGTACATGCGGGGTAACCGAGTAGAGCGTATCTACAGAGAGGTACGCGTGAACGCGATTGGTGGGGGCTCAGAAGAAATCATGCGTGATTTGGCGACACGGCAGTACGGGCTATGAGTATGAAGCTTTGGCATTGTGCGGGAGCGCGGTCTCTGCGCGCGGTATGGGCACTGGAGGAGTTGGGGCTTGATTATGAACTGGTGATGCTGCCGTTCCCGCCGCGGATTTTTCAGCGCGAGTATTTAGAGATCAACGCCCTGGGTACGATTCCGTACTTTGTGGACGCTGACGTGGAGATGACCGAGTCCTGTGCCATCCCGCACTACCTGGCGACGCGCCCGGGCTGCGAGCACCTTGCCGTGCCGCCGGAGCATCCCGCTTATGGCGATATGCTTAACTGGACCTATCACGCCGATGCGACCTTAACGTTCCCTCAGACGATTGTGCTCCGTTACACGGTTCTTGAGCCCACTCCAGAAAAAAAGCCCGTTGCTGATGACTATGCCAAGTGGTTCATTGCCCGTTTGCGTCGATTGGATGCTCACCTGGAAAACAATGACTATCTGGTTGATGGCCGATTCACCATCGCCGATATTTGTGTGGGATATGCTTTGTATTTCGCGCGAACGCTGAAACTGGATGAGCGCTTCAAACCTCAGACCTCGGCCTATCTTGACCGACTCATGGCTCGGGATGCGTTTGTTCGCGCCGATGCGGCGGGTCGAGAGTCGACCGACTGAGCGAGAAGCGATAACTTTTTCGACTACATAACTATGGGACGTTCGTTATGAATGCTGCTGTTAAAGAATTAGAAGAATTTCGTTGTGAGGTCGCAGCTTGGCTTGAGACCAACAAACCCGGTGATCCCGGTTTTTTGTTACCGCAGACCTTTATGGAAGTGGGCTCGGAACAACAGTTGGAATTTCTTAGAGAGTGGCAGCATAAGGTTTGGTCTGCCGGATATCTGGGTATGGCCTGGGCAAAAGAGCACGGTGGTCAGGGCGTCGACGCTGTTTATCAGTCCGTGGTCGATCAGGAGATGCGTCGGCAAGCCGTGCCAATTTGCTTCAACGTTATCGGGCTTGGCTGGGCCGGGCCGCTAATCAACGACATCGGTACCGAAGACGAAAAGCAGCGCTACTTAAAGGGTATTTTGAGCGCCGAGGATATCTGGTGCCAAGGCTTTTCGGAGCCCGATCATGGCTCCGATTTAGGTAGCGCTAGAACCCGCGCTGAGCGCGATGGTGACGAATATGTCATCAATGGCAGCAAGATCTGGACGACCATGGGGAACTACTCCAAGTACATGATTTTACTGGCGAGAAGCAATCCTGAAGCAGAGCGTAAGTACGATGGCCTGTCGTTTTTCCTTGCGCCCATGACCGTTGCGGGGGTCGAGACACGGCCAATACGCAAGTTGACGGGAGAGTACGGCTTTACCGAGACGTTCTTTCGCGATGCCCGTATTCCTGCTGACTGTCTTATGGGGGGCGAGGGTGAGGGCTGGAAAATAGCGATGAAAACGCTGCAGTACGAGCGTGGGGCCGAGGCCGGTGCGGCGGGGGGGCTGGCATTTGTCCGAATCGTGATGGATGACCTCATCGCGCAACTGCGCGATGTGAAGCGCGACGGACGTCCGGTTCTTGAAGACCCGCTCATGCGCGATCAGTTGGTCGCTCTGATTATGGAAGAGAAGGCTATCGCTCTCGGGGACCGACGTTCGGGTATACCGGCGCTGACCAGTGATTATCCCATGTCACTTCCACTGTCGAACAAATTACGCTGGACTGAGTACGCCAGGCGCATGCGTCAGTTTGCCATCAATGCTCAAGGTGCCGACGGGGCCCTGTTTGTTGGGGATGACCGCGCTCGGGAGGGTGGATTTTGGCAGCGGGCGTATCTGAACAGTTTTTCGGCCACCATCGGCGGTGGTACCAGCCAGGTGCAAGCCAACATTATTGCCGAGCATGTGCTCGGTTTACCGAAGTAAGGGGCGCGTTATGTCAGTGATCGGTAATACCGCAATGCGTTTTGATGAAGAGCAGAGCATGCTCCTGGACTACGCTCGAAGCTTTTGCGCCGACCGTGGAGGCTTGAATGCGGCACGGGAACACCTGGAATCGCCCTTGGAGTACAGCCCTGCTGTGTGGCAAGAGATGGTTGCCATGGGCTGGACAGGTATTGGCTTGCCCGAAGAGCTTGGTGGGGCGGGGCTCGGTATTGGGGCTGCGGTTCCTGTGGCCGAGAGTCTGGGTAAGGCGCTTATGGGTACGCCACTGCTGTCGACTTTGCTGGCGGCACAGTTGCTCCTGCGAGCCGACGCTAATGCGACATCTGATGTACTTCGAGGTATCGCAGGAGGCGATGCGGCCTGTGTGGCGGAGTTAGAGTCCGAGGATTGGAGTGCTCCGTTCGCGTGTCTTGTGGACGATGCGGGTCTTTTGCAGGGTCGCAAGCAAATGGTGATGGACGCACAGAGTGCGCGGTGGATCGCGGTGCTTGTGAGTGTTGAGGGTGAGGCCGCGATAGCGGTGGTGGATGCCGGCGAGCTTGAGGCACAAGCGATTAGCCCTCGAGTGCTG
>NZ_JBLGBE010000003.1:0-113114 GCF_047617445.1 Congregibacter sp.
GTCGCCGCTGCCAAACCTGAAGGCCTGGCAAAACGCCGATGATGTCCCAGCGAGCGTACGGATTTAGAAACTTTGAGACTTACTTACTGACTGACTGACTAACCGGCTGACCGGCTGACCGGCTGAGGGTCTTAATTGGGATGGCACGGTCAACCGGGTTTAGCGAATATCGGTCCATCCCCTGTTAATGGGGTAGAGCCGATTTGTTCCACGTCGGATCGGTCCACAGGTGGAGTATAAGAAAACGTCCACTCAAGCAAAAAAGGCCCGCCCCAACGGGCGAGCCTTTTCATTTATTGGGTGGGCCGTGATGGGTTCGAACCAGCGACCATCTGGATTACGACTACATGTCCACCGCCGTAAAGGCCTTTTCCCATCACTTCAGCGGATTATCGAAGCGTATCTTTTCCGGCTTGAACAACTCCGGCCCCCAGCCCTTGGGAATCCAGTGACTCATCGATTCATGTTCAGGATGGGACGGATCAAACAAGACTTCTGACAATGACTGGTAACCCTGGATCCCTCCACAGTCCTCCGGTGGGCAATGACAGGCTATGAGTCGGAATCACGCCGACACAGGGTCCGCTGAATCCTTACCGGCAATATCAAATGCTAGCGAACCTGTTCCATACTCCAGAAGGTATCGCTGAAGGCCAGCTGCTGGGGCATATGCTGCAGTTCGATACGCACGATGCCATCCATGCGCCTCGGAATACCGTAGCGAATCACGCCAAAGTAGCTATCCCACTCGACGATGCGCTGGAAGCGATCCGTGTTGAGATCCACCGCAAGCCCAGCCCCAAACTCGCCATTGCTGTAACTGCGCTGGGGCCGGCCATACTGCTGGATCAGATCCTCAAGAATGCGCTCGTACAACTCCTCGGCGGCCCGCGGGCTTCCATCTCGCTCTAAATCAATAATCAACGCTACCCGATCGACCAGCTGCGACCGATAGCTCACTGCAAGCCGCTGACGCTGATCCACGCGGCCCAGAACCGGTAACTCGTATATAAGACTACTGCCGTCAATCGCCGGAATTGGCGCATTGGCATCGACCATCGCACTCGCCAGTTCATCAAGCCATTGCCCGGGCGCCAGCTGCTCCATAAGCGCCGGCGATGCGACCCTAAGCCGACTGTCGAGACCACTCCCGGGGGCGAGCCTGAGGCCTGCGGCCCCCGCAAGTGTGGCCGTGGACTTCTGATCGAAGTACCAGGTCCAGTACAGCGACACGCGCGATGCCAGGGTGTCGATGCCCATATCGATTTCGCGCTCGAAATAGTTCGCTTCGAGCCCAAACTCATGCTGCTTCCAGCGCAGATCGTAGTGCAGCGCTGCCGTCGCGGTCTCCAGATCCGGTCCGGCCGTGAAGGCACGATTCTGATCCAGGTAGTCGTAACTGAGCCTGATCGTATGCGCGCCGCCCGCCAGGCTCAGCGCCAGCCTGGGCTTAAGCTCCTTCGCCTCACGGATACCCCCATCGACATCCCTGTAGGTCACGCCGGCGCTCACCGAACCTCGCGCTTCACCCAAATCAAAACTACGATTCAGTGACACTCCCAGCTCCCGGGTCGTGGCGTTGAGGGACGCATCGAGTTCATTCTTCTGGTCACGAATCGAAATATCACCGACAAAATTCAAGCGCTCGCCCAAAGGCGTGTTGATGTTGAAGTCTATAACGTTGTTGTTGCGATCAACCTCACCAAACTCATCCGCGGTGTCTTCCCGATAGGCGCGCAGCCGACCGCTCGCCCGCTCGAGTCCCAGGAATGCGAGAGAACCACTGGCATCTACGCCAAATACCTCAGTATCCAGCGGGTTCACAGAATCGAATCGGTCCTCGTAGCGTTGCATGCGGCCGCGCAGCTTGAGCCCGTTTGTGAACTGCCAGCCGACATGCGCCTCACTGGAGCGCCGATCGTTCACCACCACCGCTGCATTAGGTCGAAAATCGTACCCGTACTGCTCAAATCGCAGGCGATAATCCAGTTGCTGATAGGCATTACCGGTGAGCTCCGCAAAGGCGCCCACATCGTCCTGGCTCTGGCCATCCTGTGCCGCAAAATCACCTTCATGGTCGCCATTAAAGTGGGCGATCTCGCCCTCCAGGTTAAGGTTATGCTTACCCAGGTTAAAATTGGTATCCGCGGCAATACTGGTGATCCACTGCTGACGGTCGAGTTGAGTCGGTAACTCCGCCTCTGCATCGTTGTACACCACGTTAAAGCTTAGACTCCCAAGGGAACCATCCTCGACGAGCCAGGAGAGTCCCGTGCTGTTATCCGCGGCAAAATCGAAGTCGTTCCAGCGATTCTGGTTGGCGCCGCTAAACAGCAGGAACGAGTGCTTGCGTCCGGAGCCATCGAAGCGGGGTTGCAGGTCAATCTGCGCGCCCTTAATCGAGCGCTGCATCGTGCGGTAGCTGAGGTAGCTGTACACATCGCCGCCCTCGAGCCGGTAGGGCATTCTCCCCTCTCCGTCCTCGTAGAGCATATTAATCCGTTCGGCCTGCAGGCCGGTGTCGGGGAAACGGTAGTCAGAGTCATTAAATACACCGTAGACCTGGCCCTTAAAATTCCGGTAATTCGAAAACTTGTTGGAGAAATTCAGATTGAATTCGTTAAACGCCTGCGATCCTTCAAACGCATAAGGACTCCCGCTCAGGTCGCCATCGGTATTGTAATACTCGGATCGCGCGCTGTTGTTACCGGTGACTTTCCAACCCTGGGCCTGCGTCATCGCGCTGCCCAGCGCCAATGCCGTCGCGGCGACGACGAAGTAGATATCTCTGGTCATCACGCGCCCTCCCCGTCAATTCGTTCCTTGAACTTCAGGATGTACTCCGTGGTCCCGGGCTTGGTCTCCAGCACCCCGTCCGGTCGTGTGTATTCAAGCTGGGTGCGCACTACCACCGACACGCGGCTCACCAGCAGCATGGATTCGAGATCATCCGGCGCCGGCTCCTCCCACTGCTGTACGGTCTGTACACCCTGCACTGACAGAATGCGGATCACCGCATCACGCGGCACCAGCGTGTCGATCACGTCAGTCAGGCGATCCTTGTCAAAAAAGTTGTTGCTCAGGTAATCCTGCATCTGCGGCGAGCCCCAGGATTCCATGAGCTTGTCCACCGCCTGCCCGACGAGTTCCCTGGCCACCGGCTTGAACAGCGGGGGTGCTTGCGCGCCCTCCGGCAGCACGCTGGCCGCATTGATTGGCTTGATGACGCGAAATTCCTTGGCCAGGGCCAGCGGTGCGAGAGTCACAGCGCCAGCACAGCCGACTATGAGGAGTAACCGCTTCAACTGAGTCATGACTTTACTCCTCATCCTGGACACGTAGTGCGACGTCCACCTGGCCGCCACCGGTAGCGTCCGGCGTAGACGTGCCGATCATCAAGGTTGTTTCTACATCCGTCGGATTGCCTGGGCTTGGGAACGCACCAAAGCCGTCACAGCTAAAGTCGATCAAAAAGTCGCGGCTCTCGCCCGGCGCCAATGTACCGGACACATTGCTACCGGCTGGCCCGGCATTAATACTCATCCATGGGGCAACACCCGTAATGTCATAGCTGAGGCTTGTCTCACCGTCGTTGCGCAGGGTCAGGGTTCCCAGCCCCTGCGGACAGATGTTGCCACCCACTTCGTGGGTCTCCGAAATAGACCCGGGTCCCGTGATAATCAGCATGCCGGGGTCGGGCTCAGGCTCGGGTTCAGGTGCAGGCGGTGGTACCGGCTCGGGCTCAGGCTCAGGCTCAGGTTCGGGCTCAGGCTCAGGCTCAGGCTCAGGCTCAGGCTCAGGCTCGGGTTGTGGCGGCGGTGCAGGCGGCGGTGCACCAGCTGGCGAAAAATCATCCGTGAGCTCGTCACGCAGCGCAAAGGCATTGTGAATGTTCAGGCCGGTATAGGTGTTGGCCTGCTCGGCCACCCAGTAAACGTCCGCAGCGCCATCGAGCATCGCGCGCAAACGCCGTTCGGCAACAGGACAGTGGTTTTCCTCGCAGGCATAAAAACGGCTTAAGGTGGCCGCCGCCGCGTCCTGCAAGATCTGAAAACCCTCCATAAGCCGTTGCTGTTCACCCACAAGCGCCACAAGCTCCTCGGCGGAGCTGCGTAAGCTCTCGTCGGTAGCAATCCCTTGGTCTCGCACACCCGAAGGGAGGAACAGAGGTACGATAAAGGCATCGCTGTCGTCGAGTCTTATCGCCGCGGCGCGAGTACGCAGTGCCTCCTTTGTGACCGCTGTTTTCTTCATCACACTATCCATCTGAAGGAGCATTCCAAGCCGTCGATCCTCCAGCTCGGTCAAACGCGTGGCGAGCTTTTCGCAGGCCCAGCAGCTTGCACGCGGCGTCGGAATAGTCGCAATTCGAGGATCGTCTCCCCTTCTCCACACGCGTTCCGACACGCCGAGCATCGCAACGAATACTTCATCGTCCTCGTCGTTTAGTAAGTTCAGGACCGAGTCTGCAGTAACTTCCTCTTTTGCACTTTCATCCTGCGCATAGGCAGGATACTGCTGCAAAAAGAAAATGGAAAAAGCGACGACAGCCCATAGGTACCGTTTGCTTACCAACATGGTTTTTCCTCCGCGGTGACTTCGTAGCTTCCCCTGGGGTTGCCGGTAATCGTCATTGCCTTACCCTCTTTGTCAGTAGCGCTCTCAAGCTCGTAGTCGTACTTGCCGTAGGAGTAAATCTTATGTTCCAGACGAATCGCACTACCGGAGATTGAGAAGTCATAGACCTCTGACCCACCCGGCCCGGACACATCGAAGGTCGCCTCGTCGGCGTAGGCAATGTCTCCCACCAACTGGATCCGGAAACAGGCAAAGCTATAGGTCGTCCGGTGAGTTGCTCCTCCGGTGCCAGTGCCAATACCTATCTTCTTGGGTTCTTTTTTTTCTGGCGGCGGCGATGGCGGCGGTTTCTTCTCCACGATCTCTTCCTTGGGAGGTTCGGGCTTTTCTTCCTTCACAGGTTCCTGCTTGATGGGCTCCACCGGCTGACCGATAACAAGCTCCGGTGGCTTCTGCGCCGGAGGCGGTGGCGGGTCCTGCCTCACCGGCGGCGGCTTGGGCGGCGACCGGCCTGGATCGCCAGTCTGGGTAACCGTCTGCCCCGTCAGCGCAAGTTGTGAGTGCACATTCGTTCCGTCAAGGCTGATGGCGCTTTCGAGCTCGAAACTCGCGTCATCTCCCAGCGATATATAGGTCTTTTCCCCCGGATCCACCCAGTCTTCTTCATCGCTCCATACCGTGCGGCCAAAGGCGAAGCTGACCTCGGGAACCACCTCAAAAAACAGCGCCTCACCGATGAGAATAAACGGATCCTTTTCCTCCTCTTCCTCATCGTCGGGTCCTCTCTGCGCTTCGTCGGCAGCGGCCTGCGTGCTCCGGGCGCCCAGCTGAGCAATACTGCGTCGGGTCGGCAGATTGGATGGATTCGCTTCACCCTCCAGCCTTGAACGGCGCTTATCCAGCCCCGCTTCATAATCGTCCAATTGCTGGTCGCGCTCGCTCCGGGTGGCCTCCCGCTTGGGGTCGACGCGGTCGGCGCCGGGCGCATCGCTGGTCTGCGCCACCAGCGGATCCGGACTATCCACGGGCTTGCGTGTGGGCACATAATCCGCTGGCGTTGCGATCCCCGGATTCTTGATGCCGTTCATGGGGTTGAACTTGACCACGCTGGGATCTGTTGCGGCGGCGGTGCCACCCAGCGAGGTATATTTACTACCCGTTTCGCGGTTCCACCGGGTCCAGTCGACCTCACCGTTAAACTCATTCGCTAATCCTTCCTGATGCACCGCGCGACCAAAATCCAGGTCGCCGCGCTGCCAGTTGGCATCGTTCATCGGTATGTCCGGAATTGCATAACGAGAGGGATCATCCAGGGCCTGCTGGAAGCGACGTGCGGCATCAGGCGATTTGAACGGAATCAGCGTTTCTGCATCGACAATAACGAGGATCCAGTCGTCCTCGCTCCCGGGAACCTTTTTGAACGCGTAGTTGCCCGGATGATTGTCCGCAAGCGCATACCCTTTGGCATTTAGGGCCTCCATCCCGTCCCGGTAGGCGCTCTTCTGGCCCGTGCTCATGTCGGCCAGTCCATCGGCGGTCTTTCTCGCCTTGTCAAAGGACTGCGGCGCTCGGTCAACGATGGACACCGCACCGCCGTTCAGCGGCTCACCGTCCAGGGCGTCGGGGATCAGGCCGTTATCAATTTGCTGGCGCCCGTAGGTCTCCGGAATCTGGATCAACGAGCCTGTAGGGTCAACTTCCCTAATAGCGGCGGCGCCAAAATCATCGAGGCGGGTATTGGCGCCGGGCTTACCGATCTTGATCACCAGGTCCGGCCGGCCTTTGACCGCATAAACCGCCGCACCAGAGCCCTCTCCCAGCTTCTCACCCAACTCCAGGCGCACACCGTTTTCGTCGATTAACACGGGCACACCGTTCTCGCCCGCACGCACCACCACTTTAGGACCCTGAGGGGGCGCTGGCGGACCTTTTCGGCCTGACAGATCAGCACGATCCAATTCCCATGCCATCAGTTCATTGACCGGATTCTTCCAGCCTTCGGCATCCACGTAGCCCGAGCCATCGGGACTTTTGGTCTTGGGTTGCGCGGTCAAATCACCCAGATCCCAACCCTGGTTGCGGGTACCCAGGCTCGTCAGCCCAGCGCTGGCATCCTGCGCACCGCCCACCCAGGTATCGCCGTTTTCTGCCCGATTAATAATCCAGTTGGTGCTGCCATCCTTGGAGGTAACGACGATGCGATCGATCGCACCATACTGGGGGTGATCGTCAATGCGTGTAACGCTGACAATGCCCTCCGTAAAGTCCGGGCGCATGCCCGCAGGGAGATTGCCATTGGCATCGCGGGGTAAAGGTCTGGTGGCCCGGGTCAGGTCGGTCTCAAGAGCCGCCGGCACCTTGCCCGCATCACTGGCATCTTCAAGGGCCTTGGTGGTCAGTTGCTGGCCATCAAACGCATCGACCTTTTTGACACCGAAGTCGGTGCGCAACTCATCCAGGGTGCCCTGGAGCGCCGCATCAACATCCGTGATGCCCTCGTTCGCAAACTTGCCATCGGGTCCCCTGGGGCCCTTGGCAATGGCACTGCCATCAAAACCCGGGGCCGCACGCCATACGCCATGCTCACCGCTGAGGTACATCTGTCTGGGGATGACCTTGCCATCGGCCGTTTCCTCGAGCGCGATCACCCAGGTTCGACCATCACTTTCAAACGGCTGAGACATATGAAAGGTCTTATCGCCAACGGTTACCGTGCGCTGGGGCTCCAGCCCCGCCTCGCGCATGGTCTTGGCAAAGTCATCGGCACTGGTACCCAGATATTGACCGCGCCCCGCCATCTCGTCGGCATCAATGCGATTCAGCGGGTCCGTCCCGCGCGCGTCATCGACTTTGTTAGCCGCGCGCTCGGCCCGGGTAGCGTCTGCCGCGGTGTCGAGTTTATTCAGGTCAGCGGCCGCGTCGAGCTGCCCGGCCTTGGTAACACCTTTTGCATTGAAGACGGGGTCTAGCACGGTGCCGACGACGTAACCAGTGCCCTGCATCGCCTTGTTCACACCCTTTTCGCCCTGGGCCGCTGTCTGCTCCAGATCGCGGCTGCTCTTATCCAGAACACCCGTCACCGTTCTACTCAGTTGCTCGCGTCGCACCTTGGCTTCCGCCGAATCTGCGTCGCTCAGATCCGCGACCGCATTACCCGCCGCGTACGCTTTGTCGATCTTGTCGCGACCGAGATAGTTACTTTGGCCGATCGCCTCCTCCGTTGCCTGCGCCGCGGTTTCACCCAGGTCCACGGCCATCACCGCCAGATCCACAACCGAGTCCTTAGCAGCAAGGCCTGCGCCCTTGGCGTAATAGCCATAGCGGGTCGCGACGCCCTTGGGATCCCAGTTTCCCGTCTTTGGATCAATGAGCGCGCTATTGCCGTAATCCTCGAGGAACGCCTGCAGACTCATGTCTTGCTGGGTATTGGCCAGGGCGCTGTTCGCTAGGGTATTCGAGGTCCTGACACTGGCTTCCACCGCCGATCGATCGATAAAGCTGGCGTCATTGGCTGTCTTACTGTTGGCCCACTGCGTGGGCCCGATGCCATCTTTGCTGTTGCTCTGATAGGCGTTGTCGAGGTCCCTGCGAGCAACCGCGATCGCCGTGTCCTGCCCCTTCACCCACTGCGCCTGCACATCAGCGATGATCTCGCGGTCTTTGCGAATCGCATCCGCCACATCACCCAGACCCGCCTTCTCCGATTCAGCAATCAGCGTATCGAGGGTCGAAAGCTTGTTTTCAAAGGAAATCTCAGCCGCGTTCTGCTGCGCAACACGGGTGTAATACTCACCGTTCAAGGTCTCGACTTCGGCGGCGCGCTCCGTGGCCTCAGCAGCCACTTTTGCTGGATCTGCCTTGAGTATCTTTTGTTCCTCAAAGGCGATGAAGCTATCGCGTGCCTGCTCCGTGGTCTTTATGGACTGCTCCAGTGACCTGATCTTATTCGCATGATCAGAGACCAGTTTGTCAGCCGCATCTTTTTGCAGCTTTAAACGCGTGGTCTTATCGTCGTCGCGCAGTTTTTCGTACCAGGCCTTACCGTCTTCGTAGCTCTTGAGCGCCGCGTCGGCGTCTTGTTTAAACGTCTGCGCATCCGACAAAAATCGCTTCTGATTGCCCAGATTCGCCTCAAGAGGCGCGAGTTGAACCTTGTAAGCTTGTTGTGCCTCGGCAACATTCTTGTTGGCTTCTTCGATTGCCTGTTTGTCGACACCCGATTGCTGCGCCGTCATGGGGAATGAGAGCAGGGCCAGAAGGCAGAGCGCCAGCAGCTTTTGATTGATCCCGGCGAAGCGTGTCTTGCTCACGATCCACTCCCCATGATCAGGCTGGCCCGCGCCTTCATCTCCAGTAGTTGCTGAACACTCTTGTCACTCACGCCCCCGAACTTCTCCAGCCAGCTCCACTCTTCGGGAGCATTGCGCCAGTAATCGGGCACGACCTTGAGCAGAAAGCGCTCCGCCAGCAGTTGCATCGCTGCGCTACAGTCGCCGTGCCGCTGGATTGGCTCTTCACCGGTATTCCACCACACAACGCAAGGATCGGTTCGCGCGATAGTGGTTGGCCCACTGTCTTCTTCCTCCGGTTCCGGAGGCCCCCAATGCATATGCCCTGCCAAGCTGTAGCGTGTCTGCATTGGGTTACAGACAGCGTTAGCACCATCGGGCATCGCGGCATGCGTTGCTATCACGACTCCCTCGATCGGAGAAAAATTCGGTTGATGAAAAATCGGGGGCGGGGTCCCGAGCGGTTGCGGACCGATAGTGGGAGGCTCCACCCAGCCAAACCACTGACCACCGAACGGCTGCACCGGGGGTGGCTTTGGTGGGTCGGGTAGCTTCACCGTTCCCAACACCACTCTTGTTGACTGCCTTGAGACACGGACTTCTTTTGCGATGCTTAGATAAGGAACGCTGCTGGCATCAAGGGTGACTAGCTGATTGGTGTAACAATCGTTCAGCAGGCGCAGCGACACTTTAAACTCTTGAGAAAAGTAACGTTCGCCCCAGTCCCAATCGACACTGAATCGATCCATGCTTGGTGACAATGCCGGATTTGGGCTGTCTTGCGCCAAAGAAACAGCACTAAGCAATGCGCAGCAAAGCAGTAACCGCCTCAATCGCATGAGCGCTCCGTGTTCTTCACATACGTCATCCCAGTGAACGAGCCAACCAGGTTAGTCGCGTAGCGATTAACCTACTTAACACCGCAAGAGAGTGCCCCTTGAGAAGGCATAGGCCCATACGTCGAACGACGTATATTTAGGCTAAAACAGTACTGACAATGTTTGCTTGCCGGCTGATACCCGTTTTTTCTCGAACGCGCTGCAGGTGCGTGCGTGCGGTATTTGGGCTGATGAAGTGATCCTTCGCATGCTGGGCCATGGAACGCCCTAGGCACAGGGACACCACGACTTTTTTTTCTGCGCCAGTCAAACCGTGTCGCTCGCAGAAGCGATTGATTTTTATAGGTTTTAGGCTTTCATCAGAAACGATGCGCTGGGTCAGATGTATGCGCATATCGGCGTCATAATGGCCCAGAATTGCACTCAAACGATGCTCTTGTTCGGGATCGCCAACGCGGTCCTCGCCCAGGATTCCGGCCGCCATCACGAGCTCAGACAGTGCATCGATATCATCATTGTCACCGTCCGAGGCTTTATCGCGTTTGTCGCCGTTTTGAGTCAAAAAAAGGCCCATTGTCCAAGATGACCGTGCTCTTTAGTATAGAAGGCCTCTCGGAAGGAGCAAGAGCTGATGGTTGACGGCTTTGCTACAACCCTAGCGCTATCGCCGGGCCAGCGACTCCTGCAGCTGCACCACGCGGGTCTGGCCACGCGCGTGGCCGACGAACGTCAGCGTTGGCAGCAAGTTTGCGACCGATTTTTTGCGCGCTTGGAAAACCGAGTAATCGAGCGCGTTTTATTGAGGAGGATCCGACGCGCCTTTGATCATTTAGAAAATCGCGAACATCTCGAAGCAATATTGCTGGCACTGCGCAGTGAATACGTCAATGGTCGCGCTGGAACACTTGCAATGGCTGCCAAGCCGGCAGTAGAACTGGTATCTGTCGATAGCTCGCCCACGCATGCCGCATGGCTATGTGGCACTCCTAGCTACAATCAGCTTTTGATCTACACGGCCGGGGGTGGTTTCTTACTGCCACCATCGGCATCACAGCTGAACTGCGCGAGACGTTTAGGAGAGCTCTGCGACACCGACACCGTAATCAACCAACACGCCATGGCGCCCGAGGCGCCGTTTCCGGCGGGGATCGATGATACGGTCGCTTTGTGCCAATGGGGCATCGAGCGTTACGGCGCGCAAAACGTTGTGCTCGCCGCAGACACCGCAGGAGCGAGCATTACTCTCGGCGCGCTGCAGCGCCTAAGAGAACAAGGCTCTTCCATGCCCGTTGCTCTCCAGCTGTTTTCTCCCTGGAACGACCTCAGTCTGTCCGGCTGGTCGTACATTACGAAAAGCGCCACCGCCGACAGCCCCTTCCGTATGGAAACAGCGGCCTTCTGTGCGAGAGCCTACCTTGGCGATGTACCGACAACAGAGCCACTTGCATCAGCCATTTTTGCGGACCTCAAAGGACTGCCCCCTTTAGCAGTGCACACCAGCCGTTTTGATATGCATTTTGATGATGCACTGCGCATGATCGAAAACATGCGACAGAGCGGCGGCCATGGTGAGATTCGCTACTGGGACAGTCCGCGGCATCACCTGGAGCGTTTCAACAGCAAAGAAGCAGAAAAATCCCTTGGGATGGCTTCGGCGTTTTTGCGAAGACACCTGGGGGTTAGGGACGTAAGTGGTATGGGGCGCGGGGATTAGCGCCAGATTGTGGATGCAATCACGAAAAAATGGTGGGCCGTGCTGGGTTCGAACCAGCGACCATTTGGTTAAAAGCCCGTCTTAGGACTGTAACTTATTGATTTTATTAGCCTGAAAACGACGCCCGTTGCTCTATTTGTCGGACAAGGCACAACAATGCAGGACTGATGTCGGAAGTTTTTCGGTAGGCGCCTTAATTATCCGGGTTCCTGACCGCGGATATCGATCCAACGGAGACACCGCAAATTTATCTTCAAGAGGTACAGTGAAGAACGGTAGAAAGCCACCCTCCGCTGGACATGAGCACCGCAGAACTCCCTGCAACGCGCATCGGTTAGTTCGCATCGACATAATCAAAAAACAGATAGGTTAGTGAACTGCGGCGTTGACGGTCATCCAGAGTAACTGTGGACCCGTCGGAAAAGTGCCGGAAGCAGGCCTACGCTGAATCCACGCCGGCAAGACACAGGATCGGGATTACCGGAAAGATCGTGATGCCGTGCGCCTCCAACTCGGCAGCGGACGACAAGCCTGGAACAGGTCAGCAGTAAGCATTGGGATGGACTCCCCCCATACCAATTCTGCGTCATCTCGCCAGAGTGGTGTGTGGCAAGCAACCATTCAGAGCATGAGCAGAAGCTCCTTCGAAAGTTACAAAAGAGGGTGTGGATGTCGCAGAACCTATCTTCCACCTACATGGTCTGGATCGTTATGACCAACTTGAGTGGCAGGCCAACCTCAATAGACTGGGCGCAATCTGACTGAGGCCCGTCAGTGTCGCTGATGTTTCAGCGCCTACTTCAATAATTGATAGTCACCTAAATGAAACCATTTCCGAGTAACGATAAATTTGATCACAGATTCGGGTGAGAGGCTGGTCACTTCGCCAGTCTTACCTTTTCGATAGAAGGACTTACAGCTACCGTTTTGCCAGACAGTCGATTTCATGGTGCTTCTCATTTTCTTCACATATTCACGTTGAGGATCGCTTCTGGCATCAATGGCCTTAATACTCTTATCCCGCTTTACTGCACAAATGGCGTCAACCGCATAATTGACCATTACCTCCATGTAACTTATCTGTGAGCTATGCCCGGTGCCGGCATTAGGGCCGTTTATTTTGAAATAGTTCGGGTAGCCTGAAACGGTGATGCCTAAATAGGAAACAGCCTCTGTTTCCCACTCACTGTTCAGATTTCTACCCTCCTTTCCGTAAACCTGAAACGAAAGCATCTTTTTAACGTTTGTATAAGCGAAATACCCGGTGGCATAAACAAGTATATCCAAAGGGATGTCCTTGCCATCTTTTGTTCGAACCCCGGCTGGAGTAATAGACTCTATCCCGCTAGTATCAACTTCAACATTGTCCCGGGGAAGTGCAGAAAGATACGCGTTTGATGGTATGACACGCCTGCAACCCAGCCCATAATTCGGCATCATATAGTCACGCAAATTGTCGTCGTCTATATATTTTTCACGATTTCTTTTTAGGCTCAGCTTGTAGAAATATTTACTCAAGTTGCTGAGTTTTATCTTTAATGGCTAACGGCGAAAGCCAATAAACCGCATCTCATGAATCGCAAATATGGTGAAGCGATTGAGCTGGCGTATGCCTGGAAGATTCATGGTCGTTTGTTCAATAGAGCTGTAGCTTCTATCCGAGCGTGGAAGTATCCACTCGGGCGTTCTCATAAATACCGTCAGCTTATTAACCTGGCTTGCAATGGCGGGAACGACTTGAGTTGCTGAACATCCCGAGTCAATTACACCGACATTTTTTCCTTCATAGAAGACACTATGATCCCATTCGGCAGTATGAAACGTTTCCCCCTGAAAGGATTCAGCTCCATTAATATACGGCGTATTCGGGTTTGCCAGTACCCCGCTGGTATCGATAAAAAAGCGAGCGACATACCGTTCAACTGATTCTACCTCAATGCGCCACAGACACTTTTGTTCATCATAAGTCCTGGTGGTGACTGCCTGGTTGGCTCCCGCAAACTTTCTGATATTGAACTTGTCTATGATGTAATTCGTATAGTCGAGCAATTCACTTTGAGAGGTGTATCTTTTCTTGAACTTCTAGGGAAGGAAAGAAAAAGAATACAAGCCGGTTGGAATATCCACCTCGTCCCCGGGATATGGGTTGTCCTGCCAGGTACCACCAAGATCAGCTTCTCTTTTCAGTAGAACGAATTTCTCAGACTTCTCTTTTTGCAAACGTATTGCAGCAAGCAAGCCAGAGAATCCTGTGCCGATGATAACGGTTTCGAAATATTGAGAATCGTCTTGCATGGAGATTGGTCTATTTTATGGAGCGCCTATTAGATGCACTTTCCCGGCTAAATCATTCGGCGATTCGTAAGTTTATTTGGCGACGCTACCTCCTTCGTTCAGTAAGGTTCCTCATAAATTTACGCGAAGGCTGAGATGCGGCGGGTTCATATCCTGGATGTCACAATTTTCCCGATCGGAGAAAACGCTACCGACAAATTAACTTGCCTGGATCTGCAAAAGAAACTCTCCCGATCTAGGCAACTGCCCCTCCCCATTCTGTAAATGCACTCACCCTAAGATTCCGATAATGTTTAGTACTATGAATAACATCGGGCATCAGCTCCCGTCACGCAACGCCATAACTGATGATGTCAGGTGGGAATCGGTGGCGTTTGTATATGTTCATCTTTGCTGTTTTTGGCCAAGGTGTGATTCCATGAAAAACGTCAGGTGCACTATAGATGCGATGCCCGTCGAGGCGCGAAATCTAAATTTGGCGCATTCTTTGACATGCTAGAATCCTACGCACCGCTGCGGTTATCAAGCTATGTTCGTCAGGGTCACCGCGCTCTAATTTAGTTCCGAAATTTGATTCCGAGAAAACCCGATCTGCTGAAATTAGAATAGAAGCCCCGATTGGAGGTCCCGCATCGCCCACAGAGCACACCTGTTTTCTCTGCGACTTGGCCACGCCCTGCGCGAAGCCTGCTTTGCGGGTGAGGCATACGGCGTGTCTCGATTCCAACGTGATCTTCTGGCGGGAGTGACCGTCGGGATTATTGCGATCCCCCTGGCCATGGCATTGGCGATTGCCAGCGGAGTGGCCCCTCAGTACGGACTGTATACGGCGATCATCGGCGGGTTCGTTATTGCGCTGACTGGAGGAAGCCGCTTTAGCATCTCCGGACCCACAGCAGCGTTTGTGGTCATTCTGTACCCCATAGCTCAGAGATACGGTTTGGCGGGCCTGCTGCTGGCGACGATTTTATCGGGCTTGATGCTGATAGCTATGGCCTGTGCGCGTCTAGGTCGATTTATTGAATACATACCTGAATCGGTGACGTTGGGCTTTACCGGTGGTATCGCGATCGTTATTGCGACGCTGCAGCTGAATGATTTTTTTGGCTTATCTCTGGACACTATGCCGGAACACTATGTCGATAAAGTCCGGCTACTTTTTAGTTCGATAGGGAAGTTTGATGTGGCGACCGTTTCGGTTGCCCTTGTGACGCTGGGAGCCTTGCTGCTTTGGCCGAAACTGAAAACGGTAATACCGCCGCATTTGCCCGCGGTAGCGATCGCAAGTGTTTTAGCTGTGTTCCTGACAAGCGTCGGATATGAACTTGACACGGTAGGCTCGCGATTTTCTTACCTTATGTCCGACGGTTCGACTGCTATGGGAATTCCCCCTTATCTGCCCGACTTTGCCTGGCCATGGCAGCAGCCGGGGCCGGGCGGTGAGCCACTCGCTCTGAGTTGGCCAATGCTGGTCAGTCTGCTTCCTGCCGCTTTCGCCATTGCGATGCTCGGTGCCATCGAATCCTTATTGTGCGCGGTGGTACTCGATGGGATGAGCGGGAAGCGTCACAGCGCAAACAGCGAGCTGCTAGGGCAAGGACTGGGAAACATCATCGCGCCATTTTTCGGTGGTATCACGGCAACAGCCGCCATCGCACGATCAGCAGCCAATTTCAAAGCCGGGGCGCAGTCGCCAGTTGCGGCGATGATACACTCGCTCGTCGTCTTGCTTGGTTTGGTGGCGCTCGCTCCGCTGTTGGCTTATCTGCCGATGGCAGCGATGGCGGCGCTATTGATCATCGTCGCCTGGAATATGAGCGAGGCGCCAAAATCGTTACATCTTGTTCGACACGCGCCGCGATCAGACATCGCTGTTTTTCTAACCTGCCTCACGCTGACGGTTTTCTTCGATATGGTGATCGCTATTACCGCAGGAGTGCTGCTGGCCTGCATCCTGTTCGTCAACGAAATGGCGTCGATGACGAGGGTCACGGACATTAGCGATAACAAAAAAATGCTCGATGTCGCTCTTCCGGATCGCTGGGCAGTGTTGAAAATCAATGGCCCGCTGTTTTTCGCTGCAGCAGATCGAACCTTCGGAGAGATCTCCGGCAGAATGACCAGCCTTGACGGGATCATTCTCTACATGGATGGCGTCACGCTGCTCGATGCAGGAGGGGTTGCGGCGATGAACAAACTGGTCGCCTACTGTGCTGTCGAGGGGAAACAGCTTGTCATTGCGGACCTGCAGTTTCAGCCTTTGAAAACGCTCGCCAGAGCTAAAGTCGAACCGATACCCGGTGTGACATCCTTTTATCCAACGCTGAGTGAGGCCATTCATCATTTTAGCTGAGTCGACATTACTACTATGAAGTTATCTGAGATCAGGCAGAAGTCAGCCGAAAACTATTTTGATTTCGTGGAGATCAGAAAAAATCCTGGGAATATCACGGAGTACATTTCCCTGCTTTACGGCCAGGACGGTAAGTCCTGCATGCTCTGCAACGAAGATGGCGCCGTCGTTTCGTCAGGAGAACTGGAGTACCTGATTTCGATTTTGAAGGAAGCCGGGCAGAGCAAAGCCAAAATTTATTTTTAGACAACGCAGGGTTTGCTAAGGTCTGGCAGGCCTTTACTACTTAATCCGCGATAAAAATCACCAGCGCAATCAGTCCGCTGACTAACAGCGCAAAGTAAAAGGCGGCCGCCAGAATGACATGTAGTCCGTTGGCGCGGGCAAAATCATTCTCCCGGTGCACTCGCTTGCGCACACCCAAATGCCCGGACAGAATAATGATCGAGAGCTCTTTGAGAGACAGCGATGATTTTTCGTGGCCGCTGTCTGAATTAGCTTCGATGTCTTTGCCATCCGCTTCGGTGTCTTTGTCATCCGCTTCGATGTCTTTGTCATCCATAGTGCATTGAGCAGTCACGTCCTCTACTGGTTCTCTCTGTGAAACACGAGTGGCAGACCAGCGGTGTGCGCATGGATTGAAAGTATCAGAAAAACAAACGGCATATAGTGAAACAATTTCCTTCCAAAATCCTACTCTGCCGGAATTGATCGCTGGATGGCCTCAGGGTGTGCTGAAATCGCACTTGCATTTGGCCCTCTTGCCGGTCTTTTGTGGTCTTTTGTGGTCGTTTCCAGGCCGTAGCACACAGGAAGCTATACCCATCTGCTGTTTAGTGGCGTCACTGCTGCTTGATCTGCTCAAACCGGCGGAGCTAATGTTAGCCCCCCGTATTGAGCAGATCAGGAAGGCGTCAGTATTCGGCATACGGCCGGTGTGCATTTTTCGCGGGGCAACCACGCGCTTTCTCGAGGAGAATACCCACCTCGCCACGCTCCGAGCCTACGCCTTCCATCTGAAAGAGCCGGACCCTTACATGGGCGATCTTCCCTTGTACCAAGTCCATATGGGAACACTGCAAGCCTATATAGATAGAAGGAAGAAGGAGGGAAAAAGAATAACACCGTCAACGGCTGGAAGTCGGTGCGGCGCAAGCTGGACATGCCCATCCGGGTTCACGACTTAAAGCACTCCTTCGGTCGCCGCCTGCGCGGCCGGCGTACCATGGGAAACCCGAAAAATACTGCTTGGCCACAAGAACAGCGATATCATCACCCACTACTTTGCGCCGAAGTTGGCGTTGGAGGAGTTCATCGAGGCAGCAAGCCGGGTGTGTGAAGGAAAGTCCGGCAAAACTCCGGCACTGGTCGTGCTGAGACACCGGACGCTTAGTGCCGTAAGGCGCTAAGCGATTACTACAAAGGAGAAAAAATGGTGGGCCGTGCTGGGTTCGAACCAGCGACCAATTGGTTAAAAGCCAACTGCTCTACCAACTGAGCTAACGGCCCCAGAAGGATCGCGCATCATACGGATTTGGTGGCAAAACTCAAGCGACTTTCAGGACTTTACTACAGCAATGCATTCGACCTCAACGCGAGCACCCAACGCCAGGCCACTAGCGGCAAAAGCGCTCCTTGCCGGATAAGGCTTACTAAAGAACGCCGTATACACTTTGTTGAATGCACCCCACTCGCTGATGTCCGCAAGCATCACGGTGCACTTGACCACATCATTCATCGTCAGGCTCTGCGCAGCAAGGGTGTTTCGAATGTTTGTTAGTGTTTGAATGCTCTCCGCAACTATGCCACCGGGCACAGTAGACATCTCTCCAGGCAGAGTACCTAGCTGGCCCGACAGGTAAATTGTATCGCCCACGCGTACCGACTCAGAGAAGGGTAAATCCGCTGCGAGAGAACCACTGCTATTGAGAAAACTTACTTCTGCGGCCTGCACGGACGTACCTATGCTGACTGCCAACAACACCGCTTTGATCTTCGAATGCATATAAGCCTCCCTCATAGAAATTTGCGCAGCCGGCAATTACGCCGTTGCCTCGCGCTGCACGCGCAGGGCATTACCCCCGGTAAACTTCAGCAGATCAGCTTCGCTAAACCCACTTTCGATCAGTTTGGCACACATAACCGGGAACTGCGCATAGCTTTGCAAGAACTCCGGCCTGCCCGCCTCAACCAAATCCGTAGACCAGGCAATATGCTCAAAGCCCACCGCATCGACCATTACCCAAAGCGCCTCTACAAAGGCATCAAGGCTGTCGACCCCCCAGGGCGCGCGCACCGGGAAGGTGCCAATCACTCCGCCGGTGTCAGCGATGAGCCGAGCATGCTCCGGCGTGATCCAGCGGGAACGTGTGTTCCGGTAGTCTCCATAACTTGCCGATTCGTAGGCAACCATGGTGTGAGAGAGCGCAATGGGGCGATCTACCAAAGCCACGACCTGCTCCACCGCCGCCTGCGTTGCATGGGCCATATCGATCAGCATGCCCCGCTCAGATGCTCGCGTGAGCACCTCCCGACCCAGCTCCGACAGTCCCTCGTGAATCACCGGATCGGTTTGACTATCACCCAGGCTCGAAGCGACATAATGAATAGGTTGAAGACGGCGGAATCCCTGCGCATACAAAACATCCACCCGAGAGGCATCGGTCTCCAGCATATGTCCTCCCTCGGCAGAGAGAATGACTGCGAGCTGCCCCTGCGCATTGATCTGGTCTATTTCGGCGGTAGACAGCGCCATAGCCATAGGGAGTTCGTCGAGAAACTGCTCGATAAGCGCGTACTGCCTGAGATGATCTTCCCAGGCCTCTTCGCCGACAAAATCACGATCCTTATTGCCGGGTGTCCCCACACGGGTGCGAGCCAAGTCGCCGATAACATCAAGGTAGATACAGTTAACGTCGGCAGCCAGGTAGTCCTGAATATTTGACGCGAGCTTTTGGTCGCTGAGCAGGCCAAAAGCAGGATCAATCTCCGCCAGGCCACGGTTTTGCCACAATCCCAGGTGAGTATGAAAATCCACCGCAGTGCTGTCACTGAGTAACTGCTTCACTCGCTCCAGTGTTTGAGGACTTACGCCTTTAAGCGCATCATCGGCAAACGACGACAGCGGAAATCCAGCCATCGCCGCAGTTGCGCCAAGGGATTTAAGGAATCGGCGGCGGTCTAAACTAGTTCTTACTCGCATAACGGGTGACATCCTGGAGTCCAGCATTCTCAAATCCGTCGCGGCGTAATCGACAGGCATCGCAAACACCACAGGCCAGACCATCGTCCGTCGCCTGATAACAGGATACGGTCTGCGAGTAGTCGACGCCCAAGCGCTCACCAAGTTTCACAATATCATCCTTACCCAAGTCCATCAGCGGGGTGTGAATCTGATAACGACCCCCTTCTACGCCGACTCTGGTAGCAACATTTGCCAATTGCTGAAAGGCGTCAATAAACGCAGGCCGACAGTCGGGATACCCAGAGTAGTCCACGGCATTAACGCCAATAAAAATGTCCTGGGCACCGAGCACCTCGGCCCAGCCAAGGGCAATGGACAAAAATATTGTGTTTCTGGCAGGTACGTAAGTGACCGGGATACCTTCGCTGGCTTCCTCGGGCACATCAATGCTTGCATCGGTCAGTGCTGATCCGCCGATGCTATCCAAATTCAGACGTACAACCTTGTGCTCAACATCGCCTAAGGTTTGCGACACGCGCTCTGCGGCAAACAGCTCCGCCCGATGACGCTGCCCATAATCGAAGCTAAGGGTATAGCAGGCGTAGCCCTGCTCTTTGGCAAGCGCTAAAACGGTGGTGGAGTCCAAACCGCCCGACACAAGAATGACGGCTTTTTTGGAAGAATTCATAGCTTGAGACTCTGACATTAATGCCCGGGCGCGTCGTCCCAGAGGTACTTATGCAACTGCAACTGCAGCCGAACGGGAAGGCGATCCGCCAAAATCCACTCAGCCAACTCCCGGGGAGCGAGCTGCTCATAGCTTGGCGAAAACAGGACATCTGAAACACGGGGCACCAGCGCCAATTCATCCAGCTTGAAACGCGCCCACTCGTAGTCATTGCGATCACAAATCACAAACTTCAGCTGATCGTTACGAGTCAGATGCGCAATATTGTCGTAATCGTTTCGTGCGGACTCCCCGGATGCGGGAGTCTTCAGATCCAGCACTTTGACGACTCGAGGATCCACGTCTGCCACGGGCATCGCGCCGCTGGTCTCCAGCGACACCTCGTACCCCTGATCACACAGCAATGACAACAAGGGAAGGCAATTGGGTTGAGCTAAGGGCTCCCCACCCGTGACGGTGACATAGGCAGGGCCGTGCTTCGCCACCTGCCCAGCGATATCGCCGAGGGTCATCATGTCGCCGCCGTGGAACGCATACTCTGTGTCGCAGTACAGACAGCGCAGCGGACAGCCCGTGAGGCGCACGAAAACCGTCGGCAAGCCTACGGTGCGAGCCTCGCCCTGCAGGGAGTAAAAGATCTCAGTGATTCGCAGTGTCTGGTCAGCCACCGCGCTATCTGCTGTTGCGATAGCACTCATGCCCGGCCTCAGAGGTTCTGGTCGAGAAAATCGCCCGCAAGTCGTGCTGCTGAGCTATCGGGGTATTCTCGGATTGCTCGATTCAAAAACTCTCGAGAACTATCACGGTTGCCCTTCATAAAGTGCACTTTTCCCAATTTATACAGCGCATCGGGAATCTTGGTGTTTGTGGGGTATTGATTGAGCAACAGCATAAAGGCCTGTCGAGACGCTTCGGGATCGGCTGGATCCGTCACTAAATACAGCTCACCTAGCCAGTAATGCGCGTTGGGCGCATAACGCCCTGCAGGGAATCGCTCAAGAAACGCACTAAAAGCGCTCACAGCCTGATCAAATTCCTGGCCACGCACCAAGGCATAGGCAGTTCGATAGGCCTCGCCTTCACCCGGCTGCTCAGCCACTTCCGTTGCCGAGCCACTGGTATCCAAATCTCCTGTAGACGCGTTAGTCGTCGGCGCTACACCGGTGTTTCCACTCGGCGCGCTACCGCGACCCGCGGCCAAGCGGCGATCGATATCCATGTACCGTTCAAGACTTTGCTCTTTGAGCGTACGAATATCATAAGCCTGCTGCTCTACCAGTCCGTTAAGGCGCATCACTTCCTGCTGAAGCTGCTGCACCTGATTGAACAGAACACCAATATTGTCCCCTGCGGGCGCTGACGGTGGCGGTAGCGAGCGCGTAGTGACAGCAGGCGGCGCGGTGCCGACCCCATAACTTACCGCCGGAGCGGTAACAGTCGACCCGGTGGACCCGCTTTGGGGTGCTCGGCGCTCTGCCTCTACATCGATGTAGGTCTGGGCCGAAGCAGATATCGCCACAGCCAAAAACGAGATCGGGCCGACCAAAAAGGTCAGCCCGATACGACGGTACGGTATTACTGTAATCATATAAACCGGTCTTATTTGAGCTCGACGCGACGGTTCTGAGACCAGCTGCTCTCTCCGCTGCCGTAGGCAACCGGCTGCTCTTCACCGTAGCTCACCGACTCAATACGGTAGCTGGCTACGCCGTTGACAACCATGTAGTCACGAACCGCATTGGCACGACGCTCACCGAGAGCCATGTTGTAGTCACGAGTGCCACGCTCGTCGGTGTGGCCATCCAGGCGCACGCTGCGATCGTTAGTCTTGAGCAGAGCAATGTGCGCGTCTACCGCAGCCTGGGCTGCCGCAGTCAGCGTAGAGCTATCAAACTCGAAGTAAAAGACGGTGCCCGCTGCCATGGCAGCCTGCTCCATCTGACGCTGCGCTTCCGAAGCGGCAGATTGTGCCTGACGCTCCGCCTCGCGAGCGGCGTCTGCAGCGGAGGTTTCGGCTGCTGCTGCAGCAGCGGCAGCAGCGGCGGCCGCTTCATCTTCTTTGGTTGAGGTGCCAGAACAGGCCACGAGGAAAATTGCAGCGAAGAGCAGTGTTAGCGCCTTGCCGGCAACGGGGATTTGCTTCATGACGTACTTCCTTCAGAATCGTATTTAGAACGTAATTATCAAAACAACTGCCACAAAAACAGCTGTCACTAAAAACAACGGCTTAAAATTGCAAGTAAGGTGACCAGGCTGGCTCGCGAACATCACCACTGCGGGCTGGCAGCCTGAACTTTACGCCACCATCCACCGAGACCGCAGCCAGAATGCCACGATCACCAAACTTGGTGGCATACAATACCATGGAACCATTAGGTGCGATACTTGGACTTTCATCCAAATCGGTATTTGTGAGGACCTGAAGTCGGTTGCTCACCAGATCGTGAATGGCGATTTGAAACTCGCCTTCCCTCTGGTGTACCAGAACAACATTCCGACCGTCCTGAGCGACCCTGGCGCGGGCATTATAGTTACCCTCAAAGGTGACTCGCTCGGTCAAACCACTGCGCAGATCATAGCGATAAATCTGTGGCCGCCCGCCGCGATCAGAGGTGAACAAAAAGGCGCGCCCATCGGGCATCCAGCTGGGCTCCGTATCAATGGCGTAATGCTGGGTAACCCGTGTCAGGCGTCGGCTCGCCATATCCATGAGATAGATATCGGGACTACCGTCTTTGGACAGCACCATCGCTATCGAATTACCGTCTGGAGACCATGCGGGGGAGCTGTTAAGCCCTCGAAAGTTGGTTAGCTGCTCCCGCTCTCCGGTGGCCAGAACCTGTCGAAAAATTGCCGGCCGACCGGTTTCAAAAGATACATAAGCCACTTGCTTGCCATCCGGCGCCCAGCTAGGCGACATAATGGGTTCGCGAGATTCGAGCAAAACAATAGGGCGTGCACCGTCCGAATCTGCAAGGGTCAATCGGAAGTAGTCCTTGCCTGTGGGGTTTCGCGTGACCGATACGTAAATCAATCGAGTCGCAAAAGCCCCGGGAATACCCGTGAGCTTCTCGTACACCGCATCGGAAACGCGGTGCGCCAGCATTCTGGCCTCCCCAACGGGGCCTGCAACGCTTCCTTCTGCGATACGGGTCTGGC
Organism: Congregibacter sp.; assembly: GCF_047617445.1. GTDB lineage: Bacteria > Pseudomonadota > Gammaproteobacteria > Pseudomonadales > Halieaceae > Congregibacter. The sequence goes on from NZ_JBLGBE010000003.1 coordinate 23,100, forward strand.
GCAATACGTCGTAGAGCTCGTAGCGCAACGACAACTGGTCGCCCTCCGCTGTCGCCCGCCCAATCAGAACGTACTCGCTGGCAATGGCTCGCCAATCGCGATAGAACACCTCTTCTTCTCGACTAGGGAAGCCAAGCATATCGGCGCGATTGACCGGCGAAAACTGCCCGCTGCGCTCAAAATCCTCGTGGACCACTTCGGCCATATCTACCGGTGCATTCCCAGCACCTTGCCAGGCAAAGGGCACAACCGCGACCGGCGTCGGATCATCAACGCCCTGGGTGATTTCTATGACCAGCTGGGCTTTAGCCAGCGGTGCAATCAGGAGTACAGCTAGAACAATTAGTCGGAACATCAGTAACGCAGATCCTCGGGTCTAAAGAGTAACTGGAAGCGGCGAAAGGTCTTTTCGAATTCGCGGCCCGGCAAATTTTTAAGCTCCGGGAAACTCCCGGCTTTCTCCACGGCATTCATGGCGGAGCGATCAAAGGCGACACTGCCGCTGGAGCGGATAACACTAACAGAAACGATCTCACCAGTAGGTACAAGCTGTATCGCCAGCAGTGCCTCCATACCGTTGCGGGCACTGGGAGGGCGGCTCCAGTAGCTCACCACCGTATCGCGAACAAGCGCCGCGTAACTCGTAGACATCTCTTCCGCAGTCACTGCCACCTGGGTGCTGTCTTCCGCGGCCATGGCGGCAGCAAGCTCGCGCCGACTGATCGCCGCAAGCTCTGCAGCGCTAATGCGCTCCTCTACTTTAGGCTCGACCTTGGGTTTAGCTGCGGGCGCCTTACTGGGCTCGGTCGTGGTTTTGGACGGCGCTTTACTGCTTGAAGTCGTAGCCGTTTTGGACGCGGCCTTTTTCACAGGCTTAGGTGTCGGCTTGGCTGCCGGCTTAGGCGTCGGCTTGCGAACCTGCTTCTTGGGCTTTAGGGACGCAGCATCAATCAGTGTTGCGTTTATCACCGTAGGCGGCAGCACTCGCGCTTCGATGGTGCGCGGATCGCTATCAGCCTGATAGCGCAACAAAATCGCCGCCAGCAGAAGCAAATGCAGTGCCAGCGTACCAGCGATGGGCAGCAGGGTGAGTTGTCCAAGACTGTACCAATCTCGAATCACCGAGGATTCTCAGTCACCAGACCCACTCCCGGGGCACCCGCTTCTTGCAGCGCTGCCATAAGACTCACAACCTCTCCATAGGCTACGGCTTTGTCCCCCCAGACCAGCACTGGCTTGCTTGGACTGCGACGAATCACCGCGCCAACGCGTTGCTGCACTGTCGCCAGAGACAAAACCTGATCCTCTTGGCCACCGACGTTCAAAAACAGCTGGCCTTGAGCATTGATGGATACGATGAGGGGCTCTGCGTCTTGATTATCCACCGGCTCTGTCTTGGCCTGAGGTAAGTCAACTTTTACGCCTTGCATAAGCATCGGCGCCGTGACCATAAAGATGATCAACAACACAAGCATCACGTCGATATAGGGTACGACGTTTATCTCGGCCATAGGCCGAAAGCGGGCGCGACGCGACATTACTGCTTGGCCTCGCGTTGCCGGGACTTCAATGCATAAGCCTGACGACCGAGAATGCTGGAGAACTCATCTACGAAGGTGTCGTAACGCTTACCGTAGACATCCACCTTCGAGGCAAAGCGGTTGTAGGCCATCACAGCAGGAATAGCCGCAAAAAGCCCCATGGCCGTGGCCACAAGTGCCTCAGAGATGCCCGGCGCAACCGTAGCCAGCGTTGCCTGAGTCGTGTTTGCCAGTCCACGAAAGGAGTTCATGATTCCCCATACGGTCCCAAATAGTCCGATATAGGGGCTGGTGGAGCCAACCGTTGCCAGGAAGGGTAAGTGCTGCTCCAAACGCTCTTCCTCTCGCAGCATGGCTACGCGCATTGCCCGGCGAGCTCCCTCAAGCATCGCTTCGGCGTCCATATCGGTTTGTTGGGCAAGTCGAGAGAATTCTTTGAAGCCCGCGCGAAACACGCCTTCAACGCCGATAATCGGTTCTCCCTCAGCCGCCCGCTCACTGCCTTCGCGATACAACTGCGCCAGGTCAACACCGGACCAAAAGTGCTCTTCGAAATCCAGCATTTCAGCCGCCGCATTGCGGAAGTAAAAGAATCGCTGAAAAATCATGTACCAAGAAGTCACGGATGCTGCCATGAGCAAGGCCATAACCAGTTTGACGGTGATCCCGGCATCCATTACCAGGTCAACCAGGCTTAGTTCGTCCAAGTTAGTTCGTCCAAGTCATTCTCCGGGAGAATTGAGCGCGGCGCGCAGTGTATCAAGCATCGGTTTGGGGATGCGACGCGGCGTTAGTGATTCAGGGCTCACACAGGCGAGAGACACAGCCGCCTGTGCAATCAAGTCACTGCCGCGACGGACACATTGCTGAAGTTTTAGCGACGCGCCACCCACTGACGTCAGCGCCGCTGTGGCATGAAGCTGATCATCTAGAAACGCTGGCCGGTGATAGCTCACAGACAGATCGCTCACCACGAACATCAACTCACCATTGAAAATAGCGGCTCGGTCCATGCCCAGGGATCGCATGAACTCTGTTCGTGCGCGCTCAATGTATTTGAGATAATTCACGTAGTAGACAATGCCGCCCGCATCCGTATCTTCGATGTAGACCCGAAGGGGCAAAGAAAATTCCGTTAGCTCATTCATATTGGGCAAGCGGCTAGGAGTCCTGACCTTCGCCAGATTGCTGGGTAGGCCTGCCATCACTGGGCATGGGCACCCCGAAATGCTGGTAGGCGAGGCGAGTCACCATGCGTCCTCGAGGCGTGCGCATCATGTAGCCTTGCTGAATCAGGAAAGGCTCCAATACATCTTCGATCGTGCCTCGCTCTTCAGATATAGCCGCCGCAAGACTATCCACACCTACGGGACCTCCGTCGAATTTTTCGATCATCGCCAGGAGTAGCCGCCTGTCCAAATGATCAAAACCTTTAGCATCAACACTCAGCAGATCAAGAGCACGATCGGCGATATCGGCGTTAATCGTGCCGTCGCCTTTTACCTCAGCATAATCACGAACCCGTCTGAGCAGACGGTTAGCGATACGCGGCGTGCCCCGGGACCGCCGGGCTATCTCTTTAGCGCCCGCGTCATCCATCGGGATACCTAAAATTCGCGCTGACCGCGCAACAATCACCGCCAGGTCATCGACTGCATAAAATTCCAGCCGCTGCACGATCCCGAAGCGATCCCGAAGCGGTGACGTGAGCAAACCTGCTCTCGTGGTAGCACCCACCAAGGTGAAAGGTGGCAAATCCAGTTTGATGGAGCGCGCCGCAGGCCCTTCACCAATCATGATATCCAGCTGGTAATCTTCCATGGCTGGATAAAGAATCTCTTCAACGAAAGGGCTCAGTCGGTGAATTTCATCAATGAACAGGACGTCGCCAGGCTCCAGGTTCGTCATGAGAGCCGCGATATCACCCGCCTTCTCAAGTACCGGACCCGATGTCGCCTTTAAAGACACGCCCATCTCGTGGGCAATAATGCTCGCCAGCGTTGTTTTACCCAGTCCCGGGGGGCCAAATATCAGCGTATGGTCCAGGGGCTCATCACGACCCTTAGCCGCGGCCAGAAAGATCTCCATCTGCTCCCGAGCGACGGGCTGACCAATGTATTCCGCCAGAGTCTTTGGCCGAACAGCGCGGTCCAGCGCCTCCTCGTTCGTGGTTGTGGGGGCTGGAGCAATTAGGCGATCTGTTTCAATCATGCGTGTTTTGTCACTGTTTTTACTACCGTCATATCGATGTCCTAACTACTACGAACCGTAGAGCGGAGCGCAAGACGGATCAGTTCTTCGCTGTCGGTGATGGCATCGCTATCGACCCTGGCAACCAGTCGCGCTGCCTCGGCAGGCTTGTATCCCAGCGACACCAATGCGTCTTCAGCATCACTGAGCTTATCGGAGGTAGCCAAAGGTAACTCCAAACCGTTGGCCGAGTCGGCAATTTGACCCAGCCACCCGGATAGACGATCACGCATTTCGATTAACAATCGTTCGGCGGTTTTCTTACCCACCCCAGGCAGCGCAACCAGCGCTGTAAGATCGTCCCCGCGAACCGCTCGGGCGAAGCTATCGCTGTCCATCCCGGAAAGAATCGTCAGCGCCAGCTTGGGGCCGACACCACTGACCTTGATCAAATGCCGAAACAGCTCACGATCGCGTTCACTCACAAACCCATACAGTGTCTGCGCGTCTTCCCGAACAGCATGGTGCGTCAAGAGCGTTACCGCCTCGCCCAGAGCCGGAAGCTGAAACAGTGTCGTCATAGGCACCTGAACTTCGTAGCCCACGCCCGCAACGTCAACCAATATCTCCGGCGGCTGTTTGTGCAGCAATGTCCCTGAAATTCGACCGATCACTTAAGTATTCCTCACTGATTAGCGCATACGACCACGGCGAATCGCCGTGGCACCCACAACCCGGACTAGTCCATCACGGGTATGAGCGTGGCAAAGTGCCGCAGCAAGGGCGTCCGCCGCGTCTTCCTGCGGCTGCCCGGGAAGGTTGAGCAACGCTTTGACCATATGCTGAACCTGGGCTTTATCGGCCGCGCCGGTACCGACCACGGATTGTTTTATCTGTCTTGCCGAATACTCACTGACATCCATGCCACGAATCACACAGGGCACAATCGCGGCACCTCGAGCCTGGCCCAACTTAAGAGCCGCATCCGCGCTCTTGGCCATAAAGACCTGCTCAATAGACAGCTCCGCTGGCCCGTGGAGCTCCACCAGCTCGGCCACGCTCTGAGCGATAATACGCAGCCGTTCGGGCAAGGCCCCCTTGGGCAAACGAATTACACCGCTGGTGATATAGCTGTTTTTGCCGTTTAAGCTGCTAATTATACCGAAGCCGGTCTTTTGGGAACCGGGATCAATACCCAGAATAATTGTCATGAGCTGCGTCCCAGCGGTCGCTATGCCGAAACCCCATGATATGTATAAACATACAGTGTTTCCAGCAAAGATCAGGACAGTGCTTCGAGAACCTCGTCAGGGATGTCGACGTTGGAATACACATTCTGCACATCATCAAGCTCTTCAAGCGCGTCGATCAGACCCATCACCGTCTCGGCACCGCCTGCATCAACGGGTATCGTGGTCGAGGCAATCATGGTGACTTCGCCCTCTACAGGCTCCAGGCCAGCTTCTTCCATGGCCGCTTTAACGCCGGAAAGCTCTTCCCAGGCAGTGGTTACCTCAATGGAGCCATCGTCCGCTGCCTCAACATCCTCAGCGCCGGCCTCCAGAGCCGCCTCCATGACCTGGTCCTCGTTAGCACCGGGAGCAAAGCTAATCTGCCCCTTACGTTCAAACAAGTACGCTACCGAGCCGTCCGTGCCAAGGTTGCCGCCGCGCTTACTAAAGGCGTGACGCACTTCGGCTACCGTACGATTGCGGTTATTGGTCATAACCTCAACCAGGACCGCGATGCCTCCAGGGGCATAGCCTTCGTAGGTCAACTCTTCGACATCGTCGGCTTCGTTATTACCGGCACCTCGAGCAATCGCTCGATCAATGGTGTCGCGAGTCATGTTTGAGCCAAGAGCCTTGTCTACCCCAGCACGCAGGCGGGGATTATCCTCAGGTAGAGGGCCCCCTTGCTTCGCCGCAACCACCAGCTCACGAATAAGCTTGGTAAACATCTTGCCGCGCTTGGCATCCTGTGCCGCCTTACGGTGCTTGATGTTGGCCCATTTACTATGTCCGGCCATCAGCGATTCTCCTTGATTCTTACTTTAATACGCATAAACCGCACAATAAACGCCCAGACGCGACACCGACAACTCGATCTACACTGCCTTAACTATCGGTTTCTTGCTTCTCTGGCTCGCGTAAACGCACGTGCAGTTCACGCAGCTGAGCAGCACTCACTGTGCCAGGCGCCTCGGTCATCACGCAGGCGGCAGTTTGAGTCTTTGGAAAAGCGATGACATCGCGAATCGACGCTGCGCCGCACATCAACATCACGATACGATCAAGACCAAACGCCAGACCGCCGTGAGGCGGTGCGCCATACTTGAGCGCGTCGAGCAGGAAGCCAAACTTCTCCCGAGCCTCTTCAGGCGCAATACCCAAAATATCGAATACAGCTTCCTGAGTCTCGAGGTTGTGGATACGAACGCTACCGCCACCGAGCTCCGTGCCATTTAACACCATGTCATAGGCGCGCGATAAAGCTTCGCCAGGGTGTTCACTGAGGGTCGCCAGGTCACAAGCAGGCGCCGTAAATGGATGATGCAAAGGCGTCCAACCCCCGTTGCTGTCTTCCTCAAACATGGGGAAATCTACAACCCATAGGGGCGCCCAACCCTCGCTCACCAAGCCCTGGTCTGTGCCTACTTTGATGCGCAGCGCACCCAAAGCCTCGTTAACGACACCCACGCGATCGGCACCAAAGAAAATAATGTCGCCATCACTGGCTTCGAGACGCTCCATCATCTGAGCTACAACGTCGTCTGGCATAAATTTAAGAATGGGTGACTGCAGCCCTTCCACGCCTGCTGCCAAGTCATTGACCTTGATCCAGGCCAGGCCGCGGGCGCCGTAATTGCTGACGTAACGGGTGTAGTCATCGATCTCCTTCCGCGAGATCGATGCGCCGCCGGGCACTCGCAAGGCCGCAACGCGGCCCAAGGGATCATCTGCCGGACCCCGGAAGACCTTAAAGTCCACCTGTTGCATCAAGTCATCGACCGAGACAAGCTCCAGAGGAATGCGCAGGTCAGGCTTGTCAGAGCCGAAGCGCTCCATGGCCTCGGCCCAAGTCATATGCGGGAAGCTTGGAAGATCAACGTCAAGCACCGACTGAAACAGTCCGCGCACCATGCGCTCAGTGATCTCCATAATCGCCGCTTCATCCAGAAACGACATTTCGATATCAATTTGAGTGAATTCCGGCTGACGATCTGCGCGTAGATCTTCGTCGCGAAAACACTTGGCGATCTGGTAGTAGCGATCAAACCCAGAAACCATCAACAACTGCTTAAAGAGCTGCGGAGACTGCGGCAGCGCAAAAAACTGCCCGGGATGGGTTCTACTGGGCACCAGATAGTCCCGCGCGCCCTCAGGCGTAGCGCGGGTGAGGATGGGCGTCTCAATATCCAAAAATCCCTCTTCGTTTAGAAAGCGACGCACTACATCGGTCACTTGCGAGCGCAGACGCAATCGCTGCTGCATCTCGGGACGGCGAAGATCCATGTAGCGGTAGCGCAGACGAACCTCTTCGCCCACAGAAGTGTGCTCATCAAGCTGGAAAGGAGGCGTGACGGCGGTATTAAGCACTTCAATTTCTTTGCCGAGCACCTCGATCTCACCGGTATCCATATTTGGGTTTACCGTGGCATCGCTGCGCGCCCGCACTCGACCCGTCACCTTGAGGACATACTCCGTCCGCACGCGGTCGGCGGTCGCAAAATGCTCCTCGGTATCAGGATCAAAAACCACCTGAACAATCCCCTCGCGATCACGTAGATCCAGAAAAATCACCCCGCCATGGTCTCGCCGCCGGTCCACCCAGCCACAAAGTGTTACGGTCTCGTCGATATCGGCACTTCGCAGAAGGCCGCAGTTATGACTGCGCATGGTGGTTCCTATTTAAGGGTTGATACGGCAAATGATCAGGCAGCGGTGCTGCCGCTGCTGGAGTCGGGTTTGGATGGCTTAGCGGCTGTACTGTCTTTCTTGCCACTCTCGGAGCCGGCCCCGGACGTGTCTGAGGACCTATCCCCAGCCAGGTTCTTTTTGTTGTCACGCTTGAAGTCGGTCTCATACCAACCGCTACCGGCAAGCCGAAAAGCGGCCGCAGAGACTTTTTTTCGTAGAGCGGACTTGCCACAGGCAGGGCAATCCGTCAGCGGCGGATCACTGATTTTTCGGAGCGCCTCATGGAGTTCCCCGCATTCAGTGCACTGGTATTCGTATATGGGCATAGTAGTTAATCCTGCCAACCCAGGGGCGTTCAAGCCTCTGGCCGGAGCCGTGTTAGAGCACTAGCTGTTGCGCTAGGGCCATTTTTTAAAGCGGCGCGGATTCTACCTCAGCTCGCGAAGCGAGCCAATGGGAGAACGTCAGCCCTAAAGTTCGGGTTGACGGTAGACAAGAAGGAGGCCGCCCGACCCCTGGAGGCGCCGAACGGGCTCGGATTAAAGAGAGAAGCGCCCCTAACAGGCGCCCGCCCCGCCCTATATCAGGACTGGGCAAACTCCTTCATCTTCTTCAGTGGGCGAACCTTCACAGCCACGCTGGCTGGCTTCGCCTTGAACATAGTCTCTTCACCAGTAAAGGGATTAATACCCTTTCGCGCCTTGACCGCAGGCTTCTTCACAGTGGTGATCTTCATAAGGCCCGGTAGCGTGAACTCGCCAACCGCACGCTTCTTAACACTGCGCTCAATGAGTGTTTCAAGCTCAGCCATAACATCACCAACCTGCTTTTTGGACAGGCCTGTGCTCTCAGCAATGCTGGCCAAGACCTGAGTCTTGGTCATCTTTTCTTTGAGCGCGGGAGCGGGCTTCTTAACGGGAGCTGCGGCTTTTTTTGCAGGCGCTTTTTTGGCTGCTACTTTTTTCTTTGCCGGAGCTTTCTTTACTGCTTTAGGTGTCGCCATGTTTATGAACCTTCCTTACGGGATAAGCGTTTTATATTTCACAACACGACGCGTTTTCTACCGGGGGCCAGAAGTCATGAAGCGGACCAGCAATCAGACTACGACTACTGATGCACCCCGCGACAGGAGCTTTGCCAGAAAAAACGCCGCGTTTCTCCATTTAATGACCTGGGTATACAAGTCGTGATTTTGTCTTCTACGCAATCCAGTGAACAAGCCAAAGATGCTGCATATGTAGCTTCGATCACGACTTGCTGATATTTATAAATCACTCGACACTACAATACAAGCGTTTATCCTCGCGTACCGCAAAAAAACCCTATATTTTCAGGTATTCACGAAAAATTCGTCCCGCAATTACGCGCAAGACACTGCGATTCGTATCTGTACCACCGCTCCATTGCGATTTACACTCCCCTGCAATCAAAGCAACGAGGAAAAACCCCCATGCGCAGTAGCGAGTTTCTTATCACTACGCACAAAGAAACGCCGGCGGATGCGGAGATCATCAGCCATCAACTGATGCTGCGCGCCGGACTGGTCCGAAAGCTCTCTTCGGGCCTGTATACCTGGATGCCCATGGGACTCAAAATTCTGCGCAAGGTTGAACGCGTGGTCCGCGAAGAAATGGACGCGGCAGGCGCTCTGGAGCTGGCCATGTCCATGGTCCAACCCGCGGAGCTGTGGCAGGAGTCAGGTCGCTGGGAGCAATATGGCCCGGAACTGCTACGCATACAGGACCGTCACAATCGCGAATTTTGTCTCGGACCTACTCACGAAGAAGTCATCACGGACATCGTGCGCAACGAAATCAGCAGCTATAAACAGCTACCGCTCAATCTCTATCAGATTCAAAACAAGGTTCGCGACGAGATTCGTCCACGCTTTGGCATTATGCGAGCGCGTGAATTCCTGATGAAAGATGCTTACTCCTTCCACACCGACCAAGCATCTCTGGAAGCGACCTATCAAGTTATGCATCGCGCCTACAGCAGGATCTTTGAGCGTCTTGGACTGAACTTCCGACCCGTCATGGCCGATAGCGGCAGCATTGGCGGCAATACCTCACATGAATTCCACGTATTGGCTGATTCGGGCGAAGACGCCATCGCTTTCAGTGACACCAGCGACTACGCAGCCAACATCGAGCGGGCTGAGACACTGGATCAAAGCGATCAACGCCCCGAAGCCTCTATGGCACTGAGCAAGCTTGCAACGCCCGGGGTAAAAACCATCGCGGATCTCTGCGCATCGTTGGGTGTCCCCGCACAACGCACGGCAAAGACCCTGTTCGTCGAAGCCGCGGAGGGCGGGCTCGTGGCACTGGTGCTTCGTGGCGACCACGAACTCAATACCATCAAGGCGGAAAAGCACCCCTTGGTAGCGTCGCCACTGCGCATGGCCACAGAAGAAGAGGCGACCGCAGCCTGCGGTGCAGGCTTTGGCTCCATAGGGCCTGTGGGCCTGTCCATCGCCGTGGTTGCGGACTTTGCCGCCGCAGCTTGCGCCGACTTCTACTGCGGTGCCAACAGCCCCGACGAACACTTCGAAGGCGCAAACTGGGACCGGGATATCAACCGCTATGAGCGCGCCGATCTGCGCAGCGTCGTCACTGGTGACCCCAGTCCTGACGGCGAGGGCACGCTGCAGATACGCCGGGGCATCGAGGTAGGCCACATCTTCCAACTTGGCACCAAGTACAGCGAGACTATGAATGCCAAGGTGCTCGACGAGAATGGTCGCAACGTCACCGTCAGCATGGGCTGCTACGGTATCGGCGTGAGCCGCATCGTCGCGGCCGCCATCGAACAGAATCACGATGAACGAGGCATCATTTGGCCGCGAGCAATGGCGCCCTTTCAGCTGGCAATCGTGCCCCTGAACATGCACAAATCCACGGCGGTAGCAGAAGCGGCAGAGGCATTACATGCCCAGTGTCTGGAACGCGGCATAGAGGTACTCATGGATGATCGCAATGAGCGGCCTGGCGTAAAGTTCGCAGACATGGAGCTACTGGGCATACCCCACCGCGTGGTCATCGGTGATCGCTCTCTGGCCGAGGGCGAAATCGAGTATCAGGGTCGACGGGACAGCGAAGCACAACGTGTACCGTTAGCGGATGCCATGAATTTTGTAGATCGCCAACTAAGCCAAGAGGCCTGAGATCGCGCATCTGCTCGAGTTCAGGTACGCGCTGTGCGTGCTGCTGTCAGTGGTCGCGGGTAATCTCGCGGCCCAAAACATCCAGCCTGCTGAGAGCCTGGAGCGGGAAGCGCTGCGGCAGTTCCTGGAAGCGAACGTTGCAGCCAGTGATAGCTTTGATGACCGTTTTGACGCCGAGGTCTGGCTAGTGGACATGAGCGCCAGACTGACGCGCTTTGTACCCGAGGCTGACGCCAGACTAAAATTACTGAGGCAGATTCACGCAGCGGCAACACGCAGCACGCTCTCTTCGGAACTGGTTTTAGCGGTAATCGAGGTAGAGAGTCACTTTGACCGTTTTGCCGTATCCCGCGCAGGCGCCCAGGGCCTCATGCAGGTTATGCCATTTTGGAAGAATGAGATCGGCCGCCCAGACGACAACCTCACAGACAATCTTACCAACCTCGATTACGGCTGCCGTATTCTGCAGTTCTACCTCCAACGCGAGGACGGCGTCCTACACAAGGCCCTGGCTGCATACAACGGCAGCAGTGGGCAACGGGTCTATAGCGACAAGGTCGAACGGGCCTGGCGCGCGCACTGGCGCACGGCAAACCTGGACTGGAGTGAGTAACGGTTTGACATGACACTGCGTCCACAACACACTCGCCATACTGTAGAAAAACCAGCCACAGCGGCACATCTGGAATGAGCACACTGACATTACTGAGTGAGTGGAATCGCGATCTAGCCCGAGCCGTCGGTGCGTTGGGTCGAGATGATTTTTTCCCGGCATTGATCGCCGCAGTGCGCGAACGAGTGCCCATCGCTTATCCACAGATCTGGCTGTATCACCGCGACCTTCCTCCAAGCGTGCTCTACCACGAGATTCCCCCGGCAGCGGTTGCCTCGCAAATCGACGCCTACCTCGAAGGCCCCTATCGCGAAGATCCGTTTTTTCAGGCTTCTATCGATCGCCCGAAGAATCGCATCTATCTACTTTCGCGCCTCACGGCGGGACGCCTCGAGTCATCCAGCTACTACCATGACTATTACTCGGACACTGGCACCGTCGACGAGGCGATATTCCTGTCTCAACTTCAAGGTGGCAGCGTCATTAACTTATCCATGATGCGCTTGCCAGAGCACGGCGCCTTTACCGAAGATGAGTTTCAGCTGCTCTACTCCCTCGCTGACCCAATCTCCGAACTCTTGCGCATTCACAGTGAGTTTGATGCCTTCGCAGTAGCGAATCTCATCCAGCCAGGCATAGACCATCAGATTGACCTGGCCTTTCGCACCTTTGGCACGTCGCTTCTATCGCCCCGGGAAAAGAGCGTCCTTGAGCTGATGCTCCGGGGTTACGGCACCGACACCACAGCAGAACGATTGTCGATTGCTAGAGAAACCGTGCGCCGGCACCGTAAGAGCATCTATCGCAAACTGGACGTCAACTCGCAGACCGACCTTTTTTCTTTGTTCCTGAATACGATGTCCTGTTTGGGAGAAGCTGCGGGCGATGATCCGTTAAAAATTTACATGGGGCCCGCCCGACCATAGCCCCTGATGACCAATGCGGGGTATTGCCGTATACGCGGGAGATAGCAATAGTGCCGTTCAGGAACGTTTAACACGGGAAAGTGTGTCTTATGGCGCTGGAAGTCGACTGGTTCCTGCGTGCGTACCCCCAAATTTCGATGATCGAAGCGCTGCTACCTGACAGTAACGGCGTTCTCAGGGGTAAATGGCTGCCACGGAACAAGCTAGCCAAGGTCTATAAGGGCGAACTGAAGTTCCCCAAGACCGCCCTCTCTCTCGATATCTGGGGTCGCGATGTAGAAGAACTGGTGTTTGCCACCGGTGATGAGGATGGCGTGTGCCTGCCCGTTGAGGGCTCCCTTTTGCCCACACCCTGGTCCCCCCGAGGACGGCACGGCCAGCTGATGCTGACTATGTTTCGTCCTGGCGGCGGTGGATACCTCGGAGATCCCCGACAAGTTCTAAAGCGCGTCGTAGCCCGCTATCACGCCAGAGGCTGGCGTCCGGTAGTCGCCGCGGAGCTGGAGTTCAGTCTCGTGAAATGGGACGGCAAACACCCCAAGCACAGCGGCGAGAAGCCTTACCGGGGCGAACCCATTGGCGGCAATCTCTATGGTCTCGATGTGCTGCAACAGAATCATGCGATGCTCGAACAAATCCATCGTGCCTGCCAGCTGCAAAGCCTACCCTTTGACGGCGTAGTCAAAGAGTCCGCGCCATCGCAGTACGAAATCAATATGCAGCACGTGGACAGTCCTGTGCTCGCCGCACGTCAAATCCTGATGATGAAACACGCCATCAAGGAAATTGCCAAGCAGCATGGCCTGGTGGCCAGCTTCATGCCAAAACCCTTTGCCGATGAGGCGGGGAACGGCCTCCACGTTCATTGCAGCGTCATCGATCGCGACGGTAAGAACGTGTTTGATGACGGTACGGAGTTTGGAACCCCCAAATTACGCCATGCCATAGGCGGCTGCCTTCAGCACATGGCCGATTCTTTTGCGATCTTCGCACCAAGTTTTAACGCCTATCGCCGCTTTCAAAGAGGCAGTCACGCACCGACCACGGCAAACTGGGGCTACGAGAATCGCACTGTTGCGCTTAGGGTGCCTGCTGGCAGCAGCAAGGCCCGTCGTCTGGAGCATCGGGTGGCAGGTGCGGACGCCAACCCCTACCTGGTCTTTGCGGTCATCCTGGCTGCTGCGCTAGACGGTATCGAACGCAACCTTACTCCCAAGGCCCCGATCAGCGGCGATGGCTACAGCCAACTCGATGCTCAGGAACTCCCGATCTATATGCAGGACGCTCTTCGCTTGTTTGGCGAATCCAGCTTTATCAGTACCGCGCTTGGACCAGAAATGCAGCGCAACTTTGGTCTCACGAAAGCGCAGGAACTGGCTGAATTTCAGCGCCACATCACCAGCCTCGAATACCACGCCTACGTAGAACGGCTGTAGTCAGCGCTATACTGAGAGAATGACTCTCAGGTTTTCGACGTTGATTTCCTTCGCGCTTTGCGCCAACACATTACTGGTCAGCGTCCCTAGCCACAGCTCCCTCGTCCACAAAAGCATTTCCGCCTGTGCTCGGGCACTTCATACACCGACAAGCACCTCGCCCGCGGAGTTCCCGGTTCCCCTGCGCCTGAGAAGCTGGAACATTATGAAGTTTGATCTTCCCGGCGCGCAGCTAGAACTCCAGCGTATATCCCGGGGCGCCCACCTGGTTTTGCTCCAAGAATCGCTTCGCGGTGCCGGCAAGGACTTAAGCGCAGAGACCTATCGCTACTTCAGCCCAGGTTATGCCCGGGGCAGTGAGGCTACCGGGGTAGAGATCCGCAGCCAAACTCCCGCCGATGTGGTCTGTGAACTCACATTTATTGAGCCCTGGTTAAGAACCCCAAAGGCCGTTAGCGTGCTGCGCCTGCCCTTTCGCGAGGGCGCTCTGCTACTCATCAATCTCCACGCAATCAACTTCACCTTGACCGCCGCCGACTACAAGAAGCACCTGGCGGCCCTCTCAACACTCGTGTTTAGTCATCGTGGCCCAGTGATCGTGGCCGGAGATTTCAATCACTGGAACGCTTGGCGCGCCTCGGCGCTGCAAACCTGGGCGCAGGAGTTAGCATTGGTAGAAGTCGAATTCGAACTCGACTGGCGTAGCCGACATCTAGGCTCAAGCGTAGATACTATTTTCCTGAGAGGCTTACGCGCTGTCGCAAGGGCTGCATTCCCCACCACTCGATCCGATCACAATGCTATAGCGGCAAGCCTCGTGCTGCTTAAGCGCCCTTCGGATCAAGAGGGGGGTAATCTCGCTGAAGGCGTTTCACTAACGCCAATGCACTGAGTAAACCCAACACACCAAAGAGCGAAGCACCCAACACCTCTCCGATCATAAGACCACGAGCGCCATACAGTGTCGCGCCCAGATAGGCCGCGGGCACAACACCAAGGAACACTTTGGCGTAGTTGAACAAGGTGGCCAGGTAGGCTCGACCGAGGTTGTTATAACTGGCATTGGCGACAAACAGCAGGCCATTAAAGGCGAAGGCGCCCACCAGAAAGTAAATATAAAATCTGAGCAAGTCCGCTGCGAGCTCACTGACAGTAAAGGTCGCAACGACAAAGTCTGCTGCGAGCCAAAGTATCAGCCAGGCAATAGCGACATACGCCACAACGAACTTTGAGGCATCTAACAATGTCTCTCGTACTCGATCGTAGCGCCTCGCCCCGGCATTCTGACCAACGATAGGCCCCACCGCCCCGGATACCGCAAAGACGACCGCAAATGCCAGCGGTGCCAAACGCCCCATGACTGCGGATGCTGCTACCGCGCTGTCGCCAAACTGGGACATCATGCGCAAGATCAAACTATTACCCAGCGGTGTCGCAAGATTCGTAAGCACGGCGGGAATCGCGATCACCATAATGGCCGGGGCGTCAGCCACAATCATTCGCGGCGATACGCGAGTCGGCAAACGATGCACACGAAAAAGCACATACCCCGCGTATGCAACGACAACAACCCGAGACGCTACGGACGCCCAAGCCGCACCTTCAATGCCCAACCCAAAATAAAATATCAAAATGGGGTCTAGTACGGCATTTGCCCCAGCCCCGGCCAGTGTGGCGTACATGCTGTGTCGCGCATCCCCTACCGCGCGCAGCCCCGCCGAGAGACTCATCCCTAGTACCAGCAAGGGTACCGCGGGAATCTGAATCCGACTGTAGGCCAGAGCATAGTTTAAGGTGTCGCCAGAGGCCCCCAGCAACTGCAGTAACTCCGGTAGCCAGACCCAGACAAGGGCCGCCACTAAACCTACGCTCAGGGCATTGAACCAAAGTACCGAACTACAGTAACGCCCCGCCAAAGGGCGATCTCGACTACCCTCAGCCTTGGCCACTAGCGCAACCAGGGCGATCTGTAGCCCGATACCAAGCGAGAGCAAGAAGAACAGCAATGCACCGGCAAAGCCGACCGCCGCAACCAGGCGCTGCTCGCCCAGAAGAGTCAGGAAAAACATGTCCACGACATCCACCGTGAACATGGCGATCAGACCCACGGACGACGTGCCGGTCATTACCAACACGTGACGCATGGTTGAGCCGCTAAGGAAAATCGGACCGCTCAAAACAACCGTTTTCCAAAGCTCAAGACTTCGCACGCCGATCCCGTTAAAATCGTCGCTCGTAAATTAGGCACCTGCATGATGACTGTACAATCTCCAAAACCGCCGTTGACACGGATCAATGCCGTGATCTTTCTCGGATTTCCCATTTTGGCCGCCATTTTACTGCCGGCATGGGGGGTATACGCCGGATTCACGGGCACTCAGTGGATCTGGGCCGGCATATTTCTGTACCTCAACGGCCTCTCCATAACCGGCGGCTATCACCGTCTTTGGTCCCATAAGGCCTACCAGGCACATTGGAGCGTTCGCCTTTGGTTCGCTCTTTGGGGCGCCGGAGCGCTGCAAAACAGCATCCTCATCTGGGCCGCTGACCATCGCCGTCACCACCGCCATGTTGACGATAATGACTTGGACCCGTATTCCGCGGGTCGCGGCCTCTGGTTCAGCCACATAGGCTGGATGCTGCGGGAGTATGCCACCAATGGACCGGATTTCAGCAACGCGCAGGATTTAATGCGCGATCCCATTGTCATGTGGCAGCACAAGCACTACGTCGCTATCACGACCTTTATGAATTTGGGCATGCCGATCCTTCTGGGCTTGGCGCTTGGAGATGTCATTGGTACGGTGCTTCTGGTGGGCCTACTGCGCCTCGTGGTCAATCATCACGTAACCTTTTTTATCAACTCTCTTGCACACTTTTGGGGAACCCGACCCTATACCGAAGAAAACAGTGCCCGCGATAACGGCTTCCTGGCCTTCCTCACCTATGGCGAGGGCTATCACAACTATCATCACATCTTTCAGAAAGACTATCGCAATGGCATTCGCTGGTATCAGTGGGATCCCACCAAATGGATGGTCGCAGGCCTGGAAAAACTTGGGCTTGCGAACGGTCTTCAGCGTGTACCGGACTTCCGCATACAACGCGCTTTACTGGACATGCAGTTCAAGCGAGCTCAGGACCTGGCGGCAGGCCATGGAGAAACCGCGTTATCGGCCATCTTGGAACGCGAATATCAAATTTTTACCGATTCCATAAATCAGTGGAAGCAATTGCAGTCTGAGCGCTACGAGCGTCATCGGGACCAGTTTGAAGGTGCCATGGCTGAGCGTTACCAGCAACTTCACGATCGCTGGGAGCAAGCCGCTCTGCGTAGTCAATTCCGGGAACTGGAATTCTCTTTGCGCGGGCAACGTAAACGTCTACAGATGTTGATAAACCAATGGCAACTGCAGCCGCTGGCGGCGGGCTAATCGTTAACCGAAGCGGCAGCGTGTAGTTTTAAGATTTAACCCAAGGTGACTCGCAGCACGAGGCACAGCGACGAGGCATGACTATGAGCGATGGTATTTACGGATTTTCGCCACGGGACAATCAGGGCAGCGAGAAGTCCCTCGAAGACTATCGGGGACAGGTTCTGCTGATCGTTAACACTGCGTCGAAGTGTGGTTTTACACCGCAGTTTGCCGGACTGGAATCGGTTTACAAAGAGTACAAAGAGCAAGGATTCACGATTCTGGGATTCCCCTGCAATCAGTTTGGGGGCCAGGATCCGGGCAGTAACGATGAAATCATGGAGTTTTGCCAGCTAAACTACGGCGTCAGTTTCCCGATGTTCGGCAAGATCGACGTCAATGGCGGCGATGCTGACCCTCTATTCAAACACCTGAAGCAAGCCGCTCCCGGCGCGCTGGGTAGTCAGGGCATCAAGTGGAACTTCACCAAGTTTCTGGTGAATCGCGCCGGCGATGTGGTGAAGCGTTACGCGCCTACCACCAAGCCCGACGCTATCGCTTCTGACATTCAAGCACTTCTCTAAGCCACGGCTGTCCTACGCGAGTTAATGCTCGCGCGTAGCCCGAAACTGAATGTCCGGCCAGCGCTCTTCCATGAGCGCCAGATTGACCCGAGTAGGCGCCAGGTAGCTCAGAAAACCACCGCCGTCGATAGATAACTGGTCAGCGGCTTTTTTACGAAACTCCTCAAGCTTTCGCTCGTCCTCGCAGTACACCCAGCGCGCGGTATACACATTGACGGGCTCGTAAACGGCTTCAACCTTGTATTCGTCATTCAATCGATACGCGACCACATCAAACTGCAGCTGTCCCACAGCGCCCACAATCAGATCCGTTGAACTGATCGGGGAAAAGACCTGTGTTGAACCCTCTTCGGACAACTGCTGCAGCCCCTTTTGCAACTGCTTCGACTTCATGGGATCCCTAAGCCGAATGCGCCGAAACAGCTCCGGCGCGAAATGTGGAATACCCGTAAATCCCAGATTTTCACCGTCGGTAAAGGTATCGCCGATCTGAATGGTGCCGTGGTTGTGTAAGCCGATAATATCCCCGGCAATCGCTTCTTCAACAAGCACGCGCTCACCGGCCTTAAACGTCACAGCGTCGGCAATTTTGACCTCCTTGGCCATGCGCACATGACGCATTTTCATGCCTTTTTGGTAACGTCCGGAGCAGACACGCATAAAAGCAATGCGATCTCGATGCCGGGGATCCATGTTTGCCTGGATTTTGAACACAAATCCGCTGAAGGCGCTCTCCCCCGCCTCGACCTGACGCTCATTACTACCTCGACCCTGCGGCGGCGGCGCCCATTCCACAAAGTTATCCAGCATTTCGCGAACGCCAAAATTACCCAGTGCAGTGCCAAAAAAGACCGGAGAGAGTTTGCCCGCAAGGAACGCCTCGATCTCGAACTCGTGGCTTGCCCCCTTCACCAACTCGATCTCGTCCGCAAAGCTGTCGTACTCGTCCCCAAGCAGCGCTCGGGCCTCATCCGAATCCAGGCCTTGGATACGCTTGTCCGGCGGAAGCACCGCGTTGTGGCCTCGCTCAAAACAATGCAGGGTATCGGTGTAAAGGTTGTATACACCCAGAAAATACTCGCCCATTCCCATGGGCCAGTTCACCGGGGCGGCGGCAATACCCAGAACTTCTTCAATTTCATCGAGAAGCTCGATGGGGTCCCGGGCAGGACGGTCAAGCTTGTTCACAAAGCTGATAATCGGCGTGTCCCGGAGCCTGCAGACGTTCATGAGCTTGATGGTGCGATCCTCCACACCCTTTGCGGCATCGATGACCATGAGTGCCGAGTCGACGGCGGTCAGCGTGCGATAGGTATCCTCGGAGAAGTCCTCGTGGCCCGGCGTGTCCAAAAGATTCACCACACGACCATGGTAGGGAAACTGCATCACAGAAGACGTTACGGAGATCCCCCGCTCCTGCTCCATGCTCATCCAGTCAGAGGTGGCGTGGGGGCCTTTTTTGCCTTTGACACTCCCCGCGATAGCGATGGCGTTACCCAGCAGCAATAGCTTTTCGGTGATGGTGGTTTTACCCGCATCCGGGTGAGAAATAATCGCGAAAGTGCGCCGCTGAGCGACTTTCGCAGCGAGATTAACCGTCTGAGCGTTGTTGCCAGTGTCTGTAAGCTTGGCGTCGGTCATGCAAGATCCGTCATCGATTGTTGCAGTGCCAAAAGGGCGTCACAGTCTTTGCGTATGCCGGCACCGAGGGCGCGCATCATAGCCGATGCCGCCACGCGGTTAAATCGACGATCACTGCAACGCTAAGCGGTTTCCCAATTCCTGCAACAGGTTCTCGCTCACAAGCTGCATATCGGGGCAGCTATCGCCTAGCAGGGTTCGCATGGAAGTGACCTCAAGACCCGCGTAGCCGCAGGGGTTAATCCGGGTAAAAGGCTCAAGATCCATGTCTACATTCAATGCCAGACCATGATAGCTGCAGCCCCGGCGCACTCGCAGCCCCAAAGACGCAACTTTCTGACCGTTCACATACACCCCGGGCGCCTTGGGGTCCGGCGCAGACTGAATGCCAAAGCTTCCCAGCGTTGCAACGATCGACTGCTCGATGAGATCCACCAGTGCCCGTACACCCAGATGTCTGCGTCGCAAGTCCAGCAGTAGATACACGACCCACTGGCCGGGCCCGTGGTACGTCACCTGTCCACCTCGATCTACCTGAACCACCGGAATATCGCCAGGAGCAAGTAGATGCTCCGCGCGGCCCGCGAGGCCCTGGGTAAAAACCGGGGGGTGTTGAAGCAGCCAGAGTTCATCGACTGTATCGGGGGTTCGCGCATCGGTAAAACTGCGCATATTGTCGAGTGTTTGCTGGTAGTCGCCATTGCCGAGACGGCGGGTAAGCGGAGTCGGCACTGCAGAGGGGTTCACAGCACCATCTGCACAAGTCCGGTGGCGCGAAGATCTTGGTGGAGCGCCTCCAGCTGTTCTGGCCCGGTGGCCGTAATAGTGATGGTCATGGACAAAAAGTTGCCCTTGCGACTATCTCGAACCGTGATGGTCTCTTGATCAAAGCCCGGCGCATGCCGTTCAAATATCTCAAGCACCAACGGCCGAAACTCTGTGACGTTGCGACCCAATACTTTTACTGGGTAATCACAGGGAAACTCAATCCTCGGCGGCTCCTCGCTATCCCCTCCGCCCGCAGCTGTGATGAGCTCAGCCACCGAAAAGCTGCGCCAACCACATGAGGATCATGTCCCAGACCCTTGCAAAAAATCCGCCTTGCTCTATGGGCTCCAGAGCGACCAGTGGAACCTGCTGCAGAACCTCACCATCAAGGCTGAGCGTGAGCTCTCCCACGGTATCTCCTTGCGCCAGGGGTGCACTGATGGGATCCATCAGCACGAGTTCTGTAACTACGCTATTACGTTTGCCGCGCGGCAAGGTAAGGACCACATCATCAGCGATTCCCACTGCAACGTAGTCTGTTTGCCCCTTCCAAACCCGGGGCTTTTCTAACTCCTCGGCGCCAGTGACCACCACATCGGTTTCAAAGAACCGGAAACCATAGTTCAGCAGGCTGCGCGTCTCCCGAGCACGGGCGCGGGTGCTATCGGTGCCCATAACCACCGAAATAAGCCGCATACCATTGCGTTCTGCGGAGGCTACCAAGCCATAGCCAGCCTCTCGGGTGTAACCGGTCTTCAAACCATCCACTGATGGATCTTCACCCAGAAGCTTATTGCGGTTGTATTGGCTAATATCGTTGTAGGTGTATTCGCGCTGACTGTAGACCTTATAGTGCTCCGGAAAGCGCGTAATAATGGCCTTGGCGAGTGTCGCGAGATCCCTGGCGGTCATCATATGCTGGGGGTGCGGGAGCCCGTGGGAATTGGCAAAGTAGGAGCCATGCATGCCCAGTTCTGCGGCATGCTTGTTCATTAAGTCGGCAAAAGCCGTTTCGCTACCGGCAATGTGCTCGGCAACCGCGACGGTTGCGTCGTTACCGGAAGAAATCACGATCCCTTGCTCCAGCTGCCCGATATTGACCGGCATGCGCGGTTCAATCCACATGAGCGAAGAGCCGTTGAAGACCGGGTTCTGGGACCAGGCGTTACGGCTTACAGTCACCTGATCTTCCCGGCTAACGCGACCCGCATCAATCTCCGACGCCAGAACATAGGCGGTCATGAGCTTGGTAAGACTGGCTGGAGGCAATTGCTCGTCTGCGTTGGACTCCACCAAAACCGCACCACTCCTGGCATCCACCAGCAGGTAAGCCTTGGCAGCCACCTCCGGTGCGGCGGGGACAATATTTTGTGCTGACACGGAGGCGCTGAACGCCGCAAGCGACAGGACAAGACAGCTCGTGGTGGCAAAGATAGAGCGGAAAGAATGTGGCATAAGCATCAGGTCAAGGACTCGAAGGCGGGGCATGGTACCGCAAGCGCTCTTTGCGGCGAAATCTGTGGTCGAAAGAAGGGTGAAAACAGCAAAAAAGACAAGGCGTCAATCATGGCAATGTCAAACCCGGCGAATACCCCCGGCTCATGAGTAAATCACGAAGATAGCGCAGCTGATCTCCATCGGCGACCGGACCCAATCTTACGCGGCTAAGCCGCTGTCCACCCACATCAACCGGGGTGACATTCACAGGAACAGAGACCATCGCAGCTACAGAGTCGCGAAGACTATTCGCGGTCTCAGGATTCGCAAAAGCTCCCAACTGCAAATAGCGATAGGCACCTGTTTCACTGTCTCGCAGATCATCCACGCCCGCCATACTAAGAGTTTCCACAAGAACGTCAGCGGTGCCCTTGTCGACAAACCCAAGCTTCACAGCACTGGCATAGCTCAAATCGATCAAGCGATCTGCATGGAACGGCCCGCGATCATTCACCCGAACCACGATCTGCCGACTGTTCGAAAGATTGGTGACTCTGGCATAGCTCGGTATAGGAAGGCTCCGATGGGCGGCGGTTGCCAGATACAGGTCGTAGATTTCGCCATTGGCCGTTTTGTTGCCATGAAATTTAGTGCCATACCAACTGGCAATACCCTTCTCGCTATAGCCCTCGGCGCTGGGCAGCACACGATACTCAATACCCTCGATACTGTAGGGAGACGTGTTCCCCGCGCGAAGGATCGGATCAGGCCGAGGCGTAGCATCGGCAATATCATCCGGGTCCACACTCGCAACCGGCGCGCCATCACCTTCCCAGGCGACCTTTGGCTCGGAACTTGAACAGGCAACCAGCGCAGTCGACGTCGTCAGGGCAAGCAGTAACGCCAGGCCCGATCGCCTCATTCCTGCACTCCTGCGGCGATGCGTTGACTGAGTAAAAACACACTCATGGCATACATCGCTGAGTGGTTATAACGGGTAATCACGTACAGATTCTGTAGTCCTAACCAGTACTCATGACCATCGGCAAGCTCAAAGCGCATTGCGGTAGCGAGCGCTTCAGGATCAAGGTGCTGCTCCGCGGTAAGTCCCATTCCACTAAAAGCCTGTATGGAATGTGTGGGCTTCAAGCCGCCCTCGAAGGCCTCGTCTGGTGTTGATTCTGCCGCGATCGCAGCGCTGACCACGGGCTCGCCAGCGCGCCAGCCATGCTTTGCCAGATAGTTGGCAACACTGCCAATAGCATCGGTAGGGTTATTCCAGATATCAACGAGCTTGTCGCCATCAAAGTCCACGGCATAAGCACGATAGCTACTGGGCATAAACTGCCCATAGCCCATGGCGCCCGCATAGGAGCCCTTGAGCGTCAGAGGATCCATATCCTGCTCTTGAGCCAACAGTAAAAAGTTCTTAAGTTCGCTGGTGAAAAACTTGGAGCGCTTGGGATAATCAAAAGCCAAGGTCGACAGTGCGTCAATTACATCGTAGCTACCTGCAATACGTCCGTAATATGTTTCTACACCGATAATGGAGACAATGACTTCAGCCGGTACACCCGTCTCAGCCTGAGCACGAGAAAGTGCTTCGCGATGTTCACGAAAGAAAGCTACGCCCTCTCGCTCACGACGCTCAGTTAGAAATATTTCGCGGTACTCATACCATGCCTTGGTTTTCTCCGCGGGTCGGGAGATGGCATCCAGAATGCTTTGTTGACGCTCTGCCGAGACGAACAGCGACTGCAGCTCTTCTCGCGAGAATGCGTGCTCCGCGACCATCTCTTCGATCAATGCCTGGGCACCCGGGTGGGTCGAATAATCCGCCTGAACAGGAGCGATGACCAGCAATGTACTTAGGAATCCAGCGCATACAGCAAGCACCGACGACTTTGACACTGCCTTAGGCGAGGCCTTTGCCGGCCCGCGATGGGAACGCGTCGTTGTGCCAGAGCTCGTGTCAAAAATTGTGTCGATAATAGCTTCAGGAATCATGCATTACGCTCTGCCGAAGTCAAAAAAGATAGTCTCTGCGGTTGCCCGCCAGCTGTCCGAGAGGTAAGGGTCACTGCCCCACCACACGCTTCTCGGTGCTGACTGCCATGAGCAGCCCAAACCCTGCCATGAGCGTCACCACCGACGTACCGCCGGCACTGACGAGCGGTAGCGGCACCCCCACCACCGGAAGCAAACCTGCAACCATGCCCATGTTAACAAAGATGTAGACAAAGAAAGTCAGCGTAATACTCCCGCAAAGGATGCGGCCGTAGCTGCTTTGTGCATTTAAACCGATCCAAAACGCTCGGAGCAAAATCAGCACGTAAAGACCCAGTAGTAGCAGCACGCCCTGCAATCCAAACTCTTCGGCCAGCACTGCAATAATAAAATCTGTGTGGCTCTCGGGAAGAAAATCGAGCTGCGACTGGGTACCTTGCCCCCAACCTTTGCCCGCCCATCCTCCGGAGCCGATCGCCGTTTTGGACTGGATGATGTTCCAGCCCGCCCCTAGCTTATCGCTTTCGGGATTGAGTAGGGTGAGGATCCGCTGTTTTTGATAATCCTCCAACATGAACATCCAAGCAGGCCAGGCGGAAAACACCGCTACCAAGCCCGTCCCAACGATGAACCGCCAGCTGATACCCGCCATGAAAATACCAAACAGTCCCGAAGCGCCGATGAGCAAGGAGGTCCCCAGGTCCGGCTGACGAATGATAAGGCCACAGGGGATCACTATAAGCAGCAGGCATACAACAATATGTTTTGACGCCGGGGGGAGCACCCGGGCTCCCAGATACCAGGCGATGGTCATAGGTACTGCAAGTTTCATGACCTCTGATGGCTGGAAACGAAATCCCCCGAGATCCAGCCAACGCTGGGCGCCTTTTGCACCGACGCCTGCGACCGCGACCGCAGCCAAGAGGGCCACACCCAATAGATAGCCCCAGCAAGACCAGCGCGACCAGCGCACAGGGCTAAACTGGGCCATCACAAACATCACCACGTAAGCCAAAACAAAGTAGCGGCCCTGACGCACCACCGCATCCATGCTTTGTCCCGAAGCGCTGTACAGAACCAGCATTCCGTATGCTGTGAGCGCCAGCAGTAGCACCAGTAATGGAGCGTCCACGTGCATCTTCCGCGCCAGGCCCGGGGGCCGGGTTAAAGGCCCCACGTTGTCTGGCATCTGACGAACGTATTCAGACATCAGCTGGCTTCCCGCTCGAGCCAGGCATCGATGACCGCTCGGGCAATGGGATAAGCAGCACTGCTACCGCCGCCGTTTTCGACAATAACAGCCACCGCGATGGTAGGTGCTTCCAGCGGTGCAAACGCAATAAACAAGCCGTGATGACGATGCCGCTCGTCGACTTCGTCTTCGTTGTAAACCGCATCCTGGGCGATGCCGATAACTTGTGCAGTGCCGGTTTTACCCGCCATTTCGTAGTTCATGCCTTTGGCTACGGCCCTGGCTGTGCCGCGCCGGCCATGCACCACTTCTCGCATGCCTTCGACGACAGCGTCCCAGTTCGCGCCATCGGCAATCAGTGGCTCCACCATGGGCGCCTCTAAGGCCTCATCTCCCAGCCATTGCACCAATCGAGGCTCGCGATGCTCGCCTTGCGTAGCGAGCACCGAGGTCGCCACCGCTAGCTGCAGCGGCGTCGTCAACATGTAACCCTGGCCAATTCCCACACTCAAAGTTTCACCGGGATACCAGGGCTGACCTAAGGCGGCGCGCTTCCAGGCTTTGGACGGAAGGACACCAGGGCGCTCCGCCGTGGTGTCGATGCCCGTGGGACGACCCAGACCATAATGGTCGAGATAATCGTGAATGCCATCCACCGTCAGGCGCCGAGCCAGATCATAAAAGTACACGTCGCAGGATTCGGCCAGCGCCATCTTCAGGTCTACTCTCGGCGCATGGCCGGTACCACGAATGCGCAAAATCCAGTCCCGATAGCGACGACTATCGCCTGGGAGGCGATACCAGCCGGGGTCCGGGACGGTGTATAGAGGGTCGATCAAGCCGGCCTCGAGGCCGGCCATGGCGATCATCGGCTTCACCGTAGATCCTGGAGGATACTGTCCTTGAACGGTGCGATTGAACAGGGGTACGTCCGGCGAATCGCGAAGCGCGTTGTAGTTCCGACTACTGATGCCATTGACGAATAAATTGCTATCGAAGGACGGCGTACTTACCATCGCCAGCACTCCTCCGGTGAGCGGATCGATGGCCACGACGGCGCCGCGGCGTCCCGCTAACTGCTCATGCGCTACGCGCTGCAGATCGTAGTCAAGATGCAGGATGAGGTCTTCACCGGGGCTGGGGTCAAAACGCTCCAACACCCGAAGTACGCGCCCGTGAGCGTTAGTTTCTACGGTCTGGTAACCCACAGTTCCGTGCAACTCATCTTCGTAGTAGCGTTCAATACCAATTTTGCCAATATGAAATGTGCCACGGTAATCCGCCTGATCGATCTGGGTCATCTCTTCAACATTAATACGCCCTACATACCCCAGCGCGTGGGCAAACAACTCACCGTGGGGATAGTAGCGCTGAAGCTGCGCCTGCACGGTAACGCCCGGCAGTCTGTGCCGGTTTACCGCAATATAGGCTTGTTCCACGTCATCAAGACGAAAGCGCAAAGGCACCGGATCATAGGGCCTACGCTCTTGGGCTCTGCTGCGGAATTTCTCTAGATCACTCTCTTCGATGGTCACGAGTTCGGCCAGACTGGCCAAAGTGGCATCAAGGTCGTCGACTCGCTCAATAATCAAAGAAAGTGTGTAGCTGGGTCGATTGTCAGCCAACAACATGCCATTGCGGTCGTATATCAAGCCCCGCTTTGGTGGCAGAGGCTGGAGCTGTACACGGTTGCGCTCCGAAGCGGTACTGTAGGCTTCAAACTCGTTGATCTGCAGGTTGTAATAGCGGACCAGTAATACGCCCAGGAGGAGCACAACAATGCCGAACGCCACGAGACTGCGGGCGCCAAAAATACGCTGTTCGCGTTGAGTATCTTTAAGAACTACGCGGGAAGCCATCGGTCCTTTTCAGCGACGACGTGGGTGTCAGGCGCGATGATAGGGGTGACCAATGGTGATTGTCCAAGCGCGATATAACTGCTCAGCCAAAATCACCCTCACCAGGGGATGCGGCAAGGTGAGTGGACCTAGGGACCAACGCTGTTTAGCGGCCGCCAGACAATCATCAGACAGCCCATCGGGGCCACCAATAAACAGACTTAAATCCTGCCCCCGCATCATCCAGCTCTCCAGCTGAGCAGCCAGCTCCTCGGTACTCCAGGGCTTACCCCGACCATCGAGGGCAACACAGTGATCGCCGGGGCTAACACCCTTGAGCAAGGACTGCGCTTCGCGTTCTCGCAACTGCTGCGCATTAGAATTTGCACCGCGTGCCGCCAGGGGTACGTCGCGCCATTGCAGTTTGAGCTCTCGAGGAAGACGCTTTGCGTATTCACCGACGGCAGTGTCTACCCAGAGCGGCATCTTGCCCGCTACTGAGTGCACAGTTACCCGCATCAGTCTGAGCCGTTATCCAGGGCGTGCTCACCAGAATCGTCATCCGAGTCGGCAGGCCCAGTACTCACCCACAGGCGCTCGAGGTCATAAAAGTCGCGGATCGCTGGCTGCATGACGTGCACAACCACATCACCGAGGTCCACGAGGACCCACTCACCGGCGTCTTCGCCCTCGACACCCAAGGGCATTTGGCCCGCAGCCTTGGCCATACGAGACACATTGTCAGCAAGGGACTTTACGTGACGACTGGATGTGCCGCTGCAAATGATCAGATAATCCATCACATTGCTGAGCTCTCGCACATCGAGAGTCACGGCATTGACGCCTTTCAAATCGTCCAGCGCTTCGCCGACCAGATCCATGAGTTCCTGCTCCGACATCGGCGCGGGATTGCTTGTTGCTTTGTTTTGAGGGGTGATAGGCCCGTTACTCCTGCTTTGCGTAGAGTCCACGCTCAGCGATGTATGCAAGCACGCTCTCCGGGAGGAGATACCGTGCGGAAAAACCCAATTGTAACAGGGCTCGAATGTTTGTGGCCGAGATATCCTGAGGACGCAAAGTTTGTGTAACCACAGCCCCGGCCGGTTTCTGACTAAGGTCCTCGCTGCTCCCCGCGTGATCGCGAAGTAAAGCAGCCAGAGCGCCCTCTGCCGGCAAAGCCCAGCCAGGCCTCGCCAAGATCACCAGATGCGCAAGACCCAAAAGCTCACCCCATCGATGCCAGCTCGGCAATCCCAGCAAAGCGTCACAACCCATCACCAGACACAGGCCCCGGCGCTCGCCTAACTCAGCCCGAAGCTCCGCAAGACTGTCGATGGTGTACGAGGGGCCCGCGCGGTTGAGCTCCCGTTGATCGCAAACGAACCGGGGTTCGCCCGTAATAGCCCTCTCCACCATGGCTGCTCTATGCTCTGCGCTAACCTCAGGCGCCTCCCGATGCGGGGGCTCGCTGGCGGGCATAAAGCGCAGCTGCGCGAGCTCCAAGCTCTCAAGTAACTCAAGGGCGGAGCGCAAATGGCCAAAATGGATCGGATTGAAGGTGCCGCCAAAAACCGCCACGGCACCCCTACTGGAAGGTAACTGACTCAAGTACGAATCTGCCCCTCACCCAGCACGACATATTTTTCTGAGGTAAGCCCCTCGAGACCTACCGGGCCCCGGGCGTGAAGCTTGTCTGTAGAAACCCCGATTTCTGCGCCCAGACCGTACTCAAATCCATCCGCAAAGCGTGTCGAGGCATTGACCATCACAGATGCTGAATCCACCTCCCGGAGAAAACGCTGGGAACGCTGGTAGTCCGAGGTCACGATGGCCTCCGTATGCCCTGAACCGTATCGAGCGATATGGGACATAGCCGAGTCGATATCGTCTACGACACAAACGGACAAAATAGGGCCGAGATATTCCATCCCCCAGTCGGCTTCCGTGGCGGCCTGGGCGTCTGGTACGACTGCCAATGTACGCTTACAACCCCGTAACTCCACACCGGCATCCAGATAAGCCTTGGCCAGCACAGGCAATAGCTCCCCAGCCTCCTGCTGGTGAATCAGTAATGTTTCCATGGTGTTACAGGTACCGTAGCGCTGTGTCTTTGCATTCACCGCGATCGCTACAGCCATGTCCGGGTCGGCACCCTCATCGATAAACACATGGCAGACACCA
Organism: Congregibacter sp.; assembly: GCF_047617445.1. Taxonomy (GTDB): domain Bacteria; phylum Pseudomonadota; class Gammaproteobacteria; order Pseudomonadales; family Halieaceae; genus Congregibacter. Next base: position 51,956 of record NZ_JBLGBE010000003.1, read on the forward strand.
TCCAGATGCTTGATCACCGGCACTCGGGCCTCGGCGCTAATCCGCTCGATAAGGCTGCGCCCCCCCCGAGGAATAACAAGGTCTACTAGGCCCTCAAGGCCCAGGAGCGCTCCTACGGCTGCGCGATCCCGAGTTTGTATCAGCTGAACTGCCGCACGGTCCAGCCCTGCCATGGCAAGGCCATCAGCCATCGCCGCAGCAATCACCCTATTTGAATGAAGTGCTTCGGAGCCTCCGCGCAGAATGACTGCGTTGCCCGACTTGAGACACAAGCTCGCGGCATCAGCCGTAACGTTGGGACGCGATTCGTAAATGATGCCAATCACGCCTAGGGGAACACGCATTTTACCCACCCGAATACCCGAGGGCCGTGTGCGCATGTCGCGGATTGCGCCCACAGGATCGGGCAGCGCCGCGACCTGACGCAGACCATCGAGCATGTCGTCAACGCGCGCAGCTGTCAGCTCAAGGCGATCCAGCAATGCTGAGTCCAGAGCATTGGACTGAGCACGCTGCATATCCAGAGTATTCGCTTCGCTTAGCGCATCCCGACGGCCCTGGAGGATATCGGCGGCGGCCAGCAGGGCCTGATTCCGCGCGGCGGTGGCTGACGCGAGCAATTGCCGCGAGGCTTGTCGCGCGGCAAGCGCCATAGTGCGGACTTCCGCGACAATATCCGCGGGTGAAGCTGTGCTCATGACCACTATCTCTTGCTTTAAGGTTGGAATTATACCTGAGGCTGGGGCCGCCAGATTGCCTGAGAATAGTATTGACAATGATTCTCATTTGAAATAACTTAAGACTTCCAGTTACCACTAGAGCAGCACCAGCATGTACGTATGCATCTGCAACGGCATTACTGACAAACAGATCCGCAATGCCATCGCCGAGGGCGCAAATTCTTTACAGCACTTGCGTGACGAACTTGGGGTGGCCAGCCAGTGTGGCAGCTGCACGGACCAGGCATTGAGCTTCCTCGAGAACAACCCGACGCAAATACAGTTCGGCCAATCCCTGTTCTACGCAGCAGCGTCATCGGCCTAGCCGCCGCCTCCCTACGAACACCCAGTAGGACTCAACCCAAGCACAGCCCTAGCTCATTGATTGCTAATGCTTTTCATTAGTGTTAGCGACAATTTAACTGGTCTTTGCACGCACTCACCCGCTACACTTTCGCTCCTCACCACGGCGTCGGCCTGACGTGTCTTCGGTCACGCAACACCGGTCATTAATGTGCGCTGCGTCATTACAGAGACGGGGCAGCACTGCAAACATTCTGAAGTAAAAAGGAGCTCCACCCGTGAAAGGCGATCCAAAAGTCATCGAGCATCTCAACCGCATCCTCGGCAATGAACTTGTTGCGATTAACCAGTATTTTCTTCACGCCCGAATGTACAAGGACTGGGGCCTGGTAGAACTGGCTGACCACGAGTATCACGAGTCCATCGATGAGATGAAGCATGCGGATCAACTGATTGAGCGCATTCTGTTTTTGGAGGGACTACCGAACCTTCAGGACCTGGGCAAACTGATGATCGGCGAAAACACGCAGGAAATGCTGGCGAGCGATCTAAAGCTGGAACATATTGCTCACGCGGACTTAAAAGCTGCAGCAGCCTACTGCGAGAGCGTGGGCGACTATGCATCTCGCGATCTGGTCGTCGAAATACTGACAGCCGAAGAAGACCACGTTGACTGGCTGGAAACGCAGCTAAGCCTGATCGACAAAGTGGGTATACAAAATTACTTACAGACGGCCATGAGCACGGTTAAGCCAGTCGCCTGACAGGCTCTACGGCAGGGCCTTTCGGCCCTGCCTACCAATACCGTCAAAGACATATCTAATCGTTACACCTTCAAAACTCACGAAATTAGGCGGCTTCAGACGCTTCGCGTACCAAAGGCTCCAATTCACCCTTCTCATGCATCTCGGTGATGATGTCACAGCCACCAATTAGCTCACCCTTGACCCACAACTGAGGAAAGGTTGGCCAATTGGCGTAAGTAGGCAAATTGGTTCGGATTTCGGGGTTACTGAGAATGTCCACATAGGCGAAGCGCTGGCCACAGGCCATCAATGCCTGCACTACTTTCGCAGAAAAACCGCATTGGGGCTGATTCGGTGACCCCTTCATGTATAGCAGTATTTGATTCTGCTCCACCTGATCCTTGATCTGCTCCATTACGTCCATGCTAAAAACTCCATTAAATATGCGAATGTCCGAGTATTTTACTAGGTTTAGCACGGTGTGCGCCACGGTGATCTCGACACACATAAATTGCCAGGCATTAAAAGAATAGTTATAGTTTTACGCAGGTAGCGTGAGCGCTGCCTTTTTGTTTTTCGGGTTTCGCTGCTTTTTATTGACCTCCGCACCAAGCCTTTAACCGAACCTTTACCTGGGCAACGCCATGTCAGCCTTGATGAATACCTATTCTCCACTGCCCGTGAGCTTTACTCACGGCCAGGCCGCCGAGCTGTTCACTAGCGACGGGCGGAGCTTTCTTGACGGACTGTCGGGTATCGCGGTAACCAATCTGGGACACGCGCACCCTCGCGTGACTGCAGCCATTACTGAACAAACATCAAAGCTGCTGCATTGCTCGAATCTCTATCGCATTGATCTTCAAGAGCGTGTCGGCGAAGAACTCACCCGCCGCGCCGGCATGGAACGCGTCTTCTTTAGTAACTCCGGAGCCGAAGCCAACGAAGCAGCTATTAAGCTTGCCCGCCTGCATGCACACCAACGAGGTATCAGCAGGCCGCAGATAATCGTTCTCGAAGGCGCCTTTCATGGCCGCACACTCGCCGCACTATCCGCCACGGGAAACAGTAAAATTCAGGCCGGCTTTGGGCCCCTGGTCGAAGGCTTCCTGCGTGCGCCTCGCAATGATCTAAAAGCGCTTCATGAATTTGCACAGCGCCACAGTGATATCGCTGCACTGATGCTGGAACCTGTTCAGGGAGAGAGTGGAATACACCCCTTGGACCTGGACTATCTCAGCGCTGCGGCAGCGCTGTGCAAAGAAAAGGGCTGGCTCCTGATCTTCGACGAAGTGCAGTCGGGGAACGGCCGCACCGGTAGCTACTTCTACTACCAGCAGACGAGCATCACTCCCGATATTGTCAGCACTGCCAAAGCTCTGGGGAACGGAGTACCCATCGGCGCCTGCCTGGCCCGAGGCGAGGCCGCTCAGACCTTCGCCCCGGGACATCACGGCTCGACCTACGGCGGAAACCCTCTAGCTTGTGCCGCCGCCGGCGCCGTACTGGAATCACTCGCAGCAGAGCAGCTGCAAGAAAGAGCCCAACCGCTGGGGCAGCTTATCGAGTCGAGCTTTCGACAGGCCTTGAATCATCAGGACGCGGTCAGCCAATACCGCCGCGCAGGATTAATGATAGGCATCGAGCTCAAACACGATTGCGGCGCATTAGTGGCCCAAGCGTTGGAAGCGGGATTACTTATCAACGTCACCGCTGGGCGAACGATCAGACTTCTTCCACCGTTGGTGATGACGGACGACCAAGGGCGCCAGCTGGGTGAAACTCTGGCAAGCGTCGTAGACCACTGGCTGACCAGTGAGGCAGGTATCGCGTGAGCACACAGCATTTCTTAACGCTCCAGGACATCTCCCCCCAGGAGCTGGATGCGCTTATAGATCGCGCCATTGAACTCAAAGCAGCGCATCGTGCCGGAGATTCTTCACCACAGTTCCCGGGGAGTGTCATGGCGATGATTTTCGCAAAGTCGTCGACGCGCACACGGGTGTCTTTTGAGTCCGGCATGGCTCAGATGGGGGGACATGCCATGTTTCTCTCCCCGGGAGATACACAACTCGGTCGCGGAGAGCCCATAGAAGATAGTGCCCGGGTCATTTCCTCCATGGTCGACATTGTCATGATCCGCACCTTTGGTCATGACATCGTCGAGCGCTTCGCTGCGCATTCCAGTGTCCCGGTCATCAACGCGCTCACCGATGACTTCCACCCCTGCCAGCTGCTGGCTGACATGCAAACCTATCGAGAGCACCGCGGCTCGATTCAAGGGAAGACCGTTTGCTGGCTGGGTGATGGCAACAATATGTGCCACTCCTATATCAATGCAGCCCGGCAATTCGACTTTCGGTTGCATATCGCCTGCCCGAAAGGCTTCGAACCTCGTGCCGACCTGGTGAGCAATAACAGCGACCGAGTGACGGTGTTTTATGACGCACAACGCGCTGTCGAAGGCGCCTCTCTACTGGTTACAGACGTGTGGGCGTCTATGGGTCAGGAAGAGGAGCAGGCGCGCCGCGCTGCCGCCATGGCTCCCTTCCAGCTAAACGCCTCATTGCTGGCAGAGGCCGCGCCCGATGCGTTGTATATGCATTGCCTGCCAGCCCATCGTGACGAGGAAATTAGCGCCGAGTTGATGGACGCAGCAGATGCGGTTATCTGGGATGAAGCCGAAAACCGATTGCATGCTCAAAAAGCCCTCATAGAGCGACTTCTTCGAGGCGCTTGAGCCCCAGAAATTGACGACCAAATAACTAGGCCGTATAGCGAGCGAGCTGGTTAGAATAAATCGGTCCAAAGCATCACCGCCCCCACACAGCCGTCGCAACCGCGTGTGTTTTGGGGTTTACTGGGCCTCTGGGGTTAGTGAGCACAGACATCACACGCTTCACACAAGTTATCCACAAGATAAACTCAGACTAAGCCGCTTGCTTTCCCTCGGATAGCGCTTTATCTTGTAGGTCGTCGGTGACATCAACCCTATATCTAGCGTTTCAGGCCACACTGTGTATCGCATTTCGAACAGCAAGCTTCTCAAATTTGCTCAAGTAGCGCGTTGCGATGTAACGGGAGAGGCTCGGGCATTAATAAAAGTGAATAACGACCCCGAAGTAGATCGTAAATACCTAGAAATTGATCCGAAAATCAACAAAAGTGGAAAAACACAATATCGCACCCATGTCCTATAGGGCTTAGCGCGATAGGGGCTAATATTCCCTAAAAATTCACTAAATGGGCGCCAAAATCCCAAAAATTCGAAAAAAAGCATTAGCAACGAGTGCCAACAAGATATTCAAGGCGCGACACAGTGCCAAAGAACAAAAGTAAGCCAAAAAGAGTTAACAAAGTTTAAAGGAGTGAACACGAGTGACCATGCAAACCAGCCAAGGCAGGGCAGCAACTCTCACCGATAACGTGACAGAAACAAAGGCAGCGAACGTGAGCGGCAGCGCTGCCGCAATTAAAGCCGAGCTAACGGCGACCGCGCCCGGACAACTGCGCGTGATCAAACGAAACGGCACTGTCGTATCGTTTGAGGCCAGCAAGATCTCCGTCGCCATCACTAAAGCGTTTCTTGCGGTCGAGGGCGGCACGGCCGCAGCCTCTAGCCGTATCCATGAAACCGTAGCCAAGCTGACCGAGATGGTCACGGCGACGTTCAAGCGACGCATGCCATCCGGTGGCACCATCCATATTGAGGATGTGCAAGACCAGGTAGAACTGTCCCTGATGCGCGCTGGCGAGCACAAGATCGCGCGCGACTATGTGATTTACCGAGAGCAGCAATCTGTGAAACGCGCCGCGCGACAGTCTCTCTCTGCCGAGACCCAACAGGCCGCAGATCGCATCAATGTTGTTCAGTTGGACGGCAGCAAAGCGCCGCTGGATCTGGAGCGCCTACATATTATTGTCAGCGAGGCCTGCGCCGGACTCGAAGATGTCTCCGAAGCACGTATCCTCGACGAAGCGCTTCGCAATCTCTATGACGGCGTGAGCATGCAGGAACTATCCATATCCCTGGTTATCACGGCGCGCACACTGATTGAGCAGGAGCCGAACTACACCTACGCTTCAGCGCGTCTTCTGTGTGACAACCTACGTACAGAGTCCCTCACTTTTCTTGGCGTGGCAGAAAGCGCGACCCAAGGCGACATGGAGACCCTTTACCCCAAAGCCCTGGCAGCGTACATCGCACGAGGTGTTGAGCTCGAGTTACTGGACCCGACACTGGCCGACTACGATCTTGAGCAGATGGGCGCCGCGATACTTGCAGAGCGCGACCTACAATTCACGTACCTGGGGCTGCAGACACTTTACGACCGTTACTTTATTCACAGCGACGAAGTACGCATCGAACTGCCACAAATCTTTTTCATGCGCGTCGCCATGGGCCTCGCCGTAGAAGAAGAGCAGCGTGAAGCGCGAGCGATAGAGTTCTATCGATTGCTGTCTTCCTTTGATTACATGAGCTCTACGCCGACCTTGTTCAACGCCGGGACACTGCGGCCGCAGCTATCCTCCTGCTACCTGACAACTGTGCCCGATGATCTCTACGGCATATACGGCGCGATTCAAGACAACGCCATGCTCTCCAAGTTTGCCGGAGGTCTGGGTAACGACTGGACTCCAGTGCGCGCGTTGGGCTCTTATATTAAAGGCACCAATGGCAAATCTCAGGGTGTTGTCCCCTTCCTCAAGGTCGTCAACGATACGGCCGTCGCGGTAAACCAAGGCGGCAAGCGCAAGGGGGCGGTGTGCTCTTATCTCGAAACCTGGCACATGGATATCGAGGAGTTCGTCGAATTACGTAAGAACACCGGCGACGATCGGCGACGTACCCACGACATGAACACCGCCAACTGGATTCCCGACCTCTTTATGAAGCGGGTATTCGACGATGGTGATTGGACGCTGTTTTCACCCAACGATGTGCCCGATCTCCACGACCTCTACGGCAAAGCCTTTGAAGAGCGTTACAGCGCCTACGAAACCATGGCCGCAAGCGGCGATCTCAAGTACTTCAAGACGGTCAGAGCCCAAAACCTGTGGCGCAAAATGCTCGGCATGTTGTTCGAAACAGGCCACCCCTGGATGACGTTCAAGGATCCTTGCAACCTGCGCAGCCCTCAGCAACACGTTGGCGTCGTTCACTCCTCGAATTTGTGTACAGAAATCACACTGAACACCAGCGCCGACGAAATCGCTGTGTGTAACTTAGGTTCAATCAACCTGCCTCAGCACATCGACGAGAATGGCCTGAACCTTGAGAAACTCGAGCAGACCGTTCGCACCGCTGTGCGCATGCTCGATAACGTGATCGACATTAACTACTACTCGGTCGATACCGCACGCAACTCGAACTTCCGTCATCGCCCTGTGGGCCTGGGACTGATGGGCTTCCAGGACGCGCTCTACAAGCAGCACATTGCTTACGGATCTAATGACGCCGTCGAGTTTGCCGACCGCTCTATGGAGGCTATCAGCTATTACGCCATTGAGGCATCTAGCAACCTGGCCGCTGAGCGCGGCTCCTACGCCAGCTACGAAGGCTCACTCTGGAGCCAAGGCATTTTGCCCATCGACTCACTGAGCCGGCTGGTTGAAGAGCGCGGTAGCGACTACATCAAGGTCGATAGCTCCATGACCCTGGACTGGGCGACACTTCGAGAGTCCGTCAAGGCTCGCGGAATGCGCAACTCCAATGTCATGGCCATCGCACCCACCGCGACAATCGCCAATATCACCGGTGTATCACAGTCCATCGAGCCGACGTACCAAAACCTCTACGTGAAATCGAATCTCTCCGGAGAATTCACCGTGGTCAACCCGTACCTCGTCAACGACCTGAAGTCCCGGGGATTGTGGGATAGCGTGATGGTCAACGATCTCAAGTATTACGATGGCAGTGTCCAGTCCATCGAGAGAATTCCGGCAGACTTGCGAGTGATCTATTCAAACGCGTTTGAAGTTGAGCCAAAATGGATCGTCGAGTGTGCGAGTCGTCGTCAGAAATGGATTGATCAGGCACAGTCACTGAACCTGTACATCAACAACGCGAGCGGCAAGAAACTGGACATCACGTATCGCATGGCTTGGTACAGCGGCCTCAAGACGACGTATTACTTGCGCTCTTTGGCCGCCACGGGCACCGAAAAGTCGACCATTGATACCGGCCAGCTTAATGCAGTGTCTTCGAGCGCCGAACCAGCGCCGGCTCCAGTACCAAAAGCATGTTCACTGGATGAACCGGACTGCGAAGCCTGCCAGTAAAGTCCAAAGACCGGTCGATAGCGGCAAAGAACTAAGGGTACGCGCCGAGTTGCGGTACCCGCTAAATAGAACAACCGTGGTCGCTGTGGGGGCGGCCATATAACGGTTATACGAGAAGGAGTGACCTCATGTTGAATTGGGATGATTACCACGCTGAAGACAGTGGCAACACTGCCATGGCAGAAGCGGTGGCAGCAAATCTCGCAGAGATTAAAGCAGCAGAAGCAGCCGAGGCAGCGCAAGCTGCGGTGGTAAGCGCACCTGTTGAAACCGCAGTCGAGGCTCCCGTTGTAGCGACTCAAGCTGCTCCGGCCGGCGAGGTAGAACTGACGCCAGAAGCCAAAGCAAATATTGATGCTGCCGCAGAGGCGCTGCGCAGTCTGGATCTCGCGGCAGGCCTGGAAGAGCTGGAAATGGGCGCGTCGCGCGTATCTATTGATGAAAAGGCCATGATCAACTGCCGAGCAGACCTTAATCAGCTCGTGCCGTTCAAATACGACTGGGCGTGGCAGAAGTATCTCGACGGCTGTGCGAACCACTGGATGCCACAGGAAGTCAACATGACCGCCGATGTGGCCACCTGGAAAAACCCTGAAGGGCTTACGGATGATGAGCGTCGTATTATCGAGCGTAGCCTGGGCTACTTCTCTACCGCAGACTCGCTGGTAGCCAACAACTTAGTGCTCGCGGTGTATCGTCTGATCACCAACCCCGAGTGCCGGCAGTACCTGCTGCGTCAGGCCTTTGAAGAAGCCATCCACACGCACGCTTACCAGTACTGCATCGAATCTCTGGGCATGGACGAAGGCGCAGTCTTTAACATGTACCGCGAAGTACCCTCGGTCGCTAAAAAAGCCGCCTGGAGCCTGAGCAAGACCCATGAGTTGTCAGACCCTAACTTCAACACAGGGACCACGGAGTCGGATCAGACGCTGCTGCGAAACCTCATTGGCTTTTATGCAGTCACCGAAGGCATCTTCTTCTACTGCGGGTTCACACAGATTCTCTCTATGGGTCGACGCAACAAGATGACCGGCGTTGCCGAGCAATTCCAGTACATCCTGCGTGACGAGTCCATGCACCTGAACTTCGGCATCGATGTAATCAACCAGATTAAGCTCGAGAATCCGCATCTCTGGACAGAAGAGTTCAAGCAAGAAGCCATTCTAATGATTCTGGAAGGCACGCAGCTTGAGATCGAATACGCCCGAGACACCATGCCCCGCGGCGTATTGGGCATGAATGCGGCAATGATGGAGGAGTATCTCCAGTTCATCGCCAATCGCCGACTCTCGCAGATTGGGCTTCCGGAGCAGTTCCCTGGTGCTCAAAACCCCTTCCCGTGGATGAGCGAGATCATGGACCTGCGCAAAGAGAAGAACTTCTTCGAAACACGGGTAATCGAGTATCAGACGGGTGGCGCCCTGTCTTGGGATTGAGTGCGAGCATGGCTGTCGGCGGCACACGCCGGCAGCCTCTTTGAATCATTCCAGCAGTTCACTGCGAGATATGACATGAAAGACGATCAACAAGAATCAGAGCTAGAACAAGAACAAGAACAAGACCGCAATGATAACGAGACCATTCTCATGGCTCTGGATCAGATCAGTCAGACGATTGATGTCATGACTAGCGTAGTGGGCAGGCTCCGGCACTTCGTGCAAGAACAAGAGGTCACCGAAGACAGGGAAGTCAGTGAAGCCATGCGCCCCGGACGAACATTGCACTAAGCAACACTCTTTAAAACAGGGCAGGAGCTGACAAGCTATGCCCTGATAGCTAACACAGGCGGGGCGCCTCCATGCCAAGCATGAGTCCCCAGAGCGACCCGACCCTCAGCGAACAGCAGACTCCTATCTATCAGGGTCGCCGCAGGCGACTCAATCTCGCTCTACTCACCGCGGTCAATCTGCTCCCACTTCTGGGCGTGCTGTTCTTTGACTGGGACGTGGGCGCGCTCATCATTCTCTACTGGTCAGAAAACCTCGTTCTCGGCGCCTACAACATTCTCAAGATGGCCAGCGTTGGCGGTCTCACCGCCGTTTTCCCATCGCTGTTTTTCCTTCTCCATTACGGTGCGTTCTGCGCCGTGCACGGATTTTTCATCCTCAGCCTTCTGTTCGACGTCCCTCCGGCTTTTGGTGACGATCCGCCCTGGCCGCTGTTTTTAGTATTCCTGCAAATGCTCCTTGATGTTATAGAGCAAGTGTTTGCCCTGGCTCCCACTGAGTGGTTCATCGCCTTCGTTGGCCTGCTCATTAGCCACGGATACTCGTTTGTCAGTAACTTTTTGATCGGCGACGAGCGGGCTTCAGCGACGGTCAATGGCTTGATGGCAGCGCCCTACAAACGCATCGTGATACTCCACGTGACCATCATCGCCGGGGGCTTTGCCATCATGTCCCTTGGCCAGCCCTTGTTCCTGCTAATCGTTCTCGTGGGGCTCAAGACCAGCATAGATATCGGACTGCATGTCCGTGAGCATAAACAAGCCAGGCGAACTGATCAGTAAAACCGCCCCTACGCGGCTCCAGTGCGGGGCTGCTTATATTGACAGTGAACACATGCAAGAGGATCATACGCAGCCTACAATCCGGTCCGACCTGGCAACAGCAGGTAACTTTTCGAACAAGCTGCGGTCTTAGAATCCGTGTGTTACAGATATGTCACAAGCGACCGACAAAGGCCTGCACATGCAGGCGCTCACCACAGGAATCACGCCATGATCTACCAGAGCGATGCGATTACGCTCCGCCGTCACGACAACGGCATACTCGAGATGCAATTCGACCTCAAGGGCGAATCAGTCAATAAATTTAACCAACTCACGGTGCAGTGTCTTACCGAGACACTGGATGCTCTTGATAAAGAGTCAGATGTCCGTGGTCTACTGGTCACCAGCGGCAAACGCGTATTTATCGTCGGCGCGGATATCACTGAATTCACGGCGATGTTTGATGCCACGGTAGAAGAGATTCAAGCCTTTTCTGGCGGCCAGAACGCTAACTTCAACCGTCTGCAGAATCTGCCCTTCCCCACCGTTGCCGTTATTAATGGCTTCGCCATGGGCGGCGGATTAGAGATCTGCCTTGCCTGCGACCTGCGTGTCATGAGCACCGCAGCCAAAGTCGGTTTGCCCGAGACCAAGCTGGGCATCCTTCCCGGCTGGGGTGGCACGGTTCGTTTGCCACGCATCATCGGTGTCGACGAAGCCGTTATGTGGATAGCGACCGGCAAGGAGCACAGCGCTGAAGCTGCGATTAAAGCAGGCGCTGTTGACGCTATCGCCGCTCCGGAGCAGCTTCATGATGTGGCGATGACCACGCTGGAATCAGCTATCGCCGGCAAACTGAACATCGAAGCCAGGCGCAGCGCCAAGAGCTCGCCTCTACCTCTTAACGACACCGAAGCGATGATGGCTTTCTTCACCATCAAGTCGATGATTGCCCAGCAAGCTGGCAAAAATTATCCTGCCCCTATTAAGGTCGTAGAAGTCATCGAAGCCGCACGTGGCATGGGCTTGGAAGACGCGCTGAAAGTAGAGAGCGCCGGCTTTGCCGAACTGGCCAAGACTGATGTTGCCGCCGCCATGGTGGGTTTGTTCCTCAACGACCAGCTGCTGGCGAAGACCGCCAAAGGCTGGGAGAAAAAAGCCGACAAGCCCATCGCCCGCGCTGCCGTCCTTGGAGCAGGCATCATGGGTGGCGGTATCGCCTACCAGAGCTCGCTCAAAGGCGTGCCCATCAAAATGAAGGACATCGCGCAAGCCGGCCTGGATCTGGGTCTGGCTGAAGCGAACAAACTGTTGGCCAAGCGGGTGTCCCGGGATCGCATGACTGCCGAAAAGATGGGTGAAGTGCTTAACAACATCGACCCCACCCTCACCTACGAAGGCTTTGATTCCGTCGATATCGTGGTCGAAGCCGTGGTGGAAAACCCCAAGGTGAAGCACGCGGTACTGGCAGAGGCCGAAAAGCACATCGGTCCCGATACCGTGCTGGCCTCTAATACCTCAACGATTTCTATCGATTTTCTTGCCGAAGCCCTAGAGCGTCCCGAGAACTTCTGTGGCATGCACTTCTTTAACCCCGTCCATGCCATGCCGCTGGTTGAGGTGATTCGCGGTGCGAAGACCTCCGATACCGCTATCGCTCGCACCGTGGCCTATGCAAACCGCATGGGCAAAAAAGCCGTCGTAGTGAACGACTGCCCAGGATTTCTCGTGAATCGTGTGCTTTTCCCCTACTTCGACGGCTTCTCAAAACTGGTTCGCGATGGCGCGGACTTCCAGGCTGTAGACAAGGTCATGGAGCGCTGGGGCTGGCCCATGGGTCCTGCTTACCTGTCTGACGTGGTTGGCATCGACACCGGTGTCCACGCTGCCGGCGTTATGGCCGAAGGCTTCCCGGACCGCATGAAGATGGATTTCAAAACGGCTACCGAAACAATGTTCGAGAATAATCGCCTTGGTCAGAAGAACGGCAAGGGCTTTTACGAGTACGTCATGGACAAGCGTGGCAAGCCCAAGAAAACCGTCTCCCAGGAGACCTACGAACTGATCGCACCCATCACGGCAGAACGAAAGGAATTTGAGCGCGACGAAATCATCTCGCGAATGATGCTCCCCATGTGCACAGAGCTGGCTCGCTGCGTCGAAGAAGGCATCGTCGGCTCCGCCGCCGAAGCAGATCTGGCGCTGCTGTACGGTATCGGCTTTCCACCCTTTCGCGGCGGTGTATTCCGCTGGATGGATTCCGTCGGTCTTGCACACATTGCACAGCAGTCCGAAAAGTTTGCCCACCTTGGCAAAGCCTATGAACTGACCGACGGTATGCGCGCCAAACTCGCCGCCGGCGAGACTTACTACTAAGCGCACAGGGAGAATATTGAGATGAGTGTTAATCCAAGAGACGCGGTCATCGTCGACTACGCCCGCAGCGCCATGGGCCGATCGAAGAATGGCTGTTTTCGCAACGTTCGCGCGGACGATTTGTCCGTCGCGGTCATCAAGGGCCTTCTGGCTCGTAACCAAAAGCTGGATCCTGCCGAGATCGACGACCTGATCTGGGGCTGCGTACTTCAGCGCGGTGAGCAGGGCATGAACCTGGCTCGCATGCTCGTACTGGGCGCACAACTGCCGTTCACCATTCCTGCACAGACCGTTAACCGGCTGTGTGGGTCATCTATGTCTGCGCTGCACACCGCAGCGGCGAGCATTATGGCGGGTCTGGGTGATGTCTACCTGGTGGGTGGTGTGGAGCATCTGGGCCACCTGCCCATGATGGATGATGTGGACGTGAATCCCCGCATGGGTCTTAACGTGGCTAAGGCTGCCGGCATGATGGGCATGACCGCCGAATATCTGGCTCTGATGCACGGTGTTAGCCGCGAAGATCAGGACAAGATGGGCGTTCGCTCACACCAGTTGGCTCACCAGGCCACCGAAGCGGGCAAATTTGCCCGGGAAATCATTCCCGTAGAAGGGCATGACGCTCAAGGCGGCCTCATCGCCGTGGAGCGCGATGAGACCATCCGTCCCGAAACGACCATGGAAAGTCTGGCGCAGTTGCCACCGGCCTTTAACCCTCAAGGTGGTACGGTCACCGCCGGTCAGTCCTCTCAGATTTCGGATGGCGCCTCGGCAATGCTCGTGATGTCTTACGAAAAAGCGCAAGCGCTGGGCTTTAAGCCCATCGCAAAGATCAACGCCATGACTACAGCGGGCGTAGATCCATCCATCATGGGTTACGGCCCGGTTCCTTCTACGCAAAAAGCGCTGAAGAAGCTGGGCTTGACGATGCAGGACATCGAGATGGTTGAGCTAAACGAGGCCTTTGCCGCACAAGCACTGCCAGTACTCAAGGATCTTGAGCTCCTTGACGACATGGAAGACAAAGTGAATGTTCACGGCGGCGCTATCGCCCTCGGACACCCCTTTGGCTGCTCCGGCACGCGTATCACGGGTTCTTTGCTCACGGTCATGCAGGACCGGGATCAGACACTCGGTATATCCACTATGTGTATCGGTCTGGGTCAGGGCATCACGACGGTTCTCGAACGGATCTGATTCCCGCTCTAAGCAACTGACACCCTTGCAAGATATTGAACGGCCTCTACTATGAGGCCGTTTTTCGTTGTGTCTTGACCTTAGCCACGATGACTCCAAAAGCCAAAAAAAGAACCATAAGGAGACCGGCATGGATTTGTTTCACGAAGACCACCCCGCATGGCTAGCGCAGGTAGATGAGGCCATTATCGATCCCGAGCAGGCCATCATTGATCCTCATCACCACCTTTGGCCGGACATGATGGGCGACATCTACAACGTCGACGAGCTGGCTCTGGACACAAGCGCGGGCCACAAGGTTATCGGCACCCTGTTTATAGAATGCGGTACCTGTTACCGGGAAGACGGACCCGAACAGGAAAAGCCCCTGGGCGAAACCGAGTACGTGCTGGCACAGGCCGCGCGAATCAAGGCGCTCAATCTTGGTGCTCCCATTCTCGGCATGGTGGGTCATATTGATCTTCGCGACACCAGCACGCTCGATGCCACCCTCGACCAGCATATTGCGCTTGCCGGTGATTTTTTTAAGGGCATACGCCATGCTGGCGCCAGCGCCCGAGAAGAAGATCGAGAGAGCCTGCTCATTCCCGGAGCTGCCCCCGGCGATCTTTACTTGCTGCCCGAGTTTCAAGCGGGCGTGCGGCGCCTCGGCGAACGGGGCCTGTCCTACGATACCTGGCATTACCATTACCAACTGGGTGACTACATTGCCCTCGCCAAAGCTTGTCCGGATACCACAATGATCCTCGATCACTTCAGCACGCCGCTGGGTGTGGGTAGCTTTGCGGGGCAACACGACGCGATATTCGATAGCTGGAAGGATGAGATGCGTGAGCTAAGCAGCTGCCCTAACGTTTTTCTTAAGCTGGGGGGCCTCGCCATGCCCGACAATGGCTTTGGCTGGCATCTGGCCGAGCGGCCACCGACATCAGACGAGCTGCTAGACGCGCAAGGTCGATGGTACAAGCATGCGCTGGACTGTTTCGGGCCGTCACGCTGCATGTTCGAAAGTAACTTTCCCGTGGATCGACTGTCCCTGTCCTATGCGGTGTACTACAACGCGATGAAGAAGCTGGCGGCGGATTTTTCTGCCGATGAGAAAGACGCGCTGTTTGCAGGCACGGCCCGCCGTGTCTACCGACTCATTCACTAAGTCGTTCATTCAGTCAACAAGCACTATTGATCCAAGGCGGAGAACAGCGATGAGTACTGATCCAGCGATGCAGACTGCCGAGCTTCTCAAGAATCCCAAACGGCGCATCGTCGATCTCTCTATACCCATAGAGAACGACGTGGCCTCGGATCCCGAGCCCTTTCGACCAAAGGTCACCTACCATCGTCATGATGACACCCACGACCAGCTCATGTCGTTTTTTCCGGGGCTTGAGAAAAGTGATCTGCCCGATGGCGAAGCCTGGGCCGTAGAAGAGGTCCAACTCAACACGCACAACGGCACCCACATGGACGCGCCCTGGCATTACCACTCGACCATGGATGGCGGTGATCCAGCCTGGACTATCGACCAGGCCCCCTTGGACTGGTGCTTTAGAGCCGGCTTGAAGCTGGACTTTAGACACTTTGAAGACGGCTACGTCGCAACGGCCGCAGATGTAGAGTCGGAGCTCGCGCGCATGAACTATGAACTGCAGCCGCTGGACATCGTTGTAGTTAACACCAGTGCCGGCACCGCCTACGGCGATCCGGACTATATCCACCGCGGCTGCGGTATGGGTCGCGAAGCGACGCTCTATCTGACTGAGCGAGGCGTACGTGTTGTGGGCACAGATGCTTGGTCCTGGGACGCGCCGTTTTTACACACCGCACGGAAGTTTGCCGAGTCAAAAGATCCATCGATTATCTGGGAAGGCCACAAGGCTGGACGCGATATTGGGTATTTCCAAATGGAAAAACTGCATCAACTCGAGGTACTCCCAGACCATGGCTTTGAGATCTCTTGTTTCCCGGTGAAAATCAAAGGCGCATCTGCGGGCTGGACTCGCGCCGTCGCCATTCTCCGCGATGCATAGGATCCGCTTCTTCCTGCCTTAACTCGCAGCCTCCGGCACAATATTGATTGCACACTAGCTGCGAGCCGGACAGCGCAACTTAAACAGCCGAGGCCGCATCGTGCATTAAGCACATTCATGCGTCCCTCGCCAGAAATTTTTCATATAAAACATTCACTAAGCCATCACTTTATTGGTGTTTTAATATGGCAAGCCCGTCGTGAAACCGTTAAAATTCAACAACGCAGTTGGGCCAACCCAACACAGTCAATAAGAGCGATAACAGCTACTACACAGCAACGTGATGCAGATACGAGACAGGCTCAATCCCGACTCCGCGCGAGGCTCTTTGAGCCCGGGCTTTGCTGCACCTTGCTTTTGCCTGTCCGTTTAGACAGCACACAAAAATTAAAAAAAATACTCGCAAGATACTAAAAAGGATGCGCCCCATGAGTTCACAGAAATCAATAAAACACGCTGCACCGCGCTTATCGAAAAAACCCCTGGTCGCCGCACTGGCAACTTTGTTAGCCGGCGGTGCCCTATCAGCTATGACCCAGGCTCAGGAACAACCCCAACGCCGGATCGGCTCTGCCTCGCTCCTTGAGGAAGTCGTGGTTACCGCTCGGAAGCGCGAAGAAGGCTCGCAGGATGTACCGCTCTCGATTTCGGCATTTAACTCCGATCAAATCGAAGCGCTCAAAATTCGGGACCTGACAAGCCTGTCGGTAGGCATGCCCAACGTAGCGCTGGACGACGTAGGCACGACTCGCGGCACCGCTAACTTCTCTATTCGTGGCCTGGGTATCAGCGCCTCCATCCCCTCTATTGATCCCACGGTTGGTGTGTTTGTCAACGGCGTGTATCTGGGTGTAAACAACGGCATTATCTTTGACGTCTTTGATCTGGAAAGTATCGAAGTTCTTCGCGGCCCCCAGGGCGTACTCTTTGGTCGTAACGTGACCGGCGGCGCGGTTTTGATGAACACCAAAAAGCCCGGCGAAGAATTTGAAGGTACCGCCCGCGTTGCCGTCGACGGCGGTGGAGAAGGTGGCTTGAACTACTACGCCATGGGCACCATAGGCGGCCCCGTGACCGACACTCTGGGCTTGAAATTGACGGCCTATTACAACGAAGACGAAGGTTACTTCCAGCGCGATGCCTTCGAGCCTAATGGCGTTACCCAGGAGGATGTGGGCGCCGTTGAGCAAACCATGATTCGACCTACCTTGGTATGGACACCGACTGACTCTTCAGAGCTCGTAATTCGCTACGAATACACAGATATCTCCGGCGACGGCGCCGTGGCCCAGTCGCACACCAATGGCCGAGGACTGCCTGGTCAGGTACTGAACTTTGATCGC
The DNA here is from genome assembly GCF_047617445.1 of Congregibacter sp. GTDB lineage: Bacteria > Pseudomonadota > Gammaproteobacteria > Pseudomonadales > Halieaceae > Congregibacter. The sequence goes on from NZ_JBLGBE010000003.1 coordinate 69,440, forward strand.
GAAGGATTTGGCAACAGCAACGATTTTATTGGTTATCAGAACATCGAAACCGACTTTTTAACCGTTGAATACAATCAGGCAGTCAGCCTCGGTGACGGTACTGTCACAGCGATTTACGGCTGGAGAGACTCCACTTCCGAATCAGGCAGCGATATCGATGCACAACCAATCTGGGCATTCCACTCGGCGGCCTGGCTGGACACCGAGCAGGACAGCCTGGAACTGCGCTACAACGGCCAGTTTGGCAACGTGAACTTCACTACCGGTGCCTATTGGTTCCAAAACGATCTCAGCTATCACGAGCGTCGTAATCTTAACGGTGCAGCGCTTGGGAATCAGGCTCCGCTGATTATCCAGGACGGCGGCGGTCTATACGGCGTTGAAACCCTAGGTCTGTTTGTCGCCGCGGACTACGAGATCACCGACCGACTCACCTTGACCGCAGGCCTGCGTTACACAGATGAAGAAAAATACGCTGATATCGCCTCGCTGGCGGCGAACCAAAGCATCGAGGACGCGTTCTTTGGTATTGCCACGCCAGAAATCAATTACTTAGTCGATAATCGCTGCAACCTTGTCGATCGCAGCGAGGGTTTCGATTCCTGTCCCTTTGACTTCAATGGTCAGGATGACTGGCAGACCTGGTCACCCAAAGTCGGCGCAAGCTATGCACTGACAGACGAGGCACAGATCTATGGTCACTGGTCACGAGGCTTCCGCTCCGGTGGTTACAACCTCCGTAACACCACTCCGGCGTTCACACCTGAGGCTTTTGACGAAGAGCAGGTGGACAACTTCGAGCTGGGCTACAAGTCACAGCAATCCTGGGGTCGCCTGAACGCGGCGTTCTTCTACACTCAGGTTGACGATATGCAGCGTGAGATCAACTTCGCTGACCCCAATGCCGGTGTGGTACAGATCATCCGCAACAGCGCCAATGCCACGCTTTGGGGTGTTGAGCTCGACGGCACCTTCCCTCTGACGGACAACCTCGTGATGCTGGCTTCCTTTGGCTACATCGATGCCAGCTATGACGACGTATTCTTTGACCTGACTCAGGATGGCGTTATTGATGGTGACGAATTGGCCCTCGGCCTGCCTCGCGCACCAGAAGTCACCTACAGCCTCGGGTTCAACTACGACATGGAAATCGGTAGCTGGGGCTATGCATCTGCACGCATCAACTACGCGTACCGCGATGAAGTCTTCTTTACCGATGACAATCTGGGCTTCATCAACGAGCAGGAGATCCTGGACGCGGGTGTAGACTTTTACTCTAACGACGGCGGCTGGGTCTTCTCACTCTATGGTCGCAACATGTTGGACTCGGTCAGGCATGGTGGAGACACGCAGCTGTCCGCAACCATCGCTGGCGCACCTGCCGGCGGAACGTTCTCACCGTTGATGCGTGGTCAGACCTACGGTGCAGAGGTGACCTACAACTTCTAATCGCCCACAAGCGATTATTGAACCGGCGGCGCGCGAGCCCGCCGGTTTTTTTTGCCTGTGTTTTAGTCTTAGACTCATAGCCCTGTATTCCGCCGTTGCCGGGATAGGTCGCGCGACGCGGAGTGAGGAACGCCCGGGCACCAACCCGCCCGAAACTAGACCTAATCAAGTCTGCGAGTAAACGGCGGCAGCGAACTCAGAATGGCCCGTCCATAGCGACGGGTGAGTACGCGGCGATCCATGAGCGTAACCCGGCCGGTATCACTTTCGGTGCGCAGCAGACGGCCACTGGCCTGCACCAGCTTAAGTGCGGCATCGGGCACACTGATCTCCATAAACGCATTGCGTCCCTGGGCTTCTAACCACTCGGCAAGCGCGGCGTCTACGGGGTTGTCCGGCACTGCAAAGGGCAGTTTTGCGATCACTACGTGCTGACAGTAATTGCCGGGTAAGTCCACGCCCTCAGCAAAGCTGGCCAAGCCAAAGATTACAGCGCCCTCTCCGGCATCAATCGTTTCCCGGTGACGGCGAAGAATCTCCTGTTTACTAAAATCATCCTGACGAAGAATCCGATCACGCCACTCTCGCGGCAATCCATCGTAGACATCGTTCATTTGCCGACGGGATGAGAACAACACCAGGCTACCCTCCTTTGCATCCAGCAACGTCGGCAACTGCGCAATCAACTCTTCCGTGTGCTCGGGCGCGTTGCTTGGCTCGCTGCTCATCGCAGGGACATGCAGCGTCGCCTGGCTGTAATCAAAAGGACTAACCACGATTTTGTAGCGGCCATCCTCTGGCACTCCAGAGCGCGCTCTAAAACGATCAAAACTCCCCAACGCCGTCATCGTGGCGGAAGTCAGCACAACCCCTGCCGCTCGCTCCCACAACTGCTCCCGAAGAATATCCGCGGCGAGAATATGACTGCAGTGAAAGTCGATCGCCATTTCTTCATCGTCCGCGCGGCGGCGAAGCCAGCGTGCTCGAGGCGGTGACTCCTCGGCGGCGTCCGCTGCAAAGTCTTTCCATAGTGATAGCACGCCCTCTGCGCGCACGAGCATGCCCCCTACAGCCATTTGCCAGGCCTCAAGCTCATCCCTCTGCGATGCAAAGGCTTCGTCTTCCAGAGCGTCATCCAGACCTGCATCGAGGGTCATCAGCCGTCCGGTCAGTCGCGACCATTGGCTTGCGAGCGCTATAGCTGCCTGCTGAAGATCTACAGGGACCACGCCCCCTTCAAACCTGAGTTGCTCTTCAAAGTCTCCCGCCCCTGCCATAAGCACCGCAGCCTGCTCGCCGATCTGCTGCACACGCAACTGAAGATCGTCAAACAGGCCGGATATTGGCTCTAGAACCGCCGTGAGCCCCGGCAGAGCGGTTAACAGTGGCGCACCTTTAGTGAGGGCTTTACGGCTATCACCAAGCCAGGACAAAGTAGAGGGCAAGCGGCAAAAAGAGGCAAAGTGGTTGAGCGCCTTGTCGGGCAGATGATGCCCCTCATCAAAGATGTAAATGCTGTCTTCTGGAGCAGGCAGAATTGCGCCGCCACCCAATGCCAGATCCGACAAAACAAGATCGTGATTAGTCACCACCACGTCTGCTTCTTGCAAGCCGTCTCGGGCACGATAAAAGCTGCAGTTGCGAATGTTTGGACAGCGCCTGCCACTGCACTGCCCTTGATCGGCAGTCACCGGAAACCAGTCCGCGTCGTTAATGGGCGCTGACCAGTTATCCCGATCGCCATCCCAATCACCGCGACCGAGAGCATCCAGCATAAGTCCGTAGCTTTCCAGCGCGTCTCGAGCGATCACGGGAGCCACCTCATCGGGATAAAGACCCATGGTTTGACCTCCACCGGACTCACGAGCCATGAGTCGATCCAGCTGGCTAAGACAGAGGTACCGCCTTCGGCCTTTGGCCAAGACATAGCTAAAGTCGAGCCCACTACCGGCTTTGATATCGGGAAGGTCCTTGTGTACCAGTTGTTCCTGCAAAGCCACGGTTGCCGTCGCGATAACCAGCCGCTTATTCAATGCCCGCGCCATGATCAGCGCGGGGATCGCATAAGCGATGGTTTTACCCGTGCCCGTGCCTGCCTCGATTACAGCGATGGGGGATCCTACGGCGTCACCACTATCGATTGCAGGCGCGATCAGCGCCAAGGTATTAGCGACCTCCGCAATCATTTGGCGCTGCCCCCAGCGAGGAGTCAGTCCTCGAGCCTCCGTAATCGCGGTGTAGGCTTCTCGGATTGCATCTTTATCCGTCGGGGAAAGAACACTCACGAGGGGTTTTTAAGCTCCAAAACGCTGCGCAGGGCATTGGCGTAACTAGCCAGAGCGAAAGGCCGTTCTGATTCGGCAAGCGCATCAATACGACTGTTGAATTCCGCTTTCGAGCAACTCCCCTCAGCAACGTCAATGCCGCTCAAGTCAGCTTCTCCGCCTAAGCGCTTATAGGCCCAAACGTTCACCGGATGGAGGCGGTACGCGCTCACAATCTGCGTATCGATGGCCGCAGCAACCTCTGCAGGCGACCCAAGGCCACTTCCTAAAGGCGTCCCAAAATGCACATGTATGCGCCCTTTATCTCCGGAAATCCCCTGGCCAATCGAGGCGACGTCTTCCTGATCGGTTTTTTTATAGCTGCCGGTGCTCTCACGCTGACTCAATTCCAGTGCCTTCATGGCATCACAGGGGTCCAATTCGTAGCTGATAGCGACCGGGACTATCCGCAGAGACGCAATGTGGTCACCGAAACTCTCGCTCTGCTTGTCGCGACTCAGAGAAAGCATTTTTATGACTGCAGCTTCCGTGCGATCCCGGCCGTCCTTGGCACGGCCTTCGCGCTGGGCAATCCAGATAGGGGCCTTGTCGTCTTGCACGGAAAAGCGAATGTATTGCGCAAGGAGCTTGGAGTTGGCCAGCAACTCCCTTGGTCCACTCACCGAGCGCTTGACTACAAAACTCTTATTGAGTCGCATTAGATCGGCAACCCACTGCTCGCGAATGAGATTGTCGCCTATGGCAATTCGCAAGGTCTGATATCCCGCCCGGCGCAAGGCATAGCTAGTCAGCGCAGGATCCATGGCAATATCGCGATGATTACTGATAAAGAGATGTGCGCTTTTAGGATCGAGATGCTCTAGCCCGGAAACACTCAGCCCTGCGGAACTGTCTTCGATGAGACGCTCGACGTAGACCTTAACCCGCATCTGCAGGTCAGCGACGCCCTGCACCCCAGCGAATTGCCGACGAAGATAGATTCGCGCCAGAGGCCTCAAGAGCCCCGAAAAGGGGAGTATGGAGTCGCCAAATCGTAGCCGTAACATGGCGTTCAGGAAGTCCTTGGACCCTAACAAGCGGTTTATCGTTGGCCGCACCTCCCCATCGTTGTAGGGTCTTATTGCGGCGAAAGGGTCTGACACTTGGAGCTCCAAGAAAAACGCGACTCACCTTAACTAAAAAGCTTCTGGGCGTCATCCAGCGAATACGCGCAAACGCTGACGAACGCCGATGCTTCTGCTACTCTTGCGCGCGGTTTGTGAACGGAGAGACACCATGGAACCAACAAGCGCAACACTCATGACCTTCGGCCTTGCTACCTTGCTGATGAGCTGGATCTTACTGCTCATCGCAGCCTGGAAGGATGATTACGCCTGGGGCATATTCGCGGTGCTACTACCCCCTATCGCTTACGCCTACGGGTTATTCCGTCTGGAAAAAGCCGGACAAAGCCTTCTCGTGGCGGCTGCGGGCTTGTTCATGCTGTGGGCGGCCTTCTAAGCAGCGTCACTCCCGGAGCATAAAGCGGCGGCGCAACTCGCGCCGCTCCTGCTCTCCCAGCCCCAGACCGTCGCTCAGATACCTGCTCTTGTCACCGTATAGACGATCCATTGCGGCCAAAGCACTGTGCAGGTAATCCAGCTCCGTTTGCATCATTGGCAACAAGTCCGCATCGCTCAGATGATCTACCGGGTATTTTTTGCGCGCTCGAGGTAGTTGATCCTGAGGAAGGTAGTAGTTGCGGGACAATAGATAGTCCGCCTCAATATCCTCTGGGGACACGCCCAGCGCCATCTGCAAAACGGCAACGGCAAAACCCGTACGATCTTTACCTGCAGAGCAGTGAAACAGCACGCGCCGGGCATCACTGGCCAACAGCTGGGCAAAAATATCCTTGTAGGTCTCAGTCTGAGATTCCACAAACTCGCGGTTAATGTCACACATAAACTGGAACATTCCCTCTGCGCCGCTCAATGTCGTGGAATCTGAATAGATGGCGCTACGCTGGCTACCCGGAGTAATGTTAGCGCCAACCACGGTAACGCCCTGAGGCAACCACGAAGGCTCCATTTGCCGCTCATCCTCTCGGCGAAGATCAAAGATCAGGCGCAGCTCCAACGCCGCCACGCGCTCCCGATCGGCGTCCGAAAGGTTGGCCAGATGCCCCGAACGAAACACTCGCCCCCAAGCCATCACCCCCCCTTCACCTGCATAACCACCCGCATCCCGAAAGTTGGGCGACCCCGCAAGCCCCAGATGACGCCCCGCAGTTGCTTCTGACACGCCCTGTAATGCCGCTTTACCGTCCACGCTATACCCTCCTTTTTTCTGACCCGATGATTACAAAGCTCAATGCCGGCCGCAGGCTCCGCTTCATGGCTATTGACAGATGCCTGGGCAGTCGGCAGAATCCGTCCTCCAAAAATTTCTATTTACTTGATTCATTATTTAGAGGAGTCCTAAGTGGCTAACTCACCCCAAGCACGCAAGCGCGCACGTCAGTCTGAGAAGCGTCGATCACACAATGCCAGCCTCCGTTCGCTCGTTCGCACCAATATCAAGAACGTTCTGGCCGCCGTCAAAAGTGGCGATGTAGAGCAAGCTCAAGCAGCCTACACTAAGGCTGTGCCTGTTATTGACCGCATGGCGGACAAAGGCATCATCCACAAAAACAAGGCTGCACGACATAAGAGCCGTCTGAATGCGCAGGTCAAGGCGCTCGCTGCGTAACATCAGCAGCACCATAGCGCGAAAAAGCCGGCGTCAAAGCCGGCTTTTTTTTGCCTGATTTATGCCTAAGTTCCGGCGCGTACCGGTAAACAGCGGCCCTGGCACCACCAATACCAAAACCCGCTTTACCGACCGTTGGTATCACGACATAAGCGGCAGCCGTATCTAAAAAATAAAAAGCCGGCTTTCGCCGGCTTCAGAACAATCTTTAAGTTACGGCCAACGCTCAGGCAGTGGACGTCGAGTCCGCTTGGGCTTCATGCACCTTCTGGAACTCAGCCAGCATGCTCTGCTCATGCGACTGCGCCTCTTCGGTGTCCAGAGGACGCTCCAATGCACTCCAGTTGATATCGCCGTCAGTGGCTAGATTCTCAAACTCAAGAATCCCCAACTCCTCGAATTTAGGTCGAATTTTATCGGTGAGCAAACCAATGCGACTGAGGTTGGGGATCACTCGCTGAAAAAGGAGATTACGAAATGTAGACATAACAAAACCCGCCATTACCTTCTCGCGGGCCTCCTCTACATCCCAGCCAAAGTGACGGAACACATCCGTCGCCACAAGCCGCTCCCGGCTGATCACGCAGGCCTCATAGGCAAATTCAGCGCGCTCTTCAATCTCTTCCTGAGACAGGGTTTTCAGGAAGTCTTCGAGATAGTTCACCCCAAACGTGACGTGTCGCGCTTCGTCGCGAGTCACCAAATAGACCACATCCTTGAGCACCGGATCCGGCGTGGTCTCCCGGGTAGTATTGAACGCCGAGAGTGCCAGTCCTTCGATCACAATTTGCATGCCGATAAACTTAAGGTCCCAGCGTGGATCGGTCAGAATTTTGTCGATGATGCTCTTTAAGTGCGTATTGATCGGGTACATCAAGCCAATACGTTTCTGCAGATACTTGTTAAACACCTCAACGTGCCGCGCTTCATCAAAGGTCTGTGAGCCAGCATAGAGCTTGGCACTCAGCGTCGGAGCGCAGGAGCATAGCTGGGACGCCACGAGCAGCGCACCCTGCTCACCGTGCAAGAACTGCGACAGACTCCAAGCGTTCATGTGCAGCCAAAACTCGTCCTTGGTTTTTTCATCCATGGCGAGATAGGGCTCATAGTCGTGGAGATTCATGAGCTCCGGAGAGCGGACTTCTTCCGGCCAGGGACGATCCCAATCAATATCCATCTCGGGATCCCAGTTCAACTGCTTACCAAGGTCGTAGAGCTTCTTGATCCGGTCATCTTGTACCGTGTAATCCCAGTTATAGGACCCGGTCAGCGGGGTCTGAAAGATCTCAGCGATATGATCAACCTGCGCATCGGTTAACAAATCTTCCAGATCAGGATTCTCCCGCGGATAATCTGCACCTGCATACTGCTGAATTTTGCGCGGCGTCTGGTCTTCCCACTGTATCTTCATAGTATTAACTCTCTGACCGGATGTATTGAACGTTGATTAATATGGTTCACAACGAGTAAGTGAACAAGGTAGGTTCTTGTCAAAATAGGGTCATTTGTGGCCAAATAAAGGTATGCGCAGCAGCACACCCGCACCTTACGCACTCATCCTTATCGATCTCGCCGCAGAAGCAGGGGTCCCTCAGGAAGAGCTACTGCGTGGCTGCTCTTTGGGAGACGCGGGTATGCAGGCGATTGGAGCCCGGGTAAGAGACGACGATTTTCGGACTCTTGTCGATAACAGCTTGCGTCTTACCGGCGACCCAGCGCTGGGTCTGCGCCTCGGCCGACGACTTAATCTGAGCGCGCATGCCGTGCTAGGCCAGGCCTTTATGACCTGCCGAAATCTCGCCGAAGTGATTCTACTGTTTGAACGTTACTACCACTTACTGGCTCCAGATCTCGTCCTCGAGTTCCACTACGGAGGTGAGCGGCTAATCATTAGCTGCCCCAACACGGAGGCCTACCTTCCCCTGGCATTTGGACTGGAGTGCATCGCCGCAGCCATGCGTAACACCCTGAGCGGCTTATTAGGCGACAACCAATTCCCCCTGCGCTTCGAGTTCCCTTATCCGGAACCTGCATATCTATCGGTGTATCAGGAGATACTGGGCAATGATCTTCACTTTGACTGTGAGCAGGCGGCTTGGAGCTTCCCGGCAGAGTTACTCCGCGTCCCGCTGCCCAGCTCAAATCCCGCGCTGCGGCGACTGTATGAGGCCGAGTGCGCGAGACTCCTCGCAGACCTGAGTGACAGCGCCGATATTGGCGACCAAACTTTGAACCTGCTGAGAAAACTGGAAGGCCAGTACCCGAAAATGCCCCAGATGGCCGCCATGCTGAACATGAGTCCTCGCACCTATCGCCGGCGCCTGACCGATGAAGACATCGGCTTTCAGGAACTACTGGACCAAGTGCGTGCGGAGCACGCAACACGCTATCTTCGGGAGCGACGGCTGCCCATCGCGAGCATTGCCTATCAACTGGGATTTAACGACCCCTCCAACTTCCGCCGCGCCTACCGGCGCTGGACTGGCAGTACCCCCGGTGACGTGCGCAGCGCCGCTGCCGAGGAACCTTTATGAGCGCGCGTCCGCTCAGTATCTATCTAGGTCGCAATGCCGCTCGCCGTATTGCAGATAAGGGTTGGTCTGGGCGCGATATCTCACTGTTACTGGGCGCTTCTGGCGGCCCCAAGTGGCTCATCCTGGGACAGCTCGACAGACTGCTCTTTGGACGTTTTCTTATGCAGGACAGGACCGATGCCCTGCAGGCCGTGGGCTCTTCCATCGGCTCCTGGAGACACGCCTGTCTGGCGCAAGATGATCCGGCTGCCGCACTGGATCGATTCGAAGACATCTACGTGAACTGGAATTACAGCGAACAGCCCGATATCCATGAAATCAGCGCCGCCAGCATCACAATGCTGGGGCACATTTTTGGCCACAGCGGCGCCAACTCAGTCATTAATCACCCACTGCTGCATAGCTATGTGGTTACTGCCCGAGGCCGAGGCCTGAACTCCTCTTGCCACCGCGCAGGACTTGCCCTGGGAATGGGCTGTGCTGTCATAGCCAACAGCTTACATCGCGAATTGCTGGCGTCGCAGTTCCAAAGAGTCATGTTCACCAGCGAAGGTGCCCCGCCACTGCCTTTTAATGACTTCCAAAGTACCCAGGTAACGCTGCAACCTGACACGGTACCGCTAGCCCTACACGCCAGCGGCTCCATTCCCTTTTTGCTCGCCGGAGAGCGAGACATCCCTCAGGCACCCCTGGGGCACTACTGGGACGGCGGGATCATCGATTACCATTTTGATCTCACAGCCTTAAGCGAGCAGCCGCTGATTTTGTATCCACATTTTCGTGGTGACCTGACCACGGGATGGTTTGATAAGTTTTTGCCTTGGCGTCGCCAGCACTCGCCTACTGCAGACAACCTAATACTTATTTGTCCAAGCAATGACTTCATAGCCTCGCTACCCGATGGCAAAATTCCGGATCGCAGCGATTTTACGCGCATTCCGCCGCAAGAGCGGCTACATTATTGGCGTACCTGTATTGAACGCAGTCGCGAATTGGCGGATGACTTCCAGAGTCAGCTCGATAGTCCGGACCCACTGCGTGGCACACACCTCCTCGGACCCTAAAGAACCATGAAAGCACTGATGACACTGACGTCGCTACTCTTCTCGGTAGCGTTGTTGCTTGTGGGTCACGGTATGCAGCTCACCCTGCTGCCACTGCGCGCTGCAGCGATGGGCCACAGCGACCTGCAAATCGCCCTGGGAGGCTCTGCCTACTTTCTGGGCTTTATCGCCGGCTGTCTGCTGGTTCCGCGGCTGATCGCCAGAGCGGGGCATATTCGCAGCTTTGCGGTACTCTCCAGCGCCATGACGAGTGTCATCCTCGTCATTGGGCTGAGTGAGTCCTGGTGGATCTGGGCCGCGCTGCGCTTTGGCATCGGATTCTTAATCTGTGGTCTATACAGCATTATTGAGAGCTGGCTGAACGACCAGGCCACTGAGGACAACCGAGGACAGGTGCTCTCCGTCTATACGTTTTTGGTCTTGCTCTCGATGGCCGTGGGGCAGCAGCTCGTCAATGCCTCACCCGTAACAGGTTCGACGCCGTTTATGGTGCTCGCGGCGATTATCGCTCTGTCCACTATACCGGTGAGCATGACCCGCAATCTCGCTCCGGCTCCCCTCGAATCGACGCGTACGCGGATTCGCTTACTCTTGTCCCGATCGCCTCTGGCGGTCACGGGGGCGCTGCTCTCCGGCGCAGTCACCGGCGCGTTCTGGACTCTCGGCGCCGTCTTCGCGCGCCGCAGCATGGACAGCCTGGCAGACACGACACTTTTTATGTCGGCGGCCATCATTGGTGGCGCGCTGTTTCAGTACCCCTTCGGCTGGCTGTCCGATCGTGTTGGCCGGGAAAACATCATGTTGCTCCTGGTCAGCCTGTCGGCCATCAGCAGCGCCTGCGTGGCCATGGCACCATCATCCGAGCTCCTGTTTGCGGCCATTATTTTCTTCGGCGCGAGCACCATGCCCCTTTACTCTATGTCGCTGGCAACGGCTGCAGACAATTCACTACGCCACGAGTTTGTTGAGGTAGGTACGACGGTGCTACTGCTCAACGCTCTTGGCGCAGTCCTGGCGCCGGTAGCCCTTGGACAGCTCATGTCTATTGGAGAGCCATCATGGCTGTTTTGGGGATGTTCGGGGCTCTCCGTACTGGCGGCTGTCGTGGTCCTGAGCCAGCGCGGGCGCAAGATGATCGTTGATAACGTTGTGCCCTTCTCTGCGGCAGCGACGGACATGGCACCGACGAGCTTTGATCTGGATCCCCGGGCACCGGAAGATGCTCAGGGCGACCTTACGCCCACAGAAGAAGTTCCGTCGCTTCTAGACGACATCGACATTCAGGCCGAAGAAACGGCTGCCTCTGACCAAGACCTCAACCCGGGAGAGCTTAGATCTCAGGATGGTCCAGCTCCGGATCATGAGGAGCCTCTCCCATCAACTTCCTCAGGATCAACGCTGCCATCCGGTCAAAAAACCCCGGATCCTTCCTGAAGGTACGATTCGCTAATCGAGTTAACAGGCGCTGTCGGACATCGCCAAACCATTCTCTTAAGGTTGTCATAGGCATCATCCCGCCAACACCTGCTCTGACATGCCCGCCGGGGGCTCGGCCAGTTTTACGATGCGTCCGGGAAAGCCCTTGAAATGCGGTATTCCCTGCTCGTAGTCCAGAAATTCAGGATCATCGGGACACAGTACGGCATCACTGCTGATAAACGCACCGGCAAGCGTCGCCTTACCCCGCATTTCTGGATACCACCAGCCGTGGGGCACTCGGATATGGCCTTCTTTCATGGAATCCTTCACCAAAACCTTGGCAACGACCTCGCCAGTTGCTGTCTGTAGCTTTACCCAGTCATGATCGACGATTTGCTCCCGCAGGGCATCTGAAGGATGCATAAAGAGTTTTGGCGAAGGCATACGGTCCCGCAGTACTTTTACCTGCCGCTGCCCGGTCTGAAAAAACGCATCCTCACGAACGCCAGTAAACACGTTATAGGGGTACTCATCGCTCACCGCAGGCCCTTCTCGGTAATAGGGCAAAGGATCAAATCCCAGCTTCTCCAGTACGCTGGACTTCAGCTCAACTTTACCCGAGGGCGTTGCAAAACCGGTCTTGCGATACTTCCGGTACTCCGGAGGCTCTATGTACATGTAATTGGCATCGGCGAACTCTGCGAAAGTTTTTCCCGATGGTGAAAGACGGTAATCAAGAACGTCCTCGATACTGTTCCAGGGAAACAAATCGGCGAAGCCAAATCGATGCCCAAGATCCCGCCAGAACTGAAACGTGCTACTGGCCTCAGGAGGCGGTTCAACCGCTTTTTGGGACAAAGTCATCCCCAGCTTCCAGTTCCAGTAATCAGAGATGTGGTTACGCTCGCTAAACACATCCCCAGGCAACACGTAGTCAGCCAGCATAGCGGTGGGGGTCATAAAAATATCGTGGACAACAATGAGCTCCTGATTGAGCATGCCCTTAAGGATTTGATGCTGATTGGGATAGCTCATCAAGGCATTGTTGCCCAGTACAAAAAACGCCTTCACTGGATAGGGCTTTTCGGTAGCCATGGCCCGGAACGTAGCGCTGGGATTGGCCATGTAACAACCCATCACAATGTCCGCATAGCCGTAGCCGTAGACACGCTCGGTATGCTCCGAGAGCATCTCTTGAGCCCGATAGGTATAAGCCGGATGCAGATCAGAGCCCAGTTGCTTGGCCTTCTGTGACTGGCTAAGCATTTCGTGATTTCCCAGTTTGGACTCGGGAATATAATTGGGGTCAAAGCCGCTAAAAACCTCTCCTCCGGGAATATCAATATTACCCGTCAAGGCCCGCAAGATGCTCTGCAGTCTGATCGCCGAGGTCGAAGAGATTTGCATATCGGTAATGGGTGTCCAGGGAATACAGGCACTCTCTGCGGTGGCGTAGAGTCTTGCCGCCTCTGCGATCAAAGCAGCGTCAACGCCGGTAATCTGGGCCACTCGCTCCAGCGGGTACTCATTCGCGCGCTCACAGAGCTCATCAAACCCCAAGGTGTAATCAGCGACAAAGTCCTTGTCGTAAAGTTCTTCATTGATAATCACGTTTAACCAGCCCAAACACATCGCCGCATCAGTGCCCGAGCGCAGACTCAGGTGCAGGTCCGCTACCTCAGCCTGCTCCGACACTCTGGGATCCAGGACGATCACCTTGGCACCGTTATCCCGCGCCTGATTGATCATGTTAAAAACTGGGGTCCAGCTGTGCTTGCGGGGGTTATGACCAAACAACACGATGCATTTTGAATTAGCGATATCGGCAAAGGGAAACCAGCCATAAGTGAATTTATTGACCGCAGCCGTATTGCCGGCGCACAGCGACACGCCGCTAATGTAGTTGGGCGTGCCCAGTGCGTTCATGAATCGACGATCCATGCTGTGCGTGGTCTGCGTATTCCACCCGGATGTAGAGACCGCAAGAGACTCCGGACCAAACTGGTCGACGACCTTCTTGAGACGCTCGCTAATCTCATCCATCGCCTGCTCGTAGCTAATCTCCTCCCACTGGTCATCTCCGCGCTCACCCACGCGCTTAAGGGGCTTGGTAAGCCGATCAGCATGATTATGGATGTGTGCCGCGGCCGTGCCCTTGTAGCAAACGTTGCGCGCCAGAGCCGGATTGTCATGGGCAATCATGCGTTTCAACTTGCCGTCTTCTGTCTCTGCGCGCAGCTGACAGCCGATATCGCAAATGGTGCACACCGAGTAAATCTGCTGATTTTTTGCCATAGTGAACCGCCTGACCCTGAGGGCCTGTTATTGGATTGTGGTTTCTGCCCTGAGACGCTGCTGACTGCATGCGTGATCGTAGTCCCGCGCCATGCTCTGTAAAACGCTAAGCACGCGTTCTTCATGATCCACACCGTCCCCGCCACTAATGGCACGCCCCAGACCCAGACCAATGAGCGCCTCACAGATGGTGTGATAGAGCGCCTCTAACTCATCATTGATTCGCAGCCCCGAAACCCCCGCAAGCAGTGCAGTAGGGGAAAACAGCGCAGAGCTCTGCTCAATCGCCTTTGCTAGCCGCGCGCCGAATTCAGGGTCATTCCTTGACGCCAGCCAGAGCTCAATCACGGCTTTAAACGCCGGTTGTGACACTCGTTCGTAGGATTCAAGAACCACCCGTTCAAGAGGGCCAAGCTCAGCATCCAGCTTCACAACGAGCAAACGGGCATATAGCGTTTGCAGAGTTTCAACGAGAAGGTCAGCGAAATCAGGAAAATGATGATTCAGCGCGCCTCGGGTTAGCGCTGATCTGCGACAAACCTCAACGCCGGTAGTCTTCGCAAATCCCAGCTCGATCAAGGTATCGATCGTGCTATCGATAAGTCGCGCTCTGGTCGCGCTGCTTCTGGCATCGTTGAGATTATGATTTTGCACAGCATCGATTGACATTTTCGTATTATACATACATCCATGTATGCATGTTTTATACACGCATTCAATGGAACAACAATACCCTGGCGTCGACAGGGCTAGAAAAGAGAGGCAAAGAGTACTGCTCAGAAAAACCGGCTGACGAGTGAGCCGCTAAGAAACGTACTCATCGAGGAAGCGCTGCACTTCGCTGCGCAGTACGCCTTTGAAAGCTGACGCCATCAGCCCAAGCTCCACACTTACCAGCACATCAGCGTCACTCAGTGTAAGACGCCCATCGACGCCAGACCCCTTAATCCTTACGGAGTCACCCTCCCAGCGGGCGCGCAACCCGTGCGTGCCTTCAAGCTGTCGGGCCAAGCCCTCTGCAGCGTCACGGAGCTCAGCCTTGTCCATGCTGTGCGGCTTGCGAATCTGGAATCCTGCCACGCGGACCTACCTCGTTTGCGTTTGCCGCAGTATAGGTCAGCTACGCACGCCGCGCATGGCCAGCCAGTTGCCCACCAGCACCAACGATAAGCCCGCAGCAGACCAAAGCGTCCACACATAAGCCTCGAGGACGCTGGATACTAAAAGCGCCACGATAGGGAACAGGAGAGTTGTGTAGGCGGCCCGAGCGGGCCCTATACGTCCTATCAAAGAAATGTACGCCCAGAACGCGAGCACCGTGGCAAAAAACGCGAGATACGCTAGGGATAGCAAGTAATCGCGCTGCAGCGCTACGGTGATCGGAATACGCAGGAACAGCGCAGCAATATAGACCGTGCAAGCACCATAGAACATGCCCCAGGTATTGCAGGTCAACACAGGAAGTCCCTGCCGCAAGCTACCCGCCGCCAGCAGATTGCCCGCCGATGCGCACACAGTACCCATGAAACATAAAACCAGTGCCCGCATTCGCGGATCAGCCCAACTTAAGGTCTTCAGTTCAGGATAGAAAAGAGCCGCCATGCCCAGCAAACCCAGTAGTCCGCCGACAATCACCGGCGGGCGCAGAGGCATATTCAAAAACAGCGCGCCCCCAAGTGCGTTGAGCGCGACCATGGTGGAAAAAATCACCGCAATCAGTCCTGAGGACAAGTCCTTAGTCGCGGCGTAGATAAAGAGATAGTTACAGGAAAAAAGACACAGGGCCTGTAAAAAGACTCTCAAGTGATTGCGCAGAGTAAGGCGCACAAAACCCTGAGTTACAACCGTCAGTAAGGCACAAAACGCGGCCGCGAGAGCCATACGATGCGCGACGGACACGAGAGGATCCACCGGCCCCAGCTGGTACTTGATAGCAAACCAACTAGTGCCCCAGATCACTACCGTAACAGCGTATAAGAGTAGGGTTTGCATAAGGATTAGGCGTACAACAGCTCAGTAAAAGGCTGCAGCATGCTAGCACGGAGTTTCTGGTGCATTACACTAGACGCCATGACTACTCCTAGCGAAATTTTTGCCATCCGTCACGCCGACGGCAAACGTCGTTTCCTGTTTGAACAGATGGATTTGCGTGGCGAGATTGTGCATCTGGACCAGGTGATCACCGATGCCAGCGCAATTCACAGCTACTCCCCCGGCGTCAGCCGACTTATCGGGGAGTTCATGGTCGCTGCCGTTTTACTGGCGAGCACATTAAAGTTTCGAGGCAGTCTGACGGTGCAGGCCCGAAGTGACCACGAAGTGCCACTGATCATGGCCGAATGCAGTAGCGAACTTACGGTTCGAGCGATCGCCCGAGGCACAGAGGCCGCCACTTCTGATTCATTTGAGGCATTACTGGGTGGAGGACAACTGGTTCTCTGTGTAACACCCGAGCGCGGCAAGCGATATCAGGGCATCGTGCCACTGACGGGCGGGTCGCTGGCAAGCAGCCTCGACGGCTATTTCAGTCAGTCCGAGCAGTTGCAAACCCGCCTGCAGCTCAGCAGTGACGGTAAACGGGCTGCAGGGCTCTTGTTACAACAGCTTCCGCCTCAGCTCGAGACCAGTGCCCCCAACCGCGAGGAGCAGTGGGATCGCGTATGTATGCTCGCCGCGACCTTGAGCCCCGAGGAACTCATCGAGCTGGGCGATGCAACGCTACTTCACCGCCTGTATCACGAAGAAGTCATCCGCCTCTTTGACCTAGAGCCTGTGCGCTTTCGCTGCAGCTGCAGCCAGGACCGTACTCTCGCGGCGCTTGCAACGATCGGCGAACAGGAGATTCGCGACATCCTTGGCGAGCAGGGCGCGGTCACCATGGACTGTGAATTCTGCAACCAGCGCTATGTGTTTCGCGAAGGTGATCTGCGCGGACTCCTGGGCCCCGACGATGGCGCAGCCATTCACTGAGCAAAACTGCGAACTGAAACACTTTGATTTGGTTCACAATCACGATGCGATTCGCCATAATACGATCCCCAATCTGAGCGGCAACCAACCTAGCCTGCATGACAGTAGCCAGAGGGCCTATCACATTAGTGATGAGCACCCCGGTGACTTAGATCCGCAGAGCAACGCTCCGACATGCCAACACAGGACTTCACTGCATGAGCGCAAGCAACCCCACCCCGCGGGAATACATTGACCTGCAACCTGCCGACTTCATCGAAGAGGCATTGCGTCGCGGCGAAGGCACACTCACTGATACCGGGGCCCTTCTGGTCACCACGGGCAAGCGCACCGGCCGATCTCCTGGAGATCGCTTTGTTGTCCGCGAACCCAGCTGTGAAGACGCCGTCGACTGGGGCAGCGTCAACCGTCCCTTTGACGCAGACAAGTTTGATGCTCTTTGGGAACGGGTAGAAACCTATCTCAGCAAGCAGGATCGCTTTCTTTCACACCTGCATGTAGGCGCGCACAGCGATCACTATCTGCCACTACAAGTTACTACGCAGTGGGCGTGGCACGGTCTGTTCGGGCGCAACATGTTCATCAAGCCTGAGGAGTACAACCCCGGCCGGAAGCCCGAGTGGGCTGTCATGAACGTTCCAGAATTTGTGTGCGACCCTGAGCGCGACGGCACGGCCTCTGAAGCCACGGTTATCGTGAACTTTGCCCAGCGTCGCATCCTGATCGCTGGCATGCGTTACGGCGGTGAAATGAAGAAATCCGTATTCTCAGTGCAGAACTTTCTGCTGCCCGAGAAAGACGTCATGAGCATGCACTGCTCAGCGAACGTAGGCGAAGACGGCGACACCACATTGTTCTTTGGCCTCTCCGGCACAGGTAAAACCACACTCTCGGCAGATCCTGGCCGCTACCTCATTGGCGATGATGAGCATGGCTGGACCCGCGGAGCAGTCTTTAACCTCGAGGGTGGCTGCTACGCAAAGACTATTAATCTGAGCCAGAAAAACGAGCCCATCATCTGGGACGCCATCAAGTTCGGCGCCATCGTGGAGAACGTCGTCGTTGACGAGCATCGCCACGCTGACTATGACGACACCAGCCTGAGCGAGAATGGTCGCTGCTGCTACCCGCTGGTACATATACCCAAGCGGGTGATGGCCAACGCCGCGGGCGAACCCAAGTGTGTGATCTTTTTGACCTGTGATGTCTCCGGCGTGCTGCCTCCGGTTTCCATCCTGTCCAAAGAAGCTGCCGCTTTTCACTTTCTCAGTGGCTACACAGCTCGTGTAGGCTCTACAGAGGTGGGTGCCGAGGCGGGTATTCATCCGACGTTCTCAACCTGCTTTGGGGCTCCTTTTATGCCGCGGCCGGCCAGTGATTATGCCGAGTTGCTCATGAAGCGCGTCGATGAGTTTGAAAGCCAGGTGTACCTCGTCAACACGGGCTGGACCGGTGGCTCCGGCGCCGCAGGTGGCTCCGGCGCTCGGTTCCCCATTCCAGTCACCCGGGCTATAATAGCCGCGGCAGAGAGCGGTGCACTACTCAATGCCCCTCTAGGTCATCTGGATATACTCAACTTAGACTTCCCTGTAGAAATCCCCGGCGTGGACGTGCAGTTCGTCAATCCCCGAGATAACTGGGGTGATAGTGCGGCCTACGATGCCCAGGCCAACAAGCTGGCGAGATTGTTTCAGGACAATATTGTTAAGTTTGATGCAACCGCGGCTATCGTGGCAGCAGGACCTAAGCCACTGGATTAAAGCTCAGCCTGCAATTCAGTCGTAAACGGGCGCTTCGGCGCCCGTTTGCATATCCATGCTTGATTGCATTCCTTCCGGCTCCACTCCCAACAAGCAATTCTCGCAAATGTGCAAAAGTTCACAGTTCAGCTGTGCCGATTAGTATGTTTGTTCTAATTATTTCTCCTACAGTGCGTCTCACTGGAGATGTGAGTAGTCAGCGCCACGCCAGAGAGCAAGTCCAATAAGGCCGACACCGTCTAGCGCAGCAATGTCGCAGCGCTGGCCAACAAGGAGAGAGACTATGATTCCTGTAATTCTCCCTGCTTCTGCCCCCGGATGGCGATGCAGGCGTGACAAGAAGTAAATCGGAGCGCCAGCGCACCGAACACATCTACAAATTGATTACGGTATTTTTTAAACTTTAGGAGTAAACATTATGGCTGAAGCCAAGAAAGCAGCACCCAAGCCCAAGACCACTGCCACTGCCACTGCGAAGACCACTGCCAAGCGCAAGCCTGTTGCTCGTAAAGCAACCGCAGCTCGCAAAACCGCGGCCAAGAAGACTGTTAGCCTGCAGAGTCGCATGACCGAAGCAAGCCGCAGCGCCTTTCTTGCAAGCCTGGGTTTTTACGGCATGGCATTTGATCAGTTCCAAGGTCAGGTCAAGACTGTCGAGACTGAGCTCAGTGCACGTCGCAAGAAAGCTGACAAGCTCTACGCAGAGATGGTCAAGCGTGGCCAGAAAGTAGAGAAGCAAGCCAAGAATGCTATCGACGATATTGATCTGCCGAAGCTGGAAGTTGCTGCACTCGACCGTGCCAAGCTGGAAGCACAACTGCAAAAGGCTCGTGCACGTTTTGCTGAGCTTAAAGGTTCTGTAGGCTTCAAAGCTGCTGCTTAATCATCCTAACGGGTTCACTGTCCCCGACCTGGGGATTATTTTTGGGGGTCACGTTGTGACCCCCCTTTTTTTGCTTCAAATTTGTCTGCTAAACTGTGCCGGCAGCTCAGAATAATAGCCATCGTCCGCACCAAAAAGCCTATCGGTCGCCTCCAGCGCTCACGCTGATCGCGACCACTGTTGCGGCGAAGAGGCAATCACGCAGAGGAAGCACGATGGCAGACGATAAGAGCAAAGTTACCGACAAAGCCGGCGAAATAGCGAAAAACATATGGCTTGCAGGCGTCGGAGCTTACGGTCGCGCGGTCGATGAGGCCCAAGGGCGGTTAGAAAAAGCCGGCGTTGAACCCCCCAAGCTCTTTCGGGAGCTGGTCAAAGCAGGTGCAGCCCTAGAAGACGAAGCGCGAGACGCCATCGAGGCTGGCTCAGCGGCACGCAACTCCGTCGAAGAGCGTATTAATCGAGTGCGCGAGAACTTTAATTTGCAGCGCCCAGCACGGGGTGAAGACTTACTCGCACTCCACGAAAAAATTGATCGGCTGGCCAATCGTGTAGACGCACTTACCGATGCGTTGAGCTCAAACGGCAGCGTGAAGCCGTCGCGAAAAACTCCCGCACGCAAGAAAAAAGCCCCGGCCCGCGCCAAAAAGACCACTGTCAAATCAACTCCGGCGAAGAAACAGCCCCAAGCGGTTAAAAAGGTTCCCTCGCGACGAAAGAGCGGCTAAGCAAGACTCCATTGAACAACCGTGAAGACCCGCGACCGCATCCTCGATACAAGCCTTCGACTCTTTAACGACGAGGGCGAGGCCCACGCGACGACTATCGATATTGCGGCAGAGCTCGACATTAGCCCGGGCAACCTTTACTACCATTTCAAAGGCAAGGATCAGATTATTGCCGAGCTGTTCGAGCAGTTTCAGCTAGCGCTGGGACAAACGCTTAAAGCACCCCTAGAACAACCGCTTCACGAGCACAAAGGCCGCGTCGAGGATAACTGGTATTACTTGTATGTGGTGCTTGAAGAGCTCTACCAATACCGCTTTCTTTACCACAACCTCGATGACCTCATGCGTCGCTACCCAAAGCTTGTCCGCGGGTTTCGAAGAATTCTTGCGCAAAAGCGAGCAGCACTAAAAGCCATCATCAGCAGCCTGTTTGAACAATCAGAAGTGCCTTTGAGCACTCTACAAATGGACGCTCTGGTAGAGAACATGACATTGCAGCTGACCTATTGGCTGAACTATGACCGGCTTCTCCATGATCAGAGTGATGCCCAGCGCTGTATTCATCAGGGCGTTTTTCAGCTACTCACCATGATTGCGCCCTATCTCGGTAAAGAGCAGATCGATTTTTACCGGGAGTGCGAGCTCATTTTTGACGGCATGCTTAAGGCCGCAAAAGGCTAAACGGGTTTCCTGGACTCGGTCTTTGCAGGACCTTTTTTTAGAAGAATGACGTCAGCGCCCAGAAACTCCACCGTGGCATGGCGACAATCTGCCCACCAAATCCACGTCTCACGACTAAAAAAGCACACATGTGTGGGGTCCCGAATGTAGTGCCACTGCGCAAAAGCCTCCTTACTGAGCACCAATCTTGTCATCACCCCAAACCAGGCGTCGGGCTGCAAGCGATCCCAAAGCATTGCCAGCACATCCTTGGGCCGATGAAGGTGCTCCACCACCTCAGAAGCAGTAATGAAATCATAATTGACTTGCAGCGCCGCCGGCTCGTTAAAAAAGTAATAATCGTAAAGGGCCAGGGAATGCCCGGCCTCGGTGAGCATCGCCGCCAACGCAGGTCCGGGACCGCAACCAAAATCCAAGCCCACACTGCACGGTGCCAGCCGCTCGCACAACGGATCCGCAAGGCGCGACAAAAACCGCCTGTATCCGGGATCACTCACCTGATTTTCATGCTGCAGGTAATACGCCAACTCTGCGGCGCTTGAAACATGATCTTTCGGCGGCACAAACACCAGCTTGCACTGCTCGCAGCGCAAGTACTCCCGGTGGCGATCACGATGGAAAAACGCCGTGCTCTGCGTAGCACACAGCGGACAGCATTCAGTCATGATGATCTGCTACCATCTTCGCCCGTTTCGGTTTGTTTGTGTTGGCTAAGCAGACAGTATCGGGCCACACATCACGCACAGGCAAGGAGAGTACATATGAGCATTTCCGTTGGAGACAAAATCCCCGCAGGCAAACTACAGTTCATGGGCGAAAACGGCCCTGCGCCGATCAGTACAGATGAGCTATTTGCCGGCAAAAAAGTCGTACTCTTCGCAGTACCCGGCGCCTTCACCCCCGGCTGCTCTATGACCCACCTGCCTGGATATGTCGTAAATGCTGACAAGATCCTCGCCGCCGGTGTAGACACGATCGCCTGTCTATCAGTCAACGATGCTTTTGTCATGGACGCCTGGGGCAAGGCTCAGAATGCGGAGCAAATCATGATGCTCGCCGATGGTAACGGCGATTTCACCAAGGCCCTGGACCTTGAACTCGACGGCCGTGGCTTTGGTATGGGTCTACGAA
This sequence comes from Congregibacter sp., assembly GCF_047617445.1. GTDB lineage: Bacteria > Pseudomonadota > Gammaproteobacteria > Pseudomonadales > Halieaceae > Congregibacter. The sequence continues at coordinate 91,369 of NZ_JBLGBE010000003.1, forward strand.
GCCAGCGTTACGCAATGATTGTGGAAGACGGGACTGTGTCCGTCATTAATGTCGAGCCTGGTGCCGGTGTTGATGTTAGTGCAGCTGAAACCATCATGGCGGCCCTTTAAGTCACGATGAGCACTCAACTAACACTGGAAACGAATCGCAAAGCATTTGATGAATTGCGAGTTGTCCAAGACACGCTGCCCGAGACACTGGAAGACGGGCAGGTGCTGCTAGAGGTCGACCGCTTTGCACTCACGGCCAACAATATCAGCTACTGTCACGTGGGCGATCTACTGGGCTACTGGCGCTTCTTTCCCACCGGGGATGAAGCCTGGGGGCGAGTACCGTCCATGGGATACGCCACGGTGCTAAAGAGCGCGCATTCCGAGATTGACGCTGGAGAGCGGGTCTGGGGGTTTTTCCCTATGTCGACACATCTACTGATCAACGCCGGTAAAGCCAACAGCTACAACTTCTGCGACATATCGGAGCATCGGGACGGACTAGCTCCTATATATGCACAGTTCCAACGCGCGGCTGGCAACCCGATTTATGAGGCAGCGCGTGAAGAGCAGGACAGCCTGCTCCGAGGTCTGTATCTCACATCCTGGCTGTGTGAAGACGCGCTGTTCGACAACGATTTTTACGCGGCAAAGGATTGCCTGATCACCAGCGCCTCCAGTAAAACATCCATTGCGCTCGCGCATGCCGTACAAGCCCGAGGCGCCTTGCGCAGCGTGGGACTCACATCAGCAGGCAACAAAGCCTTTTGTGAACAGCTCGGTTGCTACGATGCGGTATTTACCTATGACGACATCGAAAGCCTGCCAGCGCAGAACTCCACGGTGAGCGTCGATATGGCCGGCGACCGTGCGGTGAACATGGCCTTGCACAGTCACTACGGCGATGAGTTGCGCTATGCCTGCCTGGTTGGGGCAACGCATCAAGACGGACCTATGGGCGCCGGAGAGACTCTTCCAGGGCCTAAACCCGAACTCTTTTTTGCGCCCGCACAAGCAGCAAAACGCAGTAAGGAATGGGGCCCAAGCGAAATGGAAAAGCGGATTGCGAGCAGCTTCGTAAACTTTCGCCGCTTTGCAGACGACTGGTTAAAAATCAGGCACTTTGACGGAGAGTCCGCTGCACAAGAGGCGTTCTTGAAAGTGCTCCAGGGCGCAGCTTCACCGACCGAAGGCTACACCGTGTCACTGAGCGCAGGCTGATACGCCTGGCGGGCTGCACGCCAGTTAAGCAGCCCGCCAGCCGCTATAGCAAAAATACAGTAGCCCAGAAAAAACCAGAATCCCGGTTCCAACTGCGCGTCCATAATCAACAAATCCCCTACATGATTAGATGCCTGGCCAGCCATAAAGGCGATGAGCATCGCCATCACAAAGACGTCGGCCATAGACCACTTGCCTAGCGCGGCGTTGAGCTTCAGCAGTCGTCGTCCAAACGTTCCCGGCACCAGCAAGGCAACAGCTTGCAGTAGCAGCTTCAGTACGGGTATCACGATACTAAAGCTGACAATCATCACAGCAACCAGCATGTTTCCATTGTCAGCCAATTCTTTTGACATACCTACAATTGATCGCGTACTGCGATAAGCCTCAACACGACCCTCAATTTGATCGAGGCCCACCATGCGCGCCATCATATTGAGCATGTCCCGGGTCTGCGTACTACCGCTCTCACCGGCAATAAGGTCGATACCGAAATCCGCTAGCTCAGATTTCTCAAGCTCGCCGCTCAAAGTGAGCACCGGCTGGGTAATCCCTGGATAGAGTAAAGCCATGGAAATCACGATTAGCCCCAGGCCCAAAATTCTCACACCCATTGTCACAACACCATAACTCCGTAACACACCGCAGTTATTACCGCCGCGGCAATAAAATTCAACATCAAGCCTTCTCTCGCCATACGCGTGGTCGTGATCAAGCCAGACCCGAACACAACGCTATTAGGCGCCGTAGCCACGGGCAACATAAAGGCACAGCTGGCACTCATCGCAGCGGGCACCATGATGAGCTCCGGGGGGAGCGCAGCAGCCATCGCCGCGGCCGCGAGCACGGGCATCAACAATGTCGTGCTCGCAGTGTTGCTGGTCGCTTCAGTCATGAAGGTCACGACTAAACAGACAACCAAAATCAGCAGGATGATCGGCATCTCAGTCAGCGTTGCGAGCGCCTGGCCCAGTACATCACTCAAACCAGAAGCAACGAAGCCTTTGGCAAGACAGATGCCGCCGGCAAATAACAGAAGAACGCCCCAGGGAATACGACTCGCCTGATCCCAATCGAGAAGACGCCCACCGCGGCCATTAGGCACAACGCACATAAGCACCACCGCAAGCAGCGCTACCGACGCGTCGTTTGCCTGAGGCAGGTCCAACAGCGCTCGCCAACCACCAAAGGGCTCGCTGCGGGTTATCCACGCTAACGCGGTCAAGCCGAACACCGTGAGCACGCGACGCTCTTCCGAACGCCAGGGACCTACAACAGGTAAGTCCAGGCTCGCACTGCGCTCAATCCCCCGAGTGAGCGACCATGCCATGGCAGGCACCAATAGCACTACAACCGGCACGCCCCAGCTCATCCAGCGCGTAAATGACATCTCAATGCCGGTGTACTCTTCGTAAACTTGCATGAAAATCAGGTTCGGCGGTGTACCAATAGGAGTGCCGACTCCGCCGACACTGGCCGCATAGGCAAGACCCAAAAGAAGCGGCACCGCAAGACGCTCTCTGTCCTTAGACCCCTCAAGCATCGCAAGCGCTACGGGCAACAGCATCAAAGTGGTCGCCGTATTCGATATCCACATACTCAACACGGCCGCCGCCGCCATGAACCCCAGTACCAGGCGCTGAGGACTGCGAGCGCCAAAGAGATTAATCATGCCCAGCGCGATTCGGCGATGCGCGCCGCTACTTTCCATCGCCTGAGACAGAAGAAACCCACCCAGGAGCAGCAGAATCAGCGGCGAGCCATAAGCCTCACCCACCTCTGCTGGCGTGAGAACGCCCGCCAAAGGTAGTACCGCGAGCGGTATCAGTGAGGTCACCGGAATAGCAATTGGCTCAAAAATCCACCACACGATACAAATAACTGCCACACCCAATACCACCGCCACAGGCTGAGACTGGCCAGAAGCCATGGCCAGCATCGCTGCCGCCAGCGCCAAAATGGGGCCCGCATAAAGCGCAATCGCACGCATCAGCGGTCGACCAGCCTCGAGCAGCAAGCCCCAGAGCGGTCATGGGGGGCTATTAAGAAAGTAAGGGGGCAGAAGATCTTCATAGACGCGCATCGTGTCCTAGGCAATGCTGACTGTAAAGCGTGGTGCGTGCTTGGTCGAGAAGCCACAGAGAAGTACACTACGCTCTATGGATAAAAAAACTCCGCAAACACTGATCGATCGCTTCGGTCGGCGCGTCGACTACCTCCGCCTGTCAGTGACAGATCGCTGCGACTTTCGCTGCGTGTACTGCATGGCCGAAGAAATGAAATTCGTACCCAAGAGTGAAGTGTTGACTCTGGAGGAACTCGCCAAGGTCGCACAAGCCTTTGTGAACCTGGGCGTTCGAAAAATTCGTCTCACCGGTGGCGAGCCCCTGGTGCGTCACAACATCATGCAGCTGGTAGAACAACTAGGTGCCATGCCAGGTCTCGACGAACTGGTAATGACCACTAACGGGTCCCAGCTCCAACGCCTGGCACAGCCTCTTAGCGATGCGGGGGTAAAGCGCCTCAACATCAGCCTCGATAGTTTGCAGCCTCGACGTTTTCGACAAATCACCCGGGTCGGTCATCTGGAGCAGGTTGTCGCCGGCATCGACGCTGCCTGCCTTGCCGGCTTCGAACGCCTGCGGATCAATGCAGTCATCATGCGTGGTGACAACGATGATGAGGTTCTGGATTTAGTGAACTTCGCTAGAGAGCGGGATATCGATCTGGCCTTTATCGAAGAAATGCCTTTGGGACGCATCGAAGATCACGATCGGGCTCAAACACTGGCTAACAGTGACTGGCTACGCGCTCAGATCGAACAGCATCACAGCCTCGAACCGCTGGGGGAACCCGATGGAACAGACGGCCCGGCAAGAATGTATGCCCTGGACGGCAGCCGCAGTCGCATCGGTTTTATCTCGCCGCACAGCAACAATTTTTGTCATCTTTGTAATCGTGTCCGTGTCACGGTGGAGGGACAGCTTCTACTCTGCCTTGGAAACGAGCACTCGGTAGACCTTCGAGAACTGCTGCGAAGCCCAGATACAGGAATGGCTGAGTTGCAGGAGACTCTGCTCCGCGCCATGGATATCAAGCCTGAGCGCCACTATTTTGATAACAGCGCAGAGCCCCAAATTCTACGCTTCATGAATGCGACAGGTGGCTAAAAGCCCCAACTTAGGTGAGGGAGAGCCCCCGGGCCGTGGAAAAGAGAACAGAACTTGCCTCAATGGAGGCGATCGAAACCGGCTTTGCAGAGCTTGGCTATATCTGCAGCCCGAAAATTGCCACGGCGGTATTCCTCGCCGCGCAGCTGCGTAAACCGATTTTGGTAGAAGGCCCTCCGGGGGTCGGCAAGACAGAGCTGGCAAAAACGGCCGCCACACTGCTTGGGCTTCCGTTGGTGCGCCTGCAGTGCTATGAGGGCCTGGATGAAGCCAAGGCTCTGTACGAATGGAAGTACGGCAAGCAATTGCTGTACACCCAGGTTCTAAAAGAAAAACTGGGTGATCTTCTGGATGGTGCTCAGGGCCTTGCGGAGTCCGTAGAGCGCTTACATCAGTTTGGCGACGTGTTTTACTCCGAGGAATTTCTGGAGCCGCGGCCATTGCTGCAGGCCATGGAACAGCCCAACGGCGCCGTTCTCCTCATTGATGAGATCGATAAGTCAGACCACGAGTTTGAGTCTCTGCTCTTGGAAATTTTGTCTGACTATCAAGTATCGATTCCAGAGATTGGCACCATCAAAGCCAAGTCTATTCCGCTGGTCTTTCTCACCAGCAACAACACTCGGGATATTTCCGATGCCCTAAAGCGGCGCTGCCTGCACCTGCACATACCGTTCCCAAGCATTGATCTTGAAGAACGCATTTTGGCCAGCAGAGTGCCCGAAGTACAAGTCAGCCTCCGTCACCAGTTGGTGGCCTTCGTGCATGCCGTGCGCGAACTGGATCTGAAAAAACAGCCCGCTGTATCCGAAACCATCGACTGGGCGCGGAGTCTTTTACTTCTCCACGCCACTGAACTGGAACCAGAATTACTGAAGAGCACGCTCAACGTGCTCCTGAAGTTCGAGCAGGACATTGAGACCACAGAAGCCGAATTGGCGTCACTTCTACGCTCTATACAGCAGGCTCCGGACACACTCTAAATGCAGTCCAGCTTGCTACGCTTCATCGAAATCCTGCGAAGCCATGCGTTGCCCGTATCGCCGGCGGAAACACTGGATGCCGCTGCTGCAATGGAGGTAGTGGGCTACTCTGATCGGGAGATGCTGCGCAACACACTCGCCATGACCCTGGCCAAGAGTGATCGTGAAGAGCACACGTTTTTTTACTGCTTTGATCAGTTCTTTGATCAGCAGGCGGCTGATTTCAGCGGCGCTGCCAATGAGGACGGGGACAGTGAATCAGAGCCGGCCAGCGACAGCGCTGATGCTGCGTCTCCCGAAAGCTCCGAGTCCGCTGGCAGTGGTGTCGGACAAGCAGGCGCTGGAACTGCCGTGGATGACGCCGCCGAGCTCGCCGCTGCGGCTAATAGTTCACCAGCACTGCAAGAACTCCTGGAAGGGGATTTGCTCCCGGCGCTACTAGAAAACCAGCGAGGCAGCCTGAGCACCGCCATGCGCCGGGCGGGTCAGGACGCGGGGCTGAGCAAAATTCGTTTGTTTACACAAAAAGGCCAATACACCCGCCGTATTCTGGACTCCCTGGGTGAGGACCTGATCCGCGATGCAGTGATCGAGTTGGAACGCGCCGAGTCACCGGCGATCGACACCCTCCGCCGTTATCGAGATGTACTTCGAGAGCAGGTTCGAGACTTTGTAGAACAGCAGTACCTGATGAACGCCGAGGGCCACAACAGCGCCTTCATGGAAGAAATTCTTAGTAAGACTCGCCTCTCCAATATTGATCGACGTCATCGAGAGCGGGTGCAGGAGCAGGTGCAGCGCATGGCTCGCCGACTGGCGAGCCGTCACAGCGCACGACGACGCCCGGTTAAACGCGGCCAGCTCAATATGGGTAAGACTCTACGCGGCGGTATGGCTCACGACGGCATACTGTTTAAGACCCACTGGCGTTCACGAAAACGCGACAAGGCTCAACTCCTTGCCCTGTGTGATGTCAGTGGATCAGTAGCGGCCTATGCCAGCTTTTTACTGATGTTCCTTTACAGTCTTCAGGACGTCCTACCTAGAACCCGAAGCTTTGCGTTCTCCAGCCATCTTGGAGAAATCAGCGACTTGTTCAAGGAAGAACCTGTGGAGCGCGCTATCGAGCTGGCAAATTGGCGTTACGGTGGTGCGACAGATTACGGCGGCAGCTTTCGAGACTTTGCCCAACTGGCACTGGATGACATCAACAGCAGTACATCGGTTATCATTCTAGGCGATGCGCGCAACAACCGAGGAAACCCTGAGCTGGAGATCATGCAGAGCATTTACCAGCGGAGCAAGCAAGTGATTTGGCTGAACCCCGAGTCCCGGCGCGCCTGGGGCACCGGCGATTCTGAGATGCTGCGCTATCAAACCGCCTGCCATTACTGCGCACCCTGCAGCAACCTGCAACAGCTTGAGCGCGTCGTCGACCAGCTGCTCAAGAGTTTGCGCTAGCAGCCGGTACAGCGGCGCGACATGACCCTCTCCCCCGAACATATTCCGCTTCCCTGCTCTCTTAAAGAGAAGGTGACAGAGGAATTCGCTCCCCACAACGCGGCCTTGAGTGTTGATCCGCTCTCCCGGGAGACGCTCATTGCCTTTCTTGCCAAAAGCAAGGATACGGACAATTCCCCGCTGTCGACGATTAAACGTCGTGCCGCTAAAGAGAATCGCAAACCGGATCTTCGGCCCGAGGATCAAGCTACGCTGACATGGATCTGCGAAGCCTTTGATGAGTGGGAAGAGCAATACCCGCTGGAGCAACCGCTAAAAGACCATATTCACCGATTACTCCCTTTGGCCATAGCCATGGCGCTCAAAGATGAGTCTTTTTACACTCCGGGCTCACATGCGCTTCATCGCTTGATTGATGCCCTGCAAAACGGCGCTGTGGGATGGCAAATGCGCCTAGATCGCGCGGGCCAAATGCTCGAACAGCGGATTCAACGCGCTGTAGAAAAAGCCCTTGAATGGTTCAACAACGACAGACTCGATATTGCGGCTATCACGCAGGAGTTGCTTGCTGCCAACGAACGCGATGCCGCCAGAGCACAGCGTATGGTGCAGCGTCTGACAGAAACCGAAGAGGCACGCCTCAAGACACTGTCGGCCCGACGCGACGCTGGCCGAGATATCAACACGGGATTAGAGCTGTACGATCTGCCCGCGGCGATTGGTGAGTTTCTCAAGGGGCCCTGGTACGACAGTGCGCAGCTAGTACTGGTCAAACACGGCGTGAACTCTCGGGAATGGGAACAGATGCGCCGCGCAACCCTGCATCTCATGGAATCGGTACAGGCCCCGGAGGATGGCAGTGATGCTGGACGAGATCGTCAGGAGCAGATCCTGAGGCATCTCCCGGGGGAGCTTCGCCGCTGGCTTTTGAGCCTTGAACACGACAGCGACGCCACCGACAGCGCCATCGGTCTGGTGGAGTATGCACACCTGCGTATTCAGCATGGACAGAAGCTTCAATTGATCAGGATCCCAGCGATTCCCCTGGACCAAGAAACACCCGATCAAAGCGCCACCAATGACGGTAGCTTGCGTAACGGAGACTGGTATCAGTTTGAAGATGATAATGGCGAGCTCCGCGCACAGTTGGTGCTGCAGTTAGAAAACGGTCAACACCTGCTTTTTACCAATTTTGTGGGGCTCAAAGCTCTGGATCTTTCCCGGCGTGCTTTTAGTCAGCGTGTCAGCGACGGATTTTCAGTGCTCCTGCCTAACCGCGAAACCTTCAGTCTCTGTCTCTCCGGCGCTGCAGGAATCGACAGCGATGATCGCTTACGCCAATTTGTTGACCCCAGTTATCGGCTTCAGGAAGACGTGAATCACACTCGGAGTGATCAGGGTAGCGACGGCGACAAACGCAACGACGCAGATCGGCGAACTCACAGCGAAGACCGCGGTGCGCGCGACGAAGACCGACGTGGTGAGGGCGAGGATACTCCCAATCAGCGTCAAGATGACCCCTACGGCACCGAACCGACGGAAGAGGAGATCTCACTCGACGCCGAAGAGCTTTTAGAACAGCCTGAAGCAACGTTTGATAGGTCTAGCGTTGTTGACAGCTCCGAAGCGGAAGTATGGCCTGAAGAACTCCCGGACCTTAGCGACACGGATGAATTCGATCCAGTACTGACGCCGCCTCCAGGGGCAGAGATAGCGCCGACACTGGGTCTGGATGAACCCGAGCCTCCCCCAGCCAGCGCAGCAGGCGCGGCTCCTCAAGAGGCAGCCGCAGTGCCCGGCCCTAGCCCCGCCGAGGCTTCGCCGCCGCCGGTGCCACAAACAGATGCACCGCCACCTCCACCCCCCTATGAGCCGGTGCCATATCAGCCTGTGGCCGCAGCACCCCAGCCCCCGGCTCCGGCCGCGGTTCCGACTCCACCACCGGTCCAAACCGCGCCAACTGCGGCTGCTCCGCCTTCGCCGCCACCCCCTGCCACAGCAGTAACGCCTGCTCCAGTGGCGCCGGCGCTTACGCCGGTACCCACAGCGGCGGCGAGTGTGGGACGGGAAGTGGATGTACCCATGGGCGCCTGGCTTGGCTTTCACGATGGCGAAACCCCCATCATGGCAAAGCTTGCGGTTTTTGACCCGAGGCGTGACAACTACATTTTCGTGAATCGCAAAGGCATTGCCATGCGAGAACTCAGTCGCTCGGAGCTACGGGCGCTCATGGATCAAGGACTCGTGGATATTCTTGAAACCCGCTCCTACTTCCGGGATGAAGTTGAGCGAGCGCGGGAGGAGGGACAATGACTGGCAAAGACCATCGACGTTTTTTCCGACTTCCGGTCGCGTCTCGGGTATTCATAGAGATTGAGTCAGCACCCCCGGGGAGCATAGGGCCGGGGAAAGTCGCTCGCTGCGACACCTTGGATGTGTCCCAAAGTGGTCTGCGCGTTCGCCTTGACGAATCGGTGACCGTGGGCGCTATCCTGCAGATCGGCGTTGAACTACCCGGTGAGAATGAACCTTTCTATCTGGTAGGTCAGGTGCTTTGGCGCATGCGAGACAAAGAGCACCCGGGCAGCTGGATTGCTGGATTCGAGGTGCTCAACGCGCTGGGCTCAGATATTGAGCACTGGGAAGCGGCGCTTATGGAGATGGACGAGCGCACGCCCGCCCCCTAGCTCTTCCGCAACCAACGACTCGCAGTGAAGCGTGAGTATTTAGTTTGCTTCTGGAGTCGCAATCGCCGTATCACCGGCGATCTTCTTTGCATCAAAGGCCTCCATCTCCTCGTCCAACTGCCGACTGACAAGCTCCGGTGATCCTGTTCCTCGCGCCATCAAGCTATAGGCCATGGGCACCAAAAACAGCGACACCAGTGTGGCAAGTGCAACGCCACCCATGACTACAACGCCGATAACACTGCGAACCTCATGTCCAGGCCCTGTTGAGAGCACCAACGGCAGGGCTCCCATCACAGTGGTGAAGGCCGTCATGATGATGGGCCGGAGTCGCTTGCTGGATCCTTCGATAACCGAACGTTCAAACTCAAAGCCTGCATCGCGCATCTGGTTGATGAACTCAACGATGAGAATGCCGTTCTTCGCGGCTAGTCCCACCAACATAATGAGTCCCACCTGGCTGTAGATATTGAGTGTGGCGCCTACAAGCAGAAGTCCCCACAGGCCACCCAGTAATGCCACGGGAACCGTGAACAAAATGATCGCCGGGTGCACAAAGGATTCAAATTGTGCGGCCATCACCAGGTAAACGATGAGCAGAGCCAGGAGGAAAGTAGTGTAAATACTGCCGCTGGCCCGGTAGTACTCCAGAGACTCTCCTTTGAAATCAAAGCTCGCCGTTTCGGGCAATTCGGTGCGCACAACTTCTTGCAGATATTCCAGCGCTTCGCCCAGCTTGTAATCATCCGCCAGAGAAGCGGACAGAGTAAAGGAGCGAACCCTGTTGTATCGGTTCAAGCTACCGGCGCCAGCCTCCTCCCGGAGAGTCACCATGTTCGACAGCGGTATCAATTGACCGGTAGTAGTGGAGCGCACGTAAATATTGTCCAGATCAGACAGCGTGCGGGACTCCTCACGATCACCCTCCAGGATCACGTCATACTCGCGACCACCCATAATGAAGGTCGTCACGCGTCGCGAACCCAAGAGAGTTTCCAGCGTCCGTCCGATATCCGCCAGGCTGATCCCCAGATCGCCCGCACGGTTGCGGTCCACGGACACGCGCAATTGTGGTTTAGTGGGCTTGAGGTCTGTATCTACTCGAAGCAGGCCTGGGTTCTCTGCCACGGCCTTGAGCATGATGTCCTGCCACTCGGCAAGATTCTCATAACTGTCGCCACCGACCACAAACTGCACCGGATCCGCATTACCACCGCCAAATGAACGGGGAGCTCGAACAAATACTCGCGCGCCGGCAATATCTTTCACCCGGGCCTGGGCGTCCGCCGCGATTTCCTGCGATGTACGTTCCCGCTCTTCCCAGGGCGCAAGCGCCATAATCGTAAACGCCTGATTAAAGGATTCACCACCACCCCAACCGGGTGCACGGATCAGCAAGCGTCGTACTTCACCGCTCTCCACCAGCGGCATCAGTAGCTTCTCCACCTGCAACACCTGATCCACTGTGTACTCGAAAGAGGACCCCTCCGGGGTCACCGCGATCATGTACAAAACGCCGCGGTCCTCCGCGGGAGAGAACTCCTGAGGCACTGTGGTGCTCAACTGCCAAGCCGCAAAAACGCAGGCCAGGAGAACCGGGATAAACATCCAAGAGCGCTCTACAAGAGGAGTAAGGAGTTTGCGGTAGCGCAGCTCCATTGCCTCGCTCAGTGCCTCAACCTTGTCCGCCAGGCGATTCGACACCTTGTCCTTGTTGAGCAACTTGGAGCAGATCACAGGACCCAAAGTCAGGGCCACAAAGCTTGAGAAGATCACGGCGATCGCCATGGCAACGGCAAATTCCGCAAATAGGCGTCCAATATTGCCTTCAAGAAAGGTAATGGGAATAAACACCGCGACCAAGACAAGGGTCGTCGCAATCACCGCAAAGGCCACCTGCCGAGAGCCCCGATAGGACGCGACAAGCGCCGACTCCCCTCGAACAAGCCGGCGGTGAATGTTCTCCAGTACCACAATACTGTCATCCACCACCAACCCGATGGCCAGCACCAGTGCCAGTAAGGTCAGGAGATTGATGCTGTAGCCCAAGGCCCAAAGTATGCTGAAACTGCCGATGAGCGAAATCGGAACGGTGAGCGCTGGAACCAAGACACTCCTGGGGTCACCCAGGAACAAGAAAATCACGAATACAACCAACAGGCCGGCAATAAACAGCGTCGAGAACACCTCATCAATAGCGGCGTCGACAAATACCGAGCGATCAAAACCCACGACCAGCTCCATGCCATCGGGAAGCTGCTCGTTAACCCGAACGATTTCTGCCTGCACGGCTCGACCCACGCTCAAAGCATTGGCCTTGCTCTGCTTGACAATGCCGACCCCAACCATGGATTCGGTATTGCCGCGAAACATACTCCTGGACTCTGCGCTGGACAGCTCGACTCTGGCAACGTCGGCCAGACGCACCAAATAACCATCCTCACCCCTAGCGAGGACCAGCTCTCGAAAGTCCTCAGCAACCTGGTAGCTGCGGTCAATACGCACGACAAAATCTCGCTGCGATGACTTAATGGTACCGGCAGGAAGCTCCACGTTTTGGCTGCGAAGCGCCGTTTCAACATCCATGACCGTAAGACCCCGAGCCACTAGCGCGTTGCGATCAAGCCAGACACGCATAGCGTAGATTTGGCCACCGCCGATGCGCACGCGTGCCACGCCATCGAGCACCGCAAACCGGTCTTCGAGGTAACGCCGGGCGTAGTCCGTTAACTCTAGGGCCGACATATTCTCGCCGACCAGATGCGACCAAAAAATGACCTGCTCGTCACTGTTACTCTTTCGCGTTTCCGGAGGCAGGGCTTCTTCAGGCAAATCATCCAGAACGCCCGACACACGATCTCGCACATCATTGGCAGCGGAGTCGATATCTCGATCCAAATTGAACTCAATGGTCACGCTGGACTCACCGTCATAACTCGCAGAACTGAGCGTCTTGATGCCCTCGATGCCCGACAGCCGGCTCTCGATGAGTTCGGTGATCTTGTTCTCTACGACAGCAGCCGATGCTCCAGGATAGGAGGTTTGTACCGTCACGATAGGTGAATCGATGTCGGGGTACTCGCGCAGCGGTAAGCGGTCAAAGGCCAGCAAACCAAAAGCAACAATTAGGGCGCTACCCACCAGCGCCATCACGGGTCGTCGAACAGCAATATCAGAAATTAACATTAGCCTTGCACCACACGAACAGACATCGCATTGCCCGAAAGGCGGATCACGCCATCCCGAACAATCTGCTCACCCTCGCTCACGCCATCCAAAATGACGACCCAGCCAGGTATGCGGGCCCCAATTTCCACTTCGCTGCGTAGCGCCTGCTCGCCATCGACCTTCCAGACAAAGTGGCGTGCAGCACGGCTTTGCAGGCTTTCTTCCGGCACCATCAATACGGTATTCGACTCTCCGGTAATTTCAATTTCCATGAGCAGGCCCGCGCGCAACAAGCCGTCGTCATTGGGCACCTCTGCACGCGCCGTAATCGCTCGTGCTACAGGGTCAACGCGACTACCCACCGCAGACAACTGGCCAACAAAGTCTTCTTTAAACGCGGCACTTCTAGCTACGACCGTCATTCCAGACTGCAAAACACCGAGGTAACGGGCCGGGACCGTAAACTGCAAACGCATTCGGCTTATATCATCCAACGTGGTCAATCTTTGTCCAACAGACGCCAAAGCGCCTTCACTCACTTCGCGAAGCCCCAGAACTCCAGAAAAAGGCGCAACGATCGTCAAATCAGCTACCTGGGCTCCCAGCTCACTGAGCTGATGCCGCAACACCTCAACCTCGGTTGTTGCGGAGTCCAGATCGGTTTGAGCGACCTGGTTTTTGCGCGCCAGATCCGTGAGTCGCTTCACTTCACGACGTGCATCGGCAAGGCGGGCACTGAGCTCCCGCAAAGATGCCTGCTCAGCTTCCTGGCGCAGCGTCGCAAGTATCTGTCCTTTCTCTACAGTTTGGCCGTCTTCGAAGTTCACGCTGGTGATGCGCTGAGAGACCGGAGCCGTAATATCAATGGACTCCCAGGCCTGAAGGGTCCCCAACGCCGGAATGCGGTCACGAAAGCTACGTGACTCGACTTTGACCACGGTAACAGGGGCAGCGGGTCTGTCACGCCCCACACCATCATCAGATGGCCCGTCAAATTGTTGCCAGGCAAAAAAACCGGCAATCGCCAAACTAATAACAATGACCAAGGATTTCATGGGTACCACGTAGCTCGTGCTCAGATTCAGGAATAACGCCCGTTATTCTACCATTGACGGTTTGGGCTTAGCGGTGATGCTTACGCGAGGAAATGCTTAACGGATTGCCTGAGCCTGCGTTAACGGATAGACGGTGGGAACGTGTATCATCGCAACCCTCAGGGGTGCTGTAGCTTTGCGCCTAACATCGTCAAAAGGGCTGGTCCCACAGCGTCGTCGCAACTATTTAGCGACGAGGAGATAGTTTTGAATTCGCATTGGCATCAACAACTGGCGGAACTTGTAGAAAGCGAGCCAGAGTTGCTTCGGGGCATCTGTCGCGGCATTGAGAAAGAGAGTCTCCGGGTAGCAGGAGACGGTGTGTTGGCTCAAACCCCACATCCTTCTGTGCTCGGCTCTCCGCTGACCCATGGCAGCATCACCACTGACTACTCCGAGTCGCTCATGGAGTTCATCACTCCGGTATCAAGCAGTATTGAGGGCACTCTCAAGACCCTCGAAGACGTACATAGTTTTGTTTACAAACATATCGGCAACGAGCGCCTGTGGAGTGCCAGCATGCCCTGCATTGTCGCCGGCGACGCGGGTATCCCGGTAGCGAAGTACGGAAGCTCCAACGTCGGCCGGATGAAAACGGTGTATCGCTACGGTCTGGGAAATCGCTACGGCAGACTGATGCAAGCCATCGCGGGTGTGCACTACAACTTCTCTATGCCAGAGTCCTATTGGCCCGAAGCCCAAAAAGCCGATGGAGATGAGGGACCCCTGCAGGACTACATCACCGGTCGGTATCTGGGGTTGATCCGAAATTTCCATCGCTGGTCATGGCTACTGATTTATCTCTTTGGCGCGTCCCCCGCGGTCTGTGCGAGCTTTATGCGCGGCCGGGGAGAACATCATCTGGAGCCCTTCGACGCTGAAGGCAACTCTTTGCACCTGCCCTATGCAACAGCTCTTCGCATGGGAGATCTGGGCTACAACAGCTCCGCGCAAAAGTCGCTTAAAGCCTGCTACAACTCACTGGACAATTATATTGAAACGCTGACCCAGGCAATTCTCACCCCGCACTCCGATTACGCAGCATTCAAGGGCATGCAAGACGGTGAGTACATGCAGCTGAACGACAGTCTGCTGCAAATTGAAAATGAGTTTTACAGCACCATTCGGCCCAAGCGGCCGGGGAGCAGCAGCGAAACGCCCCTAAAGGCTTTACATGATCGGGGCATCGAGTACGTGGAAATCCGCTGCATCGACGTCTCGCCATTCCTTCCACTGGGGATCGACAGCGCGCAGATTCGGCTGCTGGATAGCTTTCTTGTTTACTGCCTCACGCAACCGAGCGAAGCCTGCGACGAAGCTCAACAAGACCAGCAGGCGTCGAACATGAACGCCGTAGTGAACCGCGGCCGGGAGCCCGGCTTAATGCTGGACACCGCGTCCGGGCCCCGGGCTCTCAGCGATTGGGCCACCGAGTTGCTTAGTGCGATATCAGGCAGCGCCGAGCTGCTGGACAGTGTGCATAACAGCAGCAGCCATGCCGATGCCCTCGCCGAGCAACAGGCTAAAGTGCGCGGAGACCTCGAATTGCCATCGGCCAGAGTTCTTCGGGAAATGCGTGAGCAGGGTATTCCCTATTACCGATTTGCCATGGGATACAGCAACCGCTGGGCAGAACACTTTAGGGACTGGCAGCTTGATGCACAGGCTCAGCAGTCACTCGTCGACGACAGTGCAGCATCACTGGTGCGCCAGGCCGACGTTGAGGCCGCTGACAGCTGCAGCTTTGAAGAGTATCTGACAGCTTACTTCGACCAGTACAAAGTCCTGAATCACGGAGACTAAGTGAACGCACTGATGCAAATCCGACCCGTTTTCTTTGGTCTGTTTTTACTGACAGTTATCGCGATGACCTTCGCTCTGGTGTTTCTCCAGGAGACGCTAGGCCTTGCGCCCTGCCCTCTATGTATAACCCAACGAGTGTTCGTAATTCTGGTTGGACTGTTTGCCCTGCTCGCCTTCCTGCACAACCCCCAAGGCTGGGGCCGGCGACTCTACTCCCTGCTCTGCTTGCTGTCCGCCGTAGCGGGCGGCGCCGTGGCAATGCGCCACATCTGGCTCCAGAGCCTACCCGAAGAGCTCGCGCCCGCTTGCGGTCCAAGCCTAGGATACATGCTCGAAACTCTACCACTCGCGGAGACCTTCTCGGTAGTCATGATGGGCGATGGGAACTGTGCCGAGGTAGTGTGGACCTTTATGGGCCTGAGTATTCCCGAACAAACGCTGATTGTGTTTGTCGCCATGGCGGGTGTTTCGCTTTTTCAATTGCTGAGAAAGCGCTAAAGGCAAACATCTATGAACGCGGCGAAGTAGCAACAGTAGCTCGTCCCTCTCCATCCTCTGAGTAAGCCAGGCAAGTGAGCATCAGTCGCTACGTGCGCTAGGCGGGGGACGCTTACTTCGCAGACGAGGCCCACTTGCCTTTATTCTGCGCGTCGTTACACCCCTCCAATGCTTCGTCATCGCTTTTGAGACATCGCCCCTTCAATGCCAAGGAGGGCTGCTCCCACTACTGACGGAGCGAGCGTCCCCCAAGTTAGCGAGCGCAGTCAGTATTGGTAGCACCCGTAGCCGGGGCTGCAGCGACAGTAGTCCGCCCCTTCACAAAGACAGGACCAAAAAAAAGAGCCTCAACAAAGTTGAGGCTCTTTCTTAGCAAGAGCATCTGCTAACTGCCCGGTCGCCCGGGCTTGATGTCTGCGTGCTTAGCCTTCGGCGCCAGCCTGCGTTGGAATATCCAGCAGCTCGACTTCAAATACCAGAGCAGCATTCGGACCGATGCGCTCACCCGCACCACCTGCGCCGTATGCCAGTTCAGATGGGATGAAGAGCTTGTACTTGGCACCGACCTGCATGAGCTGCAGCGCTTCGGTCCAGCCACTGATCACTTGGCCTACACCAAAGGTAACGGGCTCGCCGCGGGCGTAAGATGAATCAAACTCAGTACCGTCCATAAGCGTCCCGCGATAGTGCACCTCCACGCTGTCATCGGCGCCAGGTGTCGCACCGGTGCCGGCTTCAATCACTTGGTACTGCAGCCCAGACTCGGTAGTTACCACGCCTTCACGAGTGCTGTTCTCCAAAAGGAACGCGGTCCCTGCCGCTGCATTGGCTTCTGCCAGCGCAGACGTCACAGATTCGCGCTCAGCATTTATGCGCTCTTGGAAGGCCATCATCTCTGCCTGAATTTCTTCGTCCGAAAGGCGCTGCGGCGAATTAGTCATCGCATCACGCAATCCCGCGGCAAAGGCATCTACATCGACAGTCATACCGTCGTTGGCCATATTTCGTCCAAGGCCCAGAGCGACGCCGTAGCTCAATCGCTGATTGGGGGTTTCGAGCTGTAGTTCAGCCACGGCACTTTCTCCTGAATCTTGTTGCTGACATGCACTCAGCACAATCACGGCAAACAGCGCTGCCGCGGGCTTCATTAATGTTTTCATGAAAATTTCCTGTGAATTGTATGGTTCGATGGAATCTGGACCTCGATATTTTGGCCACGCCGCAGGTGAGGCGTATCACAAATCTAAGGACCACATATTTCGAGGGCGTAATTGTAAACGCTGTATGAATGGTCTGCCACCCTCAGACGGTGGTGCACTCGGAGACAAGCTACACTGCGCACACTCCTCGTCCGAGCAGGCATAGCGCGTAATTCGCGACGACAGCTGGAACAGAACATGGCTTTTCGATTTTTTGAACAACTCGTACATCCCTTTCCCCCGGCTCAGCCTGACCGGGCACCATCTTCCGTGTACCGCTTTTGCCGGCACCATTCTCGGGGCTTGGAGCCCTGGCTATTATCGATGTCGGTGCTGAGTATGGGCATCGCCATGATCGAGGTCGCACTGTTCGAGGTACTCGGTCGGGGCGTCGACCTTTTATCTACGACCACTCCAGCGACCATCGCAGCAGCTGGAGGCAGCTCCCTCATGTGGCTGTCGCTGGGATTGCTCTCAGTGTTTCCTATTGTGGTTGCCCTACAGTCACTCCTCCTGCACCAGACACTCATGGGCAACTTTCCCATGATCGTGCGATGGATGGCCCACCGCTATCTGCTGCGCCAAAGTCTGGGCTTTTTTCAGGACGAGTTTTCCGGGCGTGTCGCAACTCGCGTCATGCAAACGGCATTGGCGGTTCGATCTGTCGTTCTGATCACCCTCGATATCCTGGTCTACGTGGTGGTGTACTTCCTGTCGGTGCTATTTCTGCTTGGCAGCATCGACCCAAGACTCGCGCTGCCATTGTTTGTATGGCTGCTCATTTACATCTTTATCTTGCGAACCGTGCTGCCTCGGATGCAGCGGATTTCAGAGGTTCAGGCCGACGCGCGATCCACGATGACTGGTCGCATCGCCGACAGTTACACCAATATCAGTACCGTCAAACTGTTTTCCCACGCCCAACGGGAATCCAACTACGCCCGAGAGGGCATGGAGGAGTTTCTTGGCACGGTGCATCCCCAGATGCGTCTGGTGACATGGATGGAAACATCCATCACCGCGAACAATACGTTCATGCTGGTCTCTGTGAGCGCAATGGCCTTGTATCTGTGGTTCGAGGCCGCCATTTCACCCGGCTCCATAGCGGCGGCACTGGCGCTGTGCCTGCGCATCAACGGTATCAGCGAATGGATAATGTGGGAGGTATCGGCTCTTTTCGAGAACATCGGCACTGTTCGCGATGGGATAAATACCCTGGCAAGAGACATCGAGGTCGAGGATCACAGCGAGGCTAAAGCGTTAGAGGTCCGCTCAGGCCACGTGCATTTCCAGGATATCGAGTTTGCCTACACCCCCCAGAGACCTGTTTTTAAACAGTTGAGTCTGGACATCGCTCCCGGCGAAAAAATTGGCCTTATCGGGCGCTCCGGAGCCGGCAAATCCACCCTAGTGAATTTGCTCCTGCGATTCTCCGACCTTCAAGGAGGGCGTATCACCATAGATGGACAAGACGTTCGCCATGTCAGTCAGGAGAGCCTCCGCGCTAATATTGGCATGGTGACCCAGGACACGTCACTGCTACACCGTACGGTGCGCGAGAACATACTCTATGGACGAGAATCTGCCAGCGAAGAAGAGCTACTCACCGCGATTCGGCGAGCCCGCGCAGATGAGTTTATCGACAACTTGGAGGACCATAGAGGCGCTACCGGCCTGGACGCTCAGGTGGGGGAACGAGGAGTTAAGCTCAGTGGCGGGCAACGTCAGCGCATTGCCATTGCCAGAGTGATGCTCAAGGATGCGCCAATACTAGTCCTGGATGAGGCCACCTCTGCTTTGGACTCGGAAGTTGAAGTAGCCATTCAGGAAAATCTCTATGAACTGATGGAAGGTAAAACGGTCCTCGCCATTGCCCACAGGTTGTCCACTATCGCAGCACTTGATCGACTCGTAGTCCTGGACGGCGGCAAAATCGCCGAAACCGGCAGTCACGCCGAACTGATTGCTAAAGATGGTATTTACAAGCGTCTGTGGGACTATCAGTCAGGTGGGTTTTTGGCAGCGGACTAGGCCGCGCTCAGAGCAACTAAAAACGGGCCAAAGACGTCTTCATCGAGCCCATAATGCACTGCAAGAATCTGGAAATGTCCGCGAAGAAGTGAAGTATCCTCGACAGTTGCTGCCGCCTTCGCCTCGTGTCCCGCAGATCCCTCTTCAACGAGCGACGCAAGAAAATTCAGCTGTGTCCTCTCGGCCTGTAGTTCCAGCGTTTTGCTGCCGGCGTACTCTGCGGCGAAAGCTTCTTGCCCGCGCCAAGCCATGCGCTGCTGACGCAAAGGCAGGATGACCTGCTCTCGCCACGGCCGACAACGTTCCTGAGCAAAAAGAATATCGTCGCCCTTGAGATGCCGTGCCTCGCTGGCACACCAACTGACGTACAACATCAAATTCACGTCCACAGACCAGTCATTCTGGGCACCAAGACACGCCGCTGCGACTCCAGGGGCTGCATACACAGTCGTGGCAAAACGCCACAAGCGCTGTGCAGCGTTCATCTGTTCCTGCTCGTATGTCTGTTCCCTTGCGTCCACGCCCAGTACACTCCCGGCCCGTGATCATCTTACGCGACCTAAGCCTGCGCCGTGCAGACCGTCTTCTCTTCGAGGAGGCCAACGCGAGCCTGCTCCCCGGCCAAAAAATTGCTCTGACCGGTTCCAATGGCTGCGGCAAGTCCAGCCTGTTTGCCATGCTGCTTGGCGAGCTGCAGGCAGATCGAGGAAACATTGAGGGGCTCCAAGGGCAGCGCATCGCCCATATGGCACAGGACGTGGCCGCCAGTGATTTAAGCGCCAGCAACTTTGTTCTTGAAGGTGACGCCCCCGTCGCCACCCTCCTCGGGGCATTGAAGACTGCGGAAGCCGATGACGACTTCGCAACGGCAGCGACGGTCCACACGCAACTCGAAGCCTGTGATGGCTACGCTGCCGAACGTCGTGCACGGCAGCTAATGCTGGGACTGGGTTTTGAAGACCGGGATGCCGAACGTAGTGTTGCCGAATTTTCTGGCGGTTGGCGAGTGCGCCTGGCCTTAGCCAGAGCATTGATGATGCCCTCGGATTTATTGCTACTGGATGAGCCTACCAACCACCTCGATCTGGACACCACCTTATGGCTGCAGGATTTTCTCAAGGCCTATCGGGGAACCCTGGTACTGATCTCACACGACCGAGATTTTATCGACGCCACCTGCTCCGCGGTCATGCATATCGAACAACAGAGACTCAATACCTACAAAGGCGGCTACAGTGACTTCGAGCGTCAACGTGCCCTGCGCCTGTCGGAACAACGCGCCAGCGCCGAAAAACATGCTCGCCGCCGCGCGGAGATTGAAGATTTTGTGCGTCGCTTTCGGGCAAAGGCCACCAAGGCCCGGCAAGCCCAGAGTCGGCTCAAGGAGCTGGCCCGTATGGGCGAGATGGCCCTTGCGCATGAAGACAGTCCTTTTGAGTTCCGCTTTCCCGAGCCTCCCCGGGGTAGAGACCCACTGATCGAGCTTCGCGGGGCGAAGATAGGCTACGGCGAGAAGCCTTTGATCACTGGCGTCGATTTCAGCTTATGCAACGGTGACCGGATAGCCCTTCTGGGCCGAAACGGCACGGGAAAGACCACTTTCCTGCGCAGTGTTTGCGGCGATCTTCCCTTACTGGAAGGTGAGCGACACAACAGCGAAGGCTGTCGTATCGCCTATTTCGATCAGCAGCAAGTGGACACACTGGATTTGGAGAGCACCGCCTTACAACATCTGCAGCGCCTGACACCGGATGCACGGGAACAAACGCTGAGAGATTTTCTTGGCGGTTTTGACTTTCGGGGTAAACGCGCGGACGCCGTATTGCTGCCCTTTTCCGGCGGCGAAAAAGCCCGACTCGCCCTTGCGTTACTAGCGTGGCAGCGCCCAAATGTATTGGTTCTGGATGAGCCCACTAATCACCTGGATCTGGAAATGCGCAGGGCACTAGAGATTGCCCTGTTGGAGTTTGCCGGCGCCGTCATCGTCGTGAGCCACGATCGTCATCTATTGCGCAGCACCGCAGACAGCCTCTATCGCATCGCCGAGGGCCGTTTAAGCCTGTTTGATGGAGACCTGGACGCTTATGAAGCGCTGATCCTTCGCGGTGCCGATGTCACAAGTGACAGCGGCCCGGCCAAGGCCGAAGGCGCAGACAAAGACCGCAGCAATGTCGACCGTCGCGAGCAGCGGCGAGCGACCGCGGAGATACGTGCGCAGCGGCGACCGCTGGAACAGGCTATTAAAAAGCTAGAAACGCGCATGGAATCGCTTCAGAAGAAACTGTCTGCTATCGAAGAAGCGTTGGCGGAGCCATCAATCTATGAGCAAGATGCCAAAGCCAAGCTCACCGAACTCCTGCGGGATCAGGGTGCTCATCGCACCGCGCTGGAAGAGCTCGAGAGCGAATGGCTCATGCAGCAGGAATCCCTTGAGGCGATGA
>NZ_JBLGBE010000004.1:0-83150 GCF_047617445.1 Congregibacter sp.
CAGTCATCGATTGGACCATCCTCGGTATTAAGCTTTATCACAATGCCGTTGCCATTGGCACACGCACTCTCTGGAGCGTTGGGATCATCAGGGCCGTTGCGATCATCAGGATCGTTGGGGTCGGGCACGTAAGGAGGGGGAACAATGATCGTCGCCTGATCAACAATACTTGGAGTCAACAAAGGCCGTGGCTCGGTGCGAACCGCATCTTCAAGCCTTACCGAGTACGCCCGGGACGTTCCCGCCGCGGGACGACACCAAACCCCTGAATCTCCTGGGGTGTAGGTAGTAAAAATAACCCGGCCATTCGCTATCAACGGAGAAGACAGTGCTTTCTCGCCGAGAAGAGCAAAGCCAAAGAACCATCCCTGCGATTCATTGAGCAGCGCCTTCTGCGTTTCAAGCGATGTTCCCGTTTCTGTCGCCAAAGAATTAGCAGTGGCGTCATACAGATCTGAAGTAAGCAGTGTTGTGTACGACGAGGGCGCGGAAAAAACAGCCTGTTGTCGTAAAAGATACATGCGGTTAGTCGCGTAGATTGACAACGGCGAAGCTCGAAATCCGGAGCCGATGGCAATAGCTAACTCCGGTCCATCAGGACCGCGTACGATGGCCACACTAGGCGACGAAAAGAAGCGTCGATTACTGGCTATATCGTTAGCTCCGCCAGCAACTCCCAGATCAGCGATCACACCGCCAGTGACGAGGTTGGCCAAGGTCTCTCCATTTGCTATGTCGAAACGCCAGACTTGGCCTCCCGTATCAGCGCCGAACCACATATCAACAAGACCGTCCTGATTTATGTCTACCGCAGACATCGTACTGGGAAACGAATAGTCCATAGCCGAGTACGACTCTGTCCAGGACTGTGCGCCAGCCTTACCTCCGGACCACAACAAACGACCAGTAACCGCATCCACCATGTACATTCCACGACCAGCGTTATCGGCGGTTCGAATTTGAGCTTCATCTTGCGCCTCATCGTAGCCACCGCTAAACAATAGGACCTCACGAGGCTCGGTGTCGCCACTGAGAATCACTTTCGTTTTGATCGGGCGAGACCAAGTCTGTCCCAACTCACGAAAATCATCGCCATTAGACTGTACGCTGCCCCCCGAAATCTGCCACATCACCTCAGGCGCTGTGCGGTCCGTGACGTCCAACGCATAGTAATTGCGGCCACCGCGGCGCATCCCTGTGAAGATACGGACGAAATCGAGAGCATCGCCAGGATCAATCCCGTCCCGCCCGTTGTCATTTATCCACGGCGTTGGTGTACCGTCGACCCCGTACGGATGTGCTGTGGCCGGTAAATTGAGTCGCAAGTCATTCTGCATTGGCAGTAACGCTTCAGGGATGAACGCAAAGGTTTCTTGTCCATCGCGGGCGTCTACGGCATGAATTCCACCAGAGTTGACCCCAACATAGATCTCGACATCAGGATTTTCCTCGGTGCCGCCGTAAGTGATCGCGATTGGCCGTGAATGCAAGGGATCACCAAACAGGTACCGGTCCTCATTCGTAACGCCATCCTCATCCTCATCATCTACATCTTTGCCGCGAATCCAGTCAATATGGTCTGTAAACTCGGCTGCTGACATCGAGCTGACATCAAACATAGCTTGATTTAGCGTAGCGTTGGTACTGCGTATGGCATTCACACTGTTGGCCAGGTTAGTGCTCGTAGACCCAGACACATAGGTATACACATTCCGCGAATCATAAGCCGGTAAGTTTTCTGCTGCCCCTCCGACATCTACCGCGGCACCATCGGTCGAGGCGCTCCAAAAACTTTGGGCACTTTCAATAAAGAAACCCGTCGATGGATCAATAGCGAGGTTCCCATTGGCATCAACAATATCGCCGCCTTCGTCACTCAAAGTGTACCTCTTAAGATTCCCTCTCCATCGAGGAAACTCATCAGGACGGAACACCGCAAAGTAAACCTGGCTAAGATGACTCAGCTGATTAAACTCATTAACAGCCGCCACCGGAGCGACAAAGGTGGAGTCTGTTTTGAGCACCTCACCGATGATGTCCTTGATCTCCGCGACGAGTTCTGTGGCATTGGACGCATTCTTGTGTATACCGCCACCTGCTGCTGCCACATCTGCGAGCCATTTACTGGAGAAATTAAAACCAATAGTGTGGGTTGTGATGCGCTGACGCCCAGTCAAAGTAGGCCGCATGTCTGTCTCATTCATATATCTAGCCAGATCTTTTACACAATGCTCCCCACTAGAAAGAGCAGTCGTGGTGCCATTTTCATTGAGAGTCGGTTCGTTCAGGCACGCCTGATCATTCATGAACGGGGGGATAAGCGCAGCTGAGTGCGGACGGTTTGCAGCGCCATCAGTAAGCATGATGATGTGGCTCTGTTCCTGACAGAAATCATTAATGGGACTCTTATAAAGCGCTCCGGACCCAACGCCAGTGATACTTTCGTTGCTACAATTACTGCTATCCAGATTCGATTCCGTACATCCTGTGGGTCGATTCAGTGAATACGTACCGGGGACAAGAGCCTCAGTGGATGACACCCGCGCATAACTGAACGGCCCGTTATCAATCCCTGACACACCTCGTGTTGCACCCCACTTCACGGTTTCACCTGTGTAATACCGCGCTGCCTCATAAAGCGTATCTTGCACCGGCGTCCAGCCATTGTGATTAAGCTGCGCAACGAGTTCCTTTATCACCGACCGGGTTCTTCGCGATGTAATACCAGAGCCGTCATCCTCAAAATCAACGACTAATCGAGGTGCTTCGGCGGGGTTGCCATTGAGGCTCTCTGCTTGACGGTCCGTGTTAGTACTTGTATCTATTCGAAACGCCATGGCGTTCCCGGGCGCCCAGCCCGATCGGTTTGTAACGTTATTTTGTATTAGCGTCGCGAGAGGCGGCGTCCTTTTGACATCATTCGTAGCCCACGCCACCGATTCAGACCACGGCACAGTGGTCGATGCGTATGCACGATCTTCTATCGTGCCGTTCGTGCCACTGTAGGTGCTAGCGTTATCGGCTGCCTCTGCACGGATTGTCATATTGGTCGTGCCAGAATCTGCGTCATCTGCCACTAACTCTATGTAAGCATCGTATATGGTCGCATTACGAGGGATGCCCATATCACTAAAACGCAAACCAACAACAGATCCCGCGTAAAAATCGAGGTCTGTACTAGTAGTGGTGGCGCTAGAACCGGTTTCCTCTGCATCATCTGTAGATACACCGATAGTGCGACTTACGGTACGACGAATACACGACGAACCGGGCGAGATAGAGTCGTATTCAAACTTTACTATAAGTCTCGGCGCCAAGGATGCGCTACCTTCAAAGGCCCAGACCGGAAGCTGCCCGGAGGCACCATTAATCACGACAGACACCGCGTTGCCGCCACACCAATCACCGCGGGCTGCTACTTGTTGTACCAATGACGATATATCAGGACTCTGAAAGGTGTCACCCGAGCTATGCGCCATGGTACCGGACCACGCCACGCGATCGGTTGACAAGCTGCGACCGGCAATATCGCCTGCACTCGCAGTGAACGTCGCCGTATTACCACTATTCTCGATACCGATATTCATATCGTAGGCAGACGAAAAATCTCTTTCAGCCGTAAAAGTAATGTAAGCCTCGGTTACAGTGACACCCCTCGGGACATCCACACCATCGAATCTCAAACCCGTTCTAGAAAGTGCTGCGCCGGTGCCTGCGCCAGTCGTGTATTCGACAAATAGCTGGGGGGCCTCGGACGAGCTTCCGTCCCGAGAGAAAAAGACCCTTCGACCATTACCAGTAGCACTAGGTTGGGGTTCAAAAATAAACACAATGTCATCCTCACCACCACCGAGAGGATCCCAAGCGCCATTGCCTACAATTTCTTGCAAAATCGTCGCAACGTTTGGGGTGTCTATGGTTTCATCGGCCGCTACCGTAACGTTGATGTCCCAATCTACAAATGCTGCGGTGTCCGCGCGACTCCCTAGCGAACCTCCAGCACTAAAATCACCAGAATCCACCTGCTCACCAACGATCCGCATCTGCACGGAATTAGAATTACCATCATTGAACCCAGTAAAGCGTAGGTAAGCATTCGTGATGGTAGCGCCGTCAGGAATATCAGATCCTGAAAATCGCACACCAAGCAGTCGATCGTGACGTAAAGCAAGTCGGTCACGTGTAGTAGAAACATTACCATTACGTTCTCTAGCATCATCGTCGCTGGCGCTCACTTGGTCTACAGATGTCGATGTCGCCGCCCCTGCCATCTCTACAATTTCGAGTCTTTCGCCATCTAGAAACACTTGACTACTACCAACCACCTCTTGCGCATCATCTGTTGCCGCCGCAATAGGAGCATCCACAGAAACGATGGACCCGGCCTCAACTTCTTCATCAATGTAGGTAACCGGATACAAAACTGGGCCGCCAGGGTTTGTAAAACGCATCAAACCGACGTTAACGTTGTCCAGCTCGTCAAGTAATTGGTACATCGCGTCTTTTACATTGTCGAGACGATCCTTGCCTGTGCCAGAGACGCTGCCACTCATTGAACCCGAAGTATCAATAATAAAAAGTACATTCGGGCGTGCACTAGCACTATCAATATCTCCAAAGAAGATTTCAGTGTCGTCGCCCCAAACCGGGGACGTACACCACAAGGTCGCGAGACACGCGACCAACGCTTTCTTCAGAGCTTTATTGATACTGTTCATACCCTTTCTCCTGCCCAAGTGCCTAAAGCAACTTCGGTGCAAAACGTTTAATACCTTGAATGTGTTGACTATTGAAGCGGTCATCTACACGGCCCGACTCAGCGCGAATTTCAAAGTGCAGACTCCGCAATCCCGGATTACCAATAACTAAATCATTGCCCAATGTTGCCACCTCATCGATATATCGAACTTCAACTCTTCCCGCGAGATCGGCATCGTCGACAAAGGTAAAGGCTGTGCTGTCAGGCCAGGCTGAATTACTCAAGCCGGCAACAAAAGCATTGATAAGTAAATTCTGATCATTTTTAGATTGGTCAATAATGGATTCGGCTGCCTGAAAACTGACTTCCTTGCCTTGGCGTGCCACCGCCATGCGTGCCTCCAGCGAACTCGTCTCCATCACCTGATAACCCACAATGGTGGTGAGGAGCAGAAGTATCAGCACAACGAGCAGTACTACGCCGTCCTGTCGCCCGTGCCTGGAAGAGTATTTAATCATCGCGGTATTCATAGATCTAAAATTCCGGTGCATTACGCAAAGCCACGGTCGTGCTGAACACGTCGCGCTGTACTGACCCTGATGCGTGCAAACCGCCCTGCCCTATCGCAGAAGCGCCAATGCCCGCCACCTGCTCATCAATCAACACATAAACCCGAGCGTCATCTTCGTTGCGAATAAGATCGAACCCTTGCATTAACAGTGCCACTCGAACTGAGATCGCCCCTTCATAATTGTTGCCGGTGTTGAGCGTAGCGTCACTGGGGTCAACATAGCGAATAGAAGTGCTGAAGCTGACTCTCTGGCCAATTTTGACCTGCATATGCTCCACGCCTTCAATCATTTCTTGAGTTGTACCGTTAACCTCACGATAGAGCGCCCAGACGTCAAAACCATTGCGATCGCGCAATGTGTCGGCGACGTACCAGACCGCCTCTTCATAAAGCAGTACCTGTGACTCTGTGTCATAAGTAGTATTAATGGAGGTCGTGACATTACCGCCGATGCCAAACTCTAAAGTTGTCGCATTGGGTGGTGCGCCTGCATTGCAGGTTTGAGTATTGGTCACCCGAAACAGATGCGCCGTCAAATTACACCCAGTAACCACCACACGGCTACCTTGCTCGATGTCACAATCAGGGTTGTCATCAATAGGTACATTCGTACTCGTGGGCAGCACCAGACCTGTGAGTAGTGGATCATTGGGGTCGTCTTCGTTCATGAGCTCTGTCATGCGAATACTCAGCACATCGCTACCATTGCGTGCGCCTTGCGCTGTTTCTGCAGCCTGAATAGTCCCCGACAAATCAGTCGGTGGTGGGTTCGCCGCCCAGGTCCCGGATCCGTTGCGCTCATAGGCACGAATACCCTCAAGCGTCGAGGTAAAGCCCGCCGAGTTGGGATCCTCAATCATATTGATGATGAACACATCGCCCGTATTACAGCCCAGGTACTGAGCCTGATGGAGGTCTTCGCGCATGAGGTCTAGCGCGAAACGTCCATTTTCCTGCAGTCTTGCTAGTGAGTTTTCGAGTCGAGCAGAGTCCTTATTAGCAAGAAACACGGTCACCACGCCCAGCACCAAAAAGGCACCAATCGCTAGTGCCACCATAAGCTCTATAAGAGACAGGCCCGATTGCCGACCGACGATGGGGATATACTTGCACCTGCTGTTCAGTGAAAACCGCATCACGGTGTTAGCGCCGCTGTTAAATTGACAACCTGCTGTATCCGGGCGCGATCTCCCGCATTATCGTACTGCCTCTCTGTCCAGCTAACCTGCACCGTGTACTCATTACCGTTCGCCGTAATGACCGCCTGGCCATTAGGAATACTCGGACGAAAATTACCCGCACCCACACCAAAGACATCGAAGAAATGCACATTCCATTCCCGAAGGTCCTGGAGCGCTGCCTGCTGCGGTGTGCAGCCATCAGCATCATCACAGGTCTGGTCACCAGGGATAGTGTCGGGATAAACGCCCTCGTAGTTTGCCGCCGCAGTAGGATTTGCACGCATGGCATCAAGAATCTCTGAGCCTATGTAAATCGCCTGGGAGCGGAAGTAGGCGCCCTGATTCGCTTGTAAACTCAACATTTGCATTCCCGCCACACCGAGCAGTCCAATCAGCAGGATCAGCACGCTCACCATCACTTCTATGAGCGTGAACCCGCTTTGCGCCTGCAGACGCCGATAGGAGCTGAGTCTCGTTTTTCGATTAGTTTTGAACTGGTTCATCACGGGCAAGCCACCGAGGTTACGGTGTCATCTTCCAACACGCCGTTCGCATCTGTATCTACGGCTCGGCGCGCCTGCCCAGACACCTCGACAATGAGCGCTCTTGCATCATTCACACCCCGAGCATCACAGATCGTTACTGTCCCACTGATGTTCTGCAACACGCGTCCGGAGTCCTGAAACACGATATTGGCCGGAGAGGGGAAGTTAACAGTACGTACAGTAACGCCCTGCCCGGCAGGCTCACCTATTCTCAACAATTCTTCTGAACCGTTCAGTGAACCGTCAGACTCGGCACCACCACCGCCTGCGCCGTTATCGACGAAGATCAGCCAGCCGGTTTCCCAGTTACTGCCCGAACAAGAGGCCGTGTCGACGGTTGGGCACAAAGCAACAGGCTCCGAACGAATAACCGCTTCCGCCCGGGCAAAACTCAGCGCTGTCGCAATACTATTGACCGCTGTCTGTAAGCGATTGCGCTGCAAGCTTGCCTGAAATGAAGGGCCGCTCAGGGCCAATAAAATGGCCACCAGAATCAGCACCATCATTAATTCGATAAGGGTAAAGCCCGATTGCGCAAGAGCCGGTTTTGAATCGGTTACAGAGAAACGCCGCTTGGCGCGAGGCGCAATCGTTAGGTCAGCAAAGCCAGTTTTATTTCGAGACTCTTTCATATTCGAAGCATAAAAAACCCTGCGGTGAAGTGCAGCAGCGCAGCGACGAACGGTCAAGTTTGACGATAACCGGTATAAATCAATGCCTTAGGCATCAAATATCCTGAGCCATCCTATTTAATCAACAGGATGTAAACGTAACTCCCTGGGCATGCTAAACGTCACATTCTCCGGACGCCCGTCAATCTCCAAGACACTTTTTGCGCCCAAATCCTGGAGGCGCTCAACCACCTCACGGACCAAAATCTCCGGTGCAGACGCACCTGCGGTTACACCCACATTCCGCTTGCCGGTGAGCCAGTCTGGATCTATTTCATCAGCACGATCGAGTAAAAAAGCCTGAGCTCCCATACGCTCCGCGAGCTCCTGTAATCGATTGGAATTCGAACTGCTGGGCGAGCCCACCACAATCACCAGATCGCAGTCTGTGGCCAACTGCTTGACCGCATCCTGACGGTTTTGGGTGGCGTAGCAAATATCGTCTTTACGAGGACCGGTAATGGCGGGGAATCGCACTCGCAGCGCATCGATCACCCTCGCCGTATCATCCACAGAGAGCGTAGTCTGCGTGACGTAAGAGAGCTTGTCTGGGTTTCGCACAGAAAGCTGGTCGACCTGCGCCACTTCTTCCACTAAATAGATATCACCACCCGCGCTATGGTCATACTGACCCATAGTTCCCTCTACCTCAGGGTGACCGGCGTGTCCGATCAACACACACTCACGCCCTTCGGTGCTGTAGCGCGTGACTTCAATATGCACTTTGGTCACTAGTGGACAGGTCGCATCAAAGACTTTCAATCCTCGAGAGTCTGCCTCTTTGCGCACTGCTTGCGACACACCGTGAGCACTAAAAATTACGATGCGGTCATCTGGAACCTCGTGCAGCTCCTCGACAAATATGGCACCTCGAGAGCGCAAGTCCTCTACCACAAAACGATTGTGAACCACTTCGTGACGTACA
Source organism: Congregibacter sp. (assembly GCF_047617445.1). Lineage (GTDB taxonomy): Bacteria > Pseudomonadota > Gammaproteobacteria > Pseudomonadales > Halieaceae > Congregibacter. The sequence goes on from NZ_JBLGBE010000004.1 coordinate 8,593, forward strand.
TATATGGGTGCACCAAACACTTCCAGAGCTCGATTGACGATATCGATGGCTCGATCTACACCCGCGCAAAAACCTCGGGGATTGGCTAACTGAATTTGCATTAGTGCAACTCCACCGCTTCCAATCTGTGAATCTGGACATCAAAGAGAATAGTGTGGCCGGCAAGAGGATGATTGAAGTCCACCGTGACCTCCGTTTCGTCAAAGGCTATGACCATGCCCGGCAGCTCCCCGCCAGCGGCGTCCGCAAAGGAGCACACCAGCCCTAGCTCCAGCTCAAACTCATCATCGAATCCCTTTCGAGGCACACGCTGGACGTTGTTCTCATTGGGTTGCCCAAAAGCATCCTCCGGTGGCACCTGAAAAAGCTTCCGCTCTCCGGCTTGCATCCCTGTAAGACGCCGCTCAAATCCCGGCAACAGACTGCCATCTCCAATGGCGAAACTCACGGCCTCACCACCAAAGTTAGAATCCACCTCTGCCCCATCTTCAATAGCCAGAGAAAAATTCAAAAACACCCGGGTACCGTCACCCACGCTTACATTCATATCTTCTCTCGGGGCATCTGACATCAACTCGTCCCATTCTCAGGAGACTGTTCATCCACAAAACTACTGAACAGGCTATCAACAACTATGAGAAACGCGCCTACCGATATCGCCGCATCCGCCACATTAAACGTTGGAAAGTACCAACCACTGTAATGGACACTAACAAAATCGACAACATAACCCAGATGCACTCGATCAACGAGATTACCCAGCGCGCCGCCCAAAACGAGCGCAAGGGCCAACGATAGCTGCCACTGACGTGCATTGAGATCCCTTAGCCAAAATACGATCATTGCACTCACAGCAAGCGCAAGCGTCGCAAAGAACCAGCGTTGCCATCCGCCTGCGTCCGCCAGGAAACTAAACGCAGCGCCTTCATTATGGTGTAGCGTCAAATTGAACCAAGACAGTACTTTTACCGGCACGGAGTACGTCAACTCGGTCGAAGCAAGCCACTTGGTCCCTTGGTCTGCCGCTACGACCACCAAAGCCAGTGCATACCAACGGGCTGCAGTCGCAGACGCCTCAGGCAAAATCACGTTCCTCGCCAGCCCCATCGATATTAGTCACACAACGCCCGCAGAGCGTAGGATGAGCGGCATGCCCACCCACATCCGCGCAGCGATGCCAGCAACGCTCACACTTTTCGTTTTCAGACACCGTCACCCACAGACGCAAACCCTCAATATCTGTTGCGGCCGCCTCATCGGGAGCTGAGGCCAATGCGGCAACTTCCGCTTCTGAGGTAATGAGTACAAAACGAAGTTCGTTTTGAAGGCCGGCAAGACGCTCAGCCAACTGTCCATCACAGTAAAGCGTTACCTGGGCATCCAGAGAACCCCGGAGCTCACCCGCAGCACGTAATACTTCCAGCTGCTTATTGACGGCAGCGCGAACCGCGATCAGTGCATCCCAATATTCCGCATCAAGGTCATCGTTGCGAGAGAGGCGTAAGAGCGGCTCACCCCAGCCGGCCAGCAGGACCGAGTCCTCTCGCTCCCCAGGAAGGTTCTCCCAAATCTCCTCGGCCGTGAAGGACAATACCGGCGCCATCCATCGCGCCATAGCATCGGCAATACGATAGAGGGCTGTTTGCGCAGAGCGTCTGGGCAAGCTGTCTGCCTGCGTCGTGTACTGACGATCTTTAATGATATCCAGATAAAACCCACCCATTTCGCCGGAGCAAAAATTATGGAGTCGGTGACAAACCTGATGGAACTGGTAGGCATCGTAGGCTTTTTTCAAGTCTTCCTGCAGCCGGGCAGCGGAGTCCACCGCCCAACGATCCAGTGGTAATAAGTCCTCATCAGCAACAATGTGCTCTACAGGATCAAAACCTGAGAGGTTGGCCAGCATGAATCTTGCAGTGTTGCGGATACGCCGATAACTATCACCCGTACGCTTGATGATCTCGTCCGAGACCGCAACTTCATTACGGTAGTCTGTGGACGCCAGCCATAGTCGGAGTATGTCGGCACCATGATCGTTCATGGCTTTACGTGCAGGGATGATGTTACCGATGGACTTGGACATCTTGCGGCCATCGCCATCAACGGTAAATCCATGTGTGAGCACCGCTTTGTAGGGTGCCTCACCGTAAGCGCCAATGCCCGTGAGCAAAGACGACTGGAACCAGCCTCGATGCTGATCAGAGCCCTCAAGATACAAATCAGCCGGTGCTCCTAACTCCGTTCGGCGCCGGAGAACACAAGCATGCGTCACACCAGAGTCGAACCATACATCTAAAGTATCAGTCACCTTGTCGTAATACTCGGCATCATCGCCGAGCAGCTCGCTAGGCTCCAAGCCAAACCAAGCCTCAATACCGGACTCCTGTATGCGGCTCGCGGCCGCCTCTATCAACGCCGGTGTATCAGGGTGAAGCTCAGCGGTTTCCTTATGCACGAACAGCGTTATTGGTACGCCCCAGGTACGTTGCCGCGATATACACCAATCGGGTCGATCACTCAGCATTGACTCAATACGAGCACGCCCCCAGTCGGGAATCCACTGCACATCATCGACAGCTTTTTGAGCGGCCTCAAGCAGGCCATTTTCGTGCATGCGTACAAACCACTGCGGCGTAGCGCGGAAAATAAGCGGTGTTTTGTGCCGCCAGCAATGGGGGTAGGAATGGAGATATTCCCTGTGATGAAGCAACACGCCTCGCTCCGCAAGCGCTGCAACAATACTGGCGTTTGCCTTAAACACGTGCTCCCCGCCAAACAATGGCGTGTCCTGAACAAACACCCCATTAGGTCCCACGGGATTCTCGACGGACAGGTCGTAACGTAAACCCACCGCGTAGTCCTCTTGGCCATGCGCGGGGGCCGTATGCACTGCACCAGTACCTGCGTCCACAGTAACGTGCTCGCCGAGAATCACCGGAACCTGACGATCAAGAAATGGATGCTGGAGTAACTGGTGTTCTATATCGCGTCCCTTGCAACGACCAAGCACCTTTGGCTCACCCAGCCCGTAACGTGCAGCGCAAATCTCGGCAAGCTCCTGAGCTACCAGCAGTCGCTGACCATCGCCATCAATAAGTACGTAGTCCAGGTCAGGATGCAGACTCACGGCCTGGTTGGCAGGCAAGGTCCAGGGCGTCGTGGTCCAGATAGGGACTGTAACAGCTGCGTCTCCGTCGGCTCCACAGGCATGATTTATTGCAGCGGAATCCAGCGCAGCGAACGCGACATCAATAGCGGGAGACTGCTTGTCCGCATACTCGACTTCCGCCTCTGCTAGGGCAGATCTGCAGTCGAGACACCAATGCACCGGCTTGAAACCCTTGTGCACATGGCCCCGCTCAACCAATCGACCCAACGTGCGAACGATGTCGGCTTCAAAGGAGAAATCCATGGTCAAGTAGGGATTCTCCCAATCACCAATGATACCCATGCGCACGAAATCTTCACGTTGGTTATCAATCTGCCGCCGAGCGTAGGCACGGCACTTCTCGCGAAACTCGGCAGCGCTGAGCTTAACGCCAGGCTTACCTACTTTCTTTTCTACATTGAGTTCGATAGGTAAACCGTGACAGTCCCACCCCGGGACGAAGGGCGAATCAAAGCCATCCAGCGACTTGTACTTGACGATGATGTCCTTGAGAACCTTATTTACAGCGTGTCCGACGTGTAAATCTCCATTGGCATAGGGAGGCCCATCATGCAAAATGAACTTCGGCCGACCTGCTCTGGCCTCGCGAATACGATGATAGAGCCCCATCTCCTGCCATTGCTTGATCCTCGCCGGCTCGCGCTGGGCGAGATTTGCCTTCATCGGGAACCCCGTTGTCGGCAGGTTCAGGGTGTCTTTGTAATCACTCATGTGCTCTGTCTGTCCTTGACGCTCGATGCGAACCAGCTTCGAGCTCCGTCAACATCTTGATGTATTTGCGCTTTGAGTAAATCCACAGACTCAAAACGTTGTTCGTCACGTAACTTGTGCAGAAACTGTACCCGGAGCCTCTCGCCATACAGTGCATGATCTCCATCGAGGATATGCACCTCGAGGTTTGGACGAGAACCGGCTGACACCGTAGGCCTGACACCCACATTGGCGATCGCCAAGGCATCTCTGAGGCCTGCCCCACTGACCGTCACCGCGAACACACCACTGAGCGGCACACTGGTCAGACGCAGGGCTATATTGGCCGTGGGGGTTCCAATCGTTCTACCGAGCTGCCGACCAAAGATCACCCGCCCCGACATCTCGTAGTCGCGACCTAGACAAGCTCTCGAGGTCGCAAAGTCACCTTGCATCAAAGCATTACGCAGACGCGTACTGCTGATGCGATCGCCCTCGAACTCGATAGTACTGGTAGCTAGCGTGACAAAGCCCTCACGCTCACCGATAGCCTGCATCAGTGAAAAACCGCCCTCACGATCGTGCCCAAAGCGGAAGTCATCGCCTAACACCAGTGAACGCACACCCAGTCCCTGTACAAAAATTCGATCTGCAAACTGTTCTGCCGACATACGCCGTAGATTTTCGTCAAAGCGCAGACACAACAATCTATCGACACCCAAAGCAGCCAAGGCTTCAAACCGCTCGCGAAAGCTCTGCAGGCGCGCAGGCGCGGTATCGGCCGCAAGATACTCCCGCGGCAGTGGCTCGAAGGTCACCACAGTAGTGGGCAGATCATACTTGCGACCCTGCTCCGCCAACTGAGCCACCACAGTCTGATGGCCCAGATGTACACCATCGAAGGCACCGATGGTGGCCACACAGGGTCGGTATTGGGGACGCAGGCTCTTAAGGCCGCGAAGGAGCTCCATGGCGTCGCTGAGGTTCAGAAAATAGACGGCGCAGTATATCGAAGAACGCGCAGACAGCCTATGCGGATCCCCCTGAATCAGGCCCCGCCTGAGATCCCGTCACAGCCGGCGCTCGAAGGTCTGCCAGACGGGCTCCCGCTAGCCTCAAGGCCAGCAAATACACACTCAGACCCAGTCCACATAGCCCAAGAATATTCAAAGCTCGCCGATCCCAGTCCCATTCCAACCAAGATGCCGACTCCGGGGTCACGAACGCCAGCGCCATTCCCATGCATAAACAGGCAAACACCAGCCGGATCAAGTACCTACGCCAAATGCCGTCAAAGTGATAAACATTCGCCCGCAATAGGCCTTTCCATAAAAGCCCGGCATTTAGGAAGGCGCTCAAACTTGTTGCCAAGGCCAGACCCACATGCCCAATTCCAAAATAGAACATTAGCGGCACGGCGAATATGACATTCATCACCATGTTGGCGACCATCGCGCGAATGCCGATGCGCACCGGCGTCACCATGTCCTGCCGGGCATAGAAACCTGGCGCGAGAACCTTGATGAGCATAAACGCACAGAGACCCAAGCTATAGGCACGTAGACTTAGTGCGGACATGGCGATGTCCCGCTCACTGAGTGCACCGTAGTGAAACAGGCTGATTAGAATCGGCTCGGCCAGTAACAAAAGCGCCAGGGATGCCGGGACACCGACCAGGAGCACAGAGCGCACCGCCCAATCCAAAGTTTTGGAATAGTCCTCGTCCCGCGCCGCTGACTTATGCGCCGCCAGCGTGGGCATAATCACCGTGGCCACTGCAATCGCAAAAACACCTAGAGGAAGCTCCGTAAGGCGATCGGAGTAATAAAGCCAGGATACGCTCCCAGTGGGCAAAAAAGACGCAAGAACCGTGTCAAACAACAGATTCAACTGACTGACTGACACACCAAAAAGCGCGGGAATCATCAGCGTCATGACTTGGCGAACGCCCGGGTGCTTTGGCTCCCAGCGGGGTCTGGGTACTAAATCAAGTCGATAAAGAAACGGCATTTGAAACAACAGCTGGATGAGTCCCGCAAACAGCACACCCCAGGCAAGGGCAAACGCGGGCTCCGCAAAATGCGGTGCAGCGAGCAATGATGCACCTATCAGGGAAACATTCAGTAATACAGGCGTGAGGGCAGGTACCGCAAAGCGCCCGTAGCTGTTCAGAATCGCCCCACACATGCCGGTCAAAGAAATGAGCATGAGGTAGGGAAAGGTAATGCGAATAAGGTCGGCGGTAAGCGCAAATTTCTCGGGCTGCGCGATGTAACCAGGCGCAAAGATCCCAGCGACAAGGGGTGCCGCAAGAAGCGTCACGGCCGTCAGCAAGAACAACACGCCGCCCAGAACGCCCGCTACGCGATCAACCAGGGCACGAACCGCTGCCTGCCCACCGCTCTCTCGACACTCAGCCAATACCGGCACGAAAGCTTGAGCAAAGGCTCCTTCGGCAAACAGGCGTCGCAGAAAATTCGGAATCTTAAAGGCGATGAAAAACGCGTCGGCGTTGGCGCTAGCCCCTAGTACCGCAGCGAGAATGACATCCCGAGCCAAACCCAGTACTCGAGAGAACATCGTCATAGAGCCAACCACGGCGCTAGAGCGCAGTAAGCCGGGGCGATGCTCAGATGAGGCGTCGGGGTTCATTACGACTCAGCGATACCGCGAGTCCAGGCGTCTCGCAGGCGCTCCCCATGCAGGGCGAACCACTGCAGTGCAACAAGCGTGTGCCCGTTGTTGATTTGATTGCGCTGGAGCAGATCTAACACCCCGGAACGAGAAATACGATGCACAAGAATGTCCTCGCCCTCTTCCGCCAGACCGAGTACCTCACCCACAGCCGCGCTCAGTACACGCCCACAGAACAAGCGCACATGTTCCGTGCAAGCTCCGGCACTGGGGTAATAAGTAGCAATGGGAACCAGTTCATCCAACTCGCAACCCGCTTCCTCCCGGGACTCACGCCGCACCACGGACTCGTCGCTCTCGCCGGGCTCGACAATTCCAGCGATCAGCTCCAGCATCCAGGGGCTCTGCTCATCGCGAAGGCTGCCGGCACGAAACTGCTCGATCAGAATTAGAGAGTCAGTCTCCGGCTCATAAGGAAGAACACCAACCGCATCACCACGTTCAAAGACTTCCCGAGTAATCGGAGCACTCCAATTACCAGAAAAACAACGGTGCTGGAGCGTCAGCTTCTGAACCCCAAAATATCCGTCAAACACACGCTCATCATTGAGTATGCGTACATCGTTAGCGCCGAAGCGCAGATGAAAACTCACGTGAAACGACCGCCGGTGTACCAGCTAACGTCCCGAGCGTGGGCGTCTACCTGATTAACCACATCCAGCACCAAAGCAAACAGTGCCATGCGCACGAGCACGCCATTGTCGGTTTGTCGAAAAATAGCCAGATTTGGGTTTTCATTGAGATCATCGTCAAGCTCTCGCGCAGCCTCGCGAGAATCTCGAGGTAGCGGATGCATGATCACCGTATTGGGGTCACAGTGGCGAGTGTAAGTCTGCTGGTTAAGCCGGAAGCGGCCTCGATAGAGATCGGCCTCTTCGGGAGAAGCAAAGCGCTCTTCCTGTAAACGGGTGCTATAGACTATATCTACGTGAGCGATACCTTCTTCCATGGCATCATTTTCCACCACAACGTGACCCGCTTGACGCAGAGCATCAACAATCTCTCCCGGCATCCGCAGCTCATCCGGTGAGACCAGAGTTACGCTGACGCGATTAAATAGGCAAAGCAACTTACAGAGACTGTGAACGGTGCGTCCAAAGCGCAAATCTCCCACCATCGCTATGCGCAGCGAATCAATACCTCGACCCTGAGCCGATAGCTCACTGCGAATTGTGTAGAGATCAAGTAAAGCTTGGGTGGGGTGCTCATTACTCCCGTCCCCGCCATTAATCACGGGCACACGACTAGCCGCAGCGAATTCAGCAACAGAGCCTACTTCTGGGTGGCGCATCGCTACGACATCGGAGTACCCAGAAAGAACCCGTGCGGTGTCATAGAGCGACTCGCCCTTAGCGATAGCGGAGTTTTCTATCCCCGTGGTCTCACGGACCTCCCCCCCCAGCAAATTGAACGCGCTTCCAAAGCTGACACGGGTCCGGGTACTGGGTTCGAAGAACATCGAGCCTAAGATAGCGCCCTCTAGAACGCGAGTGACTTTGCGACGTCGCGCATAAGGCTGCATCGCGTCGGCCACTTCAAACACCGACTCGACATCCACACGCTCGAACTGCCCAACGGAGAGAATATGGCTACCCGCGAATTCCATGCTGCTCTACCTGATTTAGAGGTCTCTTGGCATCGCATTATACGGGTGGAACGCCCGAGGCGAAGCTCACGCGAGGAGACTGTCACCCCAACGCTGTAATTCTTCCAGAACGTGTTTATCGCTTTCACTCAGCTGGGGTGCGGCGAGACGCTCTTCGATGAGCTCATTAAGCCCTTCTAAACTCAGGCTGCGCCCATCGTCTTCGCTAATACGGGCGAAGCGGAACTCCTCCCACAGCACGTTTTCTTCTTCACTGAGCGTTTGCGGATAATTTCGCGCACGATAACGAAACACCATCTCTTCCAGCCGAGAATCTTCAAATGCTACGATAGTCTCCGCTAAATCTTCAGGGCTAAGATCAAGAACACGATCAAGTGTCCGACGATCTTCTCTCGGGATAAAGCCACCGCTGTAGAGCATCCGGTCCGGATCGGTTTCGGGCGTACGGGTCGACAGCTCACTGAGGCTGCGAAGCTTGTCCCGAAGCGCCCCGGGCATACGCTGCTCGTAATCTCTGAGCTTCTGAAGATTTGTACGACAGAACTCAAGATCAAGGCCCGCCCGCTCGGCAACGGCCGCGCTTGCCATCTTCGCGGGCAGTACAACGGGGCAGCGATTGATATGTACTGATTTTAATCCCGGACGTTGCTCGTTCTCAGCCAGATCTGAATTTGCCGTATATAACAGACGATGTAGGTCTACAGTGGGCAGATCAATTAGCAGGCCCGCGTCAATACTCAAATCCGCACACATCACTTCATTACGGTTTTGATGGTGTTCAGCGATGGGCAAGATGAGGCCAAGATTGGCCCGCTGCGCGCCGAACATACCCGACACATGGAGCACAGGCTGCGACATTAGCTCAAGCATTGGCTTAACCGCTTGCTTGAATCGGTGCTGATAAAGCCATTCAAAAAGACGCGGCTGCCGGTCTTTCAGCAAGCGCGCCAGCGCGATAGTCGCCTGCACATCAACCAGCGCATCATGCGCCCGTCCCTGCGTAAGCCCGTTAGCCTGACATAAGTCCTCGAGACGAAAGCTCGGTAAGCCGTCTGCCCGTTTGGGCCAGGTCAAGCCATCGGGGCGCAGCGCATACGCTGTGCGCACAATATCGATAAGATCCCAACGGGAACGCCCATCGCCATACTCCCGCGCATAGGGATCGCGTAAATTTCGATACAAAGTCGCGCGCGTCACGGTGTCGTCAAAACGCAAAGAGTTATACCCAGCCGCACAGGTACCGGGCCGTATGAACTCGCTCAGGATGGTCTGTATGAAGTCAGTCTCCGCGATGCCCTCGGCAAGGGCTGTTTGAGGCGTGATACCCGTGATCAGGCAAGCATCTGGATGCGGAACATAGTCTCTGGGTGGTTTTGAATACACCACCAAAGGCTCACCAATGGGGTTGAGATCCAGGTCCGTGCGCAGGCCGGCAAACTGCGCCGGCCGATCGTATCCCGGATCTACACCGAACGTTTCGTAGTCGTGCCAGTACAGCGTTTCAGATGAGCTCAAGAGCCTGCTCTTCGATGACGCCACGCCAGTGTGCGGGACCGGAGATATGCACGGAAGTGCCTCGGGTATCCACGGCAACACTCACGGGCATATCCTTGACCTCAAACTCATAGATCGCTTCCATGCCCAGCTCAGGAAACGCCACCACCCGCGAGGATGTAATCGCGCGGGACACGAGATATGCAGCGCCACCGACGGCCATGAGGTACACCGCCTTATGTTTACGTATTGCTTCGATACCCGTGGGGCCTCTTTCTGCTTTGCCTATCATGCCGAGCAAGCCGGTCTCTTCGAGAATGAAGTCCGTGAATTTATCCATACGCGTTGAGGTGGTAGGCCCCGCGGGACCGACAACTTCATCTCGAACCGGATCTACCGGCCCCACATAATAAATAAACCGACCTTTGAGATCGACGCCCTCGGGTAAACCTTCACCGCTGCGGATGAGTTCTTCCATCTTCTTATGCGCCGCATCGCGCCCGGTGAGCATCTTGCCCGAGAGCAGCAGCGTATCGCCAGGCTGCCAGGTAGCGACCTCGTCTCTCGTCACTGTGTCTAGATTCACACGCCGTACATCGTCTCCCGCTTCCCAACTGATCTCGGGCCAATCCTCGAGATCCGGCGGCGTCTGCAAGGCTGGACCGCTACCATCAAGGATAAAATGCGTATGGCGCGTGGCCGCGCAGTTGGGAATCATCGCTACCGGCAATGACGCAGCGTGCGTCGGAAAGTCTTTGATCTTCACGTCCACGACCGTAGTCAGCCCGCCGAGCCCCTGAGCGCCTATACCCAGACGGTTCACCGCATCCATAATCTCAAGACGCAGTTCTTCTAAGCGATTTGAGGGGCCGCGCGCTCTAAGATCGTAGATATCGATAGGATCCATCAGTGACTCTTTGGCCAGCACCGCGGCTTTCTCGGCGGTACCGCCAATGCCAATGCCCAGCATCCCCGGGGGACACCAACCTGCGCCCATGGTCGGCACAGTTTTGACGACCCAATCGACTATGGAATCCGAGGGGTTGAGCATGGCCAGCTTGGCCTTGTTCTCAGAGCCACCCCCCTTTGCCGCCACGCGCACATCCAACTTATCGCCACGCACTAGCTCCATATGGACCACCGCGGGCGTGTTGTCCCCGGTATTCTTTCGGGCTCCGGCGGGGTCGCTAAGAATCGATGCTCGCAGCACATTATCAGGATGCGTATAGGCACGTCGCACGCCTTCGTTCACCATATCGGTGACCGACATGGTCGCATCCCATCGAAGGTCCATTCCTATCTGCAAAAACACGGTCACGATGCCAGTATCCTGACAAATGGGCCGGTGGCCCTGGGCGCACATTCTTGAATTGATTAGAATCTGCGCCATCGCATCCTTCGCCGCGGGATTCTGCTCCATCTCCCAGGCCTTGTGCACGGCCTGCACAAAATCCAACGGGTGGTAGTAGGAAATAAACTGCAGGGCGTCCGCCATGCTGTCGATGAAGTCATCCTGTCGAATTACGGTCATAGATCCCTCTTACTCTTCGTGATCCGGCCTTAGCCGCCAGCACCCGGTGTCTGCATCGCCCGCAACTGCGACTGCAGTTGACTAATGCTCGCATTGGTAGACTGCCTGAAGGCATTGATAGACTTGATCCACTCCTCATTGCCCCCGACGCGCTTACTCAGCTTGGCAAGTTCAAGATCGATCGCATTCAGAGCGTCGGCTACACGCTCAACCTCCGCCTGACTCGTGCGCGCACTGGCAGCCATACGCTCAAGATCCCCAGACACTTTTTGTAGCCGGGTAATGTCTTGCAAGGCCTTGCTCAGATCTGTTTGTGTCTTTTTAACGCCCTGCGCGTTAGCCGCGACGGCGCCATCCGCGCGCTTGGCGCTGACTTCCAACTTACCCAAGCGGTCTTTCGTGCTTTTCCAGACGTTATCCCACAGTTTGCGTACTTCGTTGTCGAGCTCACGAATCTTCGCGGCTTGCACCGCTGTATTCTGGCTCATGCCCTCATCGGTATCTGACAAGCGATCCTCAAGGTCGGCGATCCGTTTTTCGTAGCGATCAAGGACGTGACCGGATTGAGTCAGATTCTCCTGGAGCTGCCAAGACCAGACACAGGCAGCAATAGCAATGAGCAGAGCCACCACCAGACCGACCCCCGACAAAAGCCCGGGCTTGCCGCCTCCATCTGACTTCGGAGCAGAACGCGAGCCGCCGCGTGCACGCGGCACACCCGCTGTAGGCGCACTGCCTTCGCGGCTAGCACTAATAGATGGTATTGATGAAATATCGTCGTCTTTAGACATGCGCTTCCGCTTCTAAGGAAAACGGGCGCGATTATATCGCGCCCGTGGGTACAGCGTGAGTCGCAGAAATCGCTGCGACCCGGAGAAAAACTAAATGCCTATCTAACCGTTTACAGGAAAGCCAACAGCGCCCAGATAGCTGCCGCGAGCAAGATACTCAAATGCACCACTCCCACAACGCTGGCCATAGGGCCCATGCGACCAAACATAGCATTGAGCTGAAGCACTACGATCAAACCACACGCCGCAAAAAGGCCTGTCATGCTGATGTCGGAAATGAGCAAGTGCTTAGATCCAAGCATGCCGAGCAGCATCGGGCCAGACAATAAGGTGTTGGTGCGGGATGCCAGACCTGCTTTTGCTGCCGCCGCCGGGCCGTCCCCTTCTTTCATGCCTAGAACGATCTGCTGCTTGGGCCAAATAATGAGCCAAACGTTAAGAAACATTAATGTCCCGGCAAGAGAACCCATATTGATCAGCGCGCTGGCCGCGGGGTTCTGAAAGGAACCTACGTATCCCAACAACCCCAGACCCGTAACAAACGTCACCAATGCACCGTAGCGGAACCACTTTAGTGCTCGCGGGGCTAGCTTCTTCATAGCGTCCGCTTTGGCGGTCGCTTCTGCCTCCTTAAAATACTCTGTCTGCACAAAGTTAAAGTAGTACAGCATGCCTATCCAGACGATACCGGCCAATACGTGAAACCAACGAAAAATGAATTCTACAATCATGTTGAGTTGCCCCTGTTGAGTTCTAGGTACCTATAATACACGGGCCTGCTTGAACGCACATCGACCTGACAGATAATTCCGTATAATCAAAGCACAGCACATGTACACGCGCACCCACCGCTTATACGGCTGGCCTTGCGATTTGTGTACGAAACAATTTTCAACAACCTACTCTCAACAACTTATCGGAGCTTGGAGACACACATGGCTTTTGAATTACCCGCTTTACCCTACGACCAGAACGCGCTTGAACCTCACATTTCAGCAGAGACCCTCGAGTTTCACTACGGCAAGCACCATAAATCCTATGTAGACAAGCTCAACGGGATGCTCGCCGGTACCGCACTTGAATCTGCAAGCCTCGAAGACGTCATTCGCCAGTCTGACGGGGGCATTTTTAACAATGCTGCGCAGATTTGGAATCACAGTTTCTATTGGGAATGCCTGTCACCTAACGGCGGAGGTGAACCCACGGGCACCCTCGCAGAGGCTATCAATACGGCATTTGGGTCTTTTGCAGAGTTCAAAGACCAGTTCAGCGCCGCTGCGGCAGGGAATTTTGGATCAGGATGGACCTGGCTGGTTCAAAACGCCGATGGCTCTATCGCGATCAGCAACACCAGCAACGCAGGCTGCCCTTTGACCGAAGACGTAACGCCTCTGCTGACTGCCGACGTCTGGGAGCACGCCTATTACATCGACTACCGGAATGCGCGACCCAAGTATCTCGAGGCATTCTGGAATGTCGTTAACTGGGACTTCGTGAGCAGCAACATCGCGTAGCAGCCCAGACGTCAGACGAGGCCGCCCCAGCGAGAGCTCGGGCGGCTTTTTTGTGCCCCATCCCGGCCGACACGTAAGCAGCCCTTACTCCGCGTCGCGCTTTGCGCTCCTGACTGCTGCGCAAGAGCTACTCTCGCACCGGCTAACGTCGAGTTAAGCTTCCGAAGTGGTCAAACGTGAGGCACAAAAAAACCCGATCTGCGAACAGACCGGGCTTTGTTTGAGCGCTTGGGAAAGCTGACTTACATCATGCCGCCCATGCCACCCATGCCGCCCATATCAGGCATACCGCCCCCCGCCTTATCTTCCGGCGCATCAGCGATCATCACTTCGGTAGTGATCATCAGGCCAGCTACGGAGCCCGCCGCTTGAAGTGCCGCGCGGGTTACTTTCGCTGGGTCAAGAATACCCATTTCAATCATATCGCCGTACTCACCCGTAGCTGCGTTATAACCGAAGTTACCTGTGCCCTGACGGATCTTGTCCAGAACAACCGAGGCTTCGTCACCAGCGTTGCCAACGATCTGGCGCATAGGCGCTTCCATGGCGCGCAGTGCCGCAGCGATACCGATGTTTTGATCTTCGTTGTCGCCCTTGAGGTCTGCGATTCCCGCAATTGCACGAATCAGAGCCACACCACCACCGGCAACCACACCTTCTTCAACCGCAGCACGCGTAGCGTGCAGAGCGTCTTCAACGCGGGCCTTCTTCTCTTTCATTTCGATCTCGGTGGCAGCACCTACCTTGATAACTGCAACACCGCCAGCCAGCTTGGCGACACGCTCTTGAAGCTTCTCTCGGTCGTAATCAGAAGTGGTGTTTTCGATCTGCACACGGATCTCTTTAACGCGAGCTTCAATAGCAGCGGCTTCACCGGCGCCATCAATGATCGTGCTATTGTCTTTGTCCATGGTAAATCGCTTTGCATTACCCAGATGCTCAAGAGTCGCGTTTTCCAACTCCAGACCTACTTCTTCGGAGATAACAGTCGCGCCGGTCAGGACAGCGATATCCTGCAACATTGCCTTACGACGATCGCCAAAGCCAGGCGCCTTACAAGCCGCTACTTTTACGATGCCACGCATGTTGTTGACAACCAGAGTCGCCAGCGCTTCGCCTTCAACGTCTTCTGCAACGATAACCAGTGGCTTGGAAGCCTTGGCTACCTGCTCGAGCAGTGGAAGCAACTCACGGATGTTGGAGATCTTCTTGTCAACAAGCAGGATGAATGGGCTGTCAGTATCAACGCTCATGCTGTCCTGGTTAGTGATGAAGTACGGAGAAAGGTAGCCTCGATCAAACTGCATGCCTTCTACTACGTCCAGCTCATTCTCAAGACCTGTGCCTTCCTCAACGGTGATCACACCCTCTTTACCGACTTTGTCCATGGCGTCAGCGATGATCTCGCCTACGGCATGGTCAGAGTTAGCGGAGATAGTGCCAACCTGCGCAATTGATTTGTTGTCTTCGCAAGGAATTGCCGCTGCCTGAATCTGCAATACTGCAGCTGCAACAGCCTTATCAATACCCCGCTTGAGATCCATAGGGTTCATGCCTGCAGCAACCGCCTTCAAACCTTCATTAACGATGGATTGTGCGAGTACCGTTGCAGTAGTAGTACCGTCACCAGCAACATCAGAGGCCTGGGAAGCAACCTCCTTAATCATCTGTGCGCCCATGTTCTCAAAACGATCTTTGAGCTCGATTTCTTTTGCTACGGAAACGCCGTCTTTAGTGACCGTCGGTGCTCCGTAGGATTTCTCGAGAATAACGTTGCGACCCTTAGGTCCCAAGGTTGCCTTAACGGCGTCTGCGAGAATGTTTACACCGGCAAGCATGCGGTGCCGGGCTTCATCAGCAAAAAATACGTCTTTAGCTGCCATGATGTGTTCCTTTAAGTCTTTCTAAAAGTTGAATGTCTGAGCCTGAAATCGCGGGAGTTTTACTCGACAACCGCGTAGATTTCGCTCTCACCCATAATGATCAGCTCTTCGCCATCGACTTCGATGGTGTTGCTGCCGGCGTACTGACCGAACACTACGGTGTCACCAACATTGACAGCCAGTGGACGAATCTCACCACTATCTAGAGCTTTGCCATTGCCTACGGCTATAACTTCTCCCTGGTTGGGCTTTTCCTTAGCGGAACCGGGCAGAAGAATGCCACCGGCAGTGGTTTCTTCTTCTTTGTTACGGCGAATGACCACACGGTCATACAGCGGACGGATCTTCATTGCTTCAAATCTCCAATCAATCGACTTTAGCGGACCCCGAAGCGGGGGACTGAAGGTGATATGGGGGTTATCGGAGGGATTTCAAGAGGTTTTTGGCAGTCTTTTACCTAGAGTGCTAATAATTTTTTTTCTAGCTCCGCCCGAGAGAAAAAAAGACGCGCCGAAAAAAAATACTCTAAACTTTTCAATTACTTAAAGGTCATCTTCGTCCATTCGACGAAACTCTCCTTCTATGGAATCTCCTGGACGCATTTGATCACCAGAACGCGATTGAAAGGTTGCCGTGTGCACGGTACCTCCCAAAGCGGCGAAAAGCCGTCGCCGAAGCGGGCCCAAAAGCACGATAATCGCCAAGAAGTCAGTAATCAGGCCCGGGACGATCAACAGTAATCCCGCAAGACCCAACGCCAACTCGTCACCCAATAGTTGCTGCGGATTAACGGAGCCACCACCCTGCGCCGCACGGAGCTTATTCACGATCTCCATACCCTGAGCCCGCAAGATCGTGAGCCCTAATAAGAATGTTGCCAAAACGTAAAGCATCGCCTCAACGGCGCCAATGCGGCTACCGAGCTGAATCAGCGTAAATAGCTCCATCCACGGAAGTAGTATAAAAAACCATCTCATCATTCAAGTATGGGGCCTCGTTGCGGGTTTGCAAGGAGGTGACCACTTTCCCTTACAATCAGTGCATGGCAGACAAAAACCCCATGGACGGCGATTTGGATCAGCGCATATGGCTCACCGTATGCGCCATACCGCTCGGTAAGTTAGCCACCTACGGGGATGTAGCACAGCGCGCGGGTCTTCCGGGGGCCGCAAGACGTGTAGGTGCGGCGCTTCGAAAACTCCCCCAAGGCAGCAACGTTCCCTGGCATCGGGTAGTCAACGCTAGTGGCAAAAGCTCTCTGCCCTCTGGCACCCAGGGCGCAGGCAGGCAGCGGGCGCTGCTCGCAGATGAAGGGGTACTACTGGGATCCGGGGGTGCCGCTATTTTGCGACGCTATCGCTGGTAACTGGCCACCGTCTGGCGCAGGTGAACGGTTTTGCACCGCATGGCTAATCTTTACTACGCTCTACCAGCATCAGCACGCCCACCAAAACAATCGCCGGAATGCCTAACGCCGCTGCGATGACGAAAAACTGCGGGTAGCCAGAACTATCCACTACCCAGCCCGAAAACCCCGACAAAAACTTACCCGGCAAGGTCATGAGCGAGCTAAACAGGGCGTACTGCGTTGCCGTGTAACTGCGATGGGTGAGACTGGAGAGGTAAGCGACAAACGCGGTACCTGCAATACCACCGCTGAGGTTGTCTGCACTGATCACCAAGGCCAGCCAGATCAGTGACGGAGCCGCCGTGCCTTGCGTGCCAGCCAGCAAAGCAAACAGCAGATTTGTGCTGGCCACCATAACGGCCCCAAGCATCAGCGGTCTCAGAAGCCCAAAACGGAGCACCAGTACACCACACAACAATGAACCGGCAATGGTCATGAAAAAACCAAACAGTTTGGCAACGCTGGCAATCTCAGACTTGCTATAACCTAGATCCAAATAAAAGGGGTTGGCCATTACACCCATGGCAATATCGCTTAAGCGAAACACTGCAATGAACAGCAGTAAAACAAAGGCAAAGGGGCCGAAGCGGCGCACAAACTCCAATAGTGGGCAAATCACGGCTCCGAGTAATTGTCGCTGCCACACGGGACGCTCATCCAGGTGCATGGGTCGCCCCATCACTTGATCCACCATCTGCGCATCCATGCGGCGCTGTTCCTCAGGCGTTCGATGAGCCGGCTCATCTGCCCAAAGCGTGGCTAACATGCAGGCACCCACCAGCGCAGTCATACCCAAATATGCGACCGACCAGCTGTGAATATCCGCCAGATAAAGTGCCCCAGCCCCAGATACCAACAACGCGAGCCGATAGCCGAAAATATAGGACGCAGAGAGTGCGCCCTGCTCTTCGTCCGGAGCAGACTCGATACGAAAGGCATCCAGCGCGACGTCTTGGGTGGACGAGGCAAAAGCCACTAGTAGCGCTGCGAGAGCAATATTTACGAGAGAAGCCTGAGGGTTCATTACACTCATAAGCGCAAGGCCTGCGGCAATACCAAATTGACCAAGCAGAATCCAGCTCCGCCGCTGCCCCAAAAGGCCGTGTAACAGCGGCAGCTGCAGGCGGTCCACAACCGGTGCCCAGAAGACCTTAATAGAATAAGTGAGGCCAACCCAGGCGAAGAATCCAATAGCCGTTCGCTCGACGCCCTCATCGCGCAGCCAAGCGGTCAACGTCGAGAAGACCAACAGAAACGGCAGCCCGGCAGAAAATCCGAGTAAGCTGAGGACCAGCGTCTTCTTCCGCGTGTATATCAGCAGAGACTCACGCCAGGAGTAGTGCGTCACGCCCTCAGACATAAGGTCGTCCACGCGGAGTCATCAAAACATGTCCAAGCCGATCACCACACTCTGGCGCTGATGACCCAAGAGCCCGAGGCTTAGAGCACACGTTGAGAACGCATCCATAGTAATTTAACAAAAACGCCGAACATTTTAGCTGCTCCCCTGCGTATTAAGAACGATGGTAATCTGCTTGCGCACATAAATTAGCGGCCGGCATGTAACACCAATACCTGTTCATTTTATCGCCCCCTTACAGCGGATCGACCGTGCCGTGGCGATTGCTGCTGACATCATCGCAGGTATCGGCATTACCTGACGAGGGGCAAAAGCTTCCCGAACTCCGTGAAATGATGCGCAAGAACCCATGGGACCCCAGTACAGTGTTTGATTGGGCGCTGATCGCAAGTACCTGGCACCAGTACTGGGACAGCAGTACACCGTTCCTTATAAAAAAGTCGATGTAACCTTTTCGAAACCTGAGCGGGGGCCGAGGCAGTCGTCCCTGAACCCGTTAAGCTGCTTCTCGTTTTCAGTCAAGTGATCACTTTAGGGGCAGCCTTGACCGCATTATCCGCGCGGAGTCACAGATCTTGAACCCTGCCCTTTTGTCTCTAGGAGCGATCGCTCAAAATCTCGGCCGCGCCGCTGGTCGCCACTCAATTTCTTTAACTATGTCGTAGCAGTTGGCACTCGCTACGCGCTGTGCGGCGCCTTCGACCGCACAGCCTTCCAGCATGGCTAGATCGAGCAGCTTCAGGAATGCCTCACTGATCTACAGGCGCATTTAATGGGCCTCGAAGAAGTCCGTTACCGCAGACGCTAAAAGGGGTATCGGAAGATAAAATCCACCATTGCCAACTTGTTTCGATGAATTAAGAAAAGCAAGTTGTTGATCAGCTATTGCGCACAGTGAAGCATGAAACAAATTGGTACGGTCAAAGTTAAGACATAAAACCTTGACCCCAGGAGCCCCAGCAACGCAGTTGTGTAAACCCGAGCCATCGTCACCCACAATTTGTCGTGCCTTGCTAAAAACACTCATTTGCTCCGCGATGCTCAGCGTTTCCGGATACACGACGGACCAACCTTTGAGCCTAAACCAGTTCTCGATCGCTTGCGAATTAACAAATTTTCTTGACGACCTTAACTTCGATCTAGAGATGTATAGCTTGTCAGAACGGTTTAGCGGTTGCCTATGCAACTCGCCAACAGACAGTTGACGCATCCGACTCCAGAGGCGCCTAGCTGTTGAGCTATCCAAAACACCGTGTGACTTTATGCAACTTGTCACGGTTAATTCTTTGCAGTGAACGGCACCATGTGAGTCAAGCAATTGTGGCCTCAAGTTCACACCAAAGCCCTCCATTAACGATTGCCCCCAAATCGGAACCCGTTGACTTATCAGGGAGCTCGCGTCACATGCCTCATCCAGCCGATGAATAACGTCAATCAGCCAATGTCCATAAGCGCTGAAGCCCGGTGAAGAGATGAGGTGGGCTGAGGTGGTCGCCGAAATAGTTTCCGCTGTTCGTAGACTCGCGTCGTCGATTTCCAAATACTTATTGTTCAGAATTCGGCCCAAACCACGCTGCTGTACAAAAAAGTTGAGATGCGCATCACGCCAACCAAGCTGATGCCCAATCCAACAAACATTTTTAGCAACATCCAAAATGAGTCCCGGCGTTCCAAGTAACACACAGTCTCTAAATACGTAATGACCAATCGCAGCCCCCTGCGCCGCCTCACGATGTTCAAACCAGCGAGACCATGCAAGCGTTGTTTCAGTATTTAAATCCATGCTAGCCGACCGTGAGGCGCCGCATTGGAGAGTGCGGTGCAGTTGAAAGGTAACGTTATCGTTCAGGAAATACTCGCTCCCAGCCGAAGCCGACTCTACAAATGTCCTTGGGAGCGAGTTTTCGATATTCCTGACCTCAAACTTCATTGAGCCTCCGTACCTGCTTTAGATGATGTTAGGTCGCAACATTTATCAAACGCTCGGCAAACTGCCGGACCGCTTCTGTATTCAACTCGGGTGCGCATTTTTGGTTGCTCATATTGATTTCTCCTATACTCGAGAATAGATCGGAGATGTGAACCGAACAGGGGTAAATCCATCCTCATCGAAGTGGTAGCTCTGGTCTTGGGGAACGGTTAGGCTAGCTAATGGTGTCTTTCCGAGCTAGCCTTCAATAACTTTAGGTCAATTTTCGCTTAGCGAACCAAGTGGACTCACTCAAACTTCCTTACAGAGCAGAAATTGACGGCTTACGAGCTGTAGCTGTCATTAGTGTCATTCTTTATCACGCCCAAATAACCCTTTTTGGGCGTGATTGGTTTGAAGGGGGTTTCATTGGCGTAGATGTATTCTTTGTCATTAGTGGATACCTGATCACTCGCATCATACTGCTGGAACTCCAGACAAAAAATACTTTCAGCCCCTTAAATTTCTATGAACGAAGAGCGCGACGAATATTGCCGGCACTCTTCCTAGTCATATTTGCATCTATTCCTTACGCTTGGCAGAGGCTACTGCCCTCTGACTTTGTTGAATACGCAGACAGTATCATTGCTTCGCTGTTCTTCGGGTCTAACTTCTTTTTTTACTTTAGCACCACAGAATATGGGGCTGACAGTGCCTTACTGAAACCCTTTCTTCATACGTGGAGCTTAGGGGTGGAAGAGCAGTTCTACTTCATTTTTCCTGCCTTGGCCGTCGTCATATACAAGTATTTTAGAGCGCACTTTCTAACAATAATTTTAGTGCTCTCTCTTCTTAGTTTGCTGTTTGCCGAATTAATGGAGGCACGAAACTCAGAATTGAATTTCTTTCTACCACTGAGTCGCTTTTGGGAGTTGGGGGCGGGCTCAGTGCTTGCGTTTAAAGAACTGAACCACAAGCAAGCCGAAGGTACTTTCCTACAACGGCTTTTTCCGACGTTTGGTTTGTGCTTAGTTGCATACAGCATATTGTTTTTTGACGGTGAGACACCGCATCCAAGTTTTCACACAATCGTGCCAATTTTTGGTGTGGCACTGATAATAGGCTTTGCGTCTAAAGATGAGTTGGTAGGGACAATCTTAAGTAGCAAGCCCTTCGTGTGGATCGGCTTGATAAGCTATTCAGCCTATCTGTGGCACTTTCCAATATTCGCATTTTCCCGTATGGGCAAAGATCCGACGAATTACGATAAATTCGAATGGATTGTTCTCACCTTTGTTCTTTCGCTTGCCTCTTATTTTCTGATTGAAAAACCGTTCCGACGTCGGGCTATTGTTAGCTCGAAGTTGATGTGGCTTCTCCTTCTCCTATGCCTTATCTGCGCGGTTTCTTGTATGGGGTATGTAAAACTTTCTAAGGGTGTTTGGGATAGATTCAGTCTGGATCAGAGAGTCCTGATCAAGGGTTTTGACACTGCTGAATTTAGATCCTTTTCTCATCCCACGGGAGTCATGGGAACGATTTTGGACAAAAGAGTTGAATCTGAAAAATGCTATTTGCGCGATCCAAATGATGCATGTCGCTTTGGCGATGAGAAATTTATTTTTTTAGGCGATAGCTATGTTGCTCAGTATGAACGAGCGGTTTTTGCGCGGTTAAAAACCGTTGATATGGGCTTCATATCCTTAAGCTATGGACAATGCCCTTTTGTGTCAGAAGACATTTGGTTTGATGGAAGAGCTGAGTGCCCATATGTTAATGAGCAACGTCGGAAAGTAATTGAGGGATTCACAGACAGCAAAATTTTCTTGATCAGCGCAAACGACCAGCAGTTTGAGAACACCAGAAAGAGAACAAGTAACCCTGTAAAAGACGGATGGGAAGATTTCAGAGGGGGCGAAAGAGCTTCTTCGCAAATTGCCTGGAAATCGTATTTTCAAAATATTGAGTGGCTTGTGTCGAGGGGACATAAAGTAATTTTAGTCAGAAGCTTACCTCGTCCGACCTTGAATGCTCTCAAATGGCTCCCTCAAAACACTCGCTATATTTCGCAGCGAAATTTCCCCTACCTGCCTAATAAAGATAAGCCGTCAAAAATCTTGAGCTCCGATAACAACAAGTACCCGGAATTTATAGGCCCGGTAGTTGTTATTGATCCCGTAAATAGCCTGTGCGACCTGCGAAAAGACATTTGTTGGGATGTCATCCCAAATGGGCCAATTTACGATGGTGGTAGACACTTATCGTTCATTGGAGCTAATCTCGTGGCCAAAGACATTGTAGATGCTCTTGCGAAGTTTTAGCAGATAAGAGTTCACTAGGCTGTGGAGAGATGCCGATTCCCCCTCCTCAAGCGTCTCATTGAAGCGACGAATGGTCTCCAGATAGCGATCGGACTGGGCGTCAATGTCCCGAACGCCGGCGGCATAGGTTTCGTAGTACAAAAACACCCTCGTAATTGTTAAAGGTCGTCCCTGATTGTCTATCTCGAAGTGGATACCGTTATCGAATACATCTTTCAAATCAGCAGGTACGCGAGCACCGAGTCTACCTTTCCCCTGTATCTGGCAGCTGACCCAGGTGTCCTCGTTGAGTCTTACACGAAGCTCCGCCGGACCCAGTCCTAGCCAACGTAAGAATTCGATCTCCAGCATAAGCTCCTTCGTGGGGTGATTCCGTTGTACCCAGGTAACCCGAGGCTCTATACGCTGCGTCACGCGCCCCTGGCGTCTGAGGCGCAGGCCCCCGGATAAACGAAAGCGTGCATTTTTAGCTTTCGCCCAACCACGCCCCCCGGCTAAAAAAGCCGCGTTGTAGAGCATATTCATCCGATAGTCACGGCTCGCCCAGAGTCCGTAACCGCCGCTGTATTGCTTCAGTAGCGGCCCGGCCAGTTGCAGAAAATCGTCTATTTGATCCTCAGCGATGTGCGCATGGCTGCCCAGGTACTTCTGTGTGTTATCGATAAAGTTAAACTGCTCTACCACCTGTCCCGGAAAAGCCCCATCCTGGCTGGTCGATTCCAGCATATGACGGAGCAATACCTCAGCCTCCTGTGCATCGAGCTCCTCTCCAACATTCTCTGCTCCCATAAAGGGTGCCCAGTAGCTGAATCGGTGGGGCTCCCAGTCAAGAAAGGCATTGTTATCCCGCCAGTCGATACCGTCGGCCGTGGGCACTGGGTCCTTGTCCACCCGATACTCCACACCCAACTGCGGCCAATGCGTACGTGCACGTTCAAACATCGCTGTCATACGGGCATTCGCAAACGCCAGATAGTGAGCATGTTCGGGGCTATTTTTGGGTGGGATACAGTTCTGCTCCTCTACCCCCTGCTCTTCAAGGTAGTGCAGGTACCCCGAAGCGCTCGCCGCGGCAGTGTTGGCATCGCCGGTCTGCTCCTGCCAAACACGAAACGCGTGCCAAAGCTCTTCCCAGGAGATAAAACCGCCCACACAGCAGGCGTATTCCCCGGCAATACTCGCGATCCGGGAAAAGTAATCAAGCCAGGCCTGCTCAATCGCGGGTTCGGTCAAAAGTGCCTGCGCCCAGCGAAACCCGTTGAGCGTTGGTTTTTGCATCACCTGATGTGTGTACGCCACACGCAGCAGCACGGCAAGTCCGGCGCGTTGAGATTCATAAAGAACCAGACGCAACTGAGCTTCATAAAATACGTCGTACGCTACGGGCTTCTGGCTGCACTGAAAGCTGCGCCAGGGCACCACCACAATGATGGTGTTAAAGCCATCCTTGCGCAGCATAGCCAATTCCTGACGCACAGTAGATCGGCGCATGACCTGCAGCGAATCCAATGGCCAACCATCCGAAAAATAGTGCGCGGCAATCAGGAATTCGGGCCGCTCAAAGCGTTTCCAAAATGCCCACTTTCTCAGTGACAAGCTATGACTCCCCGAGCTTCATGCACCGGGCGTCTAGCTCGTCGAGAAGCACGTCACTCTCTTTCAAACCTTGCCAGTCCGACTCGAAGCGCCGACAAGCCAGCTCATAAAGTGCAATGTCGAGGCTATTTGCATCTCTTACTGACTGTAGTAGAGGGCCCAGTTCATCTTCGACGGCAGCCCGGCGCTCATCAGAACTACGCTGATCACTGCTGTCGCGCACATTTTGTCGCCGGAAAGACAGATCCAGTTCTGGAAAGTCCTGCTTCAATGCCTGCTCAAACATCACCACGCTCTCGCGATAGCGATCGACCATACCAATGGCGGGCAAGTCATCCAGCAGTGCTACAGCACGGTCAAACTGAGTACCGTCACCGTAGCCCGGATACATCCCCGACAGCATGCGAACCTGATAATTTCGAACAACGGGGCCGGTACCTTTCTCGAGGCGCCAACTCACGTAACTTTGCAGGTCTCCGTCACGGGCTTTGCGAGTACCCGGATGATCTACATCCTGACGGCGTTCAAACTCATAAACCGACAGAATGCGCTCAATGGGGTTGCGCAAGATCACCAGCGGAATGAGTCGTTGTCCGGCAACGTCAGGCAGTGGAAACGGTAACCAGTGACTAGACAGCGCCTGCAGCTGAGGATTGCTTTGGAGAAAATCTGCGAGATACCCAGGATTACCGCGCATATTAGCGTCATCCCGATGATCGCAGAACCGATCTCCAAAACTGCGCTCAAGACTCCAGTCCAGCGTGGTTCCAGCGTTCTTAAACAGGTGGGCGTGCGAAAGCACTGGCTTGGTACCGTTGGTGGCTGTCATCGTAACCCTATACGTTGGAGTACAGAGCCAGCTTTCGTGCGCTTACAACGCTTTTGAAATTTCGATAAACGCTGGTCAAAGTCATCAATTTTGGCAATAGCCTCGTCCAGTTTCTGATTCGCCTGCCGGTAAAGGGCCAGATCGTAACTATTGCGACTCAAAACCTCCGCGGCCAGATCTCCAAGCTTGTCCAGAGTGTTATGGACGCGAGCGGCAATAGGCTTGTCCGAGGCCTTTTCCTGGCTGACGTTCTGGCTGACGTTCTGGCGAACATAGGCTAAATCAATGTCAGGAAAGTAAGGCCTAAGATACTTCTCGAAAACGACCATACTCTCGTCGTAGCGATCAACCACACCTACACAGTCCAGAAACTCAAGATGATGCAAAGCCCTTTGCAACCAATCCGCGGGTGCTGTGGATTTCACGTGCCGGGTATGGAACCCAGCGATGTAGCTAGTCTGGTAATCACGGATAGTTCTAGGAACATCCTCCTGCATACGCCAGGCAACGTACTGCCTGAAGTCTTTCTCTTTAGCTGCTATCGCACCGGGAGTGTCTGCATCTTGTTTTCGCTCAAAAGCGTAGACGGACTGTATCCGCTCTATTGGATGGCGAAGAAAATACGCCGGATGAAAAGTCACGTCTTTAGGCTGAGGAAGTGGGTAGCATAAATGGTGGCTTGAGAGAGCCCGCAAATCCGGGTTGCCAGAAACAACCGTTGCCAGGTGCTTGGCTCGTTGCTGACGCATTGCATGATTATCCCGATGATCCAAAAAGTCATCGCTGAAGCTCCTGCCCAAGCTCCAGTCAAAGGTGCTCCCAGCATTCTTAAATATATGACCATGCAGGATGATGTGGCGCATTCATTGAGTCCAGGCACAAATTCTGTTTCGGGATAAAGAAGGACCCGGCGGATAAGCTGAGGTCCATCATGTCAGACATCGGATGAAGTCCTGTTGAACTAAACCGGCGACTGATACACTCCGATTTTACGATAATAGACATGCCAAGCGATACCGTCACCCCATGCGCAAGCTACTACTTCATATTGGCAGGCACAAAACGGGCACCACATCGATCCAGAGCTTTTTGCAACAAAATCGCGCTGATCTTCTGGCAAGGTATTGCTACTTCATACCACAATCAGGCCGCATTAAAGACGGGCATGCCGCACTGGCCCACCCACTCCAACCGCGTAATGCCGATGCACGTAAAGACATCGAGGATCCTCGGTTGATTCAAACCTTCGTGGAGCTCAAGGAGGAACTTGTTCCTCAGAACCTGAACAGTACGGTAGTAATCAGCTCCGAAGGATTTCAAAACTGCAAACCTGGCCTGGTTAGAGAGGCATTTTCTGACTACGACGTGCGAGTTGTGGTGTATTTAAGAAATCAGCTCGACTACCTTGCCTCCTCATATGCCCAACGTGTTCAAGCAACGTCGTACACAGGAACCCTGCAGGACTTTTACGATGATGTATATCTAAAGGGTAGTAACTACGCGCGCTTTCTACAGGGCTGGAACGATGAATTTCCGAATGAGTTTCTGGTGCGGCGTTATTCTTCCCACGACATCGTCAACGACTTCCTCGAACACGCGCTAAAGTTGCCTGGTGGCGCATTGACAGTCAGCGCCGGACGAAGAAATCCTTCGCTAAACAGCGTAATCACTCAATTCAAGCTCGAGCTCAACCGCAGGCAGCCTAAAGAGGCTCCGCCACAATTGCTGATTTACCCTCTTTTACCAAAGCTTAATGAACAGTTTCCCGACCCCAAGTTAACTCTGCCACGGGAGATTGCGCGACATCTTGTGGAACAGTGTCGAGACTCAGACAACGCGGTCGCCGCGACCTATTTCGGAGGGGCCCCACTCTTTGACTACACAGACTATGCTTGCGGCGATGCGGTGAGAATGGATGATGCACTGTTTAATGATATCTACGAGGCATTGATTGCACTGGCCAAAACAACTGAGGCAGAGACTTCGTAAAATGCGGGTTACTCATACCCTCTTCAGACGCCGGACCAACAGGCAGCTATGCTGATATCTATACACATGCCTAAAACGGCAGGCTCGAGCTTTCAGGCAACGCTTGCGGCGCATTATGGCGACGCGCTGCTGCTGCGCTATCAGGACCAGCCCTTGCATCGAAGTGCCTGGTCCCGAAATTTTGACGCCAGCGTGGACTGTCTGCGTAATAGGGGCTACAAGGTCACAAAGATCAACGCAGACTGCATCCACGGACACTTCCTGCCGCTGCGCTACCGATTTAGTGAGGCTGATGCCCCTCTTCAGTTTGTGACCTGGCTTAGAGAACCGGTGCAGCGCTTGCTGTCGCACTACAACTACTGGTTAAGAAGCTACCAACCGGGGCAGTCAGGATTGTTGCATCAGCGCATGATCGAAGAAAAATGGACGCTAGAGCAGTTTGCGCTGTGTAAAGAAATACGAAACCTCTACAGCATCTTTCTCTGGGGCTTCCCGCTTTCTAAGTTCGACTTTATCGGCATCACCGAGGACTACGACAACGAACTTGAGCAATTTGGCCAGCGGATACTCCATGCTCCGACCGTACCCGAAGAACACAACAGGAACCCGGAGCAAACAGACATGGAATACGCCGTCAGTAAGACGCTACGCAGGGACATCGAAAAAGCTCACGCGGCAGATATGAGGCTGTATCACCAAGCACTGACTATGCGAGACCAGCGGGCAATCAACTCGACAATCAATTGACCTTAGCTACTGCTCGCGTTGCGGCTTGGATCAAACTGCGCCACGTAATCCAAAGAAGTTTTGGATTCTATGGCCAGCGTCTCGACCTGAGGCTCCAAGGCATAACCCAGATAACGTATGTTGTCGCCCCACTCCCGATCTATAAAGGCCAGATCGTCACTGTTCAGCCACGCACGCCACTCGCCAAACCCGCGAGACCGGGCCACGCGTGTGTATTCTTCGGGCACCTCGGCGTCACCCTGCAATTCAAGCCCCGTGTAGTGGCTTAATGCCGACAAGGATTTCCCTTGCAGCAAGTCTTCGTAGCACAACATAAATGGCGCGAACCGCGTCTCGTACTCGCGCTGAATGGCGTGCAAGCGCTTGAACACCGCAATAGGGCCGCGGCCAACCAACTTGGACAGGGTGTTGTAGAGTTCGATGGTTGACACAGTGGATGGCGACGCCACCTTGGCCTCTAGCGCTTGCCGGGCAGAGTTGTAGGCTTGTGCATCCCCGCTGACCTGAAAGTCGTAAAAGAGATATAGAAGCATGCTGATAAATTGATCCCGAGGATCCCGGTAAATCAGCACATGACTATCAAAACGCTCCAGCGATGCGTTCTCCTTAGTCACCCGTCCTATGAGGACCTTTGTCAGCGTAGATCCATCCTGATTCACAATAGCTTCAAGCGCTTGATCTGTATCCGGCTCAAAATACGTCGACAGGCTTTCGGGAGACTGATCCAAAGCCTCTTTGAGCTGGCTAAACAATCGTGTTGTGCCGGACTTTGCCAGTCCTGCGATCAAATAATGCATTTATCCCTCCGAGACAGCATGTAACCAACGCCGCTTGAGACCAAGCGCTGGTTTTTCCAAAAAGTGCCAGGACAACATTGCAAGTGTAGCTACCACAACGGTCGCTATCGCCGTATTAAAGTACGGGCCCTCATCGGGAAACAGCAATACAAGCGTTTGCTGAATAGGCCAGGCGTAAATATAGATACCGTAGGACGGATCCCCCAGCCAACGATCTATGTCGAGATACACACTGCGGTAAGCGATGAAAAATATCAGATAGATAAAAGCCGGGGGAAACACATAAGGAAACCAAGGCTCTCCAAGTGCCGCATACGCAAGACAAACGGCAACAATCGCCAAAGGCAGACTGAGAGGAATTGAATCACGGTTTAAATAAACCCCGACGCCAAGCAGAAAATACACACAGGGCTCGGCCCAACGAGGGACTCGACCTACCAAAGGAACGTCAGTGAAGTAGTTGATAGAGAAAAGCAGCAAGGCAAGGCCTGCCAAATTCGCTAGCGTACGCCAGCGCAGAAGGCCTGTAGCACCGGCGACCATTAGAAGAATGTAGCAGGACAGCTCTACCGGTAGGGTCCACAGCGAGCCATTCACACCGGACCTTGGGAGAGTCTGGAAAACCCCGGGCAAATCAAAGCTCATTGGGAACAGTGCGGTGGCATTCCAAAGATAATTCCACGTTCGTGGATGAGCAAAGTAAGCAGACTGCTCCATTGTCGTCAGCGAGGAACCTAGCAACACGATGGTGAGTAAAACGCAGACAATAAGCGCCGGATAGATGCGCAAAATGCGGGATATGCAGTAATCGATCATACCGCGTCGCACGAAGCTCGCGGCCACGAGATAACCACTGATGGCAAAAAAACCGCTTACCGCAACTTCACCTAGCCAGGTGGATTTCTCAAAAAATTCGCTCAGTGGGTTCAACTTTCCATAACCAGTAATCGGAAAGCTGTGTCCAAACAGCACACACCACGCAAACAGAATTCTTAGCGCCGTGAAATTATTCTGTCGATTACCGTCGTAATCACCCAGCATAGGCACTGCATCGGCAGTAACACTTGTCACTGTCCCATACCCGCCGGATAACCAAGCTTTGGAATATCCGCGCGGAGTACGTCTGCCGCGCTATCCCTATCAAAGTACGTCTGGAGCCACCGCGCATGGCAGTCCAGTTTCTCAGTCTTGGATTCCTGGTCGAGGAGCAAAGCGATGAGTCGATCGGCGATTGATGTTGCAGTATTTTCAATCCACATCACTGAATCGCTGTCAGGAATGCCTTCAACCCCTATGTCTGTGGTCACCATCGGCACATGATTGGCGATGGCCTCAATGATCTTGCCCTTAATTCCCGCGCCATAACGTAAGGGGACAACCACCGCACCAACACGACGGTACAGTGCGTTCAGGGCCTCATCACTAACGTAGCCATGGACCTGCACAGCATCACTGTCCAGGGCGGACACTTCCGTCGGCGGATTCGATCCCACAAGATGTAGTTTGGCATTCGGAACTGCCTCCAGGATCCTAGGCAGTATCTCACTCACCAACCAAAGGGCTGCATCGACATTGGGCGCGTGATTGTAGCCACCCACAAAAAGCAGCTCAGCCGGTGCCAAAGGGGCATACACCGGAAGCTCTTCAATGTGCATCGTATAAAGGGGAATGCGGCGCAACTTGGCGGCGGGCACAGGTTCCGACAGCGCTTCAATTTCCACCTCTGAGAAGTAGTACACCCGATCTGCTCGCTCACACACGGCTAACTCGCGTTTACGCCATGATTCAGAGTCGCGACGCAGACTGTCGTCATCCTTTAATGCAGCCTCACGGGCGATACGAATGTAATGGAGGTCATGCCCGAAAAAACTGATGGTAGGTCGGGGAGACATTCGCTCAAGATCAGGGAGCATTTGCTCCGCAATATGCGGTCGATGAAGAAAAACCTCATCGATGTAAGGAGCGTGCTCTGCAAGCCACTGGTCCAGATGCCGCGCAATACTTTCCCCCACCAAAACCTCCACACCCATAGCCTGCAGCGCTTTTGTGTAGGGCTGATGCGGGAAAAAGTTTGCCCCCATAAGTTGGACACGACATCCCAGCGCCAAAAGAAGCTGAATGTACATATAGGTGGAGCGCCCGCCCGCATCTTTATCATGATGGGGAACATAGTGATCAATCACCAGAACGCAGGTTTTCTTAGCTGAACGGTCTCGAGCGTGCACGACATGCTGTGCATTGGGAAAATGGTGAGCAGTCAGCTCCTCCTGCCATTTGTCCCGAAACACCGCTTGGTTTACCACCTGATGCTGCTTCACTCCGGCGTTCAGGTCAGTACCATTACTAACTCCCTCAAAGTGGTAGATCACACTCTCGGGTTGGTAGACCACCCGGTAACCCGCGGCGCGCGCCGAAAAACAGATATCCGCGTCTTCATAATACGCTGGAGCAAAACGCTCATCGAAGCCTCCCAGCTCTATCCAAAGATCACGCCGAATCGCCAGACAGGCGCCAGATACATAATCGACATCACGGCGGTAGTTATAGGCGGGCTTGTCACGATCATCACCACGACCAAAATTCCAACCCGAAGCATCGTCCCAGATAATGCCTCCTGCCTCTTGCAGGATTCCATCAGCGAACAACAGCTTGGGGCCGGTGACGCCGACTTCCGAGTCATCGAATGGTTCAAGCAGTGATGTCAGCCAACCCTCGGTTACCGCCGTGTCGTTGTTAAGAAAAACAAGGTACTGACCGCGAGCGTGCCCCGCGGCCTGATTACAGTTTTTGAGGAAACGAAGGTTCTCTTGGGTGGTGGACACGTGAACACCGTGCATACGCTGTGCAATCGTGACGGTAAGATCGTCAGACGAATCATCGGCAATGATTAGCTCATAATCAACATCCCGGGAAAAGCGATGTACCGACTCGAGGCAATTGATGGTTACCCGGTAGTCGTTGTAGACGGGAACCACGATAGAAACCATCGGTGAGTCCGATACGGGAAAATCAAGTTCCAGGACATCGAGATCAGCGCTCAGACTGGTGGGATCAAAGGCAGCAGCTGCAGTTTCAGAATCGGGAAACCGTGCGTTGATCCAAATCGCAAGATCTTCCGAGGAACTACCAAAAAATACCGAGGACGCACGACGTAAACGAGCCCAGCTAAAGCTCTTAACAGAGCCCGCGGGATTTTGTCGCACATAACGAAGCACATTATGGGCCATCGCAAGTTTTGTCGGTCGGCGAGCCGGTTTTTCTATCCCGAATTCATCAAAATGGATATGTGCCTGTTCAAGCAAATCTTCGTAAGCGCTGTTTTGCCCTCTTCGACCTGTAAGCAAACGATAGACTTTGCGTGTATAGCGCTGCAGGCGCGCCATGGTAGAGAGCTCGAAGGACAGCAGGGTTCTGTGCGACTCCGTAACTAAAGAGAAAAGATACTCGGTCTTATCCTGTAGTGATTGCAGCTCTGCTTCCTGGGATTCCTGCTTGGCCGCCTGTTCACGCAACGTCTCACCCCGTTGGTTAAACTCCACATGCAAGTTATCGTGCAATGACAACAAATTGGCATGGTCGTCGATGAGCTTGGCATGGGCGCCCACCTCATTTTTGTGGGCAAGCGCGAGTTTGTCGTGGTCATTAGTCACGCTAGCGAGGGCCGCTGCGGCCTGCGCGTGAACCCTTTGCTCATTCTCATGCGCCGCAGCAAGCGCGTCGTGATCACTGCTAAGGCCCTCCAACGTCTGCGCCGCTTGCGCGTGAAGCTTTTGCTCCTGCTTGTGTGCTGAAGCTAAGTCGCCGTGCTCCCGAAGCAGCTTTTCCAGAGTCGCCGCTGCTTGCGCATGAAGTTTCTGTTCATCCTCATGAGCAATAACAAGCGCCGCATGTTCGCGTTCTCGTTGATTGAGGGCCTCCAAGGCTCTATCACGATCGACCAGGCGCTCTTGCGCTAGTGCAATCGCTTCCTCCCGTTCATTGGCAGTCTCGACCAAACGGGCCAGTGGTTCAAAGGCGTTCGCAAGATCGTGCGTGCGCGCAAAAAGCAATGACTCAGGATCGAGCTTGGGTTGGTGCGTCGCATGACCACTGCACAGAGCAACCCAATGTTCGTGTAGTGCTTTTTGAGATTCGCTCAGGAGATTCCAGTCGGGATCATCCGAAACTGCGTCAAAATGGCGGAGCTCTGCTCGATACAGCGACTTAGCTTTATCCGGGTCACAGTGAAAACCCTTGCTCGCTAACTGCTCCATAAGTATCGAGAGGCTAGTCTCGCCGGCTGCAATTTGATCGTAGCTCACGCTCAAACTGACCGGAGTCAGCAAGGCCAAGGCACGGCGGTTGTAGATCTCCCACAAATCCAGCCCGAATTGAATAGGGAAACTGTTACGACGCGCCAAGGAACGCGCTACGGCTAAGGGTGATCGATAAACAAATAAGACAGTCGATGTGTGCGCCAAAGGCTCCCACAGCTGCCAAGTCAGGCACAGCCGTGGGTCTTTAAGAAGGTATTGTCCCGCAGGAGAGTCTGCAGACAGATGCGCTAGTAACCGCGACTGCTCTTTGGACATCTCCGCATCAGCAGGAACCACAAGCGGCGGCGAATACCATGCTCCCTGAGCATTTCCAATCAGGGCATCGTTAAGCTCAACGAGACGCCTACTCTCGTAGAAGCCCTCGGGGTTATCAGACTGTGCCGATAGAAGTTCCCCTTCAGGTCCGGCACTGATACCCGCGGCCGCGCAAGCATGAGCAACCAGGGAGGTACCCGAACGGTGCATGCCTATAATTGCCAATGCTTTCAATGTTCTTTTTCGCTAACTAAAGCGTGCATTGCAACGTATCCGTAGGGCCTTGCGAGCCCTCCTATTTATAGGGTGCAAACAGCTCTTCCACCGCGTCACCGTCTATAAAAGCATCATCAGTAATATTGTATTTAGCGTTTATGCTCTTTGCGGCGAGACTACGAAACTCTCCCGCAATGTCGCTGTAAATGGCATTGCGTACTTCCTCGTAGGAATAGTATCCGCCTTCACGAATGCCATCGAGACGGATAATATGAATCCCAAATTCCGAATCCGTAATCTCTGAGTACCCGCCCAAGCTATCGATCTCAAACAGGGCTTCAGAATAGGGAGGAGTAACCGCTTTCTCACCAAACTTTATCCAACGATTAAAAGAACCGTCTCGCGCTTTGCTACCGGGATCATCGGAATGCTCGCTAACCATAGCTTCAAAGTCAGTTCCTTCCCGAAGTTGGTCGAGCAAAGCCTGCGCTTCTGCCCGGACGCCTTCTCGAGGAAGGCCCGGACGTGAAGCTAAAAGAATATGACTCGAAGCACGGGTCTCTGGTTTGGACGCGTACTTATCTTTCTGCGTGGCATAGTACTCCTGCGCCAACTTTTCAGGATCAGGAAACTCCACCTGAGCCACTTCCAGATTGTAGGCAAACTGGCGCTTCGCGCCCAAAATTTGAAATTGCAGATCCCAATATCCGGGGGTATCCGGAGAGATTCCGTCGGCCTTAGCCGCGAGTTTACGGACAAGTAATAGGTCATTAATGAACTGCAAACGATCGCCAAGATCGGTCGCCGCGAGTGCCTGAATCTTTGATGGAGTCTCTGCAAGTGCAGCCGCAAACTCCTCTCGGGAAATTTGAACGCCTTCGTCTTCCACTACTGTCTGCGACTGAACTGCGTAAGTGTGAAACAAGGCAAAACTGAGCATCGTCAGTCGAAGCATCAAGTTCATTGTTAAGTACGTCCTCTTAGAAAGTCCAGAAACCAGTTTTGCTACGCAGACATGACCCTAACCGGACAGGCGCCATGAACGTTAGAGAACGAGTCTACGCAGTTGCTTGCGTGCAATCGAGCGTAAGTTGTTAATCTACTAGATCATTCAATTAGCGAAATTGGGGTAAAAAAAAACCGGCACCCGAAGGTGCCGGTTTTGACTTCTTACTATTACTACTTAGCTCGTGCTAGAGAAGCTGTGAGCAACGATACGGCCGTAGCTCGCATCTGGGTTTGCAGCAACGCTACGGGCCCAAGCTGCGAAACCGATCATTGGAACGGCACCGGTAGCAGGAGAGATAACAGTGGCGAGGACACTGTCATCACAAGACTGCAAAGCAAGCAACACTGCATCAGATTCCTGAGCACCGCCGGCTGTGTCGGAGCTGTAATCCCAACCACATACACGTACGTCTGCACTTGCAGAAGTTACTGCAAGAGACAACCAACCAAAGTTTTGGCCGAGATCTGCAGTGATGTCAGTATCGCTAACACCCAAGACGCTGTTGCCACCAAAGGTGATAACGTTAACTTCTTTCTTCAGCTGCAGCTGTGTTGCTTCGCCAGGCAGTGCTGGAGATACAGTCAACTCGCCACTAGCCAGCGTTGTAGTTGTCTCTTCACGGTTGTAAGGAACAACAGTCGCAGTCACTGGCAGATCGCGGTAGTCGCAGCCGTTTGCACGAGTACAGGTTATTTCTGGAGCAGCAGTCTCGCCGTCAGCAGCATCTTGAAGAGCCAGAACAAACTGAGGCGTGTCCATCATGGTGTACTGGCCAGGCAGAGTTACAACCCAATCCAGAGCCGCACCGTTTGAAGGGTTAGCAGTCCACTCGTTCAAAAGAGCGCTTACACCCAGAACGTCGCTCTGACGCAGTGCGTTGAAAAGACCAACGTTAGCACCGCCACGTGGAGCAGCACCGTTCAGGTTAGGAAAGTCGAAACCGTCCAAGTCACCAGACAACCAACCAAACTGCTGGTTAGTCATTGTTGGCTCCCCAAGGAAGTCAGCGATGTGTACAGCATTATCGCCAAACTCAACGCCAGTCGCGTTATCACGAATGAAGTAAGAAACCTTCAATACGTTACCGGAATCAACAAAAGTGTTCGCGCCACCAGCTTTGATCGCTGTCGCGGCACTTGTAGCCTGCCATGCAGTCGCTGCGTCTACAACACCAGGGTCTGCTGCTGAAGTACCGTCGGCGAAGAAGTTAGAACGTACCGCAGTACAATCAAGCGGCGTTAATGCAGGGTCGCCAGATACACCGCTGTGCTTAGCCGCCAAAGCGATAGGAGCAGTTTCAGAAGTGGGCGAGCCCATACCGATAATTTCTACGTAACCAGTCTCTGCGCCTTCGCGGTAGATAGACGGCATAGTGAGCTTGCCGCCAGTCGTGACAGGAACAGTACAAGTGGTATCACCAGCTGACCAAGAAATGTTGCCATTCTCGTCGTCAGACAGGAAGCCAGCGTAGACGTCTTTTGGAGACATAACGATATTAAAGTCGAGCGCATCAAGTGAATCAACGGCTCGACGGAAGCGGAACTTAACAACCTGCGTCGCAGCGCTGGTGTTAACAATGTGAATACCCGTGATCCACTCGCCATTGACGGTGTAGTACGGAACGAGTGCAAGGTCACCCAGAGCGTTGTTAGCAACGGTCTGTGCGTTTGCAACGTTGACATATCCAGCAGAAGCGGCTGCTACTGCGGCGACAATGCCAAGAGGCTTAAATACTTTATTCATGATTGGAGACTCCTAATGTCTTCAGTTTTCACAATTCTAAGATTGTGCTAGCGCTTTTTTTGTTCACTGCAGCCAGCTTTCAACCCGCTGCCACACTTACAAGTTGGCACTATACCACCATACATCGTCAACCAGAATCCACTGCTCGACAAATCGTGTCGGTACTGTACCTATTGCTACTGAGGCGGCTGAAGTTTGTTTGACGGGTCGGGACATGACCCCGATCGCCACACTCGCTACAGCTGCCCGCGCATCATAGTTAACGAAATCAACCGAAGTCAACTCCCATTCCACCATGTAAGAAAACTTCCGTTCGTACATGGATTTGCTAAAAATCTCTCGATAGGCCGGCGAGGTGTACTCGTAAGCCGTGGCCCAGTCGCGCTCCACAAGTGCTAACCAGCGAGCTTCCGCGCGTTCTAGGAGCTGCGCCTGGCTCTTTTCAGACATCCGCTGGGAGCCAGCACATCCGGCAAGCGCAATGACAATCGAAACCACTAGAAAGCGCCGAAGGGCCTTCATAAAATCTCCTAAGTATCTGATAAATAACTATTTAAATTCAATAAGCGCTCTAAGCGTCGACGCTGCGCTTTGCCCCTATCACGCCATGTTCACACACCCGCCGCTCCGGCTTGGTGCAAGAAACGGCACGCCGGCCGCGCGCATTTTCCACTCTTTAAGGCGATATGGGTGTCGACAAAAGCTGATAGAAACCGACTGATAAACGCCTATTTTCAGTCACTTAGCACCCTCTGGGCGTTTAACTTCGAGGTTTATTCCCACTAATTTTTGCTCTCGGATCGGGAAAAGTACCATCATTTTTTATACGTTATGACCCCGGATCGAGGCGGATCTCGCACCAATTCCATGAATCGAACCTGCTCACGCATCTCGTCACTCACCGCTCGCAGCTCATCTTCGTTGTAAAGAGCCCGCGGTGTAATGATTACCAACAGCTCCGTACGACGACTATCGGTTATTGTGGTCCCAAACAAGCTTCCGAAGAACGGAATCTCCCGTAAAATTGGCACCCCTGAGTCACCCAGGCTGGAGTTTTCGCGAATAAGTCCGCCGAGCACCACCGATTCTGACGAACGCACGGCTACGCGGCTATTAATGGTGCGATCCAGAAACGCCCGCTGACCGGTAGCCGAGTCAATGGAGCCCACATCGATCACGGATTGCTCTACATCCATTGTCACCAGCCCCCCCGCATTAACTGAAGGTCGCACCGAGAGCTGTACACCCGTATCCCGATAGGTAATGTTCTGTACCGAGTTGCCACCATTGGTGATCGTTTGCCCCTGAAGTACCGGCACCTGGTCGCCTACAGAGATAAAGGCGGTATGGTTATCAAGGACCATGACCGAGGGTGTCGAGATCACATTGATGAGTGATTCTTCACTCAGCGCGTTCAACACCGCCGAAATATCACCCACTGAGTTAGCCACCGTATAAGAAAAGCCTGCGGCGGCGGCAGGCCCGGTCGCCCCAGAGGCCAAAGTGCCTAAACCGTTGTAATTGCTGCCTAAACCGTTCTTGAAGGTCCACTCCAAGCCATAGCGAAGCTCGTCAATGAGTTGTACTTCCATAATACTGGCTTCGATGATGACCTGTGTTGCCACAACGTCGAGTTGTCTAAGCGCGTCTTTAATAATGCCGTACTGCTTGCCGTCGGCATAAATCATTAGGGCATTGTTCTCTTCATCGGCAACAACACGAACATCCACAAGCTCATTCATTCCCGCGCCAGTTCCACCCATACTGACGGACGTCATGGCAGCGGCAGCAGCGCGAGCACCCTGCCCGGATTGAGATGACGAACCACCTCCACCCATAGAACTGGATCCACCAGTCCCCGAACCAAAGGAAGAACCACCACCGCTACTGTTGCCACCCCCGCCGATACCAGAAGACGAACCACCACCGATAGATTCTGGTGACAAGCCTGGTGCAACAGCTCCCTGATCGCGAGGAGTTCTGGACGCTGTTTGGCGATTGTTAGCGCCTGACGCGGCGCCACCCGCGTAAATCGAGTTCAGTAGTTGTGCGAGCCGGGTGGCCGTCGTGTTCTGCACGGGATACACATACAAACGCTTTTCAAAGCGGGCATCGGGGTCGACATCAATTCGCTGGATCCAATCTCCTACGCGATCAAGATAATGAGCGCGGGGCGTAACCACCAAAATACTGTTGAGGCGCTCCATGGGTAGCACCCGCACAATCCCGGTTATATCGCCGCCCTCGCCTCCCGCCGCAGCCATGAGCGTTTCTAAGGCGCTCAGTGTTTCGTCCACACTGCTATTTTCCAGTGGAAACATACCCACTGACATGCCGGCCAGCAAATCGACGTCAAAGGTACTGACAATTTCAAGCCATCCGCTGAGCTGCTCCCGCGTACCCGCCATCATCAGCAGTGCTCGAGTGTCATCCACGCGCACAAAGGCGTCTTTCTCTGCCAGAGGCTCAAGAATTCTCGCCATGGCTTTAGCACTGATGAACTGCAACGGTATGACCATCGTGGAGTAGCCTGCGGCAAGATCCTCCACACTTGTAACATCCGGACGCAGAGTCATCGCCTGCTGTGACCCCGTAATCAGATAGCGGCCATCATCACCACGAATCATCAGGGCGTCGTGCGCCTTCAGCAACGACTCTAGAACGATCAGTAACTCTTCGCGGGGAATGGGCGTGCGAGTACGCAGCGTCACCTTGCCCTGTATAGGACGATCAACCACATAGTCGAGCTGAAGAATATCGCCCACGATCGCGTGCACAACTTCGTCCAGTGGAGCCTGCTCAAAATTCAAGCTCACATCATCGCCAAGAAACTTAATGGCCTTTTGGGGCTCAGGTAGACGCACCTGTTGATCGGTGCCTCGATACAGCACCGGCTCTGCACGACTGTCGGACTGCTTATCAGCTAAAGCTTGCGCGGACTCCACTAACGGCGATCCGTTGGCGGCAGTGGTCGGGGCCACCGGCTCGGGACGGCCTTCAACAACGCCGGGCTCACCCAGCAAAACTGTTTCAGAGCGTGCCATCTGCTGCAAATCATGTGACGCGCAGCCCGCGAGCACAGTGCTCAGTGCCGCAAAAACTGTCACTCGGAGCGTGGCTACCCGCGGAAAACTCTTAGTCGTGTCTTTCATGGTCTAAGTCATTCCCAATAATTATCAGATGCAGCTGCTACCCACCCAGGGAGAGCGTGCCCTCTGTTTTGTTGTTTTTTTTCTGCGCTGTCTGTGCGGCGCTCGTTTGACTATTAGCTGCTGCGGCCGGCGTGTTGGTCGCGGCGGCCTTCTTCGGTGCCGGGGCGTCAGCTTTTTGCAAATTCTGCACTGCCTCCACAGGTAAAGGCGTAAGACGTCGTACATCACGCGCTCCCGCACTCACAAACACGACCTCGCCCATAGACACTGATTGCAGACTCCAGCCGGCGACTTTATCGCCAATGCCAAGTCGCATTAACTTGTCCTTATAAACTACGATTGCTCTACCCTGATCACCAGCACCCACAGCGCCCGCCACCTGCAAGTCCTCAAGACGACGCCCGGCCTTTTGGGTGCCTGGTTGGGTTTTCTGCAGCGGCGCCACTGTGGCGTCAGGCCTTCGAGACGCCCAAAAGAGCGGCCTTGATTGAAGCTGTAAACTCTGAGGCGCTGTTATTGCGCCGGGAACATGTGCGTCAATGACGCGCAGACTGTCCCTGGCGGGTTCTACCGCGGTGACAGACACCTCAGCGAAACGGCCAAACCCCCACCAGAGGACCTGCAATAACACAACAATTAGCAGCGCAACCACAACGAGCTCCAGGCGTCGCTCTGAGCGCTGCGGATCTGCATCAACCTGGTAGCGATCTCGGATACGATCAAAAACCATCATGGTAGAGCCCTCAACACCATGAGTTGCATAACGGCGGTCAATGTCTGGGCATCTCCGTCCTTAGCTCGAGTATTAGCACGCGTCGGAAAGGTATCCAGCGACTCTACCAACAACTGTGGCCGATAAGCCGCTATGCCGATTAGCGCCGCGTCGAGCCCCGGCAAAGTCCCCGCTACCGTGAGGTTCACCGCAACCCGGTCAAAATGCTCGCCTTGGCGCACAGGCATGACCTGACTATTACTCACTGACATGCCGGCCTCGGCCAAAATCTGTCGAACATCAGACTGCAATCGCGCAGCCAAGGCCGATGGATCCTCCACTGAAGGGAACGCCACCTCTCGTAAACGTACGGCAGCGAGCTGACTTTGCTTTGTAAGTTCTGTCTCGTTGTCGAGTAGACCCTGAAGCCGAGCCACTCTAGGCTCTATGCGCCCACGATCAGCGGCGTAGTCAAAACCAAGGCCTAGAAGTCCAAACACGGTTTTGAAATAGAAAAATACCGGCAAAACCAACGTTAGTCCGACAAACACAGCCGCCCGACGATGAAGACGAATCCA
The DNA here is from genome assembly GCF_047617445.1 of Congregibacter sp. Lineage (GTDB taxonomy): Bacteria > Pseudomonadota > Gammaproteobacteria > Pseudomonadales > Halieaceae > Congregibacter. The sequence goes on from NZ_JBLGBE010000004.1 coordinate 48,902, forward strand.
GTTCACGACTCATCTCCGTCAGCCTTCGTGGACTCCACTTCTATATCCAGATGGAACTGCTCAAGGCCTGTGTTACCTACCGCCGTAATCGCCTGAGGTGCAGTGACGGTCGCAAAAGCGGAGGTTTGCGCCAGAGTTTGCATCACCAGCGCAGCGTCCTTGGCTCTCCCGCGCACCCGCAACTCGCGACCACGCATAGAGAAATGCATGATGTAAACGTCATCTCCAAGGAGCTCGGTAAGACGCGCAATCTCAATATGTGGATTCGGATAATTCACAACAAACGTATTCGCGGCGCGAACCGTTTCATTGGCATCAACTAAGGTCGCTCGCATCGCTGACACAGATTCGGATTCAAGTTGGACTTTGCTTTGTAGATCCTCAAAACGCTCCAAGGCACTACGCTGTTGTATGGCAAACACCACGGAGGAGACCAATACAAGGACTAGCACAGCACCTGCCAACAAGCCGGCCCGCATCAAACGCTGGCGATACGCTTGCTCTCGTCGCGCCTCGCCAAATCCTTTCAGAGCCACTAGAGCGCCATTCGCTTCCGCCCAAATCTCGGGATCCCCATCGCTTTGATGTTCCGCCGCGAAATCACTCTCGCGCTTCCATCGCTCAATCGCGGGGCGTGAAGCGATCGCCATGGTTACCTGAATAGACTGCACGTCGCGGCCTGTCTCATACCAGCCGTACACACTGTCGTCTGACTTAAAGGGGCTGGCAGCTGCGACTTCCATGGCCAGCACCGCAGGGAGCTCCGGCTCAGCAGCGATAGGTAGATTCAGAGTCCGGGCAAGAACGAGCTCATCGGGCAGTAAATGTGCTGTGCAGGGCGACAGATTTTGTGGATTCCCAGAGAGGGGCTTACCGCCCTGCATCAGTTGTTTCGCATCGCCACGGTACAGCATTACGGGCTCATCGAGGCGTTGACGTATCGGGGATCTGGCGGACAGCAAAAGCTCTCGCCACGCGGACAGCCATTGCTGAACGATATGACGCATATCGATGCCAAAGAGCATCCACTGGTTGCTTTGTACTGCCACGTTACTGCTCTCTCACCGCATCCATTGGTAAAACATAAGCAAGACGCATCATGCGTCTAAATTCTGGATCCAGGCCGGCTCACTATTCGAGCAGGCTCTGTTCTATATACACGCCAGGGCAACACGCCCACCGATGCGGACATCGATACCCACCGCCGTCGTAGCCAAAAGGTATCGCCCACTCTCACCAAAGCATCAACGCGATATCCGCTAAACCGCGCGGCGCCAACATTCACATCCACTGGTGCTTGCTCGGCGGCCATCACCCTTTGCGCCGGCGTCAGCCTACGCAGTAGTCCCATCACGTGCTGAGCCCGGGCGCTTGGCCGGGAAAGCCCGGCTCCCCCGCCTGGCGCCGCCACATAATCACGTACACGATCCCAAGTCCTGCGATTCGCACCCTGCACACTCAGCAAGTCCTCGATCGCCTCAAATCGCTTGCCCGCTGCACCATTGGGACTAAAGCGCCATTGTACAACAGCGTTAGCCAGTAACTGTGCACTGTCTTGCTGCAGCGCGCCCGATATTTGCAGCACATTTGCGAGCAACGGAGCGGTAGCCGCGTTGATATCTACCAGCCACTCCGCAGGCACTGCTACCACATCAACCTGCAGGTCTCCCAGCTGATAGCGCTGCTGGGGCAATCGTGGCGGTGAGTCTTTGGCATAGACCCCATCGCGAATATCCGCCAATAGCAAATTCACAGCACCGTCGCCCGCCGCAGACGCCTCCGCACGCCCCATGTGCAATTGCGCCAACCGAACATCAGTACGGGCGGACATCACAACGCCCGCCACGAGTAGTGACATGCCGGCGATGAACCAAACCACCACCGCCAGGGCAACGCCTGCTTCGCGGCGCGCATACGCTGTCATCGCGCCACCTCCATCACAATATCCGGCCAATACCGTTCAGCCGCACGAATCCGCAATCGAACCCAGCCCGGAGCCCCACGGCCGTCCCACTCGGACAGCCAGTCACCATCAAACTCTCGACGGTACGCCACAAGAAACTCCTGCACGTCTTCGACTAACGTGCGTGCAGAGGCATTATTCCATTCTCCTACCTGGCCTCTAGCGTCCATTTTTTGCCAACGCAGCACTACATTGGGGTTTTCTTGAGCGACCCGAACGACATAACTACCGCCCACACTTTCTCCAAACATCATGGTGGTCTTCCACATGAGCTGGGTTGATGACGCCTCAAACACCGTCATCTCGGCGCTGCCGCCCCCTACGGTTAACCCACCACTACTACTTCCCACCACCGCGGACTCAAGGGCATCCCGAAGAAAACTACTAACACTGCGAATCTCATCGTTCCGGTCGGTCACTTTATTCAGAGAGCTCTGCGTAGAAGCCAAAGTCCGCAGAGCCGTAACCGTCGCCAGCATCACGAGTGACAAAATCGTGACAGAGACCATCATCTCGATAAGGGTAAAGCCCTCGGCTTTACGGAACATCAGCGTGGCTGACCGGCGACAACGGAGCTGAGGTTGATCTGTCGCTGGCGAGGACCGTCGGGCCAGGAGACCGTTACATCTATAAACTGCAGTCGGCCGCGCGCCAGCGTTGAACCGCGCGGCCGCGTCACCGGCGAGGCTGCCACCTGCCAAACAAAGCCACCACTGGTTTCACCATTTTTTTGCAGCCCCTCCAATGGGACAACACTATTGTCTGCGATGAGTGATCGGCCCAGCTCAACTGCATAGGCGTAACGCTGGTCTGCGCGCACGTTTCTGGTAGCGCCAGCAACGGATTGATAAAGCGCCCCCAAGGCCATCCCAAGAATCGCCACAGCCACCAGCATCTCGAGAAGGGAGAATCCCTGCTGACCGCGATGAGCTCGGAGGCAAGAACTGCTCACCCTTGAGTCAGCGCTGTTTGTCTAACGCGGCCGACCAACCAATCCACGCTGATGCGTGTGCCAGAGCCATCGTCCCGCGCAATATCGATACCTCCACCGCTTGCGCTGCCATCCGGATAAAAGCGAATCACACCGATGCTCTCGCGATTCAATTCAGCAGCACCATGAACCGTAAGACTGAGCCCCTCGGGCAACGTACGCGTTTTTTTGCCATACCAGATACGTCGCGTCAATGGTCGAACGTTGACGTCCTGTACACGCCCCGAAGACAGCGCTCGCTCTCTCGCTGAGGACAACATGGTTACCGCGTCGCGAACTGCTTGCCGGCGCTGCATCCCCTCATAAAATCGAACCGAAGACGGCACTGCAGCGACCATAAGCATAGCGGCGATAGCCAGCACCACCATAAGTTCAACCAGACTAAAGCCACGGACACGGAGAGTCCCAAAGCCGATGCCTGACAGAAAGTTACTGCCAGTTGCCGACGTCGGCATCTTCGCCATCACCACCGGGAGACCCATTTTGGCCATAGCTAAAAACATCCAGTTCGCTGCGCTCTCCGGGGTACTTGTAGAGATAATCCTGCTTCCAGGGATCCTGGGGAACGTCACCCTTGAGGTACGGGCCGTTCCAGCCCGCCGTGCTGCCAGGCTTATCAACCAACGCTTCCAGACCTTGCGCTGTGTTTGGATACCGACCGACGTCAAGCTTGTACATTTCCAGGGCCTGCTCCAGGTCACGAATCTGGATAAGTGCCGTTTTGGTTTTCGCACCGCCCAATTGCTTGAGGACCTGGGGCCCTACGAGGCTCATCAAAAGCCCGAGGATCGCGAGTACCACCAGTAATTCCATCAGCGTAAAGCCTGACTGACGTCCACCGACGGCGCGCTGCGTTCTCGGCGCTATTGTTTCTCTAACACTCATGCCTGCCTTCCTGTCTATATCTTGATTTATCGTTCGGCTTCAGAGGCCATTCCGCCCAAACCTGAACAATCTCGTCACCCACTATCACTTACACCGCTAGGTCATTCACCGAAAGAATACCCATGAGTATCGCGATAATAATCACCGCAATGACAGCCCCCATCGTGAGAATTAACAGAGGCTCCAATAGAGTAAGACTGCGTTTCACGCCAGAGTTCACATGATTGTCAAAAACCTTTGCAAGCTCCAGCATCATGGTATCCATGGCGCCAGACTCTTCACCCACCCGAGTCATCTGTATCACCATGGGTGTAAACATTTTTGCGTCGGCAAGAGCCACAGACATACGCTGACCGGCTTTCACCGCGGGCGGCAATGCCCCGAGAGAATCTCTAAGAACAACGTTTTCTACTGTCGCAATGGCGATATCGATGGCCCGCAGCAGCGGAACGCCGTTCCCCAAAAGGGTCCCCAGGGTGCGGGCAAAGCGCGCCATCTCAAACTCAAAAACAATGCCGCCAAATAAAGGCAAACGTAGCAAACGCGCATGCCAGCGCTGCCGCCCGGCGTCACTACGCAACCAATTGCGTATCGCGATCACCGTCACCGTCCCGAGAATCACAATCAACCAAAACCAACCGGTCACAAAATCTGCGGCGTTGATCACGACGCGCGTAAGCGTTGGCAGGGACTCCCCCATGTCGTTAAACAGTGATTCAAACTGCGGCACCACGAAGGCCAGCATCACCACGATGGAAAGCACGGCTACTACCAATAAGATCGCTGGATATATCAGCGCCGAGACCACACTGTCGCGGGTCGCCTTGGCCGTCTCAAGGTGCGCCACCAGACGATCCAGCACTGCTGACATTTCACCACTGGCTTCGCCACTGCGCAGCATGCTCAGATAAAAACGTCCAAAGAGCTCCGAGTACGGCTCCAGCGCCGCGCTCAAGGCATTACCCCCCTTAACCGACTTAAGTACATCCGAGAGCAGAGCCCCCATAGAAGGTAAGGACGCCATCTCGATGAGGACTTTCAACGATCTATCCAGCGGCAATCCTGCGCGCAGCAGCACCGCCAGCTCTGTGGTCATAGACAACACGTCCTGACGCGACGGCGGACGGCCACTGCTGCGGCCGACGGCATTTCCCGCTTCATCACTCTTTAGCGACAGTAGCGTGAGCCCTCGGGCACGCAACTGACGAGAGGCAAGCTCTTGTCCCGCAGCCTCTAGAGTGCCATCGATGGTTTTTCCATCACGCCCGACGGCGCGGTAATAGAAGACAGCCATAGATTAGGCCGGCATCGGCTGAGTGCGGCTCACTTCGGCCGTACTGCCCACAGGCAAGCTCTCTTCGGCCTCACTTTGATCCTGGGTAACGCGCAGCACCTCTTCGAGGGAGCTCTCTCCGGCGACCACTTTACGAAGCCCATCCTCATACAAAGTGATCATGCCCTGGGCCCGCGCAGCGGTATGAAGCTCTGAGGCGTCGGCACCAGACTGGACCACACGACGAATATCTTCATCGAGAAGAAATAACTCATGGATTCCGGTACGCCCGGAGTAGCCGCTTTGCAAACAGTGCTCACAGCCCTGGGCTTGGTAAACCGTTCGCTCTCCGGTCGGAAGAAAGCGTTTAATTCCACATTGGGCAATAGCCGTATCGGATAGCTCTACCGGTGTCTTGCAGTGCTTACACAGCCTGCGAATGAGCCGCTGTGCAAGTACCCCGTTCACCGACGAGGTAATTAGGTAGCGCTCGATACCCATGTCTTCCAGACGCGTTATGGCGCTCGCCGCGGTATTGGTGTGTAGTGTCGATAACACCAAATGCCCGGTCAAAGCCGATTGCACGCCAATCTGCGCCGTCTCGCCATCACGCATTTCACCGATCATAATAATGTCCGGATCCTGCCGAAGGATGGCCCGTAGCGCTCGTGCAAACGACAATTCTATTTGTGCCTGCACCTGAATCTGATTAACACCGGCGAGCTGATACTCGACTGGATCTTCGACCGTAATGATCTTGCGATCCCGAGTGTCCATGGACGCCAGGGAGGCATAAAGCGTAGTCGTTTTACCCGAACCGGTAGGCCCCGTTACCAAGAGCACACCATGAGGTCGCGCAAGCAACTGCTGATAGCGCAGCAAGGTATCTTGACTAAAACCCATGTCCGGAAGCGACAGCTGAATGCTCGCGCGATCCAGCACCCGCATCACAATGCTTTCACCGTGCACTGTAGGAATCGTTGACACGCGAAGATCTAGTTCATGGCCTTTTACACGGGTCATGATGCGACCGTCTTGAGGAAGACGCCGCTCAGCTATATTCATGTTTGAGAGCAACTTAATGCGCGACGCAATCGCCGGCGCAAGACTCACTGCCGGTGGATCCTCCATATCCTGAAGCACACCGTCAACGCGGTAACGCAAATGCAGTCCGTCTTCGAAAGGCTCGATGTGGATATCGGATGCCGACAGATCAAGAGCACGATGGATCAACTGATTGACCAGACGAATAACCGGAGCCTCACTGGCCAAGTCCCGCAGGTGCTCAATGAATTCGTCATCGCTCTGTCCCGCAAACTGATCGAGAGCTTCTTCTTCATCATCGTCCGATCGATTGTCGCTGAGCATTTGCTCCAAAGCCCGGGAAACATCACTGTCTGTACCCAGCACCAGCTTAACGGGACGGTCCACCGCCATGGCAAGGGCTTTACTCAGATAAGCATCCTGAGGAACAGATGCCGCGAAACACACCTCAGTGTCACTCAATGAAACAGGGATCACGTTGTTGCTCACAAGAAACTCGCGAGCCAGCCCATCAGGAATTGGGGGGGATTCGGGATAGTCGGATGCCGCTAGCAGCGGAATACCTAACTGCTCACTCAAGGCCTTGGCGACATCCACCTCGGATACCAAGCCAAGTTTCACCAAAACGCGACCAAAGAGGTCACCCATTTCTGATTGCGCCAGCAAACTGCGTTCCACATCACGAGCAGAGAGCTTGCCCTGTGCAACCAGAATTTCGCCGAGTTTATGTATGGCCACTGTCTAAACTACCCTGTTGCTCGACTGATTTGTCCGGCCAACGCGCCCGACCAATTTACCCAGCCATACATCCGAAAGTTATCTCTCATCTAGATGAGACGTCTCAGAAGCCCGTAAATTCACTGCAGTTTACCACAGGGCTTGGTTTTCCCCGGGCGCAGACTGCGTCCGGGGTGCCAGTCTAGCTAAGCCGAAAACTCATAGTCCTTGAACTGCTCACGCAAACCCACTTTGTGGATTTTACCGGTGGCTCCGTGGGGCAACTCATCGACAAACTCAACGGCATCGGGCGTCCACCACTTGGCGATCTTGCCGTCAAACCAGGCGAGCATCTCCTGTGAACTGAGATCCTGTCCATCAGACGCCTTTACAACAACAAGTAGAGGCCGCTCAGACCACTTGGGATGGTAGCGACCAATTACGGCTGCTTCCGCGACCTTGGGATGGTCAGTCGCAACGTTTTCCACGTCGATAGAGGATATCCACTCGCCACCGGACTTAATCACATCCTTAGTGCGGTCGGTAATGGCCATGTAACCGGTGGCATCTATCGTTGCGACATCTCCGGTCTCAAACCAACCGTCCTCGGCATGGGAACTGGAGTCATCCCCCAACTCATAGTAATCCGAACAGATCCAGGGCCCCCGGACCTTTAAGGACCCAAATGCCGCGCCGTCCCAGGGCAACTCCTTACCTTCATCATCGACAATTTTCATCTCCACGCCAAAGATAGGTCGACCCGCCTTCAGGCGCTGCTTCGCAAACTTCTCTTCCCCGTAGTCGGCTCGCGACGCCGTGCATTCGTTGACTGAGCCCAGCGGACTCATCTCGGTCATGCCCCAGCCCACGCGCGTCTCTACACCGTAGCTGTCAAAGTCCTCCATCACAGACAGAGGACAGGCCGCGCCGCCCACAATAACGCGCTCGAGAGTCTCAACGGTCTTGCCAGATTGCTTGAGATACGCGAGAAGTCCCAGCCACACCGTGGGCACACCCGCGGACATAGTGACCCCTTCGTCGTTAATCAAAGACGCAAGCGTTTCACCATCACCCATCTTGTTGCCCGGGAACACCAGCTTGGCACCTACCATGGGGCAGGCATAGGGTGTACCCCAGGCATTGACGTGAAACATTGGCACGATGGGTAATACGGCATCACCACCAGACAGCCCCATAGCATCAGGCATGAGTGTTGCGTAGGCATGCAGCATCGTAGAACGATGCGAATACAAAACGCCTTTGGGGTTACCCGTAGTGCCGGAGGTATAGCAAAGCGCACAGGCCTCCTTCTCGTCTAACTCAGGCCAAGCAAATTCGTCGGAATGGCTGTGGACCAGATCTTCATAGCAACTGACATTGGCAAGCGTGGTCTCGGGCATGTGTTCCCTGGAGGTCAAAACCACCCACTCGCGCACCCTAGGGCACTGCGCAGCCACGGCCTCGACGAGAGGCATAAAGTCCAGGTCAACGAAGATCACCTGATCTTCGGCATGATTGATGATGTAAACGATTTGCTCCGGGAACAACCGCGGATTGATGGTGTGACACACATATCCGCTGCAGGCCGAGGCGTAATAGGTTTCGAAATGCCGGTAATCGTTCCAAGCGAGCGTCGCAACTCGATCACCACGATTCAGGCCCCACGCTGCCATCCCATTAGCGAGCTGTCTCGTGCGCTTGAATGCATCCTTATAGCTATAGCGATGACGCGGGTTATCCCGAGTGACCGAAACGATTTCCTGATTACCATGCACACGCTCTGCATGGGACATGATTGAAGTGATAGTCAGTGAGACATCCATCATCAAACCGTTCATTGATTGCTCCTTTGCGAGTTTCACTTGTTATCTCGGCCGACAATGGCCAAGCAATTATGCTGAAGATCGTATTGCTTAAGTTGGACTTTTAGCCTGCCAATGCTTATCGCTGCAACTAGCTCGCCCCTCACGCTCAAGTTTAATCAAGTGCGCTTCCATAGACAGCTTGGCCCAGGGATGCAGCGCGGGATCAACATCGTCATAGACAGTCTGCACCAGTGTATCCAGATCGCTCAAACCCAAGGTATTAAGACCGGCCACCACTTTGGCTTCGCGTCCCAGACGATGAGCAACCAAACCTTCGATTTCGGCGCGGCTGTCATGGATCAATTCACCATGTCCCGGGGCGATAGAATCCAGCGAGTAATCCAAAAGCATCTCAAGCGCGGTAATGTAGGCCTGCATATCACCCCCGGGGGGAATAATCACAACGGTACTACCGTTCATAATGTGGTCGCCGGCGAACAGCATCCGCTCTTCTTCCAGCAAAAAACAATAATGATTGCTGACATGCCCGGGCGTATGCAGCGCGAGCAAGGACAGCTCATCGGTCTTCAAACGGTACTCGTGCTCAAGGGTCAGGTCCGGGTTGAATGTTTCGTCCTGATGATCGTCGCCGTCGGGCAAAGCGCCTATCACCGTGGCGCCGGTTGCTTCAGCGACCGCTTTCCACGCCGGCGAATGATCAGGATGCGTATGGGTACAAATGATGTAGCGGATCCGACCGTCGCCCGCAGCCAAAATAGCGTCGATATGCGAATCGATTGCCGGACCGGGATCCACCACAATCACGTCTTTATCGCCCAGCAGATATGTATTGGTTCCCGGGCCTGTCATGGGGCCGGGGTTCGGCGCCACAAGTCGGCGCACTGTCGGGCTTAGACGCCAGGGCTTTCCGTGTTCGAGCACGTCAGATCAACTGACTGATAGGAACTAGCGGATCGACATCGGCGTCATAATCTACGCCATCGATCCCGAAGCCAAAGAGCTGCAAAAACTCTCGACGGTACCCCGCAAAATCTGACAACTCACTCAGATTATCGGTCGCCACCTGCTCCCAGAGCTTCCCCACGGCGGCTTGGACCTCGGGATCCAACTCTTTGCCGTCTGCTCGCAAACGACCTTCGTCATCAAGCTCCGGCGCCGCGGCATAGAGTGAATCTCGAAACAAGCCATCAACCTGTTCAATACAGCCCTCGTGAGTACCCTGGGCTTTCATAACCTTAAAAAGGATAGCCAAATAAATGGGCATTGCAGGAATAGCCGCACTTGCCTGTGTCACAACTGCTTTGAGCACTGATACGCGGGCGTCGCCACCTTTGGCTGCGAGCCGCTTTCGAATATCCAGCACGCGCCGATCAAGGTCTTTTTTCGCCGCGCCAATGGTGCCGTGCCAGTAAATGTCCCAGGTCAGCTTTTCTCCAACATAGGTATAGGCTGTCGTTTTAGCGCCATCAGCAAGCACCCCGGCCTCATCCAAAGCCTCAATCCAGAACTGCCAGTCCTCTCCACCCATAACGGCCACGGTGTTATCTATCTCTTCCTGGCTTGCAGGCTCCAGGTGAAACTCCTTGATCTCACCCTTGTCCGTATTGATGCCCTTTTGCGTTGTGGGCTTGCCGATCGGCTTTAGCGTGGAGCTATGCAGTTCACCGGTACGAGGATGTTGCCGGCGGGGTGATGCCAGGCTGTAGACCACCAGATCAACCTGCCCCATGTGGGCTTTGATTTCTTGAACAACCCGCTGCTTAACCTCATCGCTGAAAGCATCACCATTAATGCTTTTAGCGTACAAACCCTCTGCTTCTGCTTCAGCATGAAAAGCCGCCGAGTTGTACCAACCCGCCGTGCCCGACTTTCGCTCCGTTCCTTCTTTTTCAAAAAACACACCGAGGGTTTCGGCGCCACTCCCAAAAGCCGCCACAATTCGTGACGCTAAGCCGTAGCCGGTGGATGAACCAATAACCAGGACCCGCTTAGGGCCATTGGCCACGGCACCATTACTGCGCACATGAGCGATTTGTCGGCGCACGTTCTCGGCGCAGCCCACAGGGTGGGTCGTGGTACACAGAAAACCGCGAACGCGGGGCTTGATAACCATAGAGCGCTACCCTCTCTTATCTTGTATGGCAACGGGTGACGTGACAGCACACCCAGGCGATGAAATACGTGGCCGGGCTGCCCCTGAAGGAGCCGAATTCTAGCACAGGGATTCCGTGACTAACGGTGATCTCGCAGGTTGCTTATCCACACTGTTTGGTAAGGCTCCAGCAACATTTGCTGCTTATTGCAGTCCTCGCCAGAGATAAGGTCGGACCAGTCCTGAGCTTCAATAAGATTGATATCGCTAAGCTGTAGATGCTCGGCCTCGTTGCTAACATTGCTGATGCAGAAAATACTTTGCCGCCGATCCGAACTCTGACGCCAAAAACCAAACAAGGTAGCACCCAAGTGCAGCGTGAACTGCGTAGCGTTGGGATGAAAGGCCGATTGTTTTTGTCGAATCGCCAATAGATCCATAATCCCCCTGAACACCTGTGAATGATCAGACCGCTCATCGCCGAGCTGCGCTTCCAACTCCTCAAGCTGCCATTGATGGCGGTTTATAGCTCTGTTTTCGCCTGTATTCTCAAAGCGCTCCAAATCATTGTGAGTGCCCACCAGACTGTGGATATAAATACCTGGAATCCCCTCGAGCCCCAACATTATTGCGTGGGCACAAACAAATCGCTGAAGACCATATTCATCAGCGCCTGCGGTTGTTCCCTGAAGGGCGTCAATCAAGGCAATGTTGATCTCGTAGGGCTTGTTCTGCCCATCATCCAAAGCCCGATAGGACACATGCCCGCCAAAACGACGCATGGTGCTAATCAGCGTCTGTAACTCTTCATCGGACAAGAGGCCTTCCGCCGGACGCAAACCAATACCGTCATGGGACGCAATAAAATTAAAGTACGCGGTGCCATGTTGTGGCGGCGGCATGCTCATCATCCATTGCTTCAGATAGAAACAATCACCGGTAACTAGAGTATTGACCAGTAAAGGCGGCAAGGAAAAGTTGTAGACACAGTGAGCCTCATTCGCATTGCCAAAGTAAGCGAGGTTCTCCTGATTGGGAATATTTGTCTCGGTAATGATCAGCGCGTCGCCACGTGCATGCTCTATCAGCGTTCGCAGCAAGCGCACAATTTCATGGGTCTTGCGCAAGTTGAGCGAACTGGTGCCGGGCTTCTTCCAGAGAAACGCCACGGCATCCAGGCGGAATATTCGTATACCGTAGTCGAGATAGTGACGCACGATTTCGACCATGCGCTTGAGCACTTCTGGATTGCGGAAGTTAAGATCAACCTGATCGTGACTGAAAGTACACCAGACGTGACGAGTTCCATCGATAGCTTCTACTTCGCGAAGCAAGGGGGACGTGCGCGGCCGTACGACTAATGACAAATCATCTTTAGGCGACGCAGTGGCAAAATAATCCTTGCCCGGCTCTTCGTTACGCAAAAAGTTGGAGAACCACTGACTCGCACTGGAACAGTGATTGATGACAAGGTCACCCATAAGGTTGTACTTGGCACCAATCGCAAGCACGTCATTCCAGTCACCAAGCGTCTCATTAACTTTCAAGTAATCAATCACGGCAAAGCCGTCATCGGAGCTCCAGGGACAAAACGGCAGAACATGCACGCCCGTGATGCGGCCGTCGGCATAGTGATCCAGCCAATACTTCAGTGTTTGCAACGGGGCTTCGCCGTCTTTCTTAATGCTATCCCCATAGGTGATCATCAGCGCATCGCGCTGATCCCAATGATTGAGATGTGGGTCGGGCTGCGGCATATCATCTTGCAGGCGCATGATGTCCAACAACTCTATAGCGAGTGCGCCCATCTCCGGGCTTATATCGCCGCCGGCATAGATAACAGAAAGCTGTTGAGCTACACGGTGAGCCAATCCCAAACGATGCTCGTCATGGGCGCCTGAATGCTCAGCTGGGGGCATACTCCGCGGTGTCCTCTTCCACTGCCTGCAATAAGCGTTCACGAACCGAAGGCATTGCACTACTTACCCGAGACCAGCTCGGAATAAATGGCCGCTCCATTGGCCGATCAAGAAAGGCCTCGCCGGCCTTCATAATGTTCTCAGCAAAGAGCTCCACCGCTCGCTCCTCACTGTGCAGATCATATTCGAGTCCGTTCATCACTGCATCATTGTGGTAGGTCTCCACAAAATCGAGTGCCACGCGGTAGTAGCTAGCTTTGAGCGTACGAAAGCTCTCGGTACTAAACACCACGCCTCGGGTAGCGAGCTTACGAAACAGCGCCTTACTGATATCAATAGACATTCGCGACAAGCCCGCTGTAGCGTCGTCCGCGGACAACTTTTGGTGCTTGTGATCATAAGTGTCGGCGATGTCAACTTGGCATAAGCGGTTATTCGCGTAGTTGCGGTGCATTTCCGAAAGCACCCCAATTTCAAGACCCCAATCGCTGGGAATTCGTAGATCGTTGAGCACATCGCGACGGAAGGAAAATTCCCCGGCCAGGGGATAGCGGAAGCTATCCATGTAGTTGATGTACTCCAATTCACCCTGAGTTTTTTTCAAGGCCCGCAGCAAAGGCGTTACCAAGAGGCGACTCACGCGACCGTTGATCTTGCCGTTGGCAACACGCGCGTAATAGCCTTTGCAAAACTCGTAGTTGAAGTTGGGATTGGCCACCGGATAAATGAGTCTTGCGAGCAACGATCGGTCGTAGGTAAGAACGTCACAATCGTGCAATGCGATTGATTCAACACGGTCTGCTGCCAGAATGTAACCCATGCAATACCAAACGTTGCGGCCCTTACCCAGCTCTCGCGGCGCGAGATCCATCTCGCGGAGCTCCTCATCAATAGCCTTCAATCGGGGGCCATCGTTCCAAAGCACCCGGTGCGGCTGAGGAAGCTGCGAAAAGAACTTCAGCGCATCGCGGTACTGCTGCTCCGTCGCGGAGTCCAATCCGATGACAATCTGCTCAAGATAAGGCACCTGCGCTAGATGCTCGACGATACGCGGAAGCGCCTCTCCTTCGAGCTCAGAATACAGGGAGGGCAGCAATAGACCCATAGGACGGGACTTGCTGAAGCCGACCAGTTCTGCCTCCAGCTCTTCAACAGGTCGCTTAGAGAGATTGTGTAACGTAGTGATGATGCCGTTCTGGTAAAAATCCGCCATGCTTACACTTCCTCACGAGACTGATACAGGCCACGCAACCATTCGCGAACCCCAGCTGCCCAGGCCTCTGGCCCGTAACCTTCACCAACGATAACGCCGTCCACACGATCAAGCTCCGGCAACGCACGATGCTGCGCAGGAATCTGTAAAGCGTGACGGGCTACTTCGAGCATAGGAACGTCGTTCTCACCATCCCCTACTGCCAGATCATAAACAGCCGAGGCCCTGGCGGCCAGCGCATATTCCTCGCGTAGCCAAACCAGAGCCTGACCCTTGTCGCAATCTCCGGCAACACTGTAGAAACGGCCGCCCTTGAGCACCCGCGCTCCCGCTGCCGACAGCTTGAACAAAAATTCTTTGAGATCTAGATCGCTCCCCCGCCATTGCACGGGCTCGCTGTACTCGCGCTCATTGGCAAGAGCGGCCTTCTCGGCGCTTAGCCCCGTCATTTCGACGATTCCAGCCGTTCCCGCTGTCGCAAAGTCCATAAAACATCCAGGCATTTTCTCTCGCAACTTATCTAGCGCGTCTTTCCAATGCGTCCTAGACGGCGCAAGCTCACGAACCCAGTAACCGTCACGGAGCTCGGTACCCGCTGGCTGTTTTTGAAAGTAGCGCTCAGGGATACAAATCGCAGCGCCATTTTCTACGATAAATGGGTGTTCGTTGCCAAGCTCTGCGCGCAGCTCGAGCATCTCGGCCCGAGTCTTACTCGAAGCAAAGATCACAGGAATCCGCATCTCTTCCAGTACCTGTAGTACGGGCTTAGCCGGTCCATAACTATAGTCATCATGATCCAGTAGCGAACCATCCAGGTCAGTTATGACCAGATGAACAACGTTACTCAATCTCTAGACTCCAGGCCATGTGTTCTGACGATATTCCGATCGCCATCCATTTTGAGCAGCACATCAGCGCGTTGTGGCAGATCACGCAGGCATTGCCTTGTGTAGCGCTCAAAGTGCTGAACAAATCGACTTAGCGTAGCATCACTCATTACGCCTTCGCCCTGGCCTACGACGGATTCCCGGAGCTTCTCCTCTTGCTCGGTACGCCAGCGAAGCACCTGCTCAAAACCGGGAGCCGCGAGCATGATCCAAACATCCAGGTCAGCATAAAACGGTTCGTAATGCTGCCTAAGCATCTCATTGGAGTAAGTTCGCCACTGCGATTCTGTGTCTTCATCTCGTTCCAGCGTATTGATGGGCTGCGCGAGAACCCCAGGCTCCTCGCTTGTAGCCCCGAGACACCAGCCTTCCAAAACAACCACATCTACCGGAGCGTCAATGAGCGTCCAAACTTCCTGGGGTGCGCGATCGTCTATGGACTTATCAAAACGCGGTACCGATACCGGCTTTAGCGACTCCCTGCTCAACGCATTCAACACAGCGCGCAGTAATTCCACGTCATGCGTGCCTGGCACACCTCGTGTTCGCAATAAGGGGTGAATGCGCTCAGCAAGATCAAGTCGCTCTGCACGAGTGAGATAAAAATCGTCAAGGGACAACGCTACTGCGGAAAGTCCGTACTCTTCAGCCAGACAGCTACAGAGATAATCTCCAAGGGTGCTTTTGCCCGAGCCCTGGCTTCCGTTAAGTGCTACATGCAGTGTGGAGCCCAGCGTCCGACGTCGCTGAGCAAGGACTCCCGCCAGAGGCTCAAAGTATTTGTTGGCCGTATCCAGGTAGGCATCGGGTAGCCGATGCGCGTCAAGAAAACTGCGCTGCCACGGCCTGATGGTGGCTACTGCCTCAGACACTATCAAAGTAAAAGATTACGAATATCTCCAAGAAGCTGACATAGCTCGGTAAGAAAACGTCCCGCATCGCCGCCATTAACCACCCTGTGGTCATAGGAGAGCGCCAAAGGCAACTGTAGTCGTGGCTGAAAACTCTGCCCGTCCCATACGGGTTGGGTGTTCGCGCGGCTGACCCCGAGGATCGCGACTTCGGGTGCATTCACAATCGGAGTAAAGCCTCGTCCACCTATCGAGCCCAGACTCGACACGGTGAATCCCCCGCCCTGCATGTCTGCCGGCTTGAGCTTGCGATCCCGCGCCTTGCCCGCCAGCTCTATGACTTCGTCAGCAAGCTCCCAAAGAGTCTTCTGATCCACATCGCGAATGACGGGCACTACAAGTCCTGCCGGCGTATCGACTGCCATTCCGATATGCACATAGCGCTTGTAGGTCAGAGTACTTCCGCCATCACTGAGCGACGAGTTGATTTTCTCGTTGCGCTTGAGTGCCACTGCACAGGCTTTGAGTAAAAACGGTAACGGGGTCAAGCGTGAGCCACGCTTTTCGGCCTCGGCCTTTAGAGACTTTCTAAAGGCTTCCATCTCCGTGATATCGGCATCGTCAAACTGCGTCACGTGCGGAACGTTGAGCCAGTTGCGCTGCATATTCGTGGCCGTGATCTTGTCAATCTTGCTTCGCTCGACGACATCTACAGGCCCAAAAGCCGAAAAGTCGACATCCGGAATTACCGGTATGCCAGCGCCACCACTACCCTCACCGGGAGCCGCAAGTGCACGGCTCACGTATTGATGCAGATCCTCTTTGAGAATACGGCCTCGAGGTCCACTGCTCTTAACAGACCCAAGCGGCACGCCAAATTCCCTGGCAAGACGACGAACGGCCGGTCCGGCATAAACGCCTTTGCCCTTGGAATCAGGCGCCGCTGCAGCTTCCTTACTCGCCGGTGGAACCGGGGCCTCAACTGCAGGCGCAGGCGCCGCGGTGGGCGCTGGAGCACTAGCCTTTGAGTCAACAGAACTCGGCTCTACAACATTCGACTCCGTAACAACAGCATCAAGAATCAAGAGGACATCACCCTGCTTAACCTGCTGACCTTCGTTAACCTGCAACGCCTTGACTACACCAGACGCGGTCGACGGCACCTCCATAGAAGCCTTGTCTGTCTCGAGCACCACGAGCGTGTCACCTTCGGCGACGGTGTCGCCAACGCTCACCGAAATCTCAATGAGATCAACGGCTTCATCGGTGCCAATGTCCGGCACGGTGATTTCCACGGCCTGTGATACCGGGGTGGCTGACGCAGGCGTATCAGCTGTATTTTTGCTCTCAGCCTCTTCAGGCACAGGCTCAATCGGCTGAGCAACAACAGCCGCTGAATCCGCTTCGCCAGCTGCAGCATCCGTAGTTTCGATGACCGCAACAGCCGCACCTTCAGCCAGCTGATCTCCATCCTTCGCCAATACCTCCACCACCGTGCCTGCAACTGTGGAAGGTATTTCCATAGACGCTTTGTCAGATTCGAGAACCAACAGTCCTTGATCTATTTCGACGATGTCACCGGGACTCACCAGCACTTCAACTACTTCGGCAGCATCTGAACCACCAATATCAGGGACTAGGACTGTTTCCTGTGCCACGGACTCTCTCCTCGCTATAGCGCTAGTAGCGCTGCGCTAACTGCTTTTTATATTGTTGTGGGGTCGACTTTATTCGGATCAATCCCGAGGGCATCCCGTGCCAAAGCGACATCCTGAACACTGTAATCACCGCGTGCGGCGAGCGCATTCAGCGCAGCCAACACGACAAATTCCCGACTGACCTCAAAAAAGTGTCGTAGCTTGGCGCGAGTATCGCTGCGTCCAAATCCGTCTGTGCCCAAAACATAAAGCTCGGCTGGACAGGCGGAACGCAGCTGCTCAGAGAAACTCTTCATATAGTCCGTGGCAATCACGACCGGAGCGTCACTCCCCTGTAACTGCTCAGTGAAGTACGCCGTTCGAGGAGCCTTATCAGGGTTCAACATATTCCAGCGCTCAACCTGCTTACCATCACGCTGTAACTCATTGATGCTCGTCAAGCTCCACACCTCAGCATCCACGCCGTAGTCTGCGCGCAATATTTCTGCCGCTGCCTCCACTTCCCGCAAAATGCTGCCCGCACCACAGAGGCGCACACGAGGAGCATCGGTCTCGGCATTTTTCAAACGATACATACCCTTCACGATGCCGGCTTCCACACCTTCGGGCAGAGCAGGCTGAGGATAGCTTTCGTTCATCGTAGTGATGTAATAAAAGCGATTCTCCCGCTCCGAGTACATCCGACGCATGCCATCTTGAATAATTACCGCCAACTCGTAGGCGTACGTTGGGTCGTAGCTGACACAATTTGGAATAGTCGCGGCCAACAGGTGACTGTGACCATCCTGATGCTGCAAGCCCTCGCCGTTAAGCGTTGTACGTCCAGACGTGGCCCCCATGAGAAAACCGCGAGCCTGACTATCTCCCGCAGCCCAAAGCAAATCACCAATGCGCTGAAAACCAAACATCGAATAAAAAATATAGAAAGGCACCATCGGATAGTTGCTGGTGCTGTAGGACGTAGCCGCCGCCAACCAAGCCGAAGCCGCTCCAGCTTCGTTGATGCCCTCTTCAAGAATCTGTCCCTTGATATCTTCCTTGTAGTACATGATCTTATCGGCATCATGCGGCGTGTATCGCTGACCTACAGAAGAATAAATGCCCAGCTGGCGGAACATGCCTTCCATACCAAAAGTACGCGCCTCATCCGGCACGATAGGTACGACGCGATGTCCGATCGCCTTGTCCTTGGCAAGTGTCGACAAAATGCGCACAAAGGCCATGGTGGTAGAGACGCTGCGATCACCGCTGCTCTTTGTCTGAGCAGAAAACGCATCCAGCCCTGGCACTGGCAAGACCTGCGCCTCACTTCGGCGCGCAGGTATACAGCCACCTAGCTGGCGACGCCGCTCCCGCATATAACGCATTTCGGGACTGTTCTCGTCGGGCCGGTAATACGGCACGGATGGCAAGGCTTCATCATCAACTGGAATCGCAAAACGATCCCGGAACGCTTTAAGCGCCTCTATATCCAGCTTTTTCAGGGAGTGAGTTTCGTTGCTGGCCTCTCCGGCCTCGCCCGTACCGTAACCTTTCACTGTCATGGCTAAAATAACCGTCGGCCGCTCAAACTGGTCTGCCGCTTTAGCGTAGGCGGCATAAACCTTGTAAGGGTCGTGACCACCACGATTGAGATACATGATGTCGTCGTCGGAAAGGTCCTTCACAAGATCCAGAGACTCGGGGTACTTCCCAAAGAAGTGTTCCCGGGTGTAGGCCCCACCGTTGTACTTGTAGTTCTGGAGTTCGCCGTCACACACTTCGTCCATGCGCTTTTGCAGCATGCCAGACTCATCCCGCTCCAGAAGCGGATCCCACTTGCGACCCCATATAACCTTTGAAACATCCCAGCCAGCACCGCGGAACACGCCTTCAAGCTCTTGAATAATCTTGCCATTGCCGCGCACAGGGCCATCAAGGCGCTGCAAGTTACAGTTCACGACAAAAATGAGGTTGCCTAGTTTCTCACGGCCCGCCAAAGAAATAGCACCGAGAGACTCAGGCTCGTCGCACTCGCCGTCGCCCAGAAAACACCAAACATTACGGTCTTTTTGATCAACGAGACCGCGATCACTTTGGTACTTCATCACCCGCGCTTGGTAAATCGCCTGGATCGGACCTAGCCCCATAGACACGGTCGGGAACTGCCAATAGTCAGGCATCAACCAGGGGTGTGGGTAAGAGGAAAGTCCATTTCCATCGACCTCGCGTCGAAAGTTATCGAGCTGATCCTCCGTCAGGCGGCCCTCTAGATAGGAACGCGCGTACATTCCCGGAGCACTGTGCCCCTGGTAGAACACAAGATCACCAGGGTGGCCATCTTCGGTACCGCGGAAAAAGTAGTTACAGCCCACGTCATAAAGCGTAGCGGAGGACGAGAAACTGCTGATGTGTCCGCCGAGACCTTCATCGTTATCGTTAGCGCGCATCACCATAGCTAGCGCGTTCCAGCGCACCAGCGAGCGAATACGGCGCTCCATAAACAAGTCGCCCGGCATGGGCCTCTCGTCTTCGGGCCTGATGGTGTTACGAAAGGGTGTCGTAATCGACGGGGGGAGCGGCACACCCGTATCAACGGCGTGCTTGGCCAACTGAGTCATGAGATAGCGGGCGCGATTGTCGCCGCCGTCTCGGACAACGCTGTCCAGTGAATCCAGCCATTCCCGGGTTTCGATGGGGTCGATATCGTCGATCATTGCTGTAGTCCCGCCAGCGTTGCATGACGAAAACCCAGTTAGGGCCGCCGCTGAAACGCTACTTAGTTCTTTATTAGAATCAACTCGAGCAAATTGATAGCCCCGAGCACGCTTCAACAAATAATACGGTGTCTAAATATTGATCACAAGTCCTGCACCACCCCTAGTTGGTTCCTATATGAAACCAACAGGTCTCAATGCGGCTTAAATCAAATTCTGCTCCCACCCCCAGTGAGTGGGAAGCAACAGGGGAGGATCACAAAGGAGAGAGGTCTATCTCATAGGTCCCGCGACCGTCGCGCAGAGCCTCAGGGCTTACAAATACCTCACTTTTTATATCCGGCGTCACAGCCCTGGCTCCTGCACTGAGCGCCAGTAGTGAACGCGGCGCATCTAGGAACAACTGTCGATATGCCGCCTGCCACTCTTCAAAGCTAATGGACTCTACGGCCGCCGCCATTTCCTGGGGACTATCGAACAGCCATTCTCGAGTTGCGATGGATTGCCAGTAAAACTCTGCGCGCTCCCGCAAATTTTCCTGCGGTTTCAAAGTCGCATTGATCAGTGCCTGACGATGTCGCTCGAATTGTTCCAGCGTTATGTCTTCCAAGGTGCCCACAAGAAATTGCTGCATCGCGTCAACGACATGGGCTGACGAATGCGACGGAGACTGCACAAGTAAGAGTAGTCCAGGTACATCGTACTGCGCCCAGGGGAAACTCGATACGATGTATCCCAACTGCTGCTCCGTACGCAACTGCTGAAAGAACCCGGACTCCGTAATCTGCGCAGTCAGTGCTACGAGCGCACGATCACGCCAGGTTTGTCCCGCACCCTGGAGATACCAGGCTACTACCGTATCGTTGTGCTCAATACGTGAACGTAATTCCAGTGAGTCATTCTCGGTGATCCGCAGTACTTGCGGAGCTACCGCGGGCTTACCCTCTCCAGCGCCCAAAACGACGTCCAGAGTCTCGGACATCACATATACATCAGTTGGCGGATAGTTCCCGTACAACATCGCCTCTGCTCGGGCGGATTGCCAAAAGCTCTTGCGATAGGTCTCAAGACCTTCGACATCAAGAGCCTCCAGCGCTGCGATCAGCTCCGGCTCATCGTAAGAGCCTCTGCCCAACGCGCGGCGCAGGTCATCCATAAGCTGTGAGCTTGGACGACGTGCCACGGTGTTTTGTAGCTCCAACACCATATCCCGGCGTAAGCGTTCGAAGCGCGCGGGCTCAAAGGCCTGATCCGCAATATTGGCCAAAAGCTCTTTGAGCAACATGGGCTGCTTATCGTTGTAGCCACTCACCCGCATGCTGATGCCCTGGGCATGGCTGTAAAAATTGAAACCCAATCCAGCGAGCAGAGCCGGATAGGTGTACTCCCGCACAGCGTCTGTGACCATCCTAGTGTACAGCGCTGAGGCCGCCTTTTGATCCGCCGAAGCTGAGACCAGCGGCGAGCGAAAGCTCACATACATGGCTCCCTTAGGCACCTGGAACTCATCAGCCTGCTTAAACCAGATCCGTTTCCGCGGCTGCTCTACCCGCAACTCAGGTAAGACAGGGTTATCGTCAGCCACAGCGACAAGCTCGACGTCTTCGGCGATAAACGGATTAGGCTCAGGCAGACTCAGACCCGAAATATCGTCGGCCTGCCACCGCGACAGCATCAAGGCCTCTGGCCCCAACTGACTGTAGGCCACTGCATAATAGGGCGACTCGCGATCTGTGCTCACTTCGGGCGCCGTGAGCACCACTTGTGCTCGTCTAGGCGTCAGAGCCTCCAGTGTCTCGTTAATCATCAAGGGATCAAAATCGCTCATCAGATAAGGACCCTGGAGCAGATCGTTGTCCGCGTAGTAATGCATGGCGTTACTCAAACCGCTGACGTAACCCATAGGCGCAGACGGTTCCCGGAAGCGAAATGCCAAAGCTGACACTGCAGATTGTTCGTCATAAATGCGTTCTTTGGGATCCTGTGACTGCAGTAATTCAAGATAAGCAAACACGCTCTGTAGTACGCGCTCGTAATCCGCCACGCCGCTCTCGGTAAGCGCTATGGTCACCGACAGCAGTGCTCCGCCCCGCCAACTAAGTCCCGTACCCGAGGACAAACCATCTGCCAGACCCTCGCGCTTCAGTAAAGACAACAAGCTCCCCTCGCCTTCGTGTCCCATAAGACTGGAAACGTAGGTCATAGGTTTGGCGTTGTAATCGCCGCGGAAGTCGGGAATCTGAAAATTCACCTCTAACTGTCGCAAGGTGCCCTGAGGCTTGATCTTGAGCAGCATGGGGAGCTGGGCATCGACAAATAGCGGTTCCTCGATCTGCTCAAGCTCCACATTGCGGTTAGGCACCGCCGAGAACATTTCTTTAGCCATGTCCTCCAGCGTGTCCAAAGGCTCACGGCCAAGAATGACCAAACGCATGATGTCGGCGGAATAGTGTTTATCGTAAAAGCTCAACAAATCATCGCGAACCGACGAATCAGGGCGATCAGCAAGACTCTCCAGACTACCTACGGAGAACTGACTAAAGGGATGCTCTGGATTCATGGACGCCTGAAGTACATCCAAGCCTCGACGTGGATCACTCTTGAGACCCATTTGATACTCGGCCTGCACGGCGTTGCGCTCCCGATCTACATAAGCTCCATCAAAATTAGGCGCAATAAAGAACTGAGCAAAGCGGTCTAAGGCATCGGGCAGATGCTCTGCATCAATATCGAAAAAGTAGTTAGTGTGCTCGAAGCTGGTGTAGGCGTTTCGCGTACCGCCATGCTCTGTCACAAACTGCTCATACTCCGCCGCATTTGGGTACTTTGCCGTGCCCAGAAACAGCATGTGCTCCAAAAAGTGCGCCAAGCCACCGCGACCCTCGGGGTTATCGCCGCTACCGACCTGCACATCAAGAGACGCCGCAGCTTTGGGAGTATCCGGGTTAGATACAAGCAGTGTCTTTAACCCATTATCCAAAGTCACCAGGCGATAGCCAAAGCGGTCGTTAGGGCTCTGAGCAGGAGCTGTCGATGAGGATGGTGGCTCGGGACTAGCGCAGGCGGCCAGGAGTCCAACAAGCACAAACAGACCGGCTTGCACCGCGCAGGCCGCGGTGATTCGAATTTGCATAGTGTTACTCCGCAGAGTTAGGTATAGCGACGGCTTCGCGTTTGGGCCAGGCGTTAATAACAGCCTTGATCAACGTGGCAAGAGGTATGGCAAAAAACACACCCCACAGCCCCCAGATACCGCCAAAAAACAAAACCGCCACAATGATAGCGACAGGGTGAAGATTAACGGCTTCTGAAAACAACAGGGGCACCAATACGTTGCCGTCCAACATTTGTATAACAACATAGACCGCCAACACCCAATAAAATTCCGGAGTCAGTCCCCACTGAAAGAGTCCCACCGCCGCGACAGGTACTGTCACAATAAAAGCGCCTATGTAAGGGATGATCACAGAGAGCCCCACGAGCAGACCAAGAAGGGCTGCATAGCGAAGACCAAGCCCTGTGAAGCTGACATAACTCACCGCACCCACAATGATGATCTCGACCATTTTGCCCCGAGCGTAGTTAGAGAACTGGATATTCATCTCTGCCCAAATCCTGTCCAGCAAAGGTCGGTTTTCGGGTAAAAATGCTGCCAACCAGCGTGTGATTTGCGCGCGATCCTTAAGCAAGAAAAAAACAATAATCGGCACCAGTACCACATACACCATCAGCGTCATGAAGCCCGGTATGCTGGCTAAAGTCATCGTGACGATCGTTTGGCCCAGCCCTGCTATCTCGCCCTGAACTCCGGATAACAGCTGATCAATTTGCTCCTGACTAAAGGCTTCGGGGTAACGCCCAGGCAGAATTTCGAGCAAGTCACGGCCCTGATCGATCATACGAGGCACTTCGGTGATGAGTCCGATGGACTGGCGCCAAACGAGGGGTAGCAAGCCAAGAAGCACCGCAAAAAATGCGCCCATGAACACCGTAAATGCCAGGAAAAATCCGAGCCACGGGGGTAAACCTAGCCGGCAGAGCAGAATCACGACGCCCTGCACCAGATAAGCAAGGACGATCGATGCTAGCAAGGGCGCAAGAATATCCCCAATGGTCGCCAGAAGGATCAGCGACAGGAAAATCAGCACCAGCAGAAGTACCGACTCCTCTTCGAAAAGATAGCGTTCGTACCACTTAGTAAAAATTTCAAGCATGGTCAGTTTTTACGCAGTAAAAAGTGAAACTCATCATCGACATCTACAGCCTCGAGCAGTTCGTGCCCACTTTGCTTCGTAAACACCTCAAAATCACGGCGAGAGCCCGAATCAGTGGAGATCAAATGGAGTGTCTGGCCCACCTCCAAGCCGTTAAGCCCACGCTTTGCCATTAACAATGGCATGGGACAGCGCTGCCCTCGAGCATCGACCCGAGCATCTGCATCATGACCTATTCCCGTAACAGATGCTTGTTCACTGCTCAAAAGCGAGGCTTCCTTGTATTCGGAGCGCAATAAGATACGCCTGACTTGGCGCGACCTTGAGCGAACTTATTTACCCAAGCGTCGTCCAAGACAATAATGAGCCGACGGCAAATCGACGCCGGCCCGACTCGCGTAGAATACTGCATGCTGATGACCGCCACCAAGCCAACTCGTGCCCCTCTGGGCTCACACTGCCGGAACCGACTCCTCGTCCTGTGGATATCGGCCACTTTGCTGTGCGCCACGATCCCGGCCCAGGCCCAGGCCCAGGCCCAGGCCCAGGCCCAGGCCCAGCGTACAGAAAAACTCAAGATCCCCAATCTTGGCGAATCAAGCACCAGTTTGTTCTCCGCCGAATACGAATATCAACTGGGGCGGGCCTGGCTTAGGGTGTTTCGCAGTCAGGTGGCCACGGTCAACGACCCCCTGCTCTTTAGTTATCTCGAAAACCTTGTGTTTCAGCTGGTTACCGAGAGCGAGCTTCAGGACCGGCGCCTGGAACTCGTGGTGGTCGACAATGCGGCTATTAATGCTTTTGCAGTGCCGGGCGGCGTAATCGGCATTCACAGTGGCTTGCTTTTGCATGCACAAACTGAAGATGAGCTCGCCACCGTCATCGCGCACGAAATCGCTCACCTCAGTCAACGGCACTTCTCACGTCGAGTGGAGTTCTCAAAGACTCAGCAGCCTTTGACCCTGGCGGCCATGCTTGCGGGCTTTGTGTTGATGGCGACAGCCGGGGGTGAGGCAGGTATGGCAGCGCTGGCAGCAGCTCAAGCGGCCGCACAGGATTCCGCTCTACGTTATTCTCGCAGTAACGAGGCAGAAGCCGACCGAGTTGCCATGCAAATCATCGTTGATGCCGGGATGGACCCCCATGCTGCCTCATCGATGTTTGACCGGATGATGCAAGCTTCACGCTATGCCACAGGCAGTCGTATGCCGGAGTTTTTGCGTACGCACCCCCTGTCTGAAAACCGGATCGCAGACACTCGAAACCGGGCTCGGCAGCACCCCAAGCAGATTCGACCAGCCAAGCTGGATTACCAGTTGATGCGCGCCCGGGTGGTCAATCAACTCGCCGACACTCCAGAAGAAGCCGCCGCGAAGTTCAGACAGGAGCTTGATGGTTCGCCTCGCTCTACGGCGGCAGCGCGCTACGGGCTGGTGCTTGCTCTGACAGATGCAGGACGCGGCGATGAAGCAGCGTTGGAGCTGGACGCAATCTGGGCCGCCGAGCCCAACCGATTGGAGTACGTGATTGCCGACGCGCGGATCGATATGGCACGTAATGAGCCCCATCGTGCCGCGGAAAAACTTGCCGCAAGGCTGAAGTTGACTCCGCGTAACCACGCGCTAACGATGACCTATGCAGAAGCTTTGATGCAGGGCCAGCAGGCACACATTGCCGAAGAAGTTCTGGTCGAGCAGAGCAAACGCAAGCCCCATGACCCCTATCTCTGGTATTTACTCGCTGAGGTTCAGGGCTTGTCGGGCAACATTATCGGTCTGCATCAAGCCCGCGCCGAGTACTTTATCCTCAACGGCATTCTTGACCAGGCCGAAAAGCAGCTGCGCTATGCCTTAGATCTAGTTCGAAACGACTACACCACAAGCGCGAAGATCAATCAGCGGATCAACGACGTTGCTCAAATGAGAGAAATGCTGGAGTCCTAAGACGGCCCGAGAGGACTAGCCATGTGCGGCAGCTCTAGTTGCAGAGAATTGCAGCATGCGCCGCAGGGGCAACATCGCGCGCTCCCCAAGCTGCGCATCAACAAATATCTCGTTATCGCCGCGATCGAACACTGTAGCAAGCGATTCGAGCTCGTTCATAGCCATCCACGGGCAATTCGCACAGCTGCGACAGGTGGCTCCGTTACCCGCTGTCGGCGCAATAATGAACTGCTTGTCAGGGGCCTGTTGCTGCAATTTGTAGAATATCCCCTGATCTGTAGCAACGATAAACTGAGGGTTGTCCATCTCTCGGGCTGCGTTGATGATCTGCGTGGTAGATCCCACACGATCTGCAAGCGCAACCACACTGGCGGGCGACTCGGGGTGCACCAATACAGCAGCATCAGGATACACACGTTTTAAGTCTTCCAAAGCCCGCGCCTTAAACTCCTCATGCACGATACAAGCTCCGTCCCACATCACCATGTCGGCACCCGTCTGCCGGCGTACGTAATCGCCCAGGTGACGATCTGGCGCCCACAGGATTTTTTCGCCCTGGGAGGACAGATGCTCGACTACATCTACGGCGATACTGGAGGTGACAACCCAGTCGGCCCGAGCTTTCACGGCTGCCGAGGTATTGGCGTAGACCACGACCTGCCGATCAGGGTGCTCATCGCAAAAAGCCGCAAACTCATCCGCAGGACAGCCCAAATCCAAGGAGCAGGTAGCCTCAAGTGTCGGCATGAGCACGCGTTTTTGCGGAGTCAGAATTTTGGCGGTCTCGCCCATAAACCGCACGCCAGCGACAATTAGGGTCTCCGCGGGGTGATCGTGACCAAACCTCGCCATCTCCAGAGAGTCGGATACACAGCCTCCGGTCTCCT
Source organism: Congregibacter sp. (assembly GCF_047617445.1). Classification (GTDB taxonomy): domain Bacteria; phylum Pseudomonadota; class Gammaproteobacteria; order Pseudomonadales; family Halieaceae; genus Congregibacter. The sequence continues at coordinate 75,961 of NZ_JBLGBE010000004.1, forward strand.
CTGTCAAGGCCTGAATTTCGGGCGCAGTGTAGTAGTGCGACACAATCACAGCGTTGTGCGCAGTCAATTGTTTCTTGATGCGATCGACCAATTCTCGCCGCCGCTCCGGAGACAGTTGCTCAGAAGGATCTTTGTCGAGGTGATGTTGGACCTGCTCGCGAATCGCTTGCAGACGATCGGAAGCGATAGTCATGCTGAACCTATGGGAATATCAAACGAAAAAATAGTAGCACAGAGCTGCGATAACCGTCTGTTTTTGGCTCTCCCAACGCTGGGCATTGCAACGGCACAGTGATAGCCTTTCACCTCTTTCATAATGATCAAATTTTATGTCCAACGAGGCACCCCAGACAGGGCAACGCGCCAAGATTCTAGTCGCTGACGACGATATGAATGTGCGCCTGTTAAGCCGACAGTGTCTGGAATCCGAGGGCATGATCGTAGTCGAGGCGGCAGACGGACACGAAGCCCTTGATACCTTTGTACGCGAACGGCCAGATTTGGTTTTCCTGGATGTAGAAATGCCCGGAATGACCGGCTTGGAAGTCTGCCGCCGAATACGTGCAATGCCCCAGGGTGAAACGGTACCCATTATGATCGTTACCGGTTCCGATGATCGTCAATCCATCGATGATGGTTTTGACGCCGGCGCCACGCAGTACAAGACAAAGCCGGTTAACTGGTCACTATTGGGTCGTGACGTCCAGTACATGCTGCGCGCCAGCAATGCGTTTAACTCGCTAAAGCGCCAAGAAGACCGGCTCCGCTATCTGGCTTATTTCGACCCATTGACCAGTCTGCCCAATCGCAGAAGCTTTAACGAACAACTGAACCGCATCCTTAAGCGCTCCCAGCGTCTGAACACGCATTCGGCGCTACTGTTCATTGATTTGGATAATTTCAAGCGAATCAACGACTCCATTGGGCACGGACGTGGTGATCGACTGCTTGTGGAAATCTCAAAGAGATTGATCAATGAGCTTCGAGAAGACGACGCGATCAGTTACTACACAGAAGGCAGCGCCGAGGATGACCACGATGGCAACACCGAAATCGCACGCCTTGGTGGCGACGAATTTACCGTCGTACTGGCGGATGTTCAGCACACCGACGATGTAGAGCGCGTCGCCCGCCGAATCATGACCTCACTTTCAGAACCCATTCCCTTGCAAACCCACAACCCGGTGGTGACTCCGAGTATAGGGATCGCCATGTATCCCCAGGACGGTGAGGACGCTGAGAGTTTAGTGAGGAACGCCGACACTGCCATGTACGCGGCAAAAGCAGACGGCCGGGCATGCTTTCGTTTCTATAATGAAGAGATGAATGCCCGATCTGTCGAACACCTCAAGCTTGAGGAAGATCTGCGCGAAGCCATGCGCTCAGATCAACTGGAACTTCGTTACCAGCCCCAGGTAGAAACCATCACTGGCTCAGTGGTCAGCCTGGAGGCATTAGTACGCTGGAAGCACCCGGAACGAGGCATGATCTCCCCCGGCGACTTTATCCCTGTTGCCGAGAGCACGGGACAAATCATCGAACTGGGAGAATGGGTACTCAAAGAAGTGGCCCGGCACTGCGTTTACTGGGACTCCATTGGGCTGGCGAGCTTCAGAGTTTGCGTGAACATCTCACCATTGCAATTCAATCAGCCTGACTTGCTGCACTACATCAAGGGGTTTCTGGAACGCTCAGGCCTTGACCCACACCGGCTGGAGCTCGAACTCACAGAAAGCGCCATCATGACCGACGGCGAGAGTAATATTCTCAAGCTCTCGCAATTGAAGTCTCTTGGTCTTGATCTGGCCGTGGATGATTTTGGCACCGGCTACTCGTCCTTGAGTTATTTACGCCGATTCCCGATTAACACATTGAAAATTGATCAAAGCTTTGTCGCAGATATGAACAGTTCAGACGGCGCTGCCATTGTCGATGCGATCATCGCTTTGGCAAAGGCCTTGAACATGCGCTCAATCGCCGAGGGAATAGAAACCGAAGAGCAACTCGCCTATCTAGCGAAACGTGGTGTCGATCTCATGCAAGGCTTTTACTTTGCTCGTCCTCTCTATCCAGAGGATGTGCCTAACGCCCTTCTCCAGGATTATTCGGAGACGATTAGGCGGGTGCAGGAGTCGCAGGAGTCAAAGGAAAAAGATTGATGCGCCCACGGCTTCTTCGGGGCACACCCAAGATTTTTGGCAGTGTACTACTACAGCTCCCGCTGCTACTGAACGCTGGGACCGCAGCAAGTAGCAACGAATTGCTTGTCATGCTGCAAGGCGAGGATCTGGACGCCATAGCTCAAAGTGTCCGCGCCCACGGCGCCACCATCACCCACCATCTGCCCATCATCAATGCCTTAGGTGCTCGAATGAGCACTGGGCAACTGGCCGATATTAAAGACGCTACGCCGGGCATCCAACGTGTCATCGATGATCTAGCCTGGGAGCCAGAACCTGATACTCCGGACGTCGGGCAGTGTTCATTGAAAGCCGCTATCGAACTTAGCTGGGACTCCACAACCGCCACTTGGCGCTTGTTCAACAAAGCTGACGAGCCACTCATCATCTCTCAGGGCCAAATCGCATGGCCGCAAGAACTGGGTGCTCTCGAGTCAGCGACCTGGGGTTCGGTACCGCTCAAAATCGAAGAGAGTGCCAGCCCCTCTAGGGGTGTTGTTTGGAGCGGCGAGAGTGCGCTGAGTATCGACTCGAATAATTATGTCTCGGTACACTTTGAATTCGAGACAAGCCCTAATGCGACTGCTGCGCTGCAAAATAAAATTGTGCTACGAGCAAAGGTCACAGAAGACTGCTACGCGGAGTTGGTTCCAAGCTATACCGAGCCGTCCAAGGACAGCTACTACCCCAACGCCAGTGGGGCAGCTTTGTTACACAGTCATGGCATCACGGGCAGCGGGATCACGGTTGCGGTGCTCGACTCAGGACTATGGGAGGCCAATTCTGAGCTCACCCTGGACACCTCAGGTCATAACCGGGTATTGGCACGCTATGACGCCATCCAAGGTCAAGAGGTAGACGAGGCTTTTGATGAAAGCGGACACGGCACACATATGACCAGTGTGTTGGCACGCAGCGGATCCGTTACGAGAGCCGGCACGTCGCAACCGAGCTACCTGGGCATAGCTCCCGATGTGAAGCTCGCGGTGGTCAAAGCCTTTGGTGAAAATGGCAAAGCAGGCTTTCTGGATATCGTCCGGGGCGTGCAGTGGGTAGTGGACAATCGAGAGCGCCTGAACATCCGGGTTCTGAATCTATCGTTTGCGGCAAGACCTCGCTGGCCATACTGGGAAGACCCCGTTAACCAGGCGCTCATGCAGGCGTGGCGGGCAGGTATCTTTATTGCTGCCGCAGCCGGCAACGAAGGTCCAGAGCCCATGACCGTTGGATCTCCTGGCAACCTGCCATACCTCCTAACGGTCGGAGCGGTCACTGATTCATGGACCGAGGAGGATCGCAACGATGACTATATTCCCGATTTTTCGTCCCGAGGCCCGACTCCCATGGGCCACATCAAGCCAGATCTGGTGGCAATGGGCGGGCACATCTCAGGAATCATCCGGCCAGGCTCGACTTTGAGTCGGCAATTGCCCGAGTTCCTTTTGCAGAGCGGCGAGTTTGTGATGACCGGCACCTCTCAGGCAACAGCCTTGGTATCAGGACTCGTGGCACTGATGCTGCAGATCGCACCGGAGCTCAGTAACGACGAACTGAAATGTATGCTCGTTAGCAGTGCTGAGCCTGCCATCGAAATTGACGGCCGGCTTGCCTACTCGCCCCTTACGCAGGGCAGAGGCATGATTAACATTCAAAGAGCAGTAACTGTTGGCACGAGCGAGTGCCAACAGGCTTCCCTTGATATCGATGCCGACATTGCGGGCGAGCAGCATTTTCAGGGTCCTGCAGTATTTTCTAAAGATGTTGCTCCCTACCTACCCAGCCAATCAAATGTAATTAGCAATCGCGACAGCGAAAAAGGATTATCCGAATCACGGCGCTGGGGCATAGCCCCGCACCTGGAGCGGCTGAAGGAAGAACCTTTAGATAGTCCGATAGATTGGGTCGGCATCTACAACAAAGAGCAAGGCCAGATCGAAGAACTGGCGACCCAAGAACAGTAATCCCACATACCCCAAACGGGGCAACCCCACACCTCAACTTTTAGACCACACACGCCTACCTTATGTATTGAGGGCGTCGGCAAGAAAACCGACTCCACCCGGAATCAAGTTCCGGATATCAATTTTTTAACTACGAAGGCAGGCGTGGCGATTATGAAAGCAACGATTAAGAATACATTTTCAATTGCAGCTTTAGGTTTGGCAGCGACATTGGCGAATACAGGCGTAACGGCAGGCGAGTCGTTAAAACCAGGTGTAGACGTTAAACACGTGGTCGCAAAGCAAATGGTTTTAGGGCGAAAATCGAAGCCTGGCTTTGCTTGGGATCGCAGTGATTCTAATCAGGCCATCGCAAGTACAGCCGCTGCACAGGACACGTCCGGATTCCGCTGGGACACCGCAAATGCGCGACCAACGGTAGCATCGCTCTCGGCCTCCTCCTATTCCCAAGCGGCGCAAAGTGAGACCAAAGGTTTTATCTGGGGTATTCGTAACTCAGCCGATCAGCAAGGTTTCATTTGGGGTATACGTAACGCAGCCGAACAGCAGGGTTTCATCTGGGGTATTCGCAACGACGCCGAACAGCAAGGCTTCATTTGGGGCATCCGCAACGACGCCGAACAGCAGGGCTTCATTTGGGGCATCCGCAACGATGCAGACCAGCAAGGCTTCATTTGGGGCATCCGCAACGATGCAGACCAGCAAGGCTTCATCTGGGGCATCCGCAACGATGCAGACCAGCAAGGCTTCATCTGGGGCATCCGCAATACGGCTGACCAGCAAGGTTTCATCTGGGGAATCCGCTAACGAGAGCCTACGCCTGCTTCGCTGCGGGCCTGCCAAAATTCCGCGGCGTTTGTAGATAAGGGCCAGCCTGTTAAACCAGGCTGGCCCTTCCTTTTATTGATACTCTATCACTGTAGAATGCTCCAAAGAGTGCAATGAACAGTGAATTAATGAAATCTATATTACTTACTGGGGTTTTCCTCACCTGCTTTTTTTCTAGCATGCATTCCTCTGCGTTCAGACAAGACGAATACGCAATCGAAATATCACCTGCGTCGCAGGACCTTTCTCAAAGCTCAGTAGTAGACATTTTCCAGGACAGTAACGACTTTATTTGGCTGCTGACGCAAGAAGGGCTAAACCGGTTTGACGGCTACACAGTAGTTTCTTTCAGAACAGACCGATCGGATGAAACCTCGATTAGCAATCAGGTGACAACCAATATGGCTGAAGATGGGAATAAGACTCTTTGGATTGGCACTCTCGGTGGCGGGCTCAACCGATTTAACGAAGCGAGTCTAAGTTTCACTTCGTACAAAGCCCGCCCCTCAATTACGAACAAAAACCCAATATCAAATATGATTTCCAGCCTAAGCGCTAGCCAAGACGGCTCCTTATGGGTGGGTTATGCTAATGGCTCTGGATTTAGCCGCTTCGATTCGACAGATGAATCATTCGTTCACTACTTTTTGCCAAACCAAATACCAAGTGCCATCGTAAAAGCTTTTGCAGAGACGGCTGACGGCACTCTCTACATTGCTATAACTGGAAGCGGCCTCTATAGGATGAGCGCAACTACTCAGGTGGTTGCGCCAGTAGCAAAGCAACTCACAGACGACTCAACCGCACTCCCCATCGACATCACAGATATGATTCTGCTGGACTCGGGATCGCTTTTGATTACATCCTTCAGCGACGGCGCATTCCTATATGACCCAGCCAAAAATACTCTAGCTAAACATCCAATTCACACAGCCACGCCGGCGGAAACTGCAAATCAGATTTTGACGGTAATGGAAGACGCCGAAGGAAACCATTGGTTCGGCACAGATGCCGGCATAGTGGTTTACTCGCCCTCTGGCTCTGCCACCTGGCTCACATCAGTAAACACGCAATTACCCGAAGCTACGGTCACCGCAATACTGCAAAGCCGGTCTGGCATGCTTTGGATTGGTACATTCAGTGGTTTGGCTCAAGGCACGCGGTCACTCTTCCAAAAGTTCACCGAAGAGGATGGCCTGTCTTCCAGCGTTACATATTCAATAGCTACTGATAACGACGAAAACTGGTGGATCGGCACATCTAGAGGAATAACTGCCATCCGTCCGGAAAGAGATGCCAGCGGGGCCTGGGCGATAACCACGCCTGTCGACACACTCCTTGAGGGCTATGAAGTAACCACCATCGCAAAGCAAGGATCTACGATTTGGGCTGGATCACTAAACACAGGTTTTTTTGAAGTAGATCTAGGATCAAAAAGCATCACTCAGTTTACTGCCGATGGAGAAGAGGGGTCACTTTCCGAGAATGGAGTCCCGGTGGTCAAGGCAATGCCCGATGGACGAATACTCGTAGGCACATATGGTGGGGGCCTGAATATATATGATCCGCAGGAAAAATCTTTTCAAGTCCTCGTCAGCCAAAGCAACGACGGCACCACTATCAGCGATGACAGAGTTCTCTCTCTTTTGATCGACGCTCATGAACAAGTCTGGGTGGGGACTCAAGATGGGCTCAACCTTTTTGATCCAAACAACCTGACCTTCAGACGTTTCAAGTTCGATCCAGAGGATACGACCACACTGTCTAGCAACACTGTTTTCTCTCTCGCAGAAGATAACAATGGTGTTCTATGGATCGGCACCAGGAGTGGTGGCCTAAACTTTTTGAAGATTGATGCCGCCCAAGATCGGTCGCCGCGATTTCATCAGTTGCCGCCCGATGTAGGCGTTCCTAGCGCAGACATACTCGGAATTTTAGTCGACCAGCAAGACAACCTATGGATCTCTCATAATGCAGGCATCACACGAATAGATGGGTCCCGACAGCATTCTGTAAGCTTTGATGTGACTGCAGGACTGCAGGCGCGCGAATTTAACCAAGGAGCTGCTCATGTTGGCGCAGATGGATCTTTGTTTTTCGGCGGTCAATTTGGCTTTAATGTCATCGAGCCTGAAAAAAGTTACGACGACTCGTTCGAACCCAAAATACAAGTCACTAGTTTCAAACTACTTAATGAGCACATGTACTTCGACGCGCCATA
>NZ_JBLGBE010000005.1:0-81464 GCF_047617445.1 Congregibacter sp.
TCTCGTTCAGGTCTGAGATTAATGGCATGGACCTGCATCTCCACATCTCCGGCACCTGCAATAGGTAGCGCATTGAAATACACTTCGAACCACGAGTTGTTAGCGGCACCCCGAAAGAGCGTGACGGCCATTACATCATTTTGAACGTCCAGGACTTTTTCAGCCTCCTCCGCGTAAGTCTTGGACAAGGAAAGTAGCGCTGTAAAGAATAAGGTGGTGAGTAGGGATCCGAACGTGACGCGATTGCTCATGAGCCGTCTTTATAGGCATATGAGTGTCGATGAAAGAAGACTACCGACCGTAAGGTAAGCTGTCAAATGTGTCTGGCTGTCTGGCTTCCAGGGGTTGGGTTACGGAGTGGCGGTTGTGGGAATGGATGTTTTTCCCCGAGACCCAACAGGCTTGGCTTGCGTTCAAGCGTGTGAATTACAATCATCGAATGTTTCCTGGCATTAGGAGTACAGGCATGAACGCAAAGTGGATTCAGACGTTGGCTTTGCACCTAAGCCTATTTTTAGTGGCTTTACTGGCGTCTTCGTCAAGCCAAGCACAGGTGACTCTGGTCGCGGACAGTGGCTTTGCGTTTCAGGCTATTTCCCAGTGCGAAACGGATCTTCGTTATCTCAATCAGGTCAGCGGATGGCAAGCTTCCTGGCCACAGCAGTGGGAGGCGGTCGTCTCCTCAGGCACAGCTGATATTGAACAGTCGATTGACCACTGGTCCCAGCTGCCCGACGCTCTGGCTACGTTAAAGCAGCAGCTTCTATCCGGTATTACGCTAAATCAGATGGTCCCGAGACCGGTTGCCTTGCGCGTGCATCAACAAGTCCAGGATGTCGCACTTGCACTGAGCTCGGCTAACTCACCTTATCGTTTCACGGACGCTGATACTGAAGGCCCTAAGAGCTGGAACGTCTTGGTAGACGAGTCGGTCGTAGCAGCGTTTAGCAAGTTTGAACTTTTTCTTCGCACCCAGTACTTACCAAAGGCTCAGAGCGACACCGGCCTGTCAACGACGAAGGGCGGGGGAGAGTGCTTTGGAGCAGCGGCGGTTTGGTGGACCAGCTTGGATCTGCCACCGGATGAGATTGCGGCCATGGGCAACAGGATCCTAAAGGAGAATCACGACGCACTTGCCATGACAGGCAATACAGGAGAAAGCGTTGCCGACATCCTTAATCGGTTACGTATCTCTGCTACCACTGACCCAACATCCGCGGAGGAGCTCATAAGGATTTCAGAGCTTGCTCTAAAACGTGCCCAGGAAAAAACGTTGTCTGCGTTTTCCCATGAGGCAAGCGAGCCGATATCGGTAGAGCCTCTTCCGGTCTATATGCAGGCGGCTTTTCCAGCGGGTCGTTATGTAGGGGCCAATAACAGCACGCCTGCCAGTTACGTTATCAATCCGTCGCGGCCCAACGAACGTCGATTGATGGCGGAGGTGATTGCGTTTCATGAAGGGATTCCCGGGCATCACCTCTTTGCAGCGTACCCGCGAGACAAGCCGCCAATCATCTATGAATCAGGGAATTCAGGGCTTGGCGAAGGCTGGGCTCTCTATTCGGAATATGTTGCTCAAGAGCTAGGCCTTTTCTCTACCCCGTTGGATGTACAGGGGATGATTGCCAAACATCTCTGGGCTGCCAGCCGTCTCGTGGTTGAGCCGGGGTTACATGCCTATGGCTGGTCAAGAGAAGAGGCGGTGCAATTTATGTTGCTCAACACGGTGTTAAGCCGCACGGAGATTGAGATTGAAGTGGATCGCTATCTTGCGATGCCGGGTCAGTCGCTTTCTTACATGTTTGGTGCCGATCTGATTTTAGTAGAAAGAGAGCGAGCTAGAAGCGTGTTGGGAGACGACTTTGATATAAGAGCATTTCATGAAGTGGTGCTTGAGACCGGAGTTCGACCGCTGCCCGTTCTGCGCGATGATATCCGGGCTTGGGTGGCTGCGAATTCAGCCGCAGGCCACGGCGATCATTGACCCTGTGTTGTTCTCTTCTGAGGCGTTTATTCGGACGGCATGATGCGAATAGGTAGGGGCTCCGACGCGTCCAGATGTACGTCGCGCTGCGGAAAGGCAATGCTAATCCCTGCGGCATTAAACTCGCGATAGATAATCTGTCGTAGTTCAGAAGAGACTCGTGGGTAGTCCCGAAGTGCAAAACATCTTAACCAAAGCACTAGAGCATTATCGCCAAAGTCCTCGAAGCTTACGTAGGGTGCGGGATCCTCGATGATTTCTGGGTGCCCGTTCGCAACGTCACACAATGTCTGCATGGCCGCGTCCACGTCTGATCCATAGGCGACGCCAATAGGGATTACTAGGCGAAGCTTGGAATTACTCAAAGACCAGTTAGTTACGACACTGGTAATCAATTCCTTGTTGGGAATCATGAGTTCTTTCCCCTCGAAGGTCTCGATGACGGTTGCCCGAGCATTGATCCTTGTCACGGTTCCGTCTGCGCCGCCTGCATGAATGATGTCGCCGACGCGAATTGGACGCTCAAATAACACGATGAGCCCCGAAATAAAGTTTGCGACAATTTCTTGTAGACCAAAGCCGATACCTACACCCAGTGCCGCCACGAGCCACTGAACTTTTTCCCATTGGAAGCCCAGCATTACCAGTGCGCTGGAAAAACCTATGCCCAGGATCAGATACTGCATGAGCATGCCCGCGGCGTATCGGCTGCCTGGGGTCACATTGGTCCATTCTGTGAGTACCACATTGACCAGGGGAGGCAGGTGGCGAGTGATCAGCGACGTGACTGCAATGATCAGCAGTGCTAACAACAGTACCGACAGGGTGATAGTCCGTAGCTCGCCATCGGGCAGGCTCGCATCACTTGTGGTCCATAAAGTGATCGAATCGAAAATCGACAGGGCAGGTAATGCAGGTGCCCATATCCACCAAAGCAGGGCGCCCAGCGAAAGCAGTCGAGTCAGGCCGAGCAATCGCGAGTAGGCGTCAGACAGAGATGCCACCGCGTCCATGTCACTGCCAGCGCTCTGATCCCCTGACTCTTCATCATTGACTTGCTCGGCTCTGGCTCGAAGCTCTTCCCGGGCATTTCGCTCCAGCCCAGATCTGAAAATAATGAGCAGACGCTGCAGGACATTGGTCACAAACAACGTGGCGATAACTGCAGCAACGGAGCCTGACAGCGCTCGTAAGTAGAGGTGGGCTGCAAAGAGCTGGCCGCTCAAATGCATAAACACGATGGATGCCGAGGTAATCACCCCGATCTGCAGACAATGTCGCAGTATTCGATCGTTGCTAAATTGTCCCGAACGCAGCATTCGCAGCGACGCTATGAGAAGAAGCATTGCCGTAGCCATGCTTCCTATCGCGGCCAGTGCTCCGCCACTGTCCGTGGGGGATGATGCTCGACCGAGTACAGTTGTACCGATGGAGCATGCGATAGCGACGGCAAACCAGGGAAGATCTCGAGCGGCGGCGTCGGCCCGAGGGCTGTTCCATTTCAGTAGTCGACGCCCGACGCCGAGTCTATCCGACATGCGCCGGAGGCTTCCCAATACAAAGAGAATCAGTCCGGCGGCTGCCAGCGCACGGCCCACACCCATCACCACGGGATCTCCCTGGGCGACAACGTAGAACGCTCGACCCACGAGCATCAGCAAGCTCGGCAGGGCCAGCGCTGCTAAGAATGTGAGTGTCAGGGTCTTAAAAATGAGGGCTGAACTTTCGTCTCGGGGTCGAATGGGCTTGCCAAGAGTGTCTTCAAGTGCTGTGGTGATTCGTCGATGTAGCAAAGCTCCAAAGGCGATGATAAGCAAGGCGAGAAACAAGGGGTCGCCTATCAGTCGAGACCAGTGATCTTTCAACCGCAACAGGGGTCGAATCTTCCCCAGGGTCTGCAATTGCTGGAGCACTCGCTGGGGATTAACGTAGGCATAGTTGCGAACCCATAGGAGATTCGCAGTGAGCAAGGTTTCGTAATCACCAACAATCGATGCCAGCTCTTCTGTGGCTTGGTTGCCGTCCACCAATAGGCTCAGGAGTGTGTTTCCCGCCTGCATATTTTCCTGCAAAAGCTCTCGTCGCTGAATGTACAGACGTGCGGCCGTGCTAGTTTCAATGTTGTTCCAGGACGATATATCGCCAAGCGTTGCGGCAAGAAAGCCATTGCGATCTCCCAACTCGCGAAGAGCCTGTTCCGTGTCGATCGCTTTGATAGAAACCGTGGCAATTTGTTCGTTTTGATCGGCGTTCTGACCCAGTATCGAGCGAGGGTCCGGGAGGCTGGCGAGTCGAGTGAGCATGACTTCACCGAGTTTTGACTCCAGACCCGCTACGTTGAGTCGACGCTCAGTGAGGTCGGCATCCTGCTTAACTTCATTGATGTTCTTTCGCGTGCCTGCAACGCGCTGCCGGGCCTGCTCAATTTGTGATGACAGCGATTCGAAGCTGCTCACTAACGTCAGGTTGATGTTGACCATCTCCTGCAGTTCAGCACGAGAGTCCGTCACTTGCGATAGGAAGCGTCGCGCCTCAGTGGCACGCTGCGCGGCAGCGCCCTGGCGTTTCTTGGTGGCGGCGTCCAGCAATTGAGTAAGGAGGGTGTCTGCTTCTGCGATAGCTGCGTCGAGCCAGGCCATGCGTGCCGTACGAATGCCATTTGAGGATGGGCCGCTGCGAAGGCGCAGCTCCAGTAAGCTTAGCTCACTATCCAGTAGTCGCTGGTGGATTGCGGATACGAGTGTGTTGATTCTGTCCTCGACGCCTGAAGTTTGCGCAGCGCTGTCAGCTTGCGGAGGATCATCGGCACGACGCCGGCTTATCTCCGCGATACGGTCTCGGGCGGCTGATTCGTTGTTGGCAAGGTTTGATAGTGTGTCCAGGGCCTCCGTACGCTCTTGAGACCAGGCGTCGCGCTGGCTCTGTACGATACTGAGCTCTGTTTCAATGTTTGCCAGTGAGGGATTGTCACCGAGGCGACGCTGGATCGTAGCGGGGGCATTCTGAACATCCCGCATACGATTTTTGTAGTCGGCGATGAGTAAGTCGCTGCTCTTCAGTGTGTCTTTGATTTCTCGGCGAGAGCTTTTGTATTGCTCCAACTGTGCGCGATCCTGGGCTGCCAGCCGAAGTTTGTCTAACAGCGCTACACGGCGCTCTTCACTGATGCCTACCTCATTAGTAAGGACTGAGCGGAGTGCCTCGAGGCTGTTCGTGGTATCAAAATCTTGAGCGAGGCTGAAACTACTGAGCAATACAGCTAGCAGCAGGCTTGATAAGAGCTTGTACGCTGAAACAGGTTTAGCGAGGAAGCTGCGACCGTGGTGAGGCGAAAGCTTTCCCTTCTTCATGCGTTCTTCATGGGTTTAACAGTGCGTTCCTTACTTTCTGCGCCCATTGCTGCAAGGCCTCGGTATTTTCAGGTCCCGTGCGCAGTAGTTGCTTGTGCAGATCGCTGGAGCTCTCGAGTTCTGAGTCCGCGTAGGCCCACATGGCGCCTTTACTTACCAGCGCAGGGGGTTGCTCCCGGGTAGGTGCCGACAGAACGTTTTCGAGCGCAGCGATTAAGGCGTTGTCTAAAGCATCGCTGGGGTAGCCCAGTGCGGCATAGGCACCCTGGAGCAGCGCTCGTTGCTGATGAAAAAGTGTTGCCAGGGTATCCACCGGTAGAGCGGTGATGGTGCTAACGAGCTTGTCGTAGCGCCGATAGCTATCTCGACTGACCCAGTAGTCGGCACCTTCTTGCGTCGTTTTAAAACTGCCCGCAGGTCTAGCGAGATTGGATGTGCGTGTGGGGACTAGTCCTCGTGCGAGTTGGTCGATACTACTGACTCCTCGATCAAGTAAATAGGCTGCGTTGTAGGCGGAACCCAGGCTGTCTCCCGGAGACAGACCCGCTTCAATCACCGCGCTGCGAAGCTGCTGATCGATCTCTTCAGGGGTGGGAGGGCTCACTACAATCTCTTGGACGACAACTTCGTCTACGGGTGTTTCTATGACGTCAGGAGCACTCGCAATGACCACTGGGATGTCTGGTGCCGCCAAGATCGCGTCGTCCGGGCTTGGCCTGGGTGCCAGGCGCATTGTCTCAGGTGTTTCAGCACTCGTCTTTTGCTCCGGGAGAGGACTTTCGTCGTTGCTGTCTTTGTCTCGTGGCATGAGTAGGTAAACGCCACCGGCAAGAATGAGTACAGCTACTGCGGTTACCAAGGTTTGAGTGCTGTGTCGGCCACGTTCGTCGTCGTTGTTAAAGCGGTCATCGCGATCGGCTTGCATGCTAGCTCCCTAATCTGTTGGTCTTTTTAGTGTAGGCGATAAGCGGTCAAACTGTTAAAAGAATTTGACTCGCAAGCCTCTCAGATAAGGCAACAAAAGGGTTGATTGGTTCACTGTGGAATGCCAAAAGACAGTGCTGCATTGTGGCGTTCTGGGTGTTGATAGACCTAGAGTCGCTGTGGGGCCTTACCGGGTTTTGCATACGCCATGCGCTGTAGAAGTGAGCTTTGGTAGTAGCTGTCGAGACCCGATATTGCGACGCTGTCCGTCTTCGCTGGATCCAAAGCGCCGAGCTCATTGATAGCCTCACTCGGCACTTCCAGAGAAACAATCTCACCGATCACCAGATGAGTTCCGTTGATATTCAGCGGTAGTTCATCACGGAGTGTCATTCCCATGCGCACTGCGGCCTCTGCAACGAAGGGTGCTGTCTGCCCGTCGCGCCACAACTCTGTAAGACCAGTAGCTGCAAACTCCGAGACGTTAGCAGGATAGCGTGCAGCGGTCTGATGGGCGGCATCTACGATGCCTGTATGAACGTGATTAATTGTGTAGCTGCCGGTCTCACGGATATTGTCCAAGGTGTGACGCTCGGCGTTATCCGGTCTAAAAATCAGCGCAAGTAGGGGGGGGTGTGAGCCGATGTGCACTAGGGAGCTCATGATGGCGAGATTGCTGTGTCCCGAGGTATTGGCTGTCCCCACTAGATTGGCAGGCTTGTAACCCGTGATGGAGTTGATGAGTGCTGCTCGTTTGCGGCGCTCGAGACCTTCGATGTCACTAGCTGTCAGGTGCATGGAGTTTCTCTGTGAATTGCTTGCCGTAGAGGCGCTTGTATCGCCAAGTTGCCCACAGGGCGTAGACCGCATCGGCAAAGTGACGAATGAGGGGCCAGCGTAAGATGCGTAACACCCGCCCGTGAGTTGTACCTTCCCACGCGGCGACATTCGCGTCAGCACTTTTGAGCCAGCTTCCATCGGCGCGGCGTAGGTGCAATACACGAAGGAGTTGGTCTTTGCCGGGCTCCGGATTAGCCGCGTCTGCAATATCAGAAGAGTTGAATGCATCGTCTTCGATGCCATGAATATCGACAATGCGCAATGAACCCCCCCGAGCTTTGCGAAGCTGGGCTATTTCGCTAGCGCACAGAGGGCACTGGCCGTCAAAAAAAAGGGTGTCCACCGACGGGCTATCGTCGTTATCAATGTTGGTCAAAGCAGTGCTCTCCGACGACGATAAGTCTTTGATTTTGGTTTTGCGTGTAGCGACGGACATTTGCTCAAACTCGGGAGTCGCCGCCCCCCGGACTAGTAGTTATCCTCCGTTGCACAGCTAGACAGTCCCAGCCACTTCCATAGGTAGCAGTAGCCAAAAACACTGTTCCAAAGCAGCGCAAACGCAGCGATTAGAATAAACGCTTGGGGAGCGCCAAAGCGCTCGGCCGTGAGAATCCAGCCTACGATAGTGACAGCGAGCAAAAAGCGTATCGTTCGCTCTACTGTCCCAATATTTCGGTTAATCATTTCACACACTTGTCTTGCAGATTTAACTCATACAGTCTTACGCGCAAAGTGTGCCGCTGGATGGCTTATGTCTGGCACTTCGCTTAGGGATGTTGCTGAGGGCCGTATTGCGCCCTAACGCGGATAGCTGGTCTCGAGCCTATTGAGCGTGTCCTCAAACTCGGCACAAATCTCCGCAAGAATCTCCGCCACTGGACGAACCCCCTCAATTCGACCACAAACCTGGCCCGTCAGCGGTATGGCGGACTCCATGTCCCCGCCAAAATACAGGTCCTGGGGCTTGCCAAACTCGGTCATGGCATTCACCTCTGGCTGTTTTTCGAGTGCGCTTGTGCGCTCCGTACGCAGGGCACGCAAGCCCGGCGATTGAAAACGGTTAAGAAATACAGTGTCCGTCTCATCGGCATTCACAATCGCTTGCTTCCAGTTCTCGTGTACGGGAGATTCCAGAGCTGACACCATGCGAGTACCCAATTGCACGCCTTCGGCGCCGAGTGCAAAGGCGGCCACCATAGAGGCTCCGTCAACAAAGCCCCCCGCAGCAATGATAGGCACATCAACCTTTGATCGGACCAGCGGCAGGAGCACCATGCTGGCAACATCCTGAGGGCTTTTGAAGCCGCCACCTTCTCCGCCTTCGACTATCAATCCGTCTACACCATATTCCACAGCTTTGAGCGCGGATTTCAGATTGGGTACGACGTGAAACACCGTGAGTCCTGCGCTTTTGAGCAACTCCGTGTAGCGTTCCGGGGAACCAGCCGATGTGGTTACGAAGCGTACGCCCTGATCGATGATGAATTGGGCAATATCAGGGTCGCGTACAAAGGCTTGGGCTATATTTACGCCAAAGGGACGATCCGTAAGCTCACGCATGCGGCGGATCTCATCGCGAATGACGTCAAGCTCCCCCGAGGACGTTTCGATAATCCCCAGTCCACCAGCATTGCACACCGCCGATGCCAGCTGCGATCGAGCGATCCAGCCCATGGGGGCCTGAACGATAGGGAGCTCGGCCCCGGTCATTTGAGTGACGCGATTGTCAAATTTCATGCGATCTTTCCTTAGCTTTTTATGTTCAACGATGGTTATGAGTAGGTCGTTGGCGTAACGAACTTAATTGTCGATGTCGGCGAGGACTCGCGCCTGCGCCGCTGCGATTCGGGCGACCGGCACGCGATAGGGGCTGCAGCTCACGTAATCCAATCCCAGGTCATGACAGAAGCGAATCGAGCGGGGGTCGCCACCATGCTCGCCACAAATACCGTATTTGATGCCTTTCTTGACCTGACGAGACTCCTGCACTGCCATACGCATAAGGCGTCCGACGGCACGCTGGTCCAGCGACACAAAGGGGTCGTCTTCTATGATTTTGGCGTTCAGGTATTGCGGAATAAAGCGCCCGGCATCGTCCCGAGAAAAGCCGTAGGTCATTTGCGTAAGGTCGTTGGTGCCAAAGCTCATAAACTCCACAGCCGATGCAAGGCGGTCTGCACCGAGACAGGCTCGGGGCGTTTCCATCATGGTGCCGATTTTATAACGCAGCGATACGGACTTTTCTTTGGTGACTTTGGCGATGCCGCGATCAATGATCTCACTGATCAGGCGAATTTCTCGCACGTTCACAACGAGGGGGATCATGATTTCCGGGTAGGGGCTCAAGCCTTCTTCTCGCGCTTGTAATGCGGCGCCGATGATCGCTCGGACCTGCATGCGGGTGATCTCCGGATACACCACCGACAGTCGACAACCGCGAAAGCCCAGCATGGGGTTCACTTCAGCGAGATCGTTGCGAGCCTGGATGATCTCTTTGGGGTCTTTCCCCAGACGCTCTGCCAATGCTTCTGCATCAGCTTGGTCGTGAGGCAAGAATTCATGCAGTGGAGGATCGAGTAAGCGAATGGTCACTGGGAGGCCATCCATCACACGATAAAGCTCCAGTATGTCTGCATGCTGAAATTCCTGGAGCTTTGCCAGATGACGCTTGCGCTCCTTTCTGTCCGTAGACAGAATCATGGCGCGCATATGGTCGATACGATCGCTGGCAAAAAACATATGTTCGGTCCGGCAAAGACCAATACCTTCTGCCCCCAATTCGCGAGCTTTGGCGGCGTCTTCTGGGGTTTCAGCATTGGCGCGAACCTTCAGGCGTCGATGCTTGTCGGCCCAGGATAATAATGTTTGAAAGTCATCGGAGGTACTGGCCTCAACCTTGGGAACATCGCCAAGCATTACCTCACCGCTTGCACCATCCAAAGTAAGCAGGTCGCCGCGTCTTATCACCGTGCCGTCTGCTGCAGTGGCTATGCCTTCCTGAACAGACACCCGAAGTTCACCACAGCCTGTAATGGCACAGACACCCATGCCTCTGGCAACCACCGCAGCGTGAGATGTCATCCCCCCAAGTTCCGTGAGAATGCCTTCGGCGACACGCATGCCATGGATGTCTTCGGGGGTTGTTTCCCGACGAACGAGAATGACCTTTTTGCCACCGGCTTCTACTTTGACCGCTTCGTCGGCAGAGAAAACGGCAACGCCGGTTGCTCCACCGGGACTGGCGGGCAGGCCTTTGGCCACAACAGTTCGTGGCGCATCAGGGTCGATCATAGGGTGTAAAAAGGATTGCACATGGTCCGGTGATACTCGGAGCAGTGCTTCTTTTTCGTTGATCATGCCTTCGCGGACCATGTCCACGGCAATTCTTACAGAGGCACGTCCAGTACGTTTGCCGCTGCGAGTTTGCAGGATGTAAAAGCGGCCTTCCTGAACCGTGAACTCAATGTCCTGCATGTCACGATAGTGCTGCTCGAGCATGGCTTGGGCATCCAGCAACTCTGCATAGGCGCTGGACATGCGCTCCTGCATAGCTTCGACGGGCAGTGGTGTGCGTATTCCGGCGACCACATCTTCGCCAGCCGCGTTGAACAAGACCTCGCCGAAGAACAGACGTTCTCCGGTCGAGGGATTACGAGTAAACGCAACACCGGAACCTGAGTCTTCGCCGAAGTTGCCAAATACCATGGACTGCACCGTGACGGCCGTGCCCAAAGAGTCCGGAATATTGTTCATCTCGCGATAAACGTTGGCACGGGGGGTGTACCAGGATTGAAACACCGCCTCTACCGCGAGGCGCAGCTGCTCGAAGGGATCCTCTGGAAACTTGACCATGGTTTTGAAGGTGTCTATGACAGCTTGCCAGTCCTCGGCTTCCATCGCGACGTCAGTTTGATAGGCCTTGTCGTCTTTATAGTCTTCGATGACTTTGTTCATGGCATGGGTGTCAGTACCTAAAACAACATCTGCAAACATCTGGATGAAGCGACGGTAGCAGTCGTAGGCAAAGCGGGGGTTGTTGGTCTTGCGTGCCAGCCCTTCGGCTATTTCGTCATTGATGCCTAGATTGAGGATGGTATTCATCATGCCGGGCATGGAGACCGGGGCGCCAGAGCGCACGGAAAACAATAGAGGATTTTCGGGATCTCCAAAGCGAGCGCCCATTTGCTTTTCCACCAGGTCCAGGGCGACGCGATACTCCTGCTCCAGCAGTGTAGGGAGCTTGTTACCGTTTTCGAAATACTCCCTGCAGGTGGGGGTTGTGATCACAAAACCAAAAGGCACCGGCAACTTGAGGGCGGTCATCTCGCAGAGATTGGCACCTTTGCCACCCAAAAGATCTCGGTCGTCCTTGCTGCCCTCAGAAAACAAATAAACGCGCTTGGCCATAAAGCCTGTTCCACTCTATTGATTGTTTGTCGGGCCGATATGGTAACCGACCTTGCTTCTGTGCTCTCTGTCAATAGGCATATTTGTGAATGATCCTCACTGAGGGCGTTGACCCTGTGCGCGAGAGGCATTAGCGTTGACATTGTCAACATAACTTAAAACAAGGTGACTAGCATGCCCGCTCGAAACAACCTGAAGGCCATTCCCGCAGCGCTTGCCGCCGCTGGTTTTGCTGCATCCGTATCCCTGCCTGCTTTGGGGCAAGGCGCCGGAATGCTCGAAGAAGTAATCGTAACTGCTGCCAAGCGTCAGCAAACACTTCAAGAAATCCCTATCGCTGTGTCGGTGGTTAGCGCTGAGATCATCGAGCAGTCACAGGTCCTCGATATTAAAGATCTACAGACCCTGGTACCTAGCCTTAGGGTCACCCAGTTGCAGGGTAGTGCGCAGACCAACTTTATTATTCGCGGCTTTGGTAACGGCGCCAACAACCCCGGTATCGAGCCTTCAGTGGGTGTATTCGTCGATGGGGTTTATCGTTCCCGTGTGGGTAGCGCGCTCGCCGATCTTCCCAAGCTTGAGCGTGTCGAGGTGCTTCGTGGCCCTCAGAGCACCTTGTTTGGTAAGAACGCATCGGCAGGTGTCATCAACGTAGTCACCGCAAAGCCTGATCTGGCGGGATACAGCGGATCGGTATCGGCGACTCTTGGTAACTACAACCAGAAGATTGTTAAGGGAAACTTCACCGGCCCGATTTCTGACAACGTGGCATTTAGCGTGTCCGGTAGCATGAACCAGCGCGACGGTTACTACGACAACCTTGAATTGGAGACCGAGCAAAACGAAATCAATCGTTGGAACCTCCGCGGTCAGTTGCTGTGGAACCCCAGTGATCGTATGGAAGTGCGCCTTATTGCAGACTCGGATGGTATCGATGAGCAGTGCTGTGGTGTGGCTAACATAGTGAACGGTCCAACCGGAGCGGTTGTGCAGGCTCTGGGCGGTAATCTTGTACCTGAGGCACCGTTTGCCTACGAAGGTTTTTATGACTTTGACCCGCAAAACCGTATCGACACGCAAGGCTTGTCCATGCAGATCGATTACGATTTTGACAGCTTTACCCTGACATCTATCACAGCGATGCGAAAGCTAGAGCAGTTCGATCTGGGTGATGTGGACTATACCAGTGCACGCTTGGTGACACCCGATGCGGCGAACCAGCGTGACACAGAGATCGATACTTTCACTCAGGAACTGCGTCTTACCTCAGCGACAGACGGTCCCCTGCAATGGATGGTGGGTGCGTTTTACTTTACCGAAGAGTTGACCACAGAGGGTAGCTTTGGCTACGGAGACCAATTCCGTTCTTATGCTGACTTCCTGACTCAGGCGGGTACGGGTGGCGCACTGAATCTGGCCATCATCGAGGCGATCTACGGCGTTCCGGCGGGTCTGTCTTTTGCAGAGGGGCAAGGTTTCCCAAGTGAGAGTTACGCTTTGGACGACGACACCTTGTCGCTGTTTGCCCAAGTTGACTTTGATCTCACCGAGGCTATGACCTTGACTGTTGGGGCAAACTATACTGAGTCGGACAAGCAAGCATCGGCTAATCTCGTGTCTACCGACGTCTTTGCAACACTGCCCTTTGGCGGCACGCCCTTTGCAGGTTTGCAGGGACTGCAGTTTTTGCCACCTTATCTGAATTACCCCAACTCAGTAGAAGACGGTAAGTCTAACGACGACGACATCACTTACACGGTTCGTCTGGCCTATGACCTGACGCAAAATATTAATGTCTATGGTGGTGTGAGCACAGGTTTCAAGGCAAGTTCCTGGAACATGTCTCGAGACGCTCGTCCGTTGGCCTCTGATCTTGCCGCATTGGGTGCCGCGGGACTCCTCGTACCTAATATCACCGCGGGCACACGTTTTGCCGGTCCCGAAGAGTCAACGGTATTCGAGCTGGGCTTAAAGGCTGAGTTCGATACTGTAAGCGTGAACGTTGCGGTCTTTAACCAGGAGATTGAAGGCTTCCAGTCTAATATCTTTAACGGTGTGGGCTTCAATCTCGCAAATGCGGGTAAGCAGTCTACCGATGGTATGGAACTGGACGTGACCTGGGTGCCAATCGATGGCCTGCGCGTCGGCTTTGCAGCGACATGGCTGGATCCGCTCTATGATGACTTCCAGGGTGCAGTGGGTCCCGATGGACCCCTTGACCTCTCCGGTCAGCAGCCTGCTGGTATTCCCGAGCTGTCTACCAATACCAACGCAACCTACAACTTCAGCATGGGTAGTGTGATGGCCTATGTGCGTCTTGAGCATGTGTATGAGCAAGACGTTCAGGTTGTGGACAACATCCCCAAGGATATTGCGTCGCGTGAGATCAACTCATTCAACGCGAGTGCGGGTATGACTTTCGCCAGTGGCTTGGAGCTTAATTTCTGGGGGCGGAACATCAATGGAGATGAGTACCTGCTGTCAGCATTCCCATCGGTCGCTCAGGCGGGCAGTGTCAGTGGTTACCCGAACCAGCCGCGCACCTACGGTCTGACCTTGAAGTACAGCTTTGAGTAAGTAAGTAGCCGGGCTCTGGCCAGAACGACGAAGGGCGCTCAATGAGCGCCCTTTTTTTATGCTGCGAGTTTTGTTGATTCAGTCGTTCACAACAGTCCGCTCCAGCAATGTCAGTGATGAATCCTAGTCTTTGGGGTTCATGATCGCCGCTTTGGCTTTTTCCATGTCTACTGCGCTCGCAGCTTTTTCCATGTCTACGGCTTCGGCCGCTTTCTTGTAATCAACGCCGTCGGTGCTAACAGCCGCCTTGGCTTTTTCCATGTCCACGGACTCCGTTGCTTTGTCGGTATCGACTGCTTCCATGAGTTTATTTAAATCCTGAGCATGTGCTGCAGAGATAGAGAACAGCGCCGTCGCTGCTACAGAAGCTAGTAAAGTTTTCATGTTGTATTCCTGAATGTGGGTAGTGATCGATCCTGGGGCCTGAGAACTTAGCCGCCGGACCATAACATAGCACTTTTGAGCAAAGCTTGGTCAATCAGTGTTTGCGTCGATGGTCACGCACAATCTTGCCTCGCAAGATCACTAGCCGGATGTCTCGGCTGTGGCGTATGTCGTCCAAGGGGTTTGTATCCAATAGGAGCAGGTCAGCCTGGTAGCCTTGGGCAACCTGGCCCATACGATCCTCCACTCCAAAAAAGCTCGCGGGCACCAGCGTCGCTGCGGCGAATGCGATTTGCGTATCCAATCCCGCCGCGACAAGAATTTCAAGTTCGCGATGTAAGCTGTAACCGGGGATAGCCCAGCCGATAGGTGTATCAGTACCGGCGCCGATGCGGATGTTCCTGGCGGCGAGCCTGGGAATCATGCCTAAGGTCCATTCTCCTGCGACTTTGTAGCTGTTGGGGTCCATATACATCGACGCCTTCCTCCATTCACTGCTTATGGACTCAGGCAAAGCATCCAGGGCTTGGCCCCAGTCGTTTTGCGCAAAAGGCGGGTACTGCGTCATCGCGTTGAGCCTTGCAGTGGGCACTTGGATCGTGGCGCTAAGGCTGGCGAGCACACGCTCACAACGAGCCGGATCCTCGTTTTGGATCGCGGGATCGCGCTGCGCCCTATGAATGCTGCTGCGTAGACTCATACCTGGCTGTTCTTGTCCTGCTTCTAGCAGAACACGGCGTTCTTCAAGCAGGGCGTCAGCGTCACGAGCGCAGTCCATTTCCAGGTTGCGCAGGTGCTCCATCGATTGAACCCTTGGGGCCGCATCCGAGGCGAGCATTGACAGGGGAACGTGAGCGGCGATGGGTAAGTTGTGCAACGATGCTTCTACAACGAAAGCGTCGAAAACTTCCGGAGATACCATTTCATAAATCTTTATGAAATCGACGCCCGCAGCCACTAGCGCGTTGATCTTGCTACGGGCCTGCGCTGCGGTGAGGTGGCCTTCGCCAATACCTGATTCGTCATTACCGCCATACACCACCGGGGAACCATCCAGTAGTGGGCCTGCAAAAAACACCCGAGGAGCCTCGGCACCCGGGCCGTAGAGTGATGCCAATATAGGCTTCAGGCGCTTAAGATCACCCCCGGTGTCGCGAACGCTGGTAATGCCATAGTCGAGAAACAGATCAGGCATGATGTCGATGAAGCGCGAGTCGTAGCTTAGGTGAACATGCATATCCCAAAGCCCTGGAGTCAGGAAGCGGCCTTGCCCGTCGATAATTGCGGCCCCAGTGGGCGCTGCAAGATTTTTCCCCATGGATTGGATGTGTCCTGCATCGATCAAAACATCCTGAGTTTGCATAAGACCGTGTTTGGCATCTACCGGGGTGACGTTGCGAATCAGCAGCGGTAAAGCTTCTGATTCTGGTGCCGCCGACAAAATTCCACTGAGGACAATTAGCGCTAACCCAGCACAGAGCTTCGCTACCTTTATGGGATAGCCAGGAGAGTGGAGGAAGCCGGACTTTTGCGCGCTATAGTGCATCGCTATTCCTTCAACTAAAAAATCAGACTATGCAACTGCGAACCCTGCAAGTACAGAGTTGTGTGAGTGCCACCTTTGCTTCCGTAGCTTTGTGGCTCCTGATGGCTGCACTGTTTTTTCTTCCGTCGGAAGACGCGGTTGCCCAGAGCAATCGTCAGAACGTGCTGGTGATTTACGTCGATGATTTGGGGTATGGCGATACCGGAGTTTATGGCCACAGTGTGGTGAAGACCCCGAATATTGATCGACTCGCCGAAGAAGGCATGCGCTTTACGCAGTTCTATGCGCCATCCGCGTTGTGTTCACCATCTCGAGCGGGCCTACTCACTGGACGCAACCCGTATCGCACGGGAGTTGAAAGCTGGATACCGAATGATTCACTGGTGGCGTTGGGAGACAACGAGACGACGCTTGCTGATCTAGCCAAGGAACGCGGCTACCGCACTGCGGTGATTGGTAAATGGCATCTCAATGGTGGACTGCATATGCAGAACGCCCCGCAGCCCCGGGACTTTGGTTTTGATTATCAGTATGGACTGGCTGCCTGGGTAAAAAATGCGGCGGTGAGGGAATCTACACAGCTACCTCGACGTGGCGCGATGTTTCCGGACAATATGTATCGTAACAATACAGCGGTAGGACCTACGCAGAAATACAGCGCTGAGCTTGTGAGCGATGAGGCCATTGGTTGGCTTAAGAGCGCCTCGGGTCCGTTTTTTCTGCTGTTGACCTACAGTGAGGTGCATACGCCTATCGCATCGCCGCCGAATTACTTGGCGCAGTATCAGGCCCACCTCAGTCAGGAGGCGAAGGACAATCCTTTGATGTACTACTTCGATTGGCGTGACCGACCCTGGCGGGGTCGGGGGGAATATTATGCCAACGTTAGCTACATGGATGCCCAGCTGGGGAGGGTGATCGAGTACCTTCGGGAGAAGGGCGTTCTGGATGACACCCTGGTTATTTTTAGTAGTGACAATGGCCCTGTTACGGATGCCCCCGTAACACCTTGGGAGATAGGTATGGCGGGTGAAACCGCGGGACTCAGGGGTAAGAAACGCTTTCTGTTTGAGGGGGGCTTGCGGGTACCGGGCATTATTCGCTATCCCGCACGAGTGCAAGCCGGACGCATCGAGCAGCGTCCAGCTACGGCTTTAGATGTCTTCCCTACGCTTGCACAGTGGCTGGGCGTAACGGTGAACCCGTCCGTGCCTCTGGATGGAGAGTCGCTATGGCCGCTTATCGATGAGCAGGAATTTGAACGTCAGCAGCTGCTCTACTGGTCAATCCCAACGCCCGATGGCATGGAGTTCGCAGTGCGAGACGGGGACTGGAAACTGATTGTAGACAGCGAGGGCGTGCCCCGACACTTATTTGATCTGGCGAGCGACTGGTACGAACTTAACAACCTGCTCGAGTCTGAGTCTGCGGTCCGCGAGCGTCTCTTGCAGCTGTACGAAGTTCGACGGGCAGCAGTAGAGACCGATCCGCTGGCGCTCGCAAGGAAAAGTCGCGAGCGCTAACCGACAGTCAAATACAGCGATAGAAGGTCTGTACTACCAAGCGATGCCGTAGTCATCTCCATAGTCACTGGCGCCGCCCTGGAAGGTTCCCTGCTTGGGGTCAATCAGAATCGCTGTAATGGGGCTGTAGGTGCGGTCGACGACTTCAACGTTATAGCCCATCTCCTTAAGACGGTCCCGTGTATAGGGCGGTAATTGGCGTGTCACGTCCAGACGACCAGGCTCGCTGACATGCGCACCAAAGGAGCTTTGCATCTGGTAGCTCGTTACGTTGTGTGCTTCGGCGGCCTGCTGCACATTCATGCCAAACTCAACCACGTTCAAAAAGAACTGCAGCAGATTTTGATCCTGCGTGTCTCCGCCCTGTACTGAGAACGCCATGATCGGCTCTCCGTCTTTGAGTGCCAGGCTGGGGGTCAGCGTGGCGCGAGGACGCTTGCCCGGCGCGACGACATTGAAGGGGTTGATGCGCTCATCCAGGACAAAGCTCTGCATACGCTGACTGAGGCCCACCCCACTGTCGCCCGCGATGAAGGCAGGTATCCAGCCACCCGAGGGCGTTATCGATACGACCCAGCCTTCGGCATCTGCCGCTTGGATGGAGGTCGTGCCGGCAATGAAGCCATCGTCATGATCTGCGCCGGCTTGCTGAAATCCGTCCGAACCATCGGCCGTGGCTGAGGGAGGAATGGGCGACCACTCTTCCAAAAGCTTGCCAAAGGGGTTTTTATCGCCCTGGAAGGGATAGGGGTCGCCGGGTCTGGCCGTAACGTCATTTTTCTCGGGCTTGATGAGTGCACGGCGCTGGGCAGCATATTCTTTGCTTAACAAACCTTCGATAGGTTCTGCCGGAGGGAAGTAGGGGTCACCGTAGTAGAAATCGCGATCTGCAAAAGCCAGATTCATGGTTTGGTACAGCGTGTGAATGTAGTTGGCGCTGTTGTAGCCCATCGCTTTCAGGTCATAGGGTTCGAGAATGTTCAGGGCCTGGAGCATCGCCGGACCCTGTACCCAGGTAGTGAGCTTGTAGACATCGATCCCCTTGTAGTTGGTGCTCACAGGCTCTTCGATGTGGACCTCCCAGTGGGCGAGGTCTTCTTCGGTGAACAGACCGCCTTGCTCGCGGGTCGCGCGGACTATTTCCTTTGCAATGTCGCCGCGATAAAAGCGCTCATAGGCCGCATAAATAGCCTCCTTACGGGATTTTCCTGCGGCGAGAGCCTCGGCTTCAGCGTCTACCAGTTTTTGCAGTGTTGCCAGTAGCTCTAGTTGCTTGAATATCTCGCCGCCGACCGGCGCGGCGCGCTGCTCCGGATTACTGTCGTCCAGATGAGGCAGGAACACACGCTTGGAATCTGGCCACTGCGAAATAATGTCTCGACGGCCTTCGATGTTATCCGCCTGCACGCCTTCAATCGGATAGCCCTCAGCCATTTGCATAGAAGGCGCTAACACTTCGGCGAGGCTCAGGCGACCGTACTCCGCGAGCATAACCATAAGCCCGCCGGGGGTTCCTGGAGTGACTGCTGCTAAGGGGCCGTACTCCGGGGGGTACACCATGCCTTTTTCGCGAAAGAACTCGGGTGTCGCGCCGGTGGGGGCAACGCCGAGGGCATTAATGCCCAGGACTTTTCCGGTCTCGGGGTTGTAGATCAGGGCCTGCGTCTCTCCGCCCCAGCCCAGCGTATCCCACATGGTGGATGTCGCGCCTAGCATCGCACATGCCGCATCAACAGCGTTGCCACCCCGAGCGAACATCATGGCGCCAGCACTCGCGGCGAGGGGCTTACCGGTGACTGCCGCCCAATGTCGACCGTGAAGCACAGGCTTTGCGGTGCTTTGCGCGAATGTGGGTGTTACAGCAGCGACGGCCAGTCCCAGACAGATGCCTAGGGTGGTGGCGACTTGGCCAAAAATTGCGCGTTTGTTATGGATATCAGTGTGAACCACGATGTGTCTCCATCGGTTGATAAGCAAAAGAAAGCCTAAGAAGCTACGTAGGCTAGCTTATTTGTTGATCAGTTACTGCCTTCGGCGGGCGCGGGTATCGCTATTGCCGTTCCGTCACGATTCGCTCTGTAATGCGGCGAAAGAATCTCAATGTTATCTTTTCGAATGATGTCTTGTATATGCGAGTGCATTTCCGACGCTATCGGCTGCTTGGCGGAAGGATTGCGGATATAGGCGTTAAGCTCGTAAGCGACATAGTTGTCATCCAGACTGGTTTGCAAAACAAACGGGGAGGCTCCTCCAAGACATGTGTGGCGACACTGGCAGCTTTACAACGCAGTTGATGCACCCGCGTCCACGCGACGTCGTAACCAATGGTCACCGTTGTGTGCAAGAGAGCGCCCGCTTCTTTGGCCTGCGCACTAAAGTTGACAATGTGGTTGTTCATGACAATGGCGTTAGGTACAGGGACTTCTTCATTTTCTGGCATGCGGATACGCGTCACAAAAGCACTTCGCTCAATCACGTCGCCCTCGGTATCTGCAATACGCACCCGATCACCAACTTTAAATCCACGGGTATAGCTGACCACAATGCCCGACATCACATTTGCCCCGGCCGACGTCGAGCCCAGAGAAACGATTACCGCAAAGAATATGGATAGACCCTGGAAAGCGGGGCTGCTGGAGCCGGGGACATAAGGGAACACGATGACCAGAGTGATGGCGATGATCAGTAGGCGAGATAGGCCCTAACTGGTGTCTGCCCCGCCGGGATAAAAGTCAGGCAAAGTATTGAGGCAAGAATGATGCCGAACTACGCAAAAACAAAGCCGATAATATTGACGGCAAGATCCCGGCTCCATGGGAACTGTGTGAATACAAGGTTCAGCCAACTGATTAGCAGAATGGCTCGCAGTAAGCGCCAAACGCCGTTTACAACGCTGTGCAGTGCACGTGCGAGTTCTCTCTTGGTAAAGATTTGTGATCTTGCACGGTGAGGGCTCGCGCGCCGGAACTCTCCGCATCGATCCAGCGATGAACGCCTTTCCGCCAGCGATCGAGTCATCGCCAGGCTACCCATATCATGAACGATACGAGCAGGAGCGCGCCTGCGCGGGATGCAATGTTCACTCAAAAGGCATTGCCCATCCATTGGGCCAGCCAGAGTTCGAGTGTTTCGAGGCTTTGATTCATAGTTCAGGACGGATAGGCGACTCTTTTTCCAGGATGCGTTAAGCCACCCTGACCTGCCCCGCATGCCAATTCTCTCCAGGTAATTTTCGCTTATAGGGCTAAAGCTGTCCGAAGGTGCTTGCCGGACGTCCACGAGCTTTCTAGTATCGTCCCAATGACCGAAGACTCGTCTCCTAGCGCTCGCAAGATCATCCATGTCGACATGGATGCTTTCTATGCCAGCGTGGAACAGCGCGATGATCCTACGTTGCGGGACAAACCCCTCGCTGTAGGGGGCTCGGCCAAACGGGGTGTTGTGGCTGCGGCCAGCTACGAGGCGCGAAAGTTTGGGGTAAAGTCGGCTATGCCCGGCGTTACCGCTCGGCGCCGCTGTCCTCAACTATTATTCGTAAAGCCTCGCTTTGACGTGTATCGATCAGTGTCCAAGCAATTGCACGAAATATTTGCTCGCTATACGGACCTTATTGAGCCGCTATCGCTGGACGAAGCCTACTTGGATGTCACGGCTGATACCGCGGGCATCGGTAGCGCTACAGCAATCGCAGAAGCTATCCGCCGAGATATCCGTAATGAGCTCTTTTTAACGGCCAGTGCGGGAGTGAGCTATAACAAGTTCATTGCCAAGGTGGCGTCGGACCAAAACAAACCGGATGGTGTGTTTGTGGTGAGGCCCGGAGAGGGAGCTGATTTTGTCGCGACCCTGCCGGCTCGGCGTTTCTATGGCGTGGGTCCCAGAACTGCGGAGCGCATGTCGGCACTGGGTATTCATACTGGTGCCGATATACGCGCTCAGTCCCTGATTTTTCTGGAACAGCATTTTGGCAAGTCGGCCCAGTATTTGTACCGAGCCAGTCGCGGCGAAGACTATCGTTCTGTGCGCCCGGATCGTGAGCGGAAGTCTATCGGAGGCGAGCGCACTTATGCTGAGGATTTGATTGTTGACGATGACCTGCGCAATGCTCTGGAGCACATCATCGATATTGTCTGGGAGCGTATAGATCAAAACAGTACGCAGGGAAAGACGGTTACTTTAAAAGTAAAGTACGCGGACTTTCAGCAGATAACCCGAGCGCGCTCGGTAAGCCCTCCTGTTCAGACTCGCGCTGATTTTGAGCGTCTCTCCCGGGAATTGTTAGAAGCCCTGCTCCCGGTAGTCAAAGGAGTGCGTTTACTGGGGCTCACTTTGTCGGGACTTGAATCATCTCCGGGGGGGCTGATTCACGACCCGGAAGGCGTTGCAGAGTCGAGTCCCGTGCAGGAGTCGCTGGCCTTTTGACGCCATCGGGCCTGTTCTTGTGGCAAAGTGTCCATCCATCGATATGCATTGACCCGTTGGTTGCGCGAAGGTATTGAACGGGCACGCTAATTGCTATGTTTCCGGTGGATATGGTTGCTGCAACCGGAGTGTTGCGATTCCCTTTTTAAGGATCAACGTATGATGCACCCCGTAAAACCCGTCCTTGTTGCCACATTGCTCATGTCGTTGGGCATTGCTCCGCTCATGGCAAAACAAGATATGCCCGAGATTCCCCAGGAGCTCGAAGCCACGTTCGATGCCTTGTCTGTTGAGAAGCGCGAGTACCTTATGGAGGAAGGCGAGGGCTTTGCGGGGACCTGGGAGAAACTGTTTGTGCGTCTTCGGGGCAAGAGTGCCGAGGAGTTAGAAGCCTTTGTAGACGCCATGCAATATCTTGAAAGCGCCAGCAAGTTCAATCCCGAAACAGACATGGCCTCTATTCCTTTGAACATCGAGGCAGAGGATTTTAATGGTTGGAAACTCATGAATCCCCGAGTGTTGGCGACCCAGCGAGAGCCCGGACCTATCAATCTAAGCTATTACGCGGAGGGCTCGCGCGGGGGTGTGCAAACTTTTGCGGGCGCTCCCTTGGCAATTTACCCTGAGGATTTGATCGCCGGTGACGTAGAGGTAGCCATCGTCGGCGCGCCCCTTGATATGGGGACCTACTATCGGGGCCAGCGCTTTGGGCCTCAGGCCATGCGCAGCGGTTACTACCAAGCAGGTAATGACATGGCGACCATGGTCAACCCGAGTAAAGTACTGAGTATTGTGGATTACGGTGATATCGCCATCGACAATATGAGCACCGAAATCAGTGTGCATCACGTGCGGGAGCGCATCGCCGAAATCGCCAAGACCGGAGCCATACCTTTCATTGTGGGGGGTGATCACTCCTTGGAATATCCGGACATCGCGGGGCTCGCCGATGTGCATGGAAAGGGTAGTTTTGGCGTTGTGCACTTCGATTCCCACTTTGACGCGGGCAAGGGGCAAGCGCATTACATTACCCACGGTCAGCCTGTGTACCGAGCGATCAAGGAAGGCCATGTAAAAGCAGAAAACTTTATTCAGGTGGGTCTGCGCGGGCCCTGGCCCGGCGATTGGGGTTTTGAATGGATGCGCAATAACGGAATGCGTTATCACCCTATGGCTGAGATAGAGAAGAAAGGCTGGAAAGAAGTCATGGAAGACGCACTTCGCGAGGCTAGAGAAGGCACCGAGAAGCTGTTTATATCCTTTGATGTCGACGTCTTGGATCCCGCTTTTGTTCCCGGCACGGGTACCCCCGTTCCTGGTGGACTAACCATGCGTGAAGCCATTCCCATCGTTCGGGCGCTGTGCACCGAGAGCGAAATGATTGGCTTCGAAATTGTGGAGCTGGACCCGTTGCTCGATAACACCTATCGCTCGGCACTGAATGCTAACTACATCATGCACGCCTGCTTGACGGGTATAGCCATGCGTAAAATGGGCATAACAGATGGATCTTATCTCTCTGACTTGTCTACTGAAGATCAGCAACCTAAGTCTGGTAAGCGAGGACTCAAGGCCGGTGACGCGGAAGAGATCGACCCCGGGTATGGTCGCCCCCGGCCTTAGATGACGGAGATTTTCGTCTGAGGCGCTGAGTGCACAATGAGTAATGGAGGTCTTATAAGCCGATTGCTTAGGGATCCAGTGCTGGCATTTTTTGCATTGGGTGCGTCGCTATTTGTGGTTTTCGGCCTGTTGCAGCGGGAGGAGGCAGCGCCCGTTTTGCTCAGCAAGGGTGCTCAGGCACTGTTGGTGAGCGAATGGGAAATGCTTACGGGACGATCGGCGGATACCAGTGACGTTCGGCGAATTGTCGAAGATTATTATCAGCGCGAACTGTTGTTTCGCGAGGGTCTCAGTCGAGAGCTCTATCAGAGCGATCTCAGTGTCCGCGAGTTGATTATTGAACTCATGCAGCAGCAGGTCACGGGTGAGCTTCCGGAGCCTTCAGGTAAAGACCTCGTCAACTTCTATACGGACAACATCGATCGCTACTATAGCGAAGCCACTATTAGTTTTAGTCAGCGCTTGTTCCGCGCTGCACCTGAAAACCCCGATGAACTGAGAGCTCAGCTGAAGCAGGGTGATGCAATAAGCGATGCTGTGCCACGGCAGGGTAAGGACTTTCCGGATTATGGCGTGAGTATGATTCGGGGCTTGTTTGGACAATCGTTATTGGCGGTGCTCGAAGACCTATCGATGGGTGATTGGCAAGGACCTTATCAATCTCCTGAGGGCTGGCACTACTTTCGCGTCGTGCGGCGTGAGCAGCCAGCACTGTTGTCGTTTGAGCGCGTGAGCGATCAGGTGATGGCGGACTACCAGGCCGCAGCGGTGTCGGAAGCGGTTGCTGCGTTTATCGAGGCAAAGCGCGCGAAGTACCCGCTCAGGATTGACCCAGATTAGAAACTCCCATGCACGGTTTTTGTGCGCACCCCGGGCGTTTTGCTGGAAATTGGTGCAGCAGTCTTCCGTGTCGATTCCCAGCCGTGATGGCTAGTGCCTGCTAACGGTGGCTCGGCTTTTGCAGAGCTTTGTGGATACGCTGGATATCTCATGGAGAAACCGTTAATGAATTGGCACCTTCGCAGGTTTTTCGCAGCTGGCAGCCTTCACTGCCTGACCCTGACCCTGGGCTTAGTGTTATGTCTGATCTCTTTTGGTGCTCGCAGTCAGGACCCGGAGCCTATTCGGGTCGGCGTGCTGCACTCCTTGTCCGGGACCATGGCAATCAGCGAGACGACGCTAAAAGACACTGTGTTGATGCTTGTTGAGCAACAGAATGCTCGCGGTGGGCTACTGGGACGACCCTTAGAAGCCGTTGTTGTAGATCCAGCTTCGGACTGGCCGCTCTTCGCAGAAAAGGCGAGAGAGTTGTTGGTGCGCGAAAAGGTGGACGTTGTGTTTGGCTGCTGGACCTCGGTGTCGCGCAAGTCGGTGCTACCGGTGTTTGAGGAACTCAATGGTTTGCTGTTTTACCCGGTTCAATACGAAGGTGAGGAGTCGTCTCGCAACGTTTTCTACACGGGGGCGGCGCCCAATCAACAGGCTATACCTGCGGTGGACTATTTGATGACTCAGGGAGTCACGCGCTGGGTGCTTGTTGGGACCGATTATGTATATCCCAGGACGACTAATAAGATTCTGCAGGCCTATCTTGAGCAAAAAGGCGTAACGCCCGACGACATCCTCGTTAATTACACACCCTTTGGTCACTCTGACTGGCAGAGTATTGTGGCTGAAATAAAGCGCTTTGGTAGCACGGGAGCCAAGACTGCGGTGGTCTCGACAGTGAATGGTGATGCGAATGTGCCCTTTTACAAAGAGCTGGCAAACCAGGGCGTCAGCGCTACGGACATTCCGGTGATCGCATTTTCCGTGGGTGAAGAAGAGCTCTCAGGTATAGATACTGCCCCCCTTGTTGGTCACCTCGCAGCTTGGAACTATTTCATGAGTGTCGAGGATGATGCCAACTTTGATTTTATCGATCAGTGGCTGGCATTTATCGGCGATGATAATCGCGTCACCAATGATCCCATGGAGGCGCATTACATCGGTTTCAATATGTGGGCAAAAGCGGTGGAAGTGGCCCAAAGCACGGATTCGGATGCGGTACAGGATGCCATCGTCGGTATAAGCGTGCCCAATCTGTCGGGCGGAATGGCGACCATGCAGGCCAACCATCACATCACCAAGCCAGTGCTTATCGGCGAGATTCTCGATGATGGTCAGTTCCAGGTCGTTTGGCAAACCCCCGAGACTGTTGCCGGCGACGCCTGGTCAGACTACTTGCCGGGTTCAAAGAATCTTTTGGCCGATTGGCGGGCGCCTATGCGCTGTGGCAATTATCAGCAAGAGGAAAAGCGCTGCCTGGCGGTAAGCAACGAATAGCGACCCGTTTCCATCATGTTTTCATGCTGCGATTCGACGCTGCGTCCTGGTTAATGCAATGTTGATGCTGCACTCACTGCTGCTTTGCTTGCTGATCACACTGCCGGTGCAGGCCGCGTCTCTGCGTGACTGGGTTGATGAACTCGGCACAGCAGACACCGAGCAAAAACGTGAGCTTCTCGCGCAAATTGCCGCCAGTGGTGACGATAGGTCCGATAGAGTCTTTGATGCCTTCGCCCGCGGCGCGCTGTATCTGGATCGTCGCAGTTTGTCTGTGGTGATCGCACAACGGAAGGGCGCGGCGTATCTGCTGAGCGATGTGCTCACGGGCGAAGATCTGGGCGGCGCAGGACGTCGAGATGTGCGACGTATTGCTATCGACAACAGCCTGCGCGCAGAACTACAGAGTCTGCAGTCCATAGCTCGTTTGTCTGTCAGTGATGAGCAGCAACGAGGCGCTGCCATTGCCGAGATTCTCGCAGCGCCAACCGTAATCGCCCTGGAGGCCCTCGCTGCTAGAAAATCCTTGGAATCTGTTGCGCAATTGCAGGATCAGATTGCTATTGGTTTGGCTCTTCAAGCGCTGGCGGGGAGTGATCCGACAGATATCGAAGCCGCTTTGGTGACATTGCGCGGTCGTGTGGATCCGGTGGTACGCGCTTCGCTGGTGACGCTTGGCCAACGCGAGGACATAGCTGAGTCTATTCAAGGCGAGGCTACGAGGCTTTTGTCTCTGGCGGAGAGCCGCTTGCTTTGGCTGGGACGTCTTGAGTCTTTGTTTTTTGGTCTTAGTTTGGGGTCGGTGCTGTTGTTGTCTGCGGTGGGTTTGGCGATCACCTTTGGCGTGATGGGTGTAATCAATATGGCGCATGGCGAGCTGATTATGCTGGGCGCCTACACCACATGGGTTCTGCAGCAAATGCTGCCCGGTCAGCCCGGCATCGCTCTGATATTGGCGATACCGGCCGCATTTTTGGTGTCGGCTGCAGTCGGTCTGGTGATTGAGCGGGGTGTTATACGTTTTCTCTACGGACGCCCCCTGGAAACGCTACTTGCCACTTTCGGCATCAGTCTGATTTTGCAGCAGGCCGTACGCTCAATTTTTTCACCGTTGAACCGATCTGTAGTTACCCCGCAATGGTTGAGCGGGGCCTGGGAGGTGACGCAGGGTCTGTCTCTGACCTACAACCGGATGGCAATCCTAGTGTTCTCTCTCATGGTGTTTGCGGCCTTGTTAACGCTGATGCGCTACACCCGGCTGGGACTGCAGGTGCGTGCAGTGGCGCAAAACCGTGCTATGGCTAGAGCGCTGGGCGTACGCAGCGCGCGGGTGGATGCTCTGACGTTCGCTTTGGGGTCCGGGGTCGCGGGAGTGGCCGGTGTTGCGTTGTCTCAATTAACCAATGTTGGGCCGAATTTGGGGCAGGCATACATTATTGATTCATTCCTTGTCGTGGTCTTCGGCGGCGTTGGAAACCTATGGGGCACGCTTGTGGCTGCGTTCTCTTTGGGGGTTGCCAACAAAGTATTGGAGCCTGCTACGGGTGCCGTACTTGCAAAAATACTGCTCTTAGTTGCCCTGATTCTGTTTCTGCAGCGCCGGCCGCAGGGGCTTTTCCCTCGTCTTGGCAGGGACGATAGCAGCTGATGTCTTTTTTAAGTGCCTTTGCTGGGGAGCGTGCTTACCGATTCACCGTGACTGCTTTGCTCTGTCTGGCAATCGGCGTGCCCTTGTCGAACCTTCTATTACCCCAGGAATCAAGCTTCGCGCTCTCGAGTTATAGCGTGTCTTTGTTGGGTAAGTACTTGTGCTACGCCTTGTTGGCTCTGGCCTTGGATCTTGTCTGGGGTTACGCGGGGCTATTGAGCCTCGGGCACGGTGCGTTTTTTGCCTTGGGCGGTTACGCCATGGGTATGTATCTCATGCGCCAGATCGGCAGTCGCGGTGTTTATGGCGACCCTGAGCTGCCTGACTTCATGGTCTTTCTCGACTGGCAGGAGCTTCCCTGGTACTGGTTGGGTTTTGATAGCTTTGGTTTTTCGCTGGGCATGGCGCTGTTGGTTCCCGGGTTTTTCGCCTTATTGTTTGGGTGGTTGGCCTTTCGTTCTCGGGTAACTGGTGTCTATTTTTCGATCATGACTCAAGCAATGACCTTTGCCTTGATGCTGGCGTTTTTTCGCAACGAGATGGGCTTTGGTGGGAACAATGGACTAACGGACTTCAAAGAAATTCTTGGCTTTGATATGCAGTCGGACGCGGTTCGTTGCGGCCTGTTTGTCGCTACAGCATTACTGCTTCTTGGCAGTTACATTGGCTGTCGGTGGATGCTCGCTACCCGTTTTGGAAGTGTGGTTGTTGCATTGCGTGATGCGGAGTCGAGGGTGCGCTTTTTGGGATACTCCGTGGCGAGCTACAAGCTGGTGGTGTTTGTCGTATCTGCAATGCTTGCTGGCTTGGCCGGTGCGCTCTACGTGCCTCAGGTTGGGATTATTAACCCGGGTGAGTTTCAGCCGCTTAACTCCATCGAAATAGCGATCTGGGTGGCTGTGGGTGGTAGGGGCACGCTGCACGGCGCGATGCTGGGCGCGGTAATCATCGCCGCAGCGGAGACCATGCTCACCGCTCGCCTGCCAGAACTCTGGCTGTTTGCCCTGGGTGGGTTGTTCTTGCTGGTTACCCTACTGCTTCCTCAGGGCGTTGCCGGCCTACTCGAGGGTCGGCGTAGTGATTGAGTCCGTTGATACACGCCACGGCGTGATTCTCTATCTGGAGGACGTCAGCGTAAGTTTCTCGGGATACAAAGCGCTGAACAATTTGTCCCTGGCCGTTGATAGTGGAGAGTTGCGCTGTCTTATTGGACCCAATGGTGCGGGAAAGACAACTTTGATGGATGTAATTACCGGCAAAACACGCCCTGATCGGGGCTCGGTGTTTCTTGGTCAGGACATTAATCTACTGCAACATGATGAAGCGACGATTGCTCGTTTGGGTATCGGCCGTAAGTTTCAGAAGCCCTCGGTGTTTCCTCAGCAGAGCGTTCGCGACAACCTCGCGTTGGCCGTGCAAGGACATCGCTCTCCCTGGGAAGCCTTGCGGTATCGCCCGAGCACAGCGGACAGGGATCGGGTTGTGGCCTTGCTCGAGACCGTCGCGTTGGATTCCGTGGCCCACAAGCTTGCGGGAGGTCTGTCTCACGGTCAAAAGCAATGGCTTGAAATCGGGATGTTGCTCGCGCAGGAGCCGATGTTGCTGCTCATTGACGAGCCCGTGGCGGGGATGACGCAACAAGAAACTGAACGTACCGGGGAGCTGCTGCAGTCGCTGGTGCCCCAACGCTCTGTAGTTGTGGTGGAGCATGACATGGTGTTTGTTCGCTCCATTGCTCGAAAGGTGACTGTGCTGCATGAAGGCGCCGTACTCATGGAGGGCAGTATCGACGAGGTGCAGTCTGATAGCAGGGTGCGTGAAGTCTACCTGGGCAAAGCATGCTAAGAATTCGGGGGCTCAATCAGTACTACGGCGCGAGTCATACGCTGCGAGACGTAGATTTGAGCGTCGGTGGCGGGCGAGTGTTTTGTCTCATGGGGCGCAACGGTGTAGGTAAAACAACGCTTTTGAATACCGTGCTGGGCTTGCTGTCGGTCCACAGTGGGGCGATTGAGCTTGCAGGTGTTGCCATAGATAAGCTGGCGACAGAAGATCGCGTCGCGAAAGGCATTGCCTATGTGCCTCAGGGACGGATGATCTTCCCTGATCTTTCCGTGATGGAGAATCTGCGTGTGGCTTTGGCGGGGCGTCGGGGGGGTGGCAAAAAAATACCAGAACAAATATTCGATTTCTTTCCGGTACTCGCTGAGATGGCGAACCGCCGCGGCGGGGATTTATCTGGCGGCCAGCAGCAACAGCTGGCGATCGGTCGCGCCCTGGTGCTCGAGCCCCGAATCTTGTTGTTGGATGAACCTTGCGAGGGTATTCAGCCGAATATCGTGCAGCTCATCGCTGAGGTCATTCAGCGATTGCGTTCAGAGCAGGGACTTAGTGTATTGCTAGTGGAGCAGAAGTTGCCCTTTGCCCGGTCAGTCGCGGATGATTTTGCGATTATGGATCGCGGAGCAGTGGTGGCTACAGGTGCTATGGATGAGCTGTCAGAGAGTCTTGTCGGTGAGTATCTGACTGTCTGACCGGCTCGTACTTTCCACTCATCACTCATCACTCAGCCTTAGGGCTACTGACGCTATTTATGTAACGAGCGTCCCCCTCCCAGCGAGTGAAGTGAATAGCGTCAGTAGCCCCAGACTTGGCGTTGGAGTCGGCCAGCGTACCCGAATTGCTTCACAATCCGCACCTGCTGGCCTTGATGGTGCTTTGCTTAACGGCTTAACGGCTTAACGGCTTAACGGCTTAACGGCTTAACGGCTTATGGAGTAGCCGAGTTGCTCCAGTACAAAGCGGTCCTCACCTAAGATTGTCGCTTCGGTGACCTTGCCATGATCATTGAACTTCATGCGTGTGACCTGGCGTTGCGTAAAGGGGTACCCCGTCTCGGTTTCCGTGTCGCTATAGTCCGTGGTCAGGTACACCACATCGCCCTCAGCAACGACCTCGACAACACTGCATTCCGCTGTGCCCCAGTCATCAGCGTTTGCGATGCCGAGATTTTTCAAAACGGTGCTCTTTACATTCTTGGAGGCGATAATGCCGCGATTAACATCCACAGACATCTCTTTCCCGTCACGCATAACGACGGCATTGACCGATTCACCCGGTTGGCCCCGGAAAGTTGTCTTGTCGCGATTTTGATAAGTCGATGGCATGCCATTGACGGAAACAAATTGATCGCCGGCTTTGAGAACGCTGGCAGCGGGTGTTCCCGCTGTGACAGCCATGATCGTCCCGAAGCCATCGCCTTCATCATTTTCCACAGTAAAGCCTAAGCCAACATAGCGTGCAGGCATGAAGACGCCATCATCCGCCATGTGAGCGTCGACATACGCGGTAAAGCCTGCGAGATCGCCGCAGGACGCTTCGAACCAAGCCTCGGCTACGGCCTTGTTACCCGGGCCTTCGTGATGAGCGGCAAAGGCGCCAGAACTGACGCACAACAATGCAGTACCTGCTGCCAGACACTTGAGTGTATTCATGCTTATTCCTTATGATTATCTAAGTGTGTCTTTGGTGTGCCGCCTCTGGCGAGGGACTCAAATCAAGCCTAGACCAGAAATTGTGTTTCCTAGGACTGATTCAGGCAGTGCGGCAGAGTTGGCTGGCTTATACTGTGATTTTTTGGATGCTTTGCCATGGACGATGAGAAGAGCCGCCAGGCGGCACGGGAAGCCGCGTTGCGTTACCACGCTTATCCCAAACCCGGAAAGCTGGAGATTCGTGCGACAAAACCCCTCGCTAATGGTCAGGATCTCGCCCGAGCCTATTCGCCCGGTGTCGCCGAAGCGTGCCTTGAGATCGTCAAGGATCCAGCGGCGGCAGCGAAATACACCGCTCGGGGAAACCTGGTTGCTGTGGTCAGTAACGGCAGCGCGGTATTGGGCTTGGGCAACATCGGTGGCTTAGCGGCAAAGCCTGTGATGGAAGGCAAGGCCGTACTGTTTAAGAATTTTGCAGGTATTGATTGCTTTGACATCGAGCTGAATGAATCAGATCCCGAGAAGCTGGCAGACATAGTGTGTGCCATGGAGCCGACCTTTGGGGCGATCAATCTAGAAGACATCAAAGCCCCCGATTGCTTCATAGTTGAGCAGCGCTGCCGGGAGCGTATGAACATTCCGGTGTTTCATGATGATCAGCACGGCACCGCCATTGTAGTCGGCGCTGCTGTGACCAATGCTCTGCATATTGCAGGCAAGCGGTTCGAAGATATCAAAATAGTGTCTACCGGAGGTGGTGCTGCGGGTATCGCTTGCTTAAATATGTTGCTGAAACTAGGCGTACAACGAGAAAACATATGGCTGTGTGACGTTCATGGACTTGTTTATGAAGGTCGCGCCGAAGATATGAATCCCCAGAAAGCGGCCTTTGCTCAAGCTACCCAGAGTCGCACCCTCGACGACGTTATAGACGGTGCTGATTTGTTTTTGGGGCTTAGTGCGCCGAAGGTTTTGACCGCAGGCATGGTGGGACGTATGGCGCAGAGACCGATTGTCTTTGCCTTAGCCAATCCCACGCCAGAGATTCTGCCTGACGAAGTGCGCACCGTTGCTCCGGATGCAATTATTGCCACGGGACGCTCGGATTACCCCAACCAGGTAAACAATGTGCTTTGTTTCCCATTCATCTTCCGTGGCGCCTTGGATGTGGGTGCCACCGAGATTAATGATGCTATGCAAATTGCCTGTATAGACGGGATCGCAGCACTTGCACGTGCAACCACCAGCGCGGAGGCAGCTGAAGCCTATCGCGGCGAGCAATTGGTTTTTGGTGTCGACTACCTTATTCCGAAGCCTTTTGATCCGCGCCTCATGGGAGTGGTCGCCAGTGCGGTTGCTAATGCCGCGATGGAGACAGGTGTAGCGACTCGCCCGGTTGAAGATTTAGCGGTCTATCGCGAGAAGCTCGACGGATCTGTTTTCCGTTCTTCGATGATTATGCGCCCAGTGTTTGCGGCCGCGGCCCGTTCTCAGCGACGTATTGTGTTTGCCGAGGGTGAAGACGAGCGGGTGCTGAGAACTGCGCAAGCCATCATTGAAGAAATGACGGATATCCC
This sequence comes from Congregibacter sp., assembly GCF_047617445.1. Lineage (GTDB taxonomy): Bacteria > Pseudomonadota > Gammaproteobacteria > Pseudomonadales > Halieaceae > Congregibacter. The sequence continues at coordinate 32,625 of NZ_JBLGBE010000005.1, forward strand.
GATCCTTATTGGCAGGCCTGAGATTATTGCCAGGCGCTGTGAAAAGGCAGGCCTGACTATTAAGCCCGGTGAGGATTTTGAGATAGTGAATCCCGAAGATGATTCCCGCTACCGCAAGTACTGGGAGGCATATCTGCGTCTCATGTCGCGACGAGGCGTTACCCCGGATCTCGCCAAAGTTATCATGAGGACTAACACCACAGCGATTGCCGCGATCATGGTGTACTGCAATGACGCAGACAGCATGGTGTGCGGTAGTTTTGGGCAGTACCTATGGCATCTCAATTACGTTCGGCAAATTCTCGCCCATGATGGGGCGCATCCCCGCGGCGCGTTGTCGCTGATGATTACCGAACACGAACCTCTTTTTATCGCCGATACCCATGTGCACCCGGAGCCGACGCCCGAACAGATTGCGGACACGGTGATGGCGGCGGCAAATCACGTACGTCGGTTTGGACTAAAACCCAATATTGCACTTTGTTCGCATTCGCAATTTGGCAATTTGGATATCGATAGCGGACGTCGGGTACGGCAAGCCATGGCGCTACTGGAAGCCCGGGAGCCGGACTTTGCCTATGAGGGTGAGATGCACACAGACTCGGCCTTAGATCCTGAGTTGCGCGCAAGAATTTTCCCCAACTCTCGTTTCGAAGGGCCCGCAAACGTACTCGTGTTTGCCTACGGAGATGCGGCTTCCGGCGTGCGAAACATCTTAAAAATGCGGGGAGGTGCTTTGGAAGTAGGGCCGATCCTCATGGGGATGGGGAATCGTGCTCATATTGTGACGCCGTCGATTACCGCTCGAGGTCTCCTCAATATCTCCGCACTGGCGGGTACGGATGTTATGCACTACGGGTAGTGAACTCTACATGGATGGCGCGCGAAACCGGGGAGCTACTGGCCGCCGAACAGTTTGCCTAGGCCCTGGAGGTCCAATGGCTGTGCTGGAAGCTCAAAGCGCTCAGCGGCAACCGCTTCGCCATTGATGCTAGTGACGGTCATGTCTCTGCCGTAGCGAAGAATGCCCGCGTTTAAGCTGTTCAATCGCGTACGAATGTCCTGACTCTGGGCCTTGGCTTTGGCCTGCCCCGGGGTCATGGTTTCAGCGAAGTCCATCATCTGAAACATCGCGTCTCGAAATTCTTGCGCGCGTTTGTCGGTAGACAGAACGAGAGACTCACTGCGCTCTTCACCACTATCATCAACAAAGCGAATCTCATATACATCGCCCTGAATACCGGCGACAACTTCATTCTTGCCGGTGTCTTGCAAAGAGATGATTTCTGCACCCAGATCGCCATGAATTGCTTGAGGTGCCATGTCGCCGAAGCCTTTTAACATTGCGCCCGCATCAAAGACCATGGGCTGCCCGTTGTTGTAGCCCACAGTATAGAAATGGCCGTCTCGCAAAAGCGCGTAGCCGTCGTTTTGTGCGGCGTTAATGCGCAACATTGCGCCGTTGTACTCAAATTGCGCGGCGTCACCTTGGATCCCACTGATTGACGCACTTCCCGCAAGCACGCTGGAAGAGACGCTTACTCCTAAGGCCATTGCAATGCATGAAAGCATCACGTTGCTAGGTGAGAACATGAATAACTCCGTGTCTGTTAATGCCCAACCCAATGAGCGGGCGAGGGGTATCTAGAGCGTTGTTTCCGTCAACGTCACGGCGCTGTAGTAGCGATACTGCGCAGCCAGGCATACCGGCGCCGCAATGATGAGCCCGAGTCCAAAAGGTAGAGTCGCTAGCATGCAGATGACTGCAAGCAATAGAGCTAACAGGGCATAGCTCCAAAAGTGTGCATGGATAATCCTACGACTGCGTTCCATAGCCGGCCAGAAATCCAGCTTCTGATCTATGATTAACAGCGTAGTGAAGCCATAGATTATGAGTAGGTAGAGGCCTGGCAGGACCAATAAGAACAAACCGATGGCAACGAACAGAGATATAAGAAGAGAGGCAATGAGCAGCGGTAAAAAGTGTTGAAAGCCGTCAAACAGATTGCGGATAGTCACCGTATCGCCACGATCAAGCCTTATGACCATGCTATAGAGACCCGCAAGTAAGAGGGGGTAAATCACGGCGCCCATGAAGGGAATAAGACCCCCAATCATGCAAATTACAGCCATGAGTACGGTTGCGCCCGAAAGCAGAACAGGGTCTTTTCGATAGAGCGTCCAGCCTTCGCTCAAGCAGTCGCCGATGTCCGGGATAATTTGTTTAGTCATCCGCTAAGGCTAGCACAAGCCACTCTGCGATGAACTATTGCCACGGCCACAGCCCCGTACTGTTTGCCAGACTCCAGTGTTTGTCGTGATCAGGATCTGGATGATGCGGCTAGGCGTCCCCATACATTCGCAGACCAAAGCCAAATGGGAATAGGGGCTTCGCGACTGGATCATTGATGGACGAGGCGTCTTTTGGCCATGCAAATGATAAGTGTCCCTGAAAGTCGTAAGCGCCAAACAGCACGTCGGAGATCCCCTGACCTTCGGAGCCCGGGAGCCAGGCGGCGACAAAGGCGTCGGCAGCTGCGAGCTCCGGCCCCACAGGCAGTGGACGTCCAGAGATGAGGACTGCGATCACAGGAATTCCCTTAGCTACAATGTTGGAGATGGTGGCCAGATCCTCAGGATGAGCAATAGCGTGCTCAAGTGTGCGGCCATAGGGTTCGAGCACTTTCATCTCGCCGCGAATCCGAGACCCGGCCTCTACGATGACGTTATCGCCATGACGCACATCGCCCATGCCTTCGGCGTAGGGTCTCTCGCCGATCACCACAACGGCGATGTCATGCTTTGAGGGGTCTGCATCGGCTGCCAAAGGCTCATTGGATAGCACTGCATTGGGGGCGACATCCTGAAGCCCCTCCCAAATCGAGCAGCCACCTTCGATGCTGTCGTTATCTTCTACGCCCTGCCAGGCGATGGTGAAACCGCCGCACTGATGTCCTCGATTGTGCGCGCTCTTCCCGGCGACGAGGATCCTGGCGTTTCGCTGCAGTGGGAGAGTGGCGTTGTCATTTTTTAGAAGTACTAGGGACTTGCGCACGGCTTCCCGAGCGACGCTCCGTGGCTCGATGCCACCGAAACTTTGGTCGTTTGACCAACGGCGTTCAATCGGACGTGGCTTGTCAAACAGACCGAAGGCAAATTTGACCCGCAGAATACGTCTCACTGCATCATCGATGCGGCTCAGCGGCACAGTGCCTTTTTCTACATGGATAAGAAGGTTACGAATGAACTGCTGCCAGTCCACCGAGACCATGAACATGTCGATGCCCGCGTTGACCGACATGCCTACGGCGTCGTAATAGCTTTTGGACAGATAGTCGATACCGTCCCAATCAGAAATCACAAACCCTTCGAATCCCAATTCACCTTTGAGTACATCAGTAAGCAGTTGACGATGTCCATGACACTTGTCGCCATTCCAGCTGTTGAAGGAGGCCATCACGGTGAGAACGCCTTCATCTATCGCAGGTCGATAGGGTGAAATGTGTGTGGACTGGAGCTCATCGAGACTGACCGTGGTTTCGCCCTGATCGATGCCATGGGTCGTGCCGCCGTCGCCAACCCAGTGTTTGACGCAGGCCACAACAGCATCCTCACCCATGTCGCCCTGCATGCCATCCACAAATGGTGCGGCGTAGCTGCCAACCAGCGCGGGGTCTTCGGAATAACTTTCGTAGCTGCGGCCCCAGTGTATGTCGCGTGCCACGGCAAGCGTGGGTGCAAATGTCCAGTCCACGCCTGTCGCCAGAATCTCTCTTGCGGTCGCCTGCGCAATTCGCCGAATAAGATCCGGGTCACGACTGGCGCCAAGGCCGATATTGTGAGGAAAGACCGTTGCGCCGCGAACGTTGCCGTTGCCGTGGATGGCGTCTACCCCGTAGATCAGCGGTATCGCAAGATGCTCGTCATCCGCCTCCATGGAAGCCATCCAGTAGGCGTCATTCATGTCGACCCAGTCGCTCGGGTGATTGTCGCCGGGGCAGGAGCCGCCTCCACTGAGCACGGAGCCGATGTGAAACTCCTTTACGTCCTCTGGCGTGCAAGCCATACGTTCGGGCTGAGTCATTTGCCCAACTTTTTGCTCCAGGCTCATTCGCGCTAGCAGTTGTTCAACACTTGCGTCTAGATTTGAATTCTTCAATTTATTATTCATAGTAAAAAATCTCGCGGGTATTAGACGTGGACTTCAAACTCAGCCCAAAGTGGCGCGTCTGAACTGCCACCTATCCATGCGTGAAACTGCCCCGGCTCTGTCGTCAGTCGCATATCACGGTTATAGAATGCCAGGTCATCAGTATGCACACGGAAGCTTATGCGTTGACGCTCGCCCGGCTTCAAGCGAATTCGCCGAAAGCCTTTGAGTTCTTTGATCGGACGGGTCACGTTGCCCACCAGATCACGGATGTATAGCTGCACGACTTCCTCACCCGCATGGCTGCCCATGTTGACGACGTCAGCGGAAATGTCGAGGCTCTGTCCCAAGCTAATGGAGTGATGTGAAGTGGTGATCTTCACATACTGAAAGCGGCCATAGGATAAGCCGTAGCCAAAAGGGAATAGGGGTTTGAAGCCAGCATCAAGATGGAATGATGTCATGCCTAGGGATGTTTGAGGTGCGCGGGGAGGCACTTCGTTGATATTGACGCAGCTCTCTTCCGTGGCGGGGCGCCCGGTGTTCTTTTGTGCATAGTGAATGGGTACTTGTCCCACAACACGGGGAAACGTCACGGGTAGTTTCCCTGATGGTGATTCCAGTCCGAACAACAAATCGGCAATTGCAGGCCCACCCATAGTGCCGGGATGCCAAGCGTAAAGCACGGCGTCGGCGTGGGCCAGGACAGCTTCGATGGTAAGCGGTCGTCCCGCCATGATTACGACGATGACAGGCTTGCCCGTGCTGGCGACGGCTTCGATCAGGGCCTGTTGGTGGCCGGGCAGATCGATGTTGGCTCTAGAGTGTGCCTCACCGGACATAAAGGCTTCTTCGCCAACGACGATGATGGCAGCATCGGATTTTTCGGCAGCGCTCTTAGCTGAAGCAAAGTTGTCTTCACTAGCTGCTCGGGTGGTCTCCAGTGCTTTGACGTGGTGGATTTCCACCGTGTGGCCAATCAGTTCATCGATCGCTTGTCGACAGGTGACACTGTTTGCTGCATCGCCATCGAAGACCCAAGTCCCCATCTGCTCGTAGCCGTCATCCGCCAGAGGGCCAATAAGCGCGACAGCGTCCAGCTTGGTCGGGATCAGGGGTAAAGTCTGCTGCGCATTTTTTAACAACACACAGCTTTGCATGGCCGCCTGCTTCGCAACCTTGAGATTTGCTTTATTGAGGGGTTCCGGATGTTGAGCGGGGTCCGTGTACGGTTGCTCGAACAAGCCCAGCTCGAATTTAAGTCGCAGTACGCGTTCCACCATGCGGTCAATCTGCTCAAGGGTGATTTTGTTTTCACCCACTAAGTCCTCGAGATGATCGCGATACGAGGAGCTCGCCATCTCCATGTCGATACCGGCCATTGCTGCTTCGTAGGCAGCCTGTTCATCGTCGTGGGTAAATCCGTGGACGCTCATTTCCACAATGGATTCCCAGTCACTCACGACCACACCCTGATAGCTCCACTCCTGACGAAGAATCTGGTTCATCAGCCAACTGTTGCCTGTTGCCGGTACGCCGTTTAGATCGCAGAATGCTGACATGAAAGTAGCGACGCCGGCATCGGCGACGGCTTTGAAAGGGCGCAGATACACATTGCGCATTTCGTTCTCTGGAATATTTGCGGTGTTGTAGTCACGACCTCCCTCTGCGGCGCCGTAGCCCGCAAAGTGTTTCGCGCAGGCGGCAATAGCATCCGGTGCTGAAAGGTCATCACTCTGGAAACCGCGAACCATGGCGGTACCCAGCTCACTGCAGAGATAGGGGTCTTCGCCCAGGGACTCGGCGATACGGCCCCAGCGGGGATCCCGGGTGATGTCGATCATGGGGGCGAAAGTCCAGTTGATACCTGCGCGCGCAGCTTCTTCAGCACTCACTCGGGCACCGGCTTCTACTACCGAAGGATTCCAGGTGGCCGCCTGGCCTAGCGGTATAGGGAACACGGTTTTGAATCCGTGTATGACGTCCCTGCCGATGAGCAGGGGGATTCCCAGGCGGCTCTCTTCTACGGCGAGACGTTGAAGCTCGTTGATGATTTTTACGTCAGGCTCGTTGAGGACGGATCCGACACGGCCTCGGCGAATACCGTTAGCCAACTCTTCAGGTATCCATCCACCGCCTGCCTGGAGCTGACTCATTTGACCGATCTTCTCATCGAGGCCCATGGAGCTGAGTAACTCGGCCACACGGCTTTCTACGCTGAGCTCCCCGTCCGCGGCAAGTTTTTGAGCTGTTTCGCTGTTCATTCGTTTCTCCATCCGCTGTCGTCGCGAGCTCTTCTCAGGTGTAAGCGAGGCCCGAGGTTCTACTCGTTCTGTATGCTTGCCGTTTCTGCGTTGTTTGCCATCGCTGATACCGCGGCGATGAAGATATAGCTGCTATCTTTCAGCACAACAATTTTCGGTCCAAGCGGGTCTGGATTGCGCCAGAACGGACAGTGCGACGCTCTCTTTGATTATTTGATTCTTATATGTCTAAGTATGCCGTGCGCATGGTGAGCTTTGGAGGGTTGGCGTCCGTTCTGTCCCGATCAGAGTCCCGTTGGGCGCATGGTTGTTGTACCGTTTGCGAAGCTACATAAGATCAAGAACATAAGCGACTGTTTCAAGTGCCGCTGTTGCTGACTCAGCGACTTAATAAGAACTCTAAAGAAAAGGCTGTCTATGCATACCGAAGAACTCTCGTTCAGAGAGAAGTTGGGCTACGGGTTGGGTGATACCGCCTCCAACTTTTTCTTTCAGGTCTTTAATCTTTTTCTTATGTATTACTACACCGATATTTTCGGCTTACCGCCCGCGGCTGTGGGCGCCATGTTCTTGATAACAAAGATCATCGATGCGGTCAGTGATCCAGTAATGGGCCTCATTGCAGATAGGACGAACACGCGCTGGGGAAAGTATCGGCCCTACTTACTCTGGGGTGCGATCCCTTATGGCCTTTGCGGATACTTTATGTTCGCTGGACCAGAGATGTCTCAGACGGGCAAGTTGATTTACGCCTATGTGACCTACACGGCGATGATGCTCGCGTATACGGTCGTTAACGTTCCGTACTCGGCGTTGATGGGTGTTATTTCTCCGTCATCGATCGAGCGAACAAAGGTCGCGGGTTATCGGTTTATCTGTGCATTCGCCGCTGGCTGGCTGATAGCTACCTTTGTAGGGCCGCTTAAGAATTTGCTAGGTGGAGGAGATGAGGCGGAAGGTTTTCGTCTCACTATGATCATCTTTGCCGTGCTGTCTGTTGCGCTGTTCTGGGTAACCTTTGCCACAACCAAAGAGCGTGTCGTGCCCCAAGTCACTAAGTCGAATGTGCGTTTGGATATCAAAACGCTGTTATCGAATGGTCCTTGGGCTGTGTTGTTCGCATCAGCGATTGTTACGCTCATGAATATCGCCGTGCGTAATGGTTCGCTCCTGTACTACTTCAAGTATTACGTGGGTGATGATGGCGTTCCACTGTTCCTCATCTTCGACAAGACGGCCGTCTTTTTGTCTCTGGGTCTTCTGTCGATGATTGGTGGCATTTTGCTGACGCGATACCTGGCGGTGCATTTTGAAAAACGTGCACTGATGATTGCACTGACCTTACTCAATGCCGTAACAATGGCCGCGTTTTTTTATATTCCGCCGGAGCAGTACTGGCTCATGGTTCTGGTTAACTGTATTGGCTCGTTTCTTATTGGCCCAACACCTGCGCTGGTCTGGTCAATGTATGCCGATTGCGCGGATTACGGCGAGTGGAAAAGTGGGCGGCGAATTACCGCTTTGGTTTTCTCCACGGTGCAATTTGCCCAGAAGATGGGGCTTGCGGTCGGTGCGGGATTGCTGGGTATAGTCTTGGGCGCTTTTGGTTTTGTGGCGAATGAAGCGCAGTCGGAGACCTCAATGATGGGGATTCGGCTGATGTTTAGCATTCTCCCTGCCGCACTGGCGGTCCTGGGAGCGATGTTCATTTTCTTCTACCGCATAGATCATGAAACCATCGTAGAAATGGAAGAGGCTCTGGCGCTGCGTCATGCGAAGACTGCCGAGGGCTAACTGCTCTTAGAGCCCTGGCGGTGCCGTAGTCGAGCTGTTTCGTTCGGGTCATGTTGCTGTAGGCCTGAACAGTCACTCTTGAATAGAGGTCAGGGTTTAGACCTAGACTCTGGCCTCTTTGTTTGTATCGTGTATGCGGCCAGAATGGACTTATGCCCTCAGATCCTAAGACAATGCACCTCTCGTACGCCACCGTGACAGACCCTGGGGTTGAGGCAGCTTGGTCGTTGCTGTGCGGCAGACGTCAAGTTGTTGGTTTGCCCGGGTGAACCAGCGCGTCCAAAGCGGTTTATCCAAATATCTTAGCGAAGAGCGCATTGCGCGATTTTGGGTGTTTCAGCTGGCCGGCTGGACTGGGCTATCTATTGTGAGTTATTTCAGTCTCAACCTTTGGTACGACCAACCCGAAGCTGCTTATGTGGGACATAACATTTTACAGTCACTACTGGGTGTAATCGTGTCGTGGCCGCTGCGCTATGTTTACCGGCGCGTATGGGACGCCTCACTTGTCCTCAGGATTATTTACATTTCAATTGCCGTGGTGGTTTTCGCAGGTCTATGGGCGCTTCTGCGTCTGGCTTTTTTTCAATGGATGACAAACGAGACGGGGATTTGGTCTGATTTTGGAGGGTGGTTTTTCCCGTCAATTTTTATTTTTATGTGCTGGACGGCGCTATATCACGGTTTTAAATACTATCGACTCGCGGGGGAGGAGCACGATGCCTTGCTGCGAATGGAGTCGGCTAGAAATTTTGAAACCGCGCGAGCTGCGCGTGCCGAAGCATCGGCTAGAGAAGCGCAGCTCGAAATGCTGCGCTATCAACTGAAGCCGCATTTTTTGTTTAACACCATGAACGCTATCCAGAGTCTTGTGGCGACAAAGCGAAATGAACGAGCCACAGAAATGATCAACGCTCTGAGTGATTTTCTGCGTTACTCCTTGTATTCGGACTCTAAGCAATTTGTCTCGGTAAAGGATGAACTGGCAGCCGTCAATCGGTATCTATTGATTGAACAAGCACGATTTGGTGAGCGCCTCAGGGTCGAGATGAATGCTACTGAAGAGGCCCGCGATGAACTGCTGCCGAGTATGCTGCTTCAACCCCTAGTCGAAAATGCGATTAAGTACGCAATTGCGCAGTCAGAGAAAGGTGGAACGCTGATGATCGAGGCTTATTGTGATGCGACGCATCTCAACGTTGATGTTACTGATTCAGGAGCGGATGTGAGCGCGCGTGGTGATGCAGGCACATCTGGGGTGGGGCTGAGTAATATTCGGCAACGCTTGGAGGCTTGCTATGCAGATGATTATTCCTTTGAGCTACATCGAACAGCGGAGGGAGGTGTCCGGGCGGCTGTTCGTATACCACTGGGACATTCCGAGGCGATGAACTAATTATGCGAGTTTTAGTTGTTGATGATGAACCCCTGGCACGAGATCTTCTCTTGGAATTCCTCGCGGGTAGCCCGGAAATAGATGTGGTGGGCGCGGCTTCTAGTGGCCGGGAAGCGATCGCGGCGATACGTAGTCATCGTCCTGATCTAGTGTTGCTTGATATTGAGATGCCGGGAATTAATGGCTTTGCGGTGGTGAAATCTATCCAGGCTGATGACTACATGCCCCTGGTGATCTTTGTGACTGCGTTCAATCAGTACGCAGTAGATGCCTTCGACAAGAATGCGGTGGACTACATTTTGAAGCCTGTGGATGGAGCGCGCTTGCAAAAAGCACTTCTGCGGGCACGGGGGCGTCTGCTCGATGGTTCTAAGGCGAAGCTCCTGAGAGCCATTACAACAGTGGGACAGCAGACGAGGATAGAGGGGCTATCTGTCGAGGAGGCGCTGGAGAGCCATTCGGACGCGGTAGGTCGTTTACCCGTCCGGCAGGGCGACTCTGTTCAGCTCTTGGAGCTTGACGACATTGAGTGGGTGGACGCGGCGGGAGATTACATGTGCGTGCACTCTGGAGGGGAGACCTACATTTTGCGCTGCACCATGAAACAGCTATCGGATCGTCTATCTCTGGGACCTTTTGCGCGAATTCATCGCTCGACTCTGGTGAACCTTAATAAAATTCAAGAGATCACGCCGCTTACCAAAGGCGAATGCCTGCTTCATCTTGGTAGTGATACTCGTTTGAAAGTCAGTCGTAATTACCGCACGGCCATTCAGCATCTCCTGGTCTGACCCGACTCGGCCATCTCTGTCGCCTGCGTTTTTAAGCTTGGCGCAGAGATGGGCATGTGGACTGCAAGGATTTAGGCGCTTTTTAGATATTTCGCCTCGGCGAACAGTGCCGAACAGCTGTCCAGCATGCGATTGGCAAACCCCCATTCGTTGTCGTACCAAGCCATGACTTTCACCAAATTGCCGTTCACTTTGCTGTGATTGGTATCAAAGACGCAGGAGGCCGGACAGTGGTTGAAGTCAATAGAGACGAGGGGGAGCTCATTGATCTGGAGTACGCTACCCAATGGCCCCTTAGCTGCCGCCGACATGATCGCGTTGACCTCGTCCACGCTTGTGTCTCGTGCTGCGATAAAGCTCAGATCAACCAGCGACACATTGATAGTAGGAATGCGTACGGCCATTCCATCGAGGCGGCCCTTCAGTTCCGGGAGTACCAGTCCAATGGCCGCAGCGGCTCCCGTCTTGGTCGGGATCATCGACTGTGTCGCCGCTCGCGCTCGGTAAAGGTCACTGTGATAAACGTCCGACAGCTGTTGATCGTTGGTGTAGGCGTGGATCGTGGTCACATGCCCCTTCAAAATACCCAGCGTCTCGTGCAATGGCTTGACCATGGGTGCCAGGCAGTTGGTGGTACAAGACGCATTGGAGATGATGCGCTCGTCGCCTCGCAGAGAGTGTTCGTTGATCCCGTAAACGACGGTGGCGTCAGCGTCACTGACGGGCGCGGACACCAGAACTTTACGCGCACCCGCAGTGAGGTGCTTGGCGGCTTTGTCACGGCTGGTAAAGACACCGGTGCATTCACAGACGATATCGATATTCAGCGCCTGCCAGGGGAGCTGCTCGGGGTCGCGTTCACTGAACACGCGAATGCGATGTTTGCCGACGTTCAAATAGTCACCGTCGATTTCTACGGGTACCGGGAAGCGACCATGAACCGAGTCGTATTGTGTTAGGTGGGCGTTGATCGCACTGTCGCCAAGGTCATTGATTGCGACGATGTCGATTTTGCCGGCAAGCTCTTCTTCCCGCTCAACCAGTGCTCTGAGAATATTTCGACCGATTCTTCCGTATCCATTGATAGCTATGCGCAGCATGTGATCGCCTCCTGAGCGTTATTTTGACTATAAAAGTACATTAAGAGAGTGCATAACAGATCAAAATTGATAAAAAGTGTAGTTTTTATAAAATTTTAGGTAGAATTACGCCTAATCAAAAAAGCGTGTTTGCGACATGACCGAGACGCAAGACAGCAATTTGCTACACGAGATAGGCAGTGCTTCGCGACGCCTGACAAAGTCAGAGCGTCGTATTGTTGATGCTGTTTTGGACGATCCTCGGGCGGCGACGCGTCTAAGTATTGCGGCCTTAGCGGAGTTGGCAGAAGTCAGCGAGCCTACGGTGAATCGCTTTTGTCGGAAGTTTGAGCCCCGGGGGTACCCTGAGTTCAAGCTGCGCCTCGCGCAATCACTGGTACTCGGGCTGCCCTATGTCAGTTCGTCTATTGCGCCGGATGATCAAACCAGCACTTACACAGCAAAAATATTGGATAGCGCCGTATTGTCCCTCCGGGCGCTGGGAGATCAGCTGCCGCCAGCGTTAGTGGATTCAGTGATCGATAGACTTCTCGCTGCGCAGCACATTTTCTTCTTTGGTCTTGGTGTTTCCAGCGCAGTCGCGCAGGACGCAGAACATCACTTTTTCCGCTTCGCTTTACCCGTGAGCGCTCATGCCGACGTGTTAATGCAGCGCATGCACGCTGCGGTGGCTCGAAAAGAAGATCTGTTTTTTATGATCTCACATACGGGCCGTACCAGAGACCTGGTGGATATTGCGAATCTGGCGACGGCCCGAGGCGCCCACGTTGTTGCGCTTACCGCATCAGGGTCGCCACTGTCAAAGGCCAGTAGCCTCGCTATCGAGCTTGAGGTGTCCGAGGATACGGATGCTTACATGCCGATGACCTCACGCCTTGCGCACCTTGCAGTACTCGATGTTTTGGCGGCCGGTGTGTCTCTTCGTCGAGGAGAGGCATTGCAACCGCATTTACGTGCGATTAAAGAAAGTCTTCGCGCAACCCGTTTTGCACCCTTACCCGGAGGTAAGCACAGCACATGAGTTCTGATCTATCAGCGTCTAAGGACAACAGTGGTCAGGAGTACCGTAGCCTGAGAAGCAATGTGAGCTTGCTGGGTAGTATGCTCGGCGAGACCATGGCCCAGAGTCACGGTGAGGACTTCCTTGCCAGCGTGGAGCGTATTCGGCTTTTATCAAAATCCGGCAGTATGGGAGACGATGCCAGTTGGGAACAGCTGGAATCACTGCTCGGTGGGCTTGAGACGGCGCAGCTAGGGTTGGTGGCCCGTGCTTTTGCGCAGTTTTTGAACCTTGCAAACATTGCAGAGCAGCATCACGGTTTGTCCCGGGAAATGGATGCGGTGAACTCGGCGAGTCGAACGCTCTCAAGAGCGATGGATCTGCTGGGAGAGGAGGGGCTGGATCAGGAGGCAATTGTTAACTCAGTGTCTGATCTCAGTATTGAACTTGTACTCACGGCCCATCCCACGGAGATCACCCGGCGTTCGCTAATTCACAAGTACGAAGAAATTCAACGTTGTTTGGGGCAGCTTGAGTCACCTAGCTTGACGAATTATGAACGCAGTCGTATGGATCGACGCCTGCGGGAGCTCATAGCACAGCTGTGGCACACGCACGAGTTTCGTGAAAATAGACCCAGTCCCGTGGATGAAGCTCGCTGGGGATATGCGGTGGTTGAGAACTCCCTCTGGCAAGCGGTACCTGACTTCTTGCGGAGGCTGGACGATGCTCTGCTGGCCGCCACGGGGCAACGCCTGCCTCTGGATGCGGCGCCGGTTCAGTTCTCATCATGGATGGGTGGTGATCGCGACGGGAATCCCTTTGTGACCGCTAAAGTGACTCGAGAAGTGCTCCTGCTGGGACGTTGGCAGGCGGCGGCTCTGTACCTAAAGACCGTGGATCAACTCGTACAAGAGCTGTCTATGATCGACTGCAACGAAGCTTTGCGCGAACGAGTAGGCGGTACCCGGGAGCCCTATCGCCGAGTTTTGAAGGAGTTGCGCGGTCAGCTTCGCAGCTGGTTATCTGCGTTGGAAGCGCTATTGGACGGCCGGCCGGCCATTGAGGAAAACCTCATTCGGGACGTTGACGCGCTATTAGAGCCACTAATGCTTTGTTACCAATCGCTTTGTGATTGCGGTATGGAGCGTATCGCCGATGGCACGCTCCTTGATTTGTTGAGACAGTTGCGTTGCTTCGGCATCAACCTCGTGCGTCTGGATGTTCGACAGCACTCGGATCGCCACAGTGCTGCTCTTTCAGAGATCACTGAGTTTCTCGGGCTTGGAAGCTACGTCGACTGGGATGAAGAAAAACGCCGGGATTGGATACAGCAGGAACTTGCCAGTCGTCGTCCCCTGATTCCGCAGCACTGGTCGCCGTGTGATGAGACTCAGGAAGTTCTGGATTGTTGCTCCGTAGTCGTAGAGCAGCCGCCCGGTGCGTTAGCTTGTTACATTATTTCTATGGCTCGCCAAGCCTCGGATGTGATGGCGGTTCGACTACTGCTCAAAGCCGCCGGAGGCGGGGAGACCTTACCCATCGCGCCGTTGTTTGAGACCTTGGACGACCTGGATCGTGCGCCACAAGTCATCACAGACCTCTTGGCCGTTGAAGGTGCTCTGGGTCGTTTGCCTGAGCAACAAATGGTGATGATTGGGTATTCGGACTCGGCTAAGGATGCGGGAATACTCGCGGCCGCTTGGGCCCAGTATCGTGCTCAGGAAGCCTTGTTAGAAGTGTGTGCTGTGGCAGGCGTTCGTTTGCAACTATTCCATGGCCGGGGCGGCACCATTGGCCGCGGCGGCGCGCCGGCCCACGATGCTCTGTTATCCCAGCCTCCAGGGTCCCTGGAGTGCGGTCTACGGGTAACTGAGCAAGGTGAGATGATTCGCACCAAGCTGGGTATGACGGGTCTCGCGGTCAAAACCCTTGCCTTGTATACGAGTGCGATTCTGGAGGCGCGCACCGCGCATCCACCCACGCCTAAAGCCGACTGGCGTCACACCATGGATCGCCTTGCTGCGGACTCCTGCGATGCCTATCGCGCAGTTGTTCGCGACGACCCGCGTTTTCTGACTTACTTCCGCCAGGCAACTCCCGAGGGGGAGTTGGGAGCACTGCCACTGGCCTCGCGGCCTACCAGTCGAAAAAAGGATGGAGGCATTGAGTCCCTAAGAGCCATACCCTGGATATTTTCCTGGACTCAGAACCGGCTCATGTTGCCCTCATGGTTGGGAGCGGGTGCCGCCTTGACCAAGGAATTGACTGATCATGGCGACGGCGTAATCTCAGAAATGTTTCGCGATTGGCCGTTCTTTGCCACGCGAATGTCGATGTTAGAAATGGTTTATAGCAAAACGGATTCCCGACTGTCTGCACACTACGACAGCAAGTTGGTAAATCCGGATTTACTGGGTATTGGTGAGCAGTTGCGCGGTCAGTTAGATAATGATGTCGTGACCGTGCTTAAGGTGCTGGGACAGGAGAGCTTGCTCGAACACCTTGACTGGACGCGGGAATCGCTAGAGTTGCGAAACATCTACACGGGACCTTTGAATGTGTTGCAGGCAGAGCTTTTGGCGCGTCTGCGTCGAGACGCTGACGACGATACTCGACAGGCCATCATGATTAGCATTGCAGGCGTCGCCGCCGGCATGCGTAACACGGGCTGACCCGAGGGTCGGTTCAAGGGAGAAAAAATATGATTCAACTACACAGCACGGTAGCGAAAGTCACTGAGCAGATCGAAAATCGTAGTCGCGGTCCGCGACAGAGCTATCTAGATCTTATGGAGCGCAGCCGGGATCTTCGGCCTCAGCGCGGCCAGTTGTCTTGTGGGAATCTTGCGCACGGCTTCGCCGCTTGTGGGGATGATGACAAAGACAGCATCCGGCTCATGGAGTCGTCGAATATCGGTATTGTCACGGCGTTTAACGATATGTTGTCTGCGCATCAGCCTTATGCTGAGTATCCTGACAAGATTAAATCCTATGTGCGCGCCGTCGGTAGTACGGCTCAGGTTGCAGGTGGTGTGCCGGCTATGTGTGATGGTGTCACTCAGGGCCAGGTTGGTATGGAGCTGTCGCTTTTCAGTCGCGATAACATCGCTCAGGCAGCCGGTATCGCTCTGTCACACCATATGTTTGACGGTATTGTATGCCTTGGTATCTGCGACAAGATCGTTCCCGGGTTGGTAATAGGTATTCTGCGTTTCGGCCATCTGCCCGCGTTGTTCATTCCTGCAGGCCCAATGCCTTCCGGTCTTCCGAATCCCGAAAAAGCGCGAGTCCGCCAGTTGTTTGCAGAGGGCAAGGTCGGTCGTGAGGAATTGCTGGTTGCAGAATCTGCGTCGTATCACAGCGCGGGGACCTGCACGTTTTACGGGACTGCCAATAGCAATCAGATGGTGATGGAGGCGATGGGGCTTCAGCTTCCCGGTGGTTCATTTGTGAATCCCGGTACCCCTTTGCGCGAAGAACTCACTCGCGAGGCCTCAGAACTTATTACTCGAATAACGGCACAGGGACGGGATGCTCGCCCGCTAGCCGAAGTAATCGATGCGCGATCTTTTGTTAATGCCATCGTCGCGCTATTGGCGTCCGGTGGCTCCACTAATCACACGATCCATTTAGTCGCCATGGCGCGCGCTGCTGGCTTGGTCATCAACTGGGATGACTTTTCTGAGCTCTCCGGGGTCGTGCCTTTGTTGGCGCGCGTTTATCCCAACGGGCAGGCGGACATCAATCACTTCCACGCGGCAGGAGGCACGGGATTTATGTTTCGGGAGCTTCTGGACGCCGGATTGATGCACGGCGATGCAAACACAGTCTGGGGGAGCAACTTTGAGGATTACACGCAGGAACCCTACTTGGAGGGCGATAAGCTGGCCTGGCGCCCCGCCGCGGATAAAAGTCTGGATACAGACGTATTGGGTACAGTGGAAAAGCCGTTTTCTAGTGAGGGTGGTTTGCGCCTACTGACAGGTAACCTCGGACGCGCAGTGATCAAAGTGTCGGCGGTAAAACCGGAGCACCGTAAAGTGGTGGGTCCTGCAGTAGTGATCGATAGTCAGGACGCTCTAGCCGGAAAGTTTGCCGCTGGTGAGTTGAATCGTGATTGTGTGGTCGTGGTTCGATTTCAGGGCCCGAGAGCCAATGGCATGCCGGAACTACACAAGCTGACTCCGTTGCTAGGGTCTCTCCAGGACAAGGGTTTTTCTATTGCATTGGTTACCGATGGCCGCATGTCTGGTGCATCGGGCAAAGTGCCGGCCGCGATTCACGTTACTCCTGAAGCAGCGATGGGTGGTGCCCTAGCGCGTTTACAGAATGGTGACATGCTTACGCTGGACGCCGATACCGGGACTTTGAGCTGCGATATCAGTGACGCCGCGCTTGCTGAGCGCACGCCTGCAAAGACGCCCACTGACAGTGAAGAAGGCGTGGGTCGCGAGTTGTTCAGTATGTTTAGAAAAGTGGTAACTACGCCAGAGGCGGGTGCCAGTGTGATCTTTGATGAGACATTCTAGCAGTGGCTAAGCCCTGGCATTTGCTGGCTGATATCGGCGGCACCAACGCGCGCTTTGCACTCGGTGATGTGAGCACCGGGGAGATCAGCGACTTACTGACGGTGTCTGTTGTAGATCATCCAACCTTTAGCTCTGCGCTGCAGTTGTATCTTTCCACGATCGAATCCTCGGGTGATTGGGATGAACGCCCCATCGATGGCTGTCTCGCGGTCGCTTGTCCGACAGATCGCGATGTCGTCACCTTTACTAATCGCGACTGGGTGATCGACCGCAAAGACCTGGCATTCAGTTTGGATATTCCCAGTCTCCAGGTAATCAACGACTTTGAGGCGATCGGTCACGCTGCCGCGAGGTTTTCCGAAAATGATTGGGAGCAAATCGGTGGTGGCGAGCCCAGACCCGATAAGGTCATTGGGGTGCTAGGACCGGGCACGGGTCTTGGCGTCTGTGGTGTGCTGCCCAGTGCAACACAGCTGAATGTGATGGCTGGCGAAGGCGGACACGTCGATTTCGCTCCCGTGGGTGATGAGGAAATCGAGATCATTCGTCTGCTCCTGACCCGTTATCGGCGAGTGTCGGCGGAGCGCGTGCTCTCCGGCGCTGGTTTGCAGAACATCTACTGGGCACTGTCGCAAATGCACGGCGCAGAGCATCGTCATGCCACGCCGGCAGACATCAGTGCGGCAGCCCTGGCTGCGGAAGATCCCGTGGCGGTCGAGGCTCTGGCGGTTTTTTGTCGCGTGCTAGGCAGTGTGGCAGGTAATCTTGCGTTGACCTACGGCGCGCTCGGGGGCGTGTATATCGCCGGAGGAATTGTGCCGCGTATTTTAGATTTTGTCCGCCAGAGTGATTTTCGTGAACGTTTTCTTGCCAAAGGGCGTTTTC
This sequence comes from Congregibacter sp., assembly GCF_047617445.1. Taxonomy (GTDB): domain Bacteria; phylum Pseudomonadota; class Gammaproteobacteria; order Pseudomonadales; family Halieaceae; genus Congregibacter. Next base: position 50,536 of record NZ_JBLGBE010000005.1, read on the forward strand.
GCGATTACCTCGATGACATACCGACGCGCGTTGTGACCCGACAGAATCCGGGTTTGTTTGGCGCACTTCAATCTCTGCAGAGTAGGCATCAATAATGAGCGATTCTAGAGGCATTCTTTCTCAGGCACCTGTGGTGCCAGTACTGGCAATTGAGGATTTGGATCACGCGATCCCCTTGGCAAGAGCACTTGTGGCCGGTGGTATCCCCGTACTAGAAGTCACCTTGCGGACGCCTGCAGGCCTGCCTGCTATCCGCGCTATCAGTGAGGCTGTGCCCGATGCGATTGTGGGAGCGGGAACGGTCGTCAATGCGCGCGACTTTGAGGCAGCCGTAGAGGCTGGTAGCCGCTTCGTCGTGACGCCTGGTCTAACCCAGGGCATCCTCGATGCGGCGGTAGGCTCCAGCGTGCCTCTTATTCCCGGGGTTGCTACGGTGAGTGAGCTGATGCGCGCCTTGGATTACGGCATTGATTGTTTAAAGTTTTTCCCTGCCGAAGCTTCTGGGGGCGCAGCGGCCCTGAAGGCTTTTGCTGGCCCTTTCCCCAACGTGGATTTTTGTCCCACAGGCGGGATTGGTCTGCACAACATCGATGATTATCTGGCATTGACGTCAGTGCTGACCGTCGGCGGTTCCTGGCTGACCCCCAGTGGACTGCTTGCAGCACAGGATTGGAATGCGATTACCCGGCTCGCCCGTGAGGCGGTGGACCATGTATTGGCTTTTAGGGCTAAGTCATGAATGACACTACGGTAGAAGCAATTGAGGCGGGTATGGATCTTTTGATCTTTGGCGCTCGCGGAGACTTGTCTGCGCGCAAGCTTTTTCCTGCGCTTTATCACCTGGATAACTGTGAGTTGTTACCCGCGGGCGTGCGGATTCATGCTCTCGCGCGGGAGGATATTTCGCTAGAGACGTTTCTCAACGACATCAAGGTTCGTGTGCGCAAATATGTCGATGATAGTCGTTGGTCAGAGGAGCAATGGAAGAGTTATGCGTCCCGCTTCGTTTATCACCGCATTGATTTCAGTAGTGCCGATGACTTTGGTGCTCTGAGCGGGGTGCTGGCAGAGGAGCGTCCGGCTTTGTTTTATCTCGCAACGCCGCCGTCGCTGTTTGACCCTATTTGCGAGCACTTAGGAGCCGCAGGTTGTTTGCACGGCGACCGACGATTGCTTCTTGAAAAACCTATTGGCCACGACCTCGAGAGTTGCAAGGCAGTGAACGATACGGTGGGCGAGCATTTTTCCGAGGAAGCGATTTATCGCGTAGACCATTATCTCGGGAAAGAGACCGTTCAGAATTTGCTGGTGATGCGCTTTGGTAATCGTTTTATCAACACGCAATGGGATCAGGGCTGCGTGGATCACGTGCAAATCACTGTCGCTGAGCCCATCGGTATTGAAGGCAGGTGGTCCTATTACGACGGCGTGGGACAGCTTCGCGATATGGTGCAAAACCACATGATGCAGCTTTTGTGCCTGGTGGCCATGGAGCCGCCAAACTCCATGACGGCCGAAGGCATACGTGACGAAAAAGTAAAAATCGTTCGCGCCCTGCGCCCTATCGATGAAAGCAACGTGCAGGATCACGCGGTCCGAGGGCAGTACGCCGCTGGATGGCTGCGCGGAGAGTCGGTGCCCGGTTATCTCGAGGAAGAGGATTGCCCGGCGCAGGATAGCCAGACTGAGACCTACGTAGCGCTCAAGGCATTTATCGATAACTGGCGCTGGGCCGGGGTGCCGTTTTATATGCGCACCGGTAAGCGCATGCCCGAAAAACTCACTGAGATCGTAATTACCTACAAGGCCTTGCCACACAATATATTTGCCGGTGCGGGTAGTGAAGACGTGCCCAACCGTCTGGTTATTCGCTTGCAGCCCAACGAAGGCATCGAAATGCAGATGGTCTCCAAGCAGCATAGCCTGCGTAACAAAATGGGTTTGGTGACTAAAAATCTGAATCTGGATTTTCTGGGATCCTCTGAACTGGACAGGATTCCTGATGCCTACGAGCGACTCTTGCTTGATGCAATAAATGCTGACCAATCGCTATTTGTGGGCCGAGAGGAAATCGAAGAGTCCTGGCGTTGGTGTGATGCGTTGATCGATGCCTGGCAAAAACGCGCACCGACGCTGCAGCCTTATCAGGCAGGTTCCTGGGGGCCTACAAAAGGCGAACTCTTGATTGAAAAAGACGGAAGAAGCTGGCATGTCTGATAAGTATTTTTTGGAGTTTGAAAGCCGCGCTGCCCTGGACGAAAAAATGGCGGAGGACGTTACGGCAGTGCTGCAACAGGCCATTGAGCGTCGCGGTAAAGCGAGTCTGGTGGTGTCGGGTGGCAGCACGCCCAAAGGTTTTTTTCAGGCCATGGCAGACAAAACGATTGACTGGTCCAAGCTGACGATCACCTTGGCCGATGATCGCTGGGTGCCACCCTCCCATGAAGATAGCAACGATCGTCTGGTGCAAGAGAATATGCTCCAGGGTCCTGCCAGTGCAGCAAACTTTGTTCCTCTGGTGACCGAAGACGCTCATCCCCGGGAAGCGGTAGCCGCTGTTAGCGAGAGTTTGGCCGATCTAGGGACTGTTGATGTAATGATTCTTGGTATGGGCGGCGATGGGCATTTTGCATCGCTCTTTCCCGATAGCGAAACGCTAAAGCCGGGGCTTGATCTGCGCAGCGGGAACACGCTCATTGCCGTCGACCCTCCCGTGGCACCCCATGCTCGGATGAGTATGACTTTGCCGAGAATATTCGATACACGGCATTTGCTGGTGCACCTGGTGGGAGATGATAAGAGAGCTATTTGGGATAAGGCCCGCGCTGAACAAGACCCCGAGAACCTGCCCATAGCGGCGGTGATTGCCAGCCAGTCACCTCTCGCAGAAGTTTATTGGGCGCCTTAGCTGCGCCCTGAGGCCTAAACCATCAGATAATGTCCAGCAGAAGCTCGTTTGGCCTACCGAGCACGGCCTTTTGGCCGTTGATACCAATGGGACGCTGGATAAGCCGTGGATCGCAGGCCATGGCGGTAAACACCTCATTGTCCGAGGCTGTATCTGAGAGGCCCAGCTTTAGCGCATCTTTTTCACGCAGAAAAACTCGAGGACTGACATTGCCCATCTTTCGGGCGATATCACGCAGTTCGTCTTCGCTAAGCATGTCGCTTTTGTTCATGTATTTATGCACCTCAGGTTCGACGCCGTTCTCCTGAAGCAGGGCGAGCCCTTTCTTTGAGGAGCCGCAGCCGGTGTGATGAATCAGTGTATAAGGCATGTTTGAACCGTCTTGTTGAAATGTGCGAAGAATTATCGGTCAGGGAAATCCCGATAGGAAGTGCTCATCGTACTTCGGAGGCCCCTTTTTTAGGAGAGGAAAAAGAGCTGTAGTAACTGGCGTCGCCTGAGCGTTGATAAAGGCTTCGTAGTTGGAATGAAGAGGGTTTAGGATAAGCTTCCTGTTTAGCAAGGTCCTGACATGCACATAGTGGATAAACCTTCTTTTGCTGATATCGAGGCCGCGGCGCAGCGTATCGCGCCTTGCGCAACACGCACGCCATTATTGCAAAACCGTTTCCTTGATGAACAGACCGGAAGACGCGTCTTTCTGAAGCCCGAAACCTTGCAAGTCAGTGGGAGTTTTAAGTTTCGCGGGGCCTACAATCGTATTGCAAAACTGACGCCCGCTGAGCGTAAAGCCGGTGTGATCGCTTGGTCTTCTGGGAACCATGCCCAGGGCGTGGCCGCGGCGGCAAAGCTTGAGGGGGTGCCGGCGCGAATAGTGATGCCGGAAGATGCGCCGGCCATCAAGCTGGAGAACACCCGGGCGCTAGGGGCGCAGGTGATTACCTATGATCGCTACCGTGAGGATCGAGAGGCAATCAGCTATGCCTTAGCGGAGCGGGACGGTGGCGTGATCGTTCCGTCCTACGATGACCTGGACATCATCGCGGGGCAGGGTACCGCGGGCCTGGAGATATTCCGGGATGCCGCCGCGCTGTCGGAGCCTCTGGATGCTTTGTTGATTTGCTGTGGCGGTGGCGGACTCACCGCGGGCTGCGCGCTAGTCGCAGAGGCCCTGAGTCCTGAGACCGCAATCTTTTGTGTGGAGCCGCAGCACTACGATGATCATGCGCGGTCGCTAGTGTCCGGTGAGCGTGAAGTCGCAGATACATCCCGCCCGTCTATTTGTGACGCACTGTTGTCGCCCACGCCGGGGGCCCTAACTTTTCCTATCAATCAACGCTTGTTAACGGGTGGGCTTGTGGTGTCTGAGTCAGAGGTAGAAGCCGCCATGCGTTATGCGTTTCGGGTGTTAAAGTTGGTAGTTGAGCCGGGCGGAGCGGTAGCCCTGGCTGCACTTTTATCGGGTAAGCTCGACGAACGATACAGCTCCGTCGCTGTGATACTCAGTGGTGGTAATGTGGATCCTCGAGTATTCTCAGACATTCTCACCAAGGGCAGCTAGATGTCAGCAAATGCCAGGGAGTTATCTAATGAAAGCTGTGAGGCTTAGCCTGTGAGTATCAGTGCCTTTGACCTGTTCAAAGTAGGGATAGGCCCCTCCAGTTCACATACGGTGGGCCCCATGGTTGCGGCCCGTCGTTTTGCTATGGGTTTACAGGACGCGGGTCTACTGTCATCAGTGTCTAAGTTGAAGGTTGAGTTGTTTGGATCTCTGGGCGCTACCGGCGCTGGTCACGGTTCTCCCAAGGCAATCATCCTGGGCTTGATGGGTGAGCTTCCGGAGTCGGTAGATGTGAATGAGATCACGTCTTGCGTGGAATCGGTTCGTGAAACCGGCGCTCTAGACTTGCTCAGGACTCATTGCATTGCATTTAGCTATCGCGATGATCTCATCATGCATCGCCAGGAATCACTGCCGTATCACGCGAACGGGATGCGCTTCAGCGCTTTTGACAACGACGGCAATACCTTGGTAAGCGAGGTTTTTTACTCTGTCGGTGGTGGTTTTGTGGTGGACGAGTCGGCTGCCTCGGGAGAGCAGCTCATCGTGGACGACCCCACTGTGTTGCCATATGCCTTTAGTACCGCGGACGGACTGTTAGCGCTGTGTCGCGAGCATGGTCTGTCTATTAGTAGCTTGATGATGGAGAACGAAAAAGCCTGGCGTCCTGAAGCTGAGATCCGCAGGAATCTGCTGGCGCTTTGGCAGGTGATGGATGCCTGTATTGAGCGTGGTTGTCGCACAGAAGGCATTATGCCCGGAGGGCTTAAGGTGCGTCGGCGGGCGGCGCAGCTTCATAGACAGCTTAAGAGCCAGTCAAATGATTTTGGCGATCCGTCCTTGAACACCATGGACTGGGTGACGCTCTATGCATTAGCGGTGAATGAAGAAAACGCCGTGGGTGGCCGCGTTGTCACTGCACCGACGAATGGTGCCGCGGGTATTATTCCGGCAGTGCTCAAATATTACTTAACGCACTGCCAGGGCAGCAGTGAGAACGATATTTGTCGATATCTTCTCACTGCGGCTGCCGTGGGCATTCTCTACAAGATCAACGCGTCTATTTCCGGGGCAGAGGTGGGCTGTCAGGGGGAGGTTGGTTCTGCCTGTTCTATGGCAGCGGCGGCTTTAGCTGACGCACTGGGAGGTACTCCGGCCCAGGTTGAGAATGCGGCAGAAATAGCGATGGAACACAATCTTGGCCTGACCTGCGACCCTATTGGTGGTTTGGTGCAGGTTCCCTGCATTGAGCGAAACGCTATGGGCGCCATCAAGGCTATCTCGGCGGCGCGCATGGCGCTTCGAGGCTCAGGAGAGCATTACGTGTCCCTCGATCAGGTTATCAAGACCATGCGTGACACCGGCCGGGACATGCAGGACAAATACAAAGAAACGTCACGCGGGGGGTTGGCGGTGAACGTGCTGGCTGTGCCGGTCAACTTTGTTGAGTGTTAGGGGATGCCCAGGGGCCGAGCTTTATCAGCGCACAGTGACCATAGCGAAGACAGGGCACCCTGAGGCCTGCGAGCTGCAGCACGTCACCCGAGATCGGCCATACGCCACCCTCGTGCCAAGCGCTGCTGTGCTGCACGAAGTCCCCATCTTCAGGGTTCAGTAACTCTAGATCAAACTGCTTCCCGCTTACGCAGGCCGGTAGCCGAATTATCGGAGGTTGGGCGTTTTGCGGGTACCCGCGGCGAAGAACAAAAAGGAGCCCTCCGGACATGCTTGCGTTGAACATCAGCACGGCGTCCAGGCTGGGTTCGTCGATATCTAAATAGTAAAAATCTGCGTGAGAGAGACTCTCGCGCTCTGCTTTGAAAAACCTTGTCCACCGTTGGACGGTGGAACGTTCCTCTTCCCGAAGTTCCTGAGGATTTAGCTCGAGACCCATATGTCCCTGCAATGCAACGATGCAGCGTGTTGATAGCGGCAGGCGAGCTGCTGATGTGGATGAGGGACTGGCTCCCACGTGTGTCCCGATAAGGGCCGGTGGTAGCAGGCTACTGACATGCTTCATGACATCAAAGCGCTGCATTGGATCCATACTGTCGCTGGGCCAGATTCGGTGACTGTGCGCGAGTGCTCCGGCGTCTGTGCGACCCCCGCCGGCAGCACAGGACTCAATAGTGATATGCGGATAGTGGCTGTGGACCTCCTCCAGTAAGGCATACCAAGCCTCAGTCATCGCTATCGGTGTTGCCATACTGCCAAAGCCGACCTGAGCATGGTCGCGATTCATGTCCCACTTGAGATAGTCTGGTCCGCAGTCTTTGATCAGACGATGCAGGCATTCGAGTATGTGATTTTGGACTTCTGGGAGGCAGAGGTTGAGCAAGTACTGTTTTCGGCCAGATACCGAATCGCGATGTGGCATACGGATCACCCAATCATCGTGTTCCTTAGCGACCCGAGAGTCGAAGGTGACCATTTCGGGCTCTACCCATAAGCCAAAAGACATGCCCAGTTTTCGGGCGTACGCCGCAACGGGTTTTAAGCCTTGGGGATAACGCACAGGGCAGGGTATCCAATCGCCGAGTCCGCAGCCTATGCCTACTCGGCCTTGCATCCAGCCATCGTCCAATACAAAGCGTTCGGCACCGAGTGCTTGAGCCTCGTCCATGAGTTTGCAACTGCTCTTGGCATCGTGGGTAAAATAATTCGATTCCCAGCTATTAAAATGTACTGGCCTGGCGAGTGTTGAATCGAAACCTTTGCGCGTGTACCAGTAGCGGCGAAACTGACTACGCAGGCCATTAACCCCGTCCTCGCTCAATGCGAACAGGGCGGGAGGACTACTCCAACTCTGCCCCGGGTTCAGGCAGACTTCACCTGCCTGAAGTGCAATGCCTGCCTGCAAGCTATGCCCCCCGGCAGGAGATGGCTCAATCCGTAGTCTGTGATTGCCGCTCCATTCGAGGCTTGTTAGAAACACCTGCTTTCGTTCTTGACTAAAGCCGTGTTCACCGCTGATTAGGCAGGGAAAGCTTTGGTGGGAACTGCGTCCTCGATTGCTGCTGATGTCTAGGGAGTGTTGTCCGAGGAAGACTCGCTCACACAGCAGTTCATTCGCCCAAAAACCACCGTAGCGCTCCACTTCTCTATGTGACGGGGGCAAGGGCATATGTATCGAAGCGAGCCAGTCTACATTCAGGGATGTGTCGTATGAGGTGTTGGTGATGGTGCTGTGGCTAGAAAAGACACCAGATGCCGAGCTTTTGATGGAGATGTTAACGGCAACTTGGGACTGCGCGTCTGCTAGTTGGACGTCTAAGACATCAGGTGATGAGCAGCAGTTGACGACACTCAAGTCGATCAGTAGCGCCTGGCCGTTGCGTCGAGCAAGCAAGGCTGTCTGCGCTTGTGAATACCCGTCTTGTGTTGGAAAGCCCTGGGGTCGAAATTCGCTATCAAGTTCGCCGTGGGGTGTGAGCGCGTTGGTAAGTAGCGGGATTTCGCTGAGATTCAGATCTTGGGGCAGTAGACCGCCTAAATAGCAGACCTGAAACTGATTTTCGGAACAGTCAACAAGCAGCGTACTGGAGCCGGCATCCAGGCGACTCAGGCTCACACCGGCAGCGCCTTTCCGAATGACAGCTTGGCCCGTCCATTGAAGAAGAGTCGATTGCTAATCAGTGCAACTGCAATACAGAAAAACAGCGTGACCGCCATAAGGTGGATGTAGTGAATGGGCGTCCACACAAAAGAGAAAATGGCGTAAAGCGCGACACCACTGACCAGGGCGATCCCCGCTGCTCCCGCCGCGACTCCACTGAACACGAGGCCCACAATAAACACCGAGAGTATGGGCATGCTCAGCAATCCGTTAAGTTGTTGCACAAGATTGATAATGCTTTCGGCGCCATCGTAGACCGGCACCAGGAAGAGAGAGCAGGCGACGAATACGATGGAAACGACTACGTTGAGTCGATGCACATTGGCGTCTTTATTCACATACGGTTCGTGAAGATCGATGACGTACAGCGTCGACGAAGAGTTTAAAACACTGTTGAAGCTGGTGAGCACCGCCGCGACCATCATCGCTGCGAAGGTGCCGGAGAGCCATCCGGGCAGCAGATCAGCTACCAGTGTGCCAAAGGTTGCATCGCCGATATCGCCGTAGAGTTTGTAGGCGCAGATACCAGGAATAACAATAATCGCTGGGACTATGAGCAAGCGTATTGCCGCTGCAGCGAGAACACCGCGTTGGGCTTCCTTTACGTTGGGAGCTGCCATAGCTCGCTGGGTAATTGTCTGGTTGGTGCTCCAGTAAAAAATCTGGATGAATAGCATGCCGGTAAACAGCGTCGTCCAGGGAATGGGTGAGTCCGGTCCGCCGATCATGGTGAGACGCTCCGCAGGAATACCGGAGAAATCAAAGTCAATGGCATCTAAAGAGAGCCAGACCACGAGAAGACTAAGGCTTAAGAGTCCGATGCCGCTCAGGGTGTCCGATACGGCGACTGCGCGTAGACCGCCGAAGATTGCATAGGACGAGCCCAGTGTTGCGAGCGCACAGGCGATAGTCAGTGTGGATGCCTCAAGGCCGAACATGGACTTGAGAAATAACGACCCCGTGTACAGCATGATCGGAAGATATAAAAACACGTTGCCCATAAGAAACAGGATCGAAACCAAAGAGCGCAGCGATTGTCGTCCGTAGCGCTTTTCCAGTAGCTCTGTGGTGGTGGCGCAGTCGTAATGGTAATAGATGGGCACAAATACAAAGGCAAGTACAAGTAAGCCGACCACCGCAGCGAGCTCCCACCAGGCGAGCAGCAGCATCTGATTGCCGTTCATACCCACGAGTTGATCTGTACTAAGGTTGGTTAAGGTGATGGAGCCAGCAATGAAGTACCAAGATAGTGTTCGTCCGGCTAAAAAATACTCAGCGTTATCGTCTCCGCTTCGCGGTGCTTTTCGGCACTGCAGATAGGTGAAGACGGCGATGGCCGCGGTTATGGCCGCAAAAACCACGAACTGTGTATTCATGACATGACCTTGCGTAGTTGTTCGGCCGCGCGCTCTGGCGTTAAGTCTCTTTGAGATTCACCGAGCATCTCAAAACCCACCATGTGTTTTCTTACCGTTGCGGAGCGAAGCAGGGGCGGGAAAAAATGGGCATGCAATTGCCAGGGTTCTTTACTCGCCGATGTGGGTGCCCCGTGCCAACCCATGGAGTAGGGGAAAGGTACACAGAAGAGCTGATCATAGGCTCCAAGCAAACGTTTTAGTATGTCAGCCAGAGAGCTGCGCTGAGTGGCCGTTAGATCCTGCATCCTGGCTACCTGATGCAAGGGCAGTAGCAAAACCTCGTAGGGCCAGGTTGCCCACCAGGGCACGACGGCGATCCAGTGATCGTTGCTGCAGACAACTCGTTGGGACTTGCCACGTTCTTTATGCGCGTAATCGAGCAGCATCGGTAGCCCGTGCTTGTCGAGATAGGCAGATTGCTGGCGGGCCTCCACGATGATTTCACTAGGTAGATTGTCTAGAGCCCAGACCTGACCATGGGGGTGGGCGTTCGAGCAGCCCATGGTTGCCCCGCGGTTTTCGAAAATCTGTACGTGCTCGTAATCTCGGCTCAGCGAGGCTGTTTCGTCCGCCCAGGTTCTAATAACGGCGAGAAGTTGCTCTTCGTCCATGCTCGCCAGTGTTAGATCATGTCTTGGGCTATAACAAATCACCCTGCAGCGGCCCTCTACACTGCTGGCACGAAAAAGAGCGTCGTCCGATTGAGTGGGCCCGGCTCCAGTAAGTAGTGCCGGATAATCATTATCGAAAACGAAGACATCGGTGTATTGCGGGTTTCGTGCGCCTCCAGCGCGATCGTTACCGGGACATAGGTAGCAGTCGCTGCTGTAAGAGGGTTCTTCGGGCGGGGTTTCTTCTACCTGACCTTGCCAGGGGCGTTGGTCCCTTTGTGGCGAAACCAGGACCCAGCGATCAGCCAATGGGTTGTAGCGGCGATGCGGATGATTGTCGCTCATGTCCAATTCCATGCTTGCGCGCCCGCAACGGCTTTTACCCAGCGAACTTGTGCGACGCCAAAGCCTGCGTCGCTAAATCGGTAGCTGATGATGCGCTCAAATGCTGCCTCTTCTCCGATAGTCACAAACGCTAGCATTGATCCCCCGAAGCCACCGCCAGTCATTCTTGCGCCGATGGCGCCGGCTTGTCGTGCTGCGTCTACCAGAGTATCAAGTTCGGGGCAGCTAACGTCGAAGTCGCGAGAAAGGCTCTCATGGCTTGCGTACATCAACTGACCGGCATTCTCTATTTCATCGTTTGACAAAGCTGCGGCGAAAGTCAGCACACGGTCATTTTCGCTAATGACATGGCGCGCGCGCGCCTTGATGGTCTCATCTGATAGCTTGAGTAAGTCTTGAGTGTGAGCATCCCGTAAGGATTTTCCTAGTTGGATCTCTGCAGCTTCTACCTCCGTACGCCGTGTCGCGTAACCGCCATCGGCAAGCGCGTGACTGACACCAGAATCAACGATCGCTACCACGAGCTGTGGAGGAATACGTACCGAACGAATGCTGTGCTTGCGGCAGTCCAGGAGCATTGCCTGATTCTCTTCTGCGAAGGTTACAGCGAACTGATCAAGAATGCCGCAAGGTACGCCCGCGTAGTCGTGTTCTGCTTGTTGGCAAAGCAGTGCACGTTCCATCGCGGGTAACGCATGGTTGCTGGCCAATTCAATGAGTGTGGCAAAGCACAGTTCCAGGGATGCGCTGCTGGATAAGCCTGCGCCTAAGGGCAGGTTGCCGCCAATAACAATGTCCATGGCCGGTACGTGAAGGTTTCGCTGTCGGTATTGGCTCAACACCCCTCGCAGGTAGTCTGTCCAGTCGCCGGTGCGAGGATCTGGTCCATTTAACTGAAGTTTGGCTTCACCTTCACGCGTGCTCAGAATGCGAATGGAATTGTCACCGGTGGCGCTCGGTGCAGCGACTGCCAGGGTGTACAGATTGATGCCCATGGGTAGGGCAAAGCCCTGCGAATAGTCAGTGTGGTCGCCAATGAGATTGACGCGCCCGGGAGCCTTCGCTGCCCACATCGGTTGCGAGCCGCTGCGCTCTTCCAGTGCCTGTCCCAAAGAGGTGAGCAGGCCGTTGAGAGAGTCAGTCATTTGCCTGCTGCCAGATTGAGTAGTCACCCTGGGCCAGATCCAAGCTGCCCAGAATGCAGCGCGCATCCTTGGCTTCGAAACGTCGGGTATCCGCGGAGAAATTAAACGCGAATGTCAGCGGCCCTCGACGCCGGACGCGCAAGCCTTCCTGGAGAGGTTTATAAGGCGCCTCTGCGGCGCTAAGGATTTCCTGAATCACCAGCGTCAGAAACTCTGAAGGCACATGCGCGTTGATGTAGTGGTTGTTGCCGGCGCTGTACCAAAGGCCTGCGCCATCGTCGCAGCGTATTCGCGGCTCGATGGTGCTTTCTACAGATTCGTGCCAGCGACTGGCTTCAAAAGTGTGTCCGGCATACGCGAAGGGTCGCACCGCGCCGCGGCGCATGCTGTCTACAGCGACCACCCGCAGGGGGATGATTGTCTGGATAGGGCCCGGAGCGAGCGCAGTAGGTAGTGCGCAGTGCTCATCCCGTGAGCCGCTGCGAGCGCCGATGAGGCAATTGACCCTGGCCGCTTTCGCCCGAGCGATAAATGTCGCATCTACAATCACCGTGCCGGGAATGATCAGCAGTTTGTAATCCTGGAGGTTTGATTTTGCATCAACAATGTCGATATCCAAACCTAGTGCGCGGGCAGCGCTGTAATATTGAAATGTGCTTTCTAACTGATGCATACCCGGAGCGTGGGGTTGGATTGTGCTTGCCCAACACGATGGATAGTCAAAGAGTAGTGCGATGGGTGCTTGCGTGCTGCCGAAGGCCGGTAAGCTCTCAAGCTCGCCAGCCAGTTGGCTAACCGAGGCCCAGGCAGGCGCTGCTTCGCCAGTAGGCAATCGCAATGCGGCGTGCATTTGCTCTTGGGCCCGGGGCAGTTGTTGATACCTGAAATAGCTGACGAATTCGGCGCCATGGGCGACCGCTTCCATACCCCAGAATGCCGGTGCGCTATCCAGAGGTTGTGCATTGGATTCCGCCCAGTTCACGGGGCCAGGTTGTTGTTCCATTACCGCGAACCGGCCACGACCCACAGCGCGATACAAATCATGATGAAACGCGGCCCAGTCAGGATGACCGATGCGGCGATAACGTAGCTTCTCATCGTTGCTGAACCAGCCTTGATCGAGAAATCCCAGGGGATAGCTGTCCCAGCTTGCAACATCCAAATCTTCGCCGACGGTAAAGTGATCAAACTCGACGAAGTTGCCCATGAAATTGTGCGTCACCCAGCGGTCGGATCCCTGGGAGTCCCTAAGTATCTGTCGTTGCTCAGCATTGAAGTCCCGCACCTGATCAGAGGCGAAGCGCCAATAGTCCAGACGATGGGCGGGATTAACTTCGGTAACGGTGAGGTTGGGTCGGCCCACCTCGGCAAAGCTTCGATATTCCTGACTCCAGAACACTGTGCCCCAGGCTTTGTTTAATGCGTCAATGTCCGCATGACGCGCTTCCAGCCAACGCTGAAAAGCGCGCTCATCATCCTCGGCATAACTCAGCGTAGTCTCGTGACATCCGTATTCGTTGTCGAGTTGCCAGCCCACAATGGCGGGGTGTGTCGCATAGCGGTCGATCACTGCTTGACTGATTCGTGTGGACTCGGCGCGGTACACCGAGCTTGCGAAGCGATAGTGGCGACGTGAACCAAAGCGTCGAACGTGATCCTTGCTGTCTACGGGCAGAATCTCGGGGTAGCGCTCGACCAACCACAGCGGTGGACAGGCCGTGGGTGTGCACATGATGATCTGAAGGTTTTCGGCGGCGAGAGTGTCTATCGCTGAATCCAGCCACTCCCAATCAAAGTGACCTGGGCTTGGTTCTATACGTGACCATGCGAACTCGGCAATGCGCACAAGCTCTATTCCGCCGCTGCGCATGGTCTTTGCCTGTTCGGCCCATACCTCGCGCGGCCAGTGCTCTGGGTAGTAGCAGACGCCGATAGAAGCTAGAGCCATGGTTCACCTCATCAAACAGATAATCGTCGTGCCACCACTAACGCCAGAACGACGGCTATGGCACCGGAAAAGCCCGTCCAACCCAGTCCGATAGAACTGGTGACCGCTCCACCCATAGACGAGCCAATACCTTGACCAGAGTAAATCATCGACCCATTCAAAGCGAAGGCGATGGTCGCCGCGGGACCCGCAGCCTGAGCCAGCTGAGTCTGAATAACCGGGGAGGTGCCAAACAATGCGGCAGAGTTGAAAGCCATGGTGAATACCAGTACCGGGATTGAAAAGGCGGCCAGGTCAAAGAGCATACCCACAGAAAATAGTAATTGCGTCAGCAAGACGACGGCTAGCAGTGTTGTCAGAGCGGTACGGGCGCTGAGCTTGGCTAGCATCGCGCCGGCCGGAAGCCCCAGGAGGCTACCAAGCCCTGTGGAGATTTGAATCGCGGCAATGCCTGACCCGGTAATCCCCGTGGACGCGGTGATTACCGGCCCAATGTAACTCACCGTAGCGAACGTGCCGGCAAAGCCCAGCATGGTGATGAGCATGAACTTGGGGTTCTCACCTTGAAGCGCACGACGAAAGCTAGAGGCACCGGGCTGGGGTACATGAATGTGTGCAGGGGCAAACAAGCCAATCACCACCAGTGCCACGCCTGCTATGGCCGCGGCGAGCCAGAATGCTGAGCGCCAGCCGTAGACGTCACCCAGAATACTTCCAGCCGGCATGCCGATCAGGAATGCCAATGTGTAACCCGCCAGTACAGTTGCTATAGCCTTGGGCCTGTCTGCCTCAGGAACCAGGCTTACTGCCAATGTCGATGCCAGAGGTAGTGTGAGCGCCGCAAAAAAACCGGCGGTGAATCTGATGCTACCTATGATGATTAAGTCGGGTGCGATCGCCGATCCGACATTCATGAAGACGAGAATTGTGAGGACGCACAACAGTAAGCGCTTGCGGTCGAACTTTGAGAGCAGTCGAGCGAGGATAGGCCCACCAATACCGCAAGCAAGCGCAAACACGGTTTGTAGTTGACCAACGCTAGCGATACCAACGCCAAGGTCCCGGGACATGGGTTCGATGAGTCCGATATAAATAAATGCGCTGGTGCCTAGTGCGAAGGGGGCAAAGACTAGGCTAAGGAGTCTGGTGTTCAAGAAGTTGTTTCCACAGGAACAGGGGCTTTGAGTAAGGGCGCTCACCGTACGTGGCAATCCTAGTGAAGATCAAGCGATAAGCGGCGTATTGCGCGGTACTATAAGGACAAAATTCGCACAGTCGAGTAACGGAGCAAGCATCATGCGATGGGCTTTGACAGTAGGTCTTATTTTTGTGGCGGCTGCGGTCATTGTTTTCAGTTTAGGGCCTGGTCGTCTTGAGCGGTCGTTGAATCAGGTGCTGGATCATGAGCCCTATGCGATATCCGCCGAAGCTAAAGCCTTACACGCGGATCTTATCGTTGGTGACTTACATACAGACAGTACGCTGTGGGCACGAGACCTTACCCAGCGCGCTGATCGTGGCCACGTTGACCTGCCAAGGCTCCGTGAAGCTAACGTTGCACTCCAGGCATTTACCTTTGTGACACGTTCGCCCAAGGGTCAAAACTATGAAAGTAATGACGCCGGTGCCATGGACAATATTACGCTAGTGGCGTTGATCCAACGCTGGCCTATGGCTACTTGGTCTAGTCTTACCGAGCGTGCGCTTTTACAGGCGCAAAAGCTGGCACAGATTGAAAGAGAAGACCCTCAGTCTCTGCGGATACTGCGCAGCCGAGACGATCTTGAGTCCGTGATGCAGGCGCGTGCGAAGGGCGTGCCCATGGTTGGGGCTCTGCTGGGTATCGAGGGGTCTCACGCGCTGGAAGGGTCTCTGGAAAACATTGACAGATTGCGTGATGCGGGGGTGCGCATGTTCGGCCTGCACCATTTCTTTGATAACGCGCTAGGGGGGTCTTTACACGGCACGGGTGGCGGAGGTCTCAGCGGCTTTGGCCGGGATGTCGTAAAACGGATCGACGAGCGCGATGCGATTATCGATGTCGCACATTCATCAGAGCAAAGTGTTCGTGATGTTTTGGCTATGAGTGCCTCGCCCCTTGTGGTGAGTCATACAGGCTTTCAGGGCTATTGCCCGACCCCTAGAAACATCGGTGACGAGCTTATGCAACAAATTGCAAGGGGTGGCGGTTTGATTGGCGTGGGCTACTGGGACGCTGCGATCTGCGATGTTTCTGCTGCCGGAATAGTCGGTGCTATTCGCTATGGGATTGACCTTGTGGGGGTCGAACACGTGGCTCTGGGTTCTGATTATGACGGCAGCACCACGGTGCCTTTTGATACCTCGGAGCTTGCGGCACTCACGCAGGAAATGCTCAATCAAAACTTCAGCGAGGAGGAGATCCGCAAGGTTATGGGCGGTAATATGCTGCGCTTCCTTCAAAAATCTCTTCCTGCGAACGACCCTTAATCAAACTGCCGTTTGCGTGTCACCTACGGACAACTTTGCCGAGCGCTGCCGCCCTTGGAGCGGCGCGTGTCGCGATGCACAATTCCTGCCGATAATTTGTTCTGCCCCCAAGGGGGTCTGCGAAGTGCCTTATCAGACACATAAGCCGTAGGCATATAATTTTTAATTAAAAAGGAGTTCAGCATGTCAGGTAACGAAGTTCTTACAGAAAAGATTGATGGTGTTCTGATAATCACCTTAAATCGTCCGGAGGTTAGAAATGCCGCTAACCGGGCATTGGCGGTAGGGGTTGCTGCAGCAATTGACGAGTTGGAATCGGACGACAGTTTACGCGTTGCGATTCTCACCGGTGCTGGTGGAACTTTCTGTTCCGGCATGGACCTCAAGGCGTTTGTTACCGGAGAGCTTCCTCAGATAGAAGGCCGGGGGTTTGCCGGTCTGACCGAGTATCGCTCCAGCAAGCCTATCATAGCGGCAGTAGAAGGCTATGCCCTGGCAGGCGGGTTTGAGCTTGCGATCAGCTGTGACCTTATCGTGGCCTCTGACAGCAGTAAATTCGGCATACCCGAGGTAAAGCGCGGACTCGCTGCCGCCGCGGGTGGCCTGGTCAAATTGCCCAAGCAGATCCCTTCACGCATTGCGATGGAACTGGCGTTAACCGGAGAATTCATCAGCGCTTCTCGCGCCTACGAGCTGGGTTTGATTAATCGAATCTCAGAGGCGGGCAAGGCGCTTGAGGACGCTCAAGAATTGGCAAAGAGTATTGCAGCGAACGGCCCGTTGGCTGTTGCAGCGAGCTTGAAGGCGGTAGCCGGTGCACAAGATTGGAATAGTGATGAGATGTTCGCAAAGCAACAAGAGATTGTTGGACATGTATTTACCAGTGAGGACGCCATCGAGGGTGCAACAGCCTTCGCACAAAAGCGCGCACCCAACTGGAAAGGCAAATAGGAGTTTAGAGTTATGAACGAAGCCTGGATTATCGACGCCTGTCGGACACCTCGTGGTATTGGCAAGAAAGGGAAGGGCGCTTTAGCGCACCTGCATCCTCAGCATCTCGGCTCGACCGTTCTTCGAGCGCTCGCCGAGCGCAATAACATCAACACTGCTGATGTAGATGACATTATATTTGGTACCAGCTGGCAGCGCGGTACTCAGGGTGGCGACTTGGCGCGCATGGCCGCGCTGGATGCGGGCTACGACGTACGTAGCTCAGCAGTCACTCTGGACCGTTTTTGTGGATCAGGCATTACGTCGGTGAGCATCGCTGCGGCGTCGATCATGAGCGGCATGGAGGATCTGGTCGTAGCCGGTGGTTGCGAAATGATGTCGCTGTATGGCTCTGACCCTAGTCAGTCGCCCTTTATGGATAACGGCAATCTGCATCTGCGGGAAATGCACCCGCAGCCACATCAGGGTGTTTGTGCTGATGCCATTGCGACCTTAGAGAATATTCCCAGGACAGCCCTGGATGCTTTGGCCATTGCTTCGCAGGAAAACGCAGCGGCGGCTATCGCAAACGGACACTTTGATCGCAGCCTGGTACCGGTACTCAATCCTGACGGTAGCGTCGCGCTGGATCGTGAAGAGTTTCCGCGTCCTGAAACGACGCTTGAAGGACTCGCTGCGCTCAAGCCCTCTTTTGAGCCTATCGCCGACTATCCTTTGGATGAGCAGGGCACGACATTTCGCAAGTTGGTGACTCAGGTGTACCCCGGCCTTGCCATCAATCATGTGCATCATGCCGGCAACTCCTCGGGTGTGGTAGATGGCGCTGCGGCCTTGCTGCTGGCTTCTCCAGAATACGCAAAGGCTCACGGGCTCAAGCCTCGGGCGCGGGTAGTTGCCATGGCGAACATGGGTGACTCCCCCACATTAATGCTCAATGCTCCTGTGCCTGCGGCCCACAAGGTCCTTAAAAAAGCGGGTATGAGTCTTTCGGACATCGACCTTTTTGAGATTAACGAGGCTTTTGCGGTGGTTGCCGAAAAGTTTATCCGGGATCTTGATCTGGACCGCAGTAAGGTGAATGTGAACGGTGGAGCCATGGCTTTGGGTCATCCCATCGGTGGTACGGGTTCTGTGCTGATCGGTACGATTCTTGATGAGCTGGAACGCCGTGATCAACAGTTTGGTCTGGTGACCATGTGTGCCGCAGGTGGAATGGCGCCAGCGATTATCATTGAGCGGATAGCCGCCTAAATCGGGAGAAGGTATTTGTACGAATTCAGCAAGGCTTCATTGGCCTATCAGGATAGTTTGCGTGCCTTTATGGACGCGCATATTTACCCCAACGAGGAGCGGTATCGTCAACAGCTGGATGCCGCCGAAGATCGCTTTGGGTATCTACCGATCATGGACGAGCTTAAGGCTAAGGCACGGGAGGCGGGGCTGTGGAATATGTTTGTTCCGCCCAAACTGGCGGAGCATGTAGATCACGATGGATTGAGTAATCTGGATTACGCGCCTTTGGCGGAGCTCATGGGTCGCGTGATTTGGTGTCCGGAAGTCTTCAACTGCAACGCGCCGGACACCGGCAACATGGAAGTCTTCATGAAGTACGGTACGCCAGAGCAACAGACCGCCTGGCTGACACCGTTGCTTAATGGTGACATCCGTTCTGCCTATGCGATGACCGAACCTCAGGTGGCATCCTCCGACGCGACCAATATTGAACTCTCCATTCGCCGTGACGGCGACGACTATGTTCTCAATGGTCGTAAGTGGTTCATCTCCGGTGCGATGTACGAGCGCTGTGGCATCTTTATTGTGATGGGCAAGTCTGATCCGGATAACCCCAGTCGTCACCAACAACAGTCACAAATACTGGTTCCTAAAGGTACTCCGGGTCTGAAAATTATTCGGCCGCTTACAACCTTGGGATATGACGATGCGCCCATGGGGCATGCAGAGCTGCGTTTTGATGAGGTACGCGTGCCGGCGGATAATATTCTGTTGGGCGAAGGACGCGGTTTTGAAATCGCTCAGGGGCGTTTGGGCCCTGGCCGCATTCACCATTGCATGCGCTTGATCGGCGCAGCCCAGCGATCTTTGGAGCTGGCCTGCGATAGGGTCACCCGACGCAGTACCTTTGGTCGTAAGCTCAGCGATCATCAGTCAGTGCGCGAGGACATCGCCCGTAGTTTTTCCGAGATAGAGATGATGCGGCTGCTGGTGCTAAAGACCTGCCAGCGCATGGATGAAGTGGGACCCAAAGGCGCAATGGATCTTATCGCTGCGAGCAAAGTGTCGGTGCCCATCATGGCGCAGACGGTCATCGATCGTTGCATGCAAATGCATGGGGCGGGCGGTCTTACCGAGGACTACCCCATGGCTGAGGCCTACAACTATGCACGGTGGTGTAGGCAGGCGGACGGATCCGATCAGGTGCATCTTATGGCGCTGGGCAAGCAGATCATTCGCCAGTACGCACCGGAGTAAATAAAAACGCCGAGCTGAACCTCGGCGTTTTTTGGTTTTTAGAAAACATGGCGACACTGCAATTGTCGCTTCCTGTCTCCGGTGTTACTGTCACCGGCAACTCAATGCCTTGGAGTTTTCCCGTGAAAAGAACGGCTTTCCTTTTTTTGTCAGCCCTGCTGCTTCCGATTGATGCCAGTTATGCGCAGAACTTCGATGCGCTCGAGTATCGCAATGTTGGCCCGACCCGGGGTGGGCGCGTGACAACAGTGGCAGGCACCGTCCAGGAGGCCGGGACCTTTTACCTGGGCGCCTCCGGTGGTGGTGTCTGGAAAACCACAGATTACGGCACGAGCTGGAACAATATCTCCGATGGTTATTTCGCATCACCGTCTATTGGTGACATCGCGGCATCGCAGACCGATCCCAACCTTCTTTATGTTGGAACGGGATCTGAGGGTCTGCGTTCCAATGTGATCCCTGGAAAAGGCATGTATAAATCTGTCGATGGCGGCAGTAGCTGGACGCATATAGGGCTTAAGGACAGCGGCCATATCGGTGCCGTAGAAATTGATCCCACGAACAACAACGTCGTCTGGGTCGCGGCTATCGGTCAGGCCTTCAGTGATAACCCAGAGCGAGGCGTTTACAAAACCATTAATGGTGGAGAGAGCTGGGAGCAGGTTCTGAGTATCTCTGATGCCGTGGGCTTCGCCGATATCGAACTATTGCCTAACAACCCTGAAGTTGTTTTTGCGGCAGCTTGGAAAGCGCGACGTCTGCCTTGGTCGATTAACAGCGGAGGCACCCAGGACGAGGGAGGGTTGTTCAAGTCTATTGATGGTGGCAGTAACTGGCGCAGAATCAGCGAAGGGTTACCCACCGGTTTGATTGGCCGTATCGATCTGGCGATTTCTGCCTCGGATAGCAGCATTGTTTATGCGCTGGTAGAGGCCCCGGGCGAAGACGGAGGCCTGTATCGCTCTGTCGATCAGGGCGAGACCTTCACTCAGGTCTCGTCAAAGAAAGGTATTCGTAACCGACCGTTCTACTACGGCAACGTTGAGGCTGATCCCACAGACCCCAATGTCGTGTACGTGATGGCGAGTAAGTACTTTAAATCGGTAGACGGTGGTGTGAACTGGGAAGAACTGAACCCACCGCATGGCGATAACCATGATATGTGGATTAACCCCAATGACTCGCAGCTGTTTATTCAGGCGAATGACGGTGGCGCTAACGTTACGCATAACGGGGGCGAAACCTGGTCTAGCCAGTTCAACCAGGCGACCACCGAGTTATACACTGTAGATGTCGATGACCAGTATCCCTACTGGCTCTATTCGGGCCAGCAGGATAACGGCACAGCGATCGCGGTGCCCAGTCGATCCCCTTACAGCGTTCAGAATGTAAATGCCTGGCTCATCGAGGTCGGCGGTTGCGAGACCGGACCGGCAATACCCAAGCCCGGCGATCACACGACGGTGTATGCCAACTGCAAGGGACGCTTTTCTGTCTTTGATAAAAGCACCGGCACCGAGCGTAGCTACTATGTGGGCGCGACCAATATGTATGGTCAGAACCCTAAAGATCTAAAGTATCGTTTTCAGCGCGTGGCACCCATAGCGGTCTCGCCACATGACCCCAATGTGGTTTATCACGGGTCGCAGTTTCTGCACCGCACGAGCGATAACGGCGTGACCTGGGAGACTATCTCGCCAGATCTGACGGCTTTTGAGGCCGACAAGCAGATGGCGTCGGGATCACCGATCACACGAGACGTAACGGGTGAAGAGGTTTACAGCACTCTCTACTCGATTCGTGAATCCGCTATCGCACCCGGCGTGATCTGGACGGGTTCCAATGACGGCCCTATTCACGTGACCCGTGACGGCGGAGACAGCTGGAAGAATGTTACGCCTCGGGGCCTGCCCAAAGGCGGTCGCGTCGATTCCGTAGAGCCGTCCCGGCATGATCCTGCGGTGGCCTACGCCGCGGTGCTGCGTTATCAGCTGGGCGATACCAAGCCCTACGCCTATCGAACATCCGATTACGGCAAACGCTGGACTTTGATGACAGACGGTAAGAACGGTATCCCCGCTGACCACCCTGTGCGCGTCGTGCGAGAGGATCCAGTTCGACCGGGGCTGTTGTACGCGGGCACAGAATTCGGCCTGTTTGTCTCTTTTGACGATGGGGGCAATTGGCAGTCTTTTCAGCAGAATCTGCCGGTAACGCCGGTCACGGATATTCGCATTCATCGCGATGACTTGGTTGTGGCAACTATGGGTCGCGCGTTTTGGGTGCTGGACGATATCTCAGCACTGCGTCAGGCACCGATGCCTGATGTGGCTGACAGCGTGGTGTTGTTTGAGCCTGCATCAACCCTGCGCTATCGCGATCGGCCTAGCTATGACGCTCCGGATCCCAAAGCTATACCCCAGTACCGGACACCCTCGGCGATCATTGACTATCATCTCCCTGAGGGAATTGACGGTCCGGTTACGCTCGAGATAGTGGATGCCAACGGCGAGACGGTGAACGCGTTCTCCAGCGTTAACGTGATGGATAGTAAAGATCAGGGCGAGCTCATCGATAGCATGGCCCTGAACGAGGTTCGCTACGTTAAGCAAAGCAGCTTAACTGTGAAGTCGGGCATCAATCGCTTCCATTGGGATATGCGTTATCGAGGTCCTTGGCAGAAAGACGAGAAGAAGCGTTTCACTGATGGCGCTCTGGCAGCAGCCGGCACCTACCGCGTAAAGCTGGCCGTGGGTGACGAAGTTCTGACGCAGCCACTGACCATAATCATGGACCCGCGGGTGCTCGAGATCGGCGTTAGCGAAGCGCATGTACAAGCGCAGCTTCAATTGCAGCGGCAGGTGCTTGAGCTTCTTGATCGCGCGCGGCGCATAGCCCAGAGCGTGGAGGAAGAACTCGAAGCACTTGATGAGGATGACGACTCTGATCGCCGCAGCGCACTGGAGTCGGCTAAACAGCTTCTCGTGATGGAAGAGGGCATCTATATGCAGCCGCGGCTTGTTAGCCAGATCAGCTACTTATCGCGTATGTTGGATCAGGCCGATCAGGAGCCTGGCGGTGAGGCGTTGGCTCGTTTTGCCGAGCTGACTGCGGAATACGATGCTGTGCTTGCAGGCCTAGACTAGCTCCTTATTTAAGGATCATCGGGCTGCCGGTGATCCTTACTCCCCTCGCTAATGGGGGGAGGCTCGTTTCGTAAATAACGCCCGCAGCCCTGCGTCCGGAATGCGTATAGGCTCCATGCAAGCGTGCGCAACGTGCGAAGTGAGCGTCCCCCAATTTAGCGACCGTAGCGAGTTGCGCACGCTTGCCGTGTGATTGCGCAGCGAGTTGTCCGGGCTTGCCAGATCACAGCGCTGCAATTGTTCACCACAGGAGGTAATCTTGCGTCTTGGTTATCTGCCATCAACTTTTTAAGGATGCTCCCTTCATGAAGCGTACGTTTAGTTTCGGTTTGTTTGCTTTAGCTCTCGTCTCACCTTTGTACTCTGTGGCACAGGAAGTAGGGCGACCTCAGTACTCCATTGATATGAGCTATCCCTACGATTACAGCTCTATACCGGCGTATACCGATGATCACGCGGCGATCTACAAACATATCGACGCCAATCTCCCTGCCCATGTTGAGAATCTGCAGCGTTGGTTGCGCCAGCCATCCATCAGTGCTCAGGACGTGGGTATTGATGCAATGGCTCAGCTCCTCGTGGATGATTTTCGGGCGATGGGTTTTCAGGAGGCTGAACTTGTACCTACTGATGGGCATCCTGGTGTGTGGGGTTATTTGGACTCTGGTGCGGCAAAGACCTTGATGGTCTACATGATGTATGACGTGCAGCCGGTGAACCCTGATGACTGGCAGTCTCCACCCTTTGCGGCAGAGCTGGTCGACCACGCGACCGGCAAAGTGATCATGGCCCGAGGCGCTACGAATCAGAAAGGTCCGCAGCGGGCGTTTCTCAACGCTCTGGAGTCGATCATCGCGGTAGAAGGTAAGCTGCCGGTGAATCTAATGATTACGGCAGAAGGAGAAGAAGAGCTTGGTTCGCCGCACTACCCGCAAATTGTCGATAAGTATGAGGATCGACTGCGTACTGCTGATGGCGTTATTTTTCCGATGAATATGCAATCACCTGCCGGAGATCTTAATCTCTTCTTGGGCGTAAAGGGCATTGCTTACTGGGAGTTGGAGGCGCGAGGAGGCAGCTGGGGCGGCCCGGTGACCTCAGAGATCCACGGTTCCTACAAAGCGGCATTGGATTCGCCGGTGTGGCGTCTTATTCAGGCTCTGGCACTACTCACATCACCTGATGGCAATACGGCCATGGTTCCCGGCTTCTATGACGGTATACGCGGACCCACGGAAGAAGAGCAGTCCCTGATCGCAGCCTCACTGTTGAACAACGACCGCACAAGCGCACTGAAGGAGGCATTTGCCATTGAGCGCTGGATCGACGATGCAGGCCCAGAGCAGCGAGCTATGGAGCTTACGTATTCGCCGACCCTAAACATCGATGGCATCTACGCGGGTTATACCGGCGAGGGTGTTAAGACTATTCTGCCCCATGTGGCGACCGCGAAAATGGATTCTCGCCTACCAGTAGGTATCGATCCCGAAGAGCATATGGACAAGATTCGCGCCTATCTCGATGCCAATGGTTATAGCGATATTGTGATGCGCAGACTGTCCAGTTATCCCGCAGCCCAAACCTCCATCCAAACACCGCTGGTGCAGGCGGCTCTGGGCGTTTCTAAAAAGTACGCGGGCACACCGTCGGTGAATCCCCGTATTGCCGGATCCGCCCCGTTTTATCAGTTCACCCAGCGACTTAAGCTTCCTATGATGCCCTGGGGCATGGGCTTTGGTAGCGGCGCGCATTCACCAAATGAGATTATGCTGATTGAGCCGGCAGAAGGCAGCGGGGCTGCGGGGCTTGCCGATATCGAAAAAGCCTACGTGGACTTTGTTTATGCGCTATCTGGTGAGTAAAGGCGGAGTGATGCTGTCCTCTTAGCCCCAAAGTGCTGCGCCGGGTAGGCCTACGATGCCACCCGGGCGGTATTCCAAGCCATTGTCGATATCGTGGGCTAGCAGCAGGGGCCCATCGATATCCACGAACTGACAAAACTGCGCTACAACGTAGCTCGGCGCCATAGAGAGCGAGGTGCCAGTCATGTTTCCTACCATTAACTGCATACCCCTTGCCTTAGCCGCTCTTACCAGCGCCAGGCCTTCCGTAAGGCCACCACATTTATCAAGCTTGATGTTCAGCACATCGTAACGCTGTGCAGCGAGCTCGAATTCCTCAAGTCCCAGGCAGGATTCGTCAGCTCCCAGTGGAACGGGCGACGTAAAGCCTTCCAGGGCCGCATCCTCACCTCGGGCTAATGGCTGCTCGATCATGGCAACGCCGAGTTTCTGACAGGCGGGAAGATATTCCTTGAGCGCTTCGAAGCTCCAGCCCTGATTAACATCAATGATCAATGTAGCGTCGGGCCGCGCCGCGCGAATTCCCTCCAGGCGTTCGATGGGGTTCGTGGCGTCGAGTTTTATTTTAAGTTGCGGAAACTGCGCTGCGGCGGCGGCGCGCTCGGCCATGACCGAAGGTGTTTCCATGCCTATCGTAAACACGGTGACCAGTTCCCGGGGAGTGATGTCCAATAGATTCCAGATACGTTGGCCAGCGCGCTTGGCGCGGTAATCCCAGAGTGCACAGTCAAGGGCATTGCGCGCGCCGCAAAGCGGCATGAGCTCTTGCAAGGACTCGGGGCTAGTGTCTGCATCGATGCGACTGCTTACCCCGTCCAGATCAGCCGCCATGCTCTCGGCGGTCTCATCCAAATAGTAGCTGCCTACGGACTCCCCGCGTCCTACATGCCCGTCTTTTTCAACCGTTACGAGGATCGTTTCTGTTTCGTGAAAAACATGCCCAGTAATGGCAAAGGGAACCTTCATGGGGTAGGAGGCGATATCTACGGTGATTTTCATGAGATTCGGGCGTCCTGTTGGCTTCGGAACTTATTAGGAAAGTTGATCAATGATTGCGCTAGTGCCGTTCACCATCGGATCGACGCAGGGAAGTCCGTACTTCACAGATAGTTGTGCCAAATAAGCTTCTCGTTCTCCCGCTGCAATCGACAGTGTGTTGACGCTGATGCCCGCACAGCGAATGTTTGGATTGGTGAGTGAGCCGATGGCAATCGTGCGCTCTATAACCTCGCCGATGCTGGGTAGGGGATAGTGCTCCCAGCCTTCAATGTGAGTGCGCCCCCCCGCATGGCAAACCACAAATACATCGGCCTGCGACCCGATGAGTAAACCATGGCTCACTGCCGCATACCCGGGATGATAGATGCTGCCCTGGCCTTCGATGATATCCCAGTGTTGGGGATTATTGTCTGGAGATAACATTTCTGCAGCGCCCGAAATAAAGTCAGCGACAACACAGTCAATGGGAATACCTGTTCCAGCGATCATGATGCCTGTCTGCCCGGAAGCGCGAAAATCAGCGCTGAAGCCGGCTGCCCGCATATCTCGTTCCAACTGCAGCGCCGTGTACTTTTTACCCAGTGCGCAGTCGGTACCGACGGTGAGCAGGCGTTTTCCGGAGCGCTTCTTACCGCTTGCCACAGGGAGATCTGTGGGCGGAATTCTCACGTCTATCAATTTCCCGCCGCCGGTGGCTGCTGCATCGCGCAGAACCGCGATGCTATCTAGTCGGGTATGTAAGCCCGCAACAATATCGATGCCTGCGGCCGCCGCATCGCAGAGTGTGTCCAGCCAGCCGTCGGGAATACTACCGCCTACCAGGGCGGTTCCGACAATGAGCGAGCCAATGCCGGAGTCTGCCGCGACGCGAACAGACATGTCCGGCAGATTGAGGTCCAGCGCCTCATCACTCAATCGCAACTGACCCGCACAGAGTTCCGGGCGCCAGTCAGCGATACCTTTACCTGTTTTGGCATAGGTGGCGCGCGATTCGTCGCCCAGAAAAATCAAATAGGGACTGCGAAGCTGAAGGGTCTGAGTGTGCATTTTTGGGCCTAGGCTCGCTGGGCATTACTATGGATGCCGTCTGCAATTTCTTGAAGCAGCGGCGTCGGAAGGTCATGTGCCATGCCCGGTAAAATTCGTAGTTCGCAGTCAGGCAGGTGCTTGGCGGTATCGATACCGCACTCGACTTTGACCAGCGTGTCTTCTTCTCCATGAATGACCAGAGAGGGGGCATCGATGGTCGACAGCAGCCGACGCCGGTCTTTGGCAACGATAATTGCAGCCAATTGTCGCGCTACGCCCGCGGGATAGTAGCCGCCACGCTCGACCGCATCTGCAGCAGTCTGACGAATCTCATCGTCATCTTTAGGATGAGTTCGACTCTGTAGTGCTTTTCGCACGCGAACGTTGCGTTCGACAATAGACGCGTGGTCGTCTGGGTTGTCCGGTTTCAGGAGTAGAGCCTTGGTCGCGTCTCGGTCCGCTCGAGGCAAGGAGCGATGACCCGTGGTGGACATGATGGAGGTAAGGCTAAGCGTTCGCTTGGGGTAATGCGCTGCGATGAGCTGGGCAATCATTCCGCCCATAGAAGCACCGACGATGTGCGCCTGTTCAATGTCCAGAGCATCCAGTAGTCCTATGGCATCGGCCGCCATGTCCTCTAATGTGTATGCCGAAGGGGCGGGTAGCTTTAGGGTCTTTAGGATCACGAGCCCCGGGATATTGGGCATTCGTTCGTGGTCTAGACGGCTCGACAGTCCGATATCGCGATTATCAAAACGCAGAACGTGATAACCGTGATCGACCAGCGAGTCACAGAACGCCTGAGGCCAGCCGGTTAGCTGTGTGCCTAAGCCCATGATCAGTAATACCGTCGGGTTGTCGCGGTTACCGTGTGACTCGTACTCAATGGTGATGTTGTTGGCACTTATGTTTGGCAAAAGCTGAGCTTCCCTTGGTTAGTAAGAAGTTAATAATACGTTTGTAAAGGCGCGTCTAGCGGCCGGTGAATTGCGCTTTGCGACGCTCCACAAAGGACTTTACACCTTCGGCGGCGTCTTCACTTTTCATGATGGGAATGAGCTCGCTGAACATCTGCTTTGCGCAGGCCTCGCGATTGTTCTCCAAAGAATACCGGCTCGCTTGCAGTAGCCCCTGCACACCCAAAGGAGCAGCATCGGCTATCGAGGTCGCAAGTTCCAACGCTCGGTCAATTTGAGCGCCGGGTTCTGTGAGTTCCTGAACCATGCCCCAGCGCAAGGCATCTTCGGCGCTCCACCTGTCTCCGGTAAGCAGGACGCGTTGTGCATTACCCCAGCCAATTTCTCGGGGTAAGCGGAACGTTGCGCCGCCACAGGGAAACAAGCCGCGCTGGACTTCAAGCATCTGAAACTGCGTATCGGTAGCAGCAACGCGAATTTCGGTATTCAGGAGCATCTCAACGCCCCAGGTAAAGCAGTAGCCCTGGACGGCCATAACAATGGGTTTACTGTGTTGTGGACCGCTCACACCCATGGGGTCGATTCTGCCTTCGCCGATGGGCCAACCTTTACCGCCGCCAAAATACGGCGCCCATTGATCCAGTTCCACTCCGGCCGTGAAGTTGCGACCTTCTGCAGACACTACGGCGACACGCAGGTCTGGATCTGTATCCAGACGATGAAGCTCTTCAGCAAGCGTGCCATACATTTCCAAGCTGAGAGCGTTGTACTTCTCAGGTCGTGTGAGGTGAAGATGCATGATGTGGTTTGTGGTAGTGACTTCTACCTGTGGCATGATGTTCGTCTCCTTAGGTTTGGCGGACAGTGTACGTAGCAACGACGCCAAGATTAAACGATTCGACGCTGTGATTTGAAAAAAAACTATAACGCGCCGACACTGCTCGGCCAATGCCGTTTTTGTGTGTGCAATAGATTTGAGTTTTGGATGGTGACGGATGATTGCAAAAGTTTTTTTGGTCTCAACGATGGTGTTTCTGATGGCCTGTAGTGAAGAGTCGGGAGTGAACTCCCCAACAGATAGCGGAGCTTCCATGCCGAGATCGCCTGCTTTGGAGCTTCCCTATGGCAGTTGGCCGTCGCCGATTAGTGCGGCTTCTCTGGTAGAGGGGAGTCGAGGGATCGGCGGCGTAAGTAAAGACGGTGAGTATTTTTATTGGTTGGAGTCCCGACCGGAGCAGGGTGGCCGAAACACCGTTATGCGCTGGCAGCCCGGGACAGAACCAGAAGAGCTTTTGAGCGAACCCTTTAATGTACGCACGCGGGTGCAGGAGTACGGCGGAAGCAGCCTGCTCGTCCATAATGGTGTGCTCTGGTTCAGCAACTTCAGTGATCAGAGACTGTATCGATTTGTTGTCGGTGAAGAGCCGCAGCCCCTTACACCAAGTTCGGCGTTGCGCTACGCGGGTTGTACTTTTGACATTAGTCGAAACCGTTTGCTGTGTATTCGCGAGGATCATCGTGGATTGGCCGAGCCAGTGAATACGCTGGTGGCGCTTAGCCCGGAAGAGGAGAGCGAAGGCACGATATTGTTCTCGGGCACGGATTTTGTGTCGGCTCCTCGCCTGTCCGCCGACGGTACGCACATCGCGTTCACCAGCTGGATGCACCCCAATATGCCCTGGGATAGCACCACATTGCACAGCGCTGATTTTGACGATCAGGGTGGTTTTGTGAATCTCATTACGCACAATCCGGATACTAGCGAGTCGCTGATAGATCCCCAATGGCGTCAGGACAATGCGCTCATTGCACTGTCTGATCGTGACAATTGGTGGAAACCCTACATCGTCACGGGAACAAGCTTTAAAGCTATAGACACGGGTTTGGAGAATGTAGAGATAGGGGGCGCAGACTGGAGTATTGGTAGCCGTTACTACTGGCTGTTGCCCGATGGAAAAATGTTGCTTGTTGCACGGCGAGGGAGCGTGGAGCAATTGGTATTGCTCGATGATGCCGGCGGACAACGGGTGCTGGATACCGGTGCGGTGAGTTACGGCAGCATGGTGTTTGATGAGGAGAAGCTGTACTTCACTGCGGGTTTTGCAGATCGACCGTCAGCCCTTGTTTCCGCGAGTCTCGATGGGACGATCCAAGAAGTCATTCGCCGTTCTTCTGATTCGGCCTTAGACCCACAGTGGGTTCCTCTTTACGAGCAAGTCACCTTCCCTCTGCCTTCGGGCGGAGAGGCTTACGGTGTGTACTTCGCCCCTAAGAATCCCGACGCGGCTGCAACTGCAGGCACCGCGCCTCCGTTGATTGTGAGCGTTCACGGTGGACCAACTTCTGTCGCAGGCGTGAGCTATCGGCCCGAGCATTACTACTGGACCAGTCGTGGCTTTGCGGTATTAGACCTCAATTACCGCGGCAGCACGGGGTTTGGTCGGGAATACCGTCGAGCGCTCTACGGACAGTGGGGTATCACCGACGTTGAGGATGCGTCTGCGGGAGCCGCATGGTTGGCCGGGCAAGGCTTGGCTGATGCCGAGCGTTTGATTATTCGCGGTGCTAGTGCCGGGGGTTATACAACGCTGGCTGTACATGCGTTTTATGACACTTTTGCGGCGGGCGCGTCCTACTTCGGTGTGTCGGATATCGAGGCACTGGCCAAGGATACACATAAGTTTGAGTCCCGTTATCTGGATCAGCTTGTTGGGCCTTATCCTGAGCGTAAGGATTTGTACGTGGAGCGCTCACCAATCCGTCACCTCGAAGGTTTCAGTGCGCCATTGCTGCTTCTGCAAGGACTTGATGATCCCATCGTTCCGCCTAATCAATCCGAGATGATTTATGAGGCGCTCAAGGATCGCGGTATACCTACGGCATATGTTGCTTTTGAAGGCGAGTCGCATGGTTTCCGAAAGGCAGAGAATCAGATAGCCGCCCGGGAAGCCGAGTTGTATTTCTATGCCAAAGTTCTTGGCTTTGATCTGGCCGACACATTGCCGGGAATCCCGATCGATAATCTGGATTAAACATCGTAAATCGGTGAGACGGAGTACTACGTGAGCGATACAGCTATAGATGCCATAGTCATTGGTGCGGGACACAACGGATTGGCTTGCGCGGCCTACCTTGCCAGGGGCGGTCTTAAGGTACGGGTGCTGGAGCGTCGCAATGTGATTGGCGGCGCGGTACTGACTGAGGAGTTTCATCCGGGGTATCGCAACTCGGTGTTTTCTTACCTTGTGAGTTTGCTGGACCGCGATGTAATGACAGACCTTGAGCTCGAAAAGCACGGTCTGACCTTGCTGCATCGCCCTGGAGGCTCTCTCTCACTACTTCCCGGGGCGCACATGTATCTGCCGCGAGACACGGCGGCGGCCCAGAAGGCAATCGCAAAGTTCTCTAAGGCGGATGCACAAGTCTATCCGGCGTTTGAAGACATGTTGGGTGATATGGGCGAGCTGGTTCGAGGTATCGCAAAAGATATCCCCCCCAACTTTGGGGGTGGCTG